>CAXBMB010000024.1:0-49798 GCA_963976695.1 uncultured Rhodovibrionaceae bacterium
AAAGGGTGAAGAGATGGGTCAGGATGCCGATGATCTGTTCTTCGCTGTATCTCGATCGCTTCATTGTCCGTCCCTCCGTTGGGTCGGACCCCAAGTCCTCATGGAGGAAAATACCGTGGCAGGTCAGGCTCATTGAAATTTGAAACGCCTCAAAGATCCAAAGCAGCAAAACCCGCGGACGCCAACGCACCCCGCCACATCCGAGCGCTTGTCGCTGGGATCGGGCCTATCAATGCGCTGACCGCCCTGGCCGAAGCCGGCGACTTCCGCCGTTTCCGGCATCATCGTCAGCTCCTCAAGCTCTGCGGCATGGACCTTGCGCATGCGGGCGTCGCGCGGAAGACGGTTCAGCCCATGGCGGCGAAGTATGTGAGAAACGGTGGCGTCAGATATCCTGATGTCGCGGCGTCCGCTTCGTGCGACGGTCTGACTTGACGACCGGGGAGAATTTCGCGGCCGCCTTTCCTCAAGCACCTGTGCTGTGCCCCGGGTCGCCCGTGCGCTCCTCCAGCAGCCTGTTCAGCCAGTCCGGATCCATTTCGGGGACCGAAGACAGCAGAAGCGCGGTATAAGGATGATGCGGCGGCTGGAACATCTCCTGCTTCGGTCCCTGCTCGACAATCTGGCCATTCTGCATCACCACCACTTCGTCGGCGATGGATCGCACCGTGGCGAGATCGTGGGTGATGAACATATAGGCCAGATGGAATTCCGACTGTAGTCTGTCGAGAAGTTTCAGGATGCCTTCCGCCACCAGTTGATCCAGCGCCGACGTTACCTCATCGCAAATGATGAACTTCGGTTCCACCGCGAGGGCGCGCGCGATACCAATCCTCTGCTTCTGGCCGCCCGACAACTCGGAGGGCAGACGATCAATATAGGTGTCGGGGTCCAATTCGATCAGGTTCAGCAGGTCGCGGATCCGGTCAGTCAGCGCCTTGCCCCGGAGCCCCAGATGCATCTGCGCGGGGCGACCGATCAATTCGCGCAAACGCAGCTTCGGGTTCAGCGCGGTATCGGCCATCTGGTAGATCATCTGCACCTGGCGCAACTGGTCTCGGCTGCGGCCCCGATAACTTGCGGGCAGTGGCACGCCATCCAGCCGAATCCGGCCCTGCCGCGGCGACAGCAGACCGGTGATCACCCGCGCGGCGGTAGATTTGCCGCTGCCGCTTTCGCCCACCACGGCGACAGTCCTTTGGCGATGAATGTCAAAACTGACATTCTTGAGGATTTCGACCCTGCCATAACCTGCCGTCACGCCCTGCACGGACACCACCGGCACCGCGCCCTCGGCCACTGGCGGTTGTTTGGCGCGGGCATAAGTCCTCACCGCCCAGAGCGATTTCGTGTAGGCGTCCTGCGGGGTGGCAAGCATGGTTCGGGTATCGGCCTCTTCGACCTCGTCGCCCTTGAGGAGCACTTTGATCCTGTCGGCCATCTGCGCCACGATGGCCAGATCGTGCGTGATGTAGATCGCTGCTGTGTCGAACTGCGCGACGATATCGCGGATCGCCGACAGCACTTCGATCTGCGTCGTCACATCCAGTGCGGTCGTGGGCTCGTCAAAGATGATCAGGTCAGGCCGGCAGGACATCGCCATTGCCGTCATCGCCCGCTGCAACTGCCCGCCTGACACCTGATGTGGATAGCGAAAGCCGA
Source organism: uncultured Rhodovibrionaceae bacterium (assembly GCA_963976695.1). Taxonomy (GTDB): domain Bacteria; phylum Pseudomonadota; class Alphaproteobacteria; order Kiloniellales; family DSM-21159; genus CAXBMB01. Next base: position 1,663 of record CAXBMB010000024.1, read on the forward strand.
TGTCGTCGGGATTTGGCAAGCGCATCCGGCGGTATAGCTCCACAGCGTCGTGCTCGGCCTCGGTCCGGCCCATCACGCCATGTTTGACGGGAGCCTCGCTATACTGGTCGATAAGCCTGTGCGCCGGGTTGAAGCTGGCCGCGGCCGACTGGGCGACATAAGCGATGCGTTTACCGCGCAGGCGTCGCCGCTGGTCTTTCGATGCCTTAAGCAGGTCGATGCCGTCAAAGTTTATACTGCCACCCGTAATCCGGCAGCCGCCGCGGGTAAATCCCATCGCGGCGAGCCCCAGGGTGGATTTTCCCGCACCACTCTCGCCGATCAGCCCTAGCACTTCGCCTTTGTTCAGTGTGATATCCACCCCCTTGATGATCGGCGTCCAAGTCTCATCTGAGCGGCCCTCGATATGGATGTCACGGATCGTCAGGAGGGCGGGCTCAGTGGCGCCTGTGTTCGTCATCCGCTCACTCCTTCAATCCGCTTGCGCGATGCAGCATCCAGTCCACCACGAAATTGACGGCAACCGTCAATAGCGCAATCGCCCCCGCGGGCAGAAGTGGCGTCACATCGCCAAAGCTGATCAACGCTGCGTTTTCGCGCACCATCGATCCCCAATCAGCGGTCGGCGGCTGGAGACCCACACCAAGAAAGCTCAGCGCGGCGATCATCAGAAACACAAAGCAGAAGCGTAAACCGAATTCAGCAACAAGCGGCGCCATCGCATTAGGCAAGATCTCGCGGATGATGAGGCGCCATAGCCCCTCACCCCTGAGCTTTGCCGCCTCGATATAGTCCAGCACAACAATATTCAACGCGACGGATCGGGCGAGCCGATAAACCCGTGTGGAATCGATGACCGCGATGACCAGGATCAGTGTCACGACCGATGTGCCGAAAATCGCAAGCAGGAGAAGTGAGAAGATCAGGGATGGGATTGCCATCAAAACATCCACGATCCGGCTCAGGACCTGATCCGGCCAGCCGCCCACCGTCGCCGCCAGCAGACCGAAGAACGCCCCGAGAAAAAAGGCCAGCGCCGTGGTCATGAAGGCGATGCCCACGGTATTGCGCGCGCCATAGACCAAGCGGCTGAACATGTCGCGGCCCAGATTGTCGGTGCCCAGGATATAGGGCGCGTCCCATGGCAGGAACTGGGCCCCGACAACCTCACGCTCGGTAAAGGGCGCGACAACCGGCGCAAGGATCGCGATCAGGATGTAGACGATGATGACCAGCATTCCGAACCCCGCCGAGACAGGCGCCGTACACAGCGTGCGGGCCGTCTGGCCCCGTGTCAGCCTGACGACAATTACGCGAAACAGCCACCCCGCTCCCATCGCAAACGCGACCGCCGTGGCGATCCAGAAAAGGGGGATCAGAACGGCCATTTCAACCTCCCTTCACTTGCTATGGATGAGACGTGGGTTCGACAGGGTCGCCAATACGTCAGCCGCCAGATTCAGCAGCACATAGGCTGCCGCGAAAACCAGCGCGACCGCCTGCACCACGGGAATGTCACGCTTTGAAACCGAGTCGATCATCAACTGGCCAAGCCCGGGGTAGACGAACACCACCTCGACCACGACCACACCGGTAATGAGATAGGCGAGGTTCAGCGCGACGACGGTAACGATCGGCGCAAGCGCATTGGGCAACGCGTGGCACAAAATCACCCGCATCGGTTTCATCCCCTTCAACTGCGCCATCTCAATATAGGGAGAGGCGAGAAGGTTGATGATCGCCGCGCGGGTCATCCGCATCATGTGCGCCGTTACAACAAGCGTCAAAGTTAAGGCGGGCAGGAAAGCACGATAAAGCTTCTCTCCCAGGCCGCTGTCCGGGTCGATACGCGCCATCGACGGGAACAGCCCTGACTGGGCGAACACGAAGATCAGGATGTAGGCGACAAAGAATTCCGGAAAGGAGATCGACGTCAGCGCGAGGGCATTGACGCCGCGATCAAAGATCGTGTTGCGGAAAAGTGCGGCCAAGATACCCAGAACTAATGACAGTGACACCGCGATTACCGCGGCATAAAGCGCGAGGAACAGCGTATTGCTGAGCCTGCCGGAAATCAGGTCCGCGATGGGGCGTTTGTTGGCCAGCGACGTGCCGAAATCGCCCTGCAAAGCGCCGCCCAGCCAGTTCAGGTAGCGGGTGCGCGCGGGCAGATCGAGGCCAAGCTCATGCCGAAACGCTGCCACGGTTTCCTCTGTCGCCGACTGGCCGAGAACCGCCCTTGCCAGATCGCCCGGTAACATCTCGGTTGCCAGAAAAATGACGAGTGTAATGGCAAACAGCGTCAGCAACCCCAAAGCCAGACGCTTCGTAATCATTGCCCAGACCATCGCCATTTCCTCATCTCCCGTTATGTATTGCAGCGAATTTTCGGCCACCTGTCATAGCCCAAACCGGTCGGTTTCAGGCGTATCGCCCATCGCCATGCGGAGCTTTGCGTTGCAGTCGGTCCCTCGCGTCACAGATCGGACGGCCGTCATTATTGTGGAAATGCCTAAACGCACTACCCAGCAACAGCTTGTGCGGCCTTGGCAATTGCTGCGTCCGTCAGCTCAAAGTCCGCTTCGGTCAGCGCAAGATGCGAATAGGTCTTGCCGGGCGATTTGAAGATGCCGTTCTCGCGCAGCACGGCGTTGAAGCGGGCGTTCTTGGCGGCGTTCGCGCTGACCACATCGCGGTAGCTGCAAACGTCACGATCGGTGAAGACCACGTCGAACAATGTCTCATGGCCGACGATCCGGTGGGCGATGCCCGACGCGTCCAGATGTTTGCGATAGATGCCCATTACGCATTCGCCATTCGCCTTAAGCTGGTCATAAGCCCCTTCGCGGCGCAGGATTTCCATCGTCTTCAGACCCGCCACCGCCGCCACGGGATTGCCCGAGAGCGTGCCCAGCATCATCAGCCAGCGATCGGCGCCGACGATGGTCTTGTCGAAATGATCCATGATGACGCGCCGCCCGGCGACGGCGGCAAGGGGAAACCCACCGCCGATGATCTTACCCAGCGTGCAGACATCCGGGATGACGCCGTAAGCCGCCTGCGCGCCGCCATAGGAAAGGCGGAAGCCGGTCACGACCTCGTCAAAGATAAGCACGATGCCATAGCGGTCACACAGGTCCCGCACCGTCTGGAGAAACCCCTGCGTAGGCGGAATGATACGCTGCAAGGGTTCGACGATGATGCCGGCAATCTGGTCACCCCGCTCTGCCAGCAGGCTTTCCAGAAAATCAACATCATTGAAGGGTGCTATCAGCATTTCATTGCGCACCGCTTCGGGGATACCTGCACTGTCGGCCACGGCCTGCGGAAAATTCACCAGACGCGTGGGCGCAAGACTCATCTGCGCTTCGGCAGACATGCCGTGATAGCCGCCCTCGAACTTCAATATCTTATCACGGCCCGTATAGGCGCGGGCGAGGCGCATCGCATACATATCCGCCTCGCCCCCCGAGGCCAGAAACCGGACCTGATCGGCGCAGGCAACCGCGCGGCAGATTTCCTCGGCCAGTTCCACGCCCGGGGCGTTGTTGGCAAAGAACGTCATACCTTTGGGAAGCTGCTCGGCCACCGCCTCTAGTACCTCGGGATGGCCGTGTCCTAAAATCATCGGACCGGACCCAATCAGGTAGTCGATATATTCCTTGCCGTTCTCGTCCCAGACACGGCTGCCCTTGCCTTCGCGAATAAAGACCGAAGGATCGAAATTGCCGAAGCCGCCCGCCGGAAGGACGGCACAGGCACGCTCGGCCCAGGAATTCATCGTGGTTTTGTCAAACACAGGAAAGCTCCTAGTCAATGATGGCAAAGGGCTGGCCGAGCGTTTCAGCGTCAGGTTCGACGCCAATCCCGACACCCTGCGGCGGGGCGATGCGGCCCTTGCGTCGCACGGGTGCGCCATGGTCGAGGCGGGGCGATACATAGCTCGACAGGTCGCAGGTGTTCAGCAGCCGGTGCGCCGGGGTCGCCGCGGCAAGATGCAAAAGCGCCCCGGTCGTCACGTCCGAGCCCCAGGTATCTTCAATGCACATCCGCGGCCCAAGATGCAGGCAAAGGTCGCGCATGCGGCGCAGCGCGCTGAGGCCGCCGGATTTCGACAATTTCAGTGCCACGGCATCCATGCACCCCAGCTCATAGGCCCGCAGTAACGAGGCCGTATCATGGGCATTTTCGTCGATTTTCATCGCCAGGCCGGTGGCGGCGCGCACCGCCGCGCAGTCCTCTAGCGTGGCACAGGGCTGTTCCAGCATCACGTCCAGATGGGCCACCGCCCGGCCCGCCCGTGTCGCATCCAGCCGCGTCGCGCCACAGTTCCAGTCACCATAGACCAGTGGCCCGTCGCCCACTGCCTCGCGCACCAGCCGCAGCCGCGCCACGTCGGCCTGCCAATCGTCATCCACGCCCAGCTTGACCTGAAACTGGGTCACGCCCTCGTCCTGCGCGTCGCGCGCGATGCGAGCCATTTCCTCGGGCGCAGCACAGGTGATCGAATGATATAGCGGCATGTCCACCGCCTGTCGTCCGCCGAGAAGCGCATAAAGCGGCAGTTCCGCGACTTTGCCGGTGATGTCCCAAAGCGCCAGATCAAGCGCAGATTTGGCATAGGGATGACCTTGAAGCCAGGCATCGGCCCGGCTCATCAGCGCCTCAGGCCCGACCGGATCGCCGCCGATCAGAACCGGCGCCAGATATTCCAGCGCGGGGCGCACGCCGTCGGCATAGGCCGGCAGGTAATGCGGGATCGGGCAGACCTCGCCCCAGCCCGACAGGCCATCATCGGTATCCACACGCAGCACGACCGAGTCGACCGTGGCACAGGTCTTGCCGCCCGCCATGTGATAGGCGACATGGCTTGTTAGCGGCACGTTCCACAGGGTCAGGCGGGTGATTTTCATTTTGAAACCTCATATATCGCGACCGGATCGCCCAGCCCGGCAGGATCGGGAATCACGCCCAGACCGGGCGCGGATGGCGGCGTTGCAAAACCTCCTTCGTTGCGCGCTCCCTGCCCCGGCACGGGATCAACCGAAAGATGATAATGACACAGCCAGCTGGCCAGCCGGTTCGCCTCGGGTGTGGCACTCGCCAGATGGATCGCGGCCGTGTCGGCAAGAGCCGAACCACCCAGATCCTCGATATGCATCTGCCAGCCAACCGACACGCCAAAATCACGGATCTGTAGGGCTTTCGTCAGGCCGCCGACCCGGTTTGGCTTGACCTTCACGCCTTCGCAGGCACCAAGCCTCCAGGCATCCAAATGATCCTGGAATGTGTGCAAACATTCGTCCAGCATGATCGGGTTGGCGACCCGTCGGGCCACATGGGCGCATTGGTCCAGCGTTTCACAAGGCTGTTCGACCCAATCCCGCGCGGCAACCGAGTTCAGCACCTGCACCGCCACGCCGGGAGTCCAGGCGCGATTGATGTCATACGTCACCTTTTCGCCTTTGGGCAGGGCCGCGGAGATCGCCTCGATCCGCGCGATATCGGCCTCGATGTCATGCCCGCCAAGCTTGGCGGAATGAACACGGTAACATTTTTGACTGGCGCGGCGGATCAGGGCAATCATCGCCTCCGGCGTGCCGGTGGAGATTGAGGAATTGACAGCGACAGCTGTGGCTTTGTCCCCGCCAAACAGCTGCCAAAGCGGCATTCCCGCGACCTTGCCCAGAATGTCCCAACAGGCCATGTCGATGGCGGATTTGACATAAAGATGCCCCGGCAATTGGACATCCATGGCGTCGTTCAACGCGCGAAGCGCACGCGGATCACGGCCAAGGATCGCGGGGGCGAACGTCGCGATACCGGCGCGGATACCCGGTCCGTGGGCGGGCAGATAGGTGGTGCCCCAAGGACAGCCCTCACCCCAGCCGCTAATGCCTTCGTCGGTGTCGATCCGCACGAAGGTGCTGTCGAGACGTTCAAACTTCAACCGCCCGCCTGAGAGCCAGTATGGCTCAGCCAATGGCAGGTCCAGCGCCCAGACGGTGATACGGGTGATTTTCATTTTTTGCCAATTCTCGCGTTGCCGGACAATCCCGAACCGCGCCACAGAACCAGCGTCAGGACCGGTTCAGCGTGGGTATCCATTGCATGTGGCTGGTTTGAGTCGTGGTGCCGGCTGCCCCCCGGCCCCACAAGTATCGAAGGCAGGCCATCGGCATGAAACTCGGCCGCGCCGGCGAGAACGTGGTACAATTCCTCTGGCTCGTGAAGATGCATCGGGTAGTGCAGCCCCTCGCCCCAGAAGGCGACAAAGGCGCGGATGGCCTCTGAGCGGAAGTGCCCGTTCGGTCCCAACAGTTCGAACCAGCCATAGCGGTTCAGGAAATCGCGCCCCACCTCGGCCTCGGCGTAGGTCTGTTGCCAATGCGCCACGGAGGCGGCAGCCCTGACCGCATCGACGACCGTCGCGGTCAGGGTCGATGCCGGTGCGCTCGTCCCTTCGATCAGCGGGATACAGCGAACGGCAAGCGGCGCCAACGGGTTCCGCACCGGCGCATCAGGCCATTGCACAAAGTCGCGCAAAGCGGGCGTCGCGCGGACCAGATCACCGACCGCTGACATCAGATTATCGAGTGCGTCGCTCATGGCATCACCACGATGTTGCCGACATGGCGTTTGTCGATAAAGGCTGCCTGTGCCTCGCGGAGCTCGCACAATGGATAGGTGGCCGCTAACACCGGCTTGATCTCTCCACGCTCGATATAGCCGACGAGATCCTTGAAGATGGTGGACGGAATGATGGTCGAGCCGGTGAAGGTCAGATCGCGCAGGTAGAAAGTGCGCAGATCGAGCGTCACCATGGGGCCGGCAATCGCGCCGGAACAGGTATAGTACCCGCCGCGTTCGAGGACGTCGATCAGCTTGGGCCAGTAGGGGCCGCCAACGATATCCGCAACGACCGTCACCTTTTCACCGCCCAAAGCCTTGCGCAGGTTTTCCGGCGCGTGCGGCAGGATGAGATCGGGTCCGAGCCGGGCCACATCGGCATGTTTCGCCTCGGATGCCATAGCGATCACCCGCGCGCCGCGGCGCTTGGCGAGCTGTACCAGCGCACCGCCGACCCCCCCCGACGCGCCGGGCACCAGAACTGTGTCATCGGCGGTGACATTCGCGCGCGACAACATCCCTTCCGCCGTCGAATAGGAGCAGGAGAAGGTCGCAAGCTCGGCATCGCTCAGGCCGGATTCCAAAACCGCCATGTTGCGCACGTCAGTCTTGGTATATTCCGCAAAACCACCGTCTATCTCGGAGCCGAAGTAGCCAGCCTTGTCCATATTTTCCGGGTCCGACCAGTCGCGCAGCCAGCCGTCGGTCATCACACGTTTGCCGATCAATGCCGGGTCGGCGCCCTCGCCTACGGCGACCACCCGACCGACAGCGTCCGCGCCCTGAATGCGTGGAAAGCTGATCGGTCGCCCGCCCCAGGTGGAGTCTTCTTCGGCAACCGTCTCGTAGGCCTCGCCGGTCGTCGCCTCGCTCACCACTTTGGAGTACCAGCCCGAGCGGGTGTTGACGTCGGTGTTGTTCAGCCCGCAAGCCCCGACTTTGATCAGAGCCTCCATCGAGCCGGGTTCGGGCATTGGCCAATCTTCATGCCAGACGTATTTTTCCAACCCGCCATGGCCGGTCAGAACCATGGCCTTCATGGTTTTGGTCATGCGTTCACCTCCACAGCTGCGTCGGTGCGTGGCAGGACGCTGTCCGGGTCATAGGCCGGGGCGCCAAGAACACGTGCCGAACGGGGATCACCCATCACGATGACCTGAAGCTCCGTCCCTGGGGCAGACAGATCGACCTTGATGTAGGCAAAGGCCAGCAGTTTGCCGACACCATGGCCATAAGCGATCGAGCTGACCGTGCCGACGTGTTGCCCGCCAAACATGACCGCCTCACCGCCATTGCCGTCGGATTCTCCGTCACCGTCGATTTCCAGATAAGCGCAGATCCGGCGCAAGGGCTTTGCCAAGGCGGCCTCGGTCGCGGTTTTGCCGCGAAACGGCTTGTCCATGCGGACGAACCGCATCACATCGGCTTCGGGCAGCGTCATCTCATTGGTCAACTCGCCCGCGCCCTTGAAACCCTTTTCCATCCGCATCGCGTTCATCGCGAAGGATCCGTAGTTGGCCAGGTGATGCGTCTTGCCCGCCGCCTTGACGGCCCGGAACGCCGCAAGGATCGCATCACGCGGGCCATGAAATTCCCAGCCAAGTTCACCCGCATAGGACATGCGAAATGCCCAGAGCGGGTGCCCGCCAACGGTGATTTCCCGCGCGGTCATCCATTTGAACCCGGCATTGGACAGGTCGGCATCGGTGCAGGCGGACAGGATATCGCGCGCACGCGGCCCGTTGAGCGTGAACGCGCCCCATTCGGTTGAGCAATTGGTGATCGTGATGGTTTCGCCCTGCCGCGCATAGCGCAGATAGTCCATCAGACGTTGCTCAAAGAAGGCCGCACAGACCAGATAGAAACGGCCCTCGGCCAGCCGAAAAATGGTCATTTCCAGCTCGATCCGGCCACTTTCGGTCAGAAGATGGCCAAGAGCGATGCGCCCCGGCGCGGATGGCAGGCGGTTGGGCAGCAGCGCATCAAGGAAGGTTGCCGCGTCCGGGCCGGACACCTCGACCTTGGTGAAGGCGGAGATGTCCATGATCCCCGCCCGTTCCCTGACCGCGCGAACCTCGGCGCCCACAATGTCGTGCAGCGCGGTGCGGCGAAAGCCATAGATGTCCTTGGCTTGCGTGCCCTTCGGCGCGAACCAGCGCGGGCGCTCATGCCCGAACACTTCCTCGAACACCGCGCCCTCGGCCTTGAGGTCGTCATAGAGCGGCGAGGGCTTCACCGGGCGGGCATCCATCCGATTGAAATGCGGGAAGGGGATTTCGTGGCGCAGAAGGTAGTCTTCTTTCGCCTTGGCAATCTGAAATTTGTGATCCGCGTAAGCGCCGAACCGGCGCGGATCGAATTCGCGCATGTTGATGTCGGCCCCACCGTGGACCATCCAGCGCGCCAGTTCGCGGGTCAGACCCGGCCCCCAGCCGATGCCGATCTGCGTGCCACAGCAGCACCAGTAATTGCGTAGACCGGGGGCAGGCCCGATCAGCGGGTTACCGTCGGGCGGATGGCTGATCGCGCCATGCACCACGCGCTTGATGCCCAGTTCCGCCAGCACCGGCATCCGGTCCATCGCGTTTTCCAACCACGGCATGATGCGGTCATAATCCGGCTCGAACAGTTCATGTTCAGCCTCCCACGGACAGTGATCCTCCCAGACGGTGTTGGGGTTGGCCTTTTCGTAGATGCCGATCAGGCCGGATTTCTGCTCCATCCTGATATATCCGGACACCAGCCTGTCATCGCGCACCACCGGCAATTCCTTGTCGAGGGTCCGAAACTCCGGAACGGTGTCGGTGATCAAATAGTGATGCGTCATCGACGTCGCCGGTAAATCATAGCCCGACCAAAGCGCCATCTGCCGCGCATAGGTGCCGCCGGCGTTAACCACATGCTCACAGGTGATCTCGCCCTGTTCGGTCTCGACCAGCCACTCGCCGCTGTCGGTCTGCGTCACATTAGTGGCGCGGCATTGGCGGATGATCTTCACCCCCAGTTGCCGTGCGCCCTTGGCCAGCGCAAAGGCGGCACCCGCCGGATCGACATGGCCATCGTCGGGTGTATGCAGCGCGGCCTTGACGCCGTCCAGATTATAGAAGGGATGCAATTCGCGGATTCGCTCGGGCCCGATCATCTCCATCGGAAAGCCCAGCCCCTTGCCGACCGAGGTAGTCTGATAAAGCCAGTCCATCTCATCGTCGGTATAGGCCAGCCGCAGCGAACCGCAGCCGTGCCAGGTGACGGACTGCCCGGTCTCTTCCTCAAGCACCCGTGAATAGAGGTCGATGTTGTAGCCGACACATTTGCCCAATGCGAAGCTAGAGGTCGAATGGGTGATCTGCCCCGCCGCATGCCAGGTGGAGCCGCTCGTCAGTTCGGCTTTTTCCAGCAGCACGACATCGCTCCAACCCTCATGCGCGAGGTGATAGGCAAGGCCGCAGCCCATGATGCCGCCGCCGACGATAACGACCCTGGCGTGAGATGGAATCATGCAGCGCGTTCCTTCAAACAAATGTTTCCTATAGACAGGTGTAAAAGACAAATGTAGCTTCGTCAATCATGAAACAAACAAACGTCCCAAACTCCGTCACCTCCGCCGAGCTGCTCGAAAAGCTGCAGTCAGCGCGTGCCGATTTGACGCCAGAGCTGGCGAAATTGGCCAAATTTCTGCTTGAGAACCCCTATGAGATCGGCGTCAATTCGATACGGCAGCTGGCCGCCAAGGCCGATGTCAAGCCGAACACCCTGGTACGTTTGTCCCGCACATTGGGCATGGACAGCTATGAGATTTTTCGCGAAGTGTTCCGCGACGAGATCCGCCAGGGCCGCGAGACCTATCCCGACCGCGCCCGCTGGCTTCAGTCGCTGGCACAGCGCGGCCAGATGGGCGCGCTCTATGCCGCCTCTGCGGAGTCCGCCATCGACAATATCGTGAGCCTGTTCGCCGCGACCGATCATCACCAGATCGAAACCGCCGCAAAAGACATCGTGGCCGCGCGGCGCTGTTATGTGCTGGGCGTCGGGGTGAACAATGCGGTTGCCTGTAATTTTGCCTATCTCGCCGGAATGGCAATCGACGGCGTGCGCGCCCTGCCCCAGGGCGGCACCCTGCCGGTGGATGGCATCGCCCGTGCGGACGGCAGCGATATCCTGATCGCCATGACCTTCCGGCCCTACCGGCGTGAAATCGTCGAGGCGGTCGCCGTAGCCCGCGCGCAGGGCGTGCCGGTCATCGCCATATCCGACAGCCTTGCCTGCCCGATCATGTCCAATGCGCAGCACCGTTTCGTGGTGCCGACCGACACGCCGCAGTTCTTCATCTCGACGATCGCGCTGACCGCGTTCTTCGAGGTCTTGATCGCGTTCATCATCGCCGAGGCCGGTGAAGATGTCGTGACCTCAATCGACGCCTATCACGCACAACGTCAGGCTCTGGGTATCTACGTCGAGGAAAAGGATTAGCAGACATGACCATTCTGGACCCTGCCATCCCGGTCCGCTCACTGGAGGCGCGCTATTACACCGACCCCGCGATTTTCGCCCAGGAACGCGACGGGTTGCTGGCGCGCACCTGGCAATTTGCCGGCCATGAAAGCCAGGCGCGCGGACCTGGCGATTATTTCAGCTTTGAGCTGGCGGGCGAAAGTCTGTTCTGTATCCGGGGACGCGATGGCATCCTCAGGACATTTTACAATGTCTGCCAGCACCGCGCGCATCAACTGGTCAGCGGCTCGGGGACCACGCGTCTCGTCGTCTGTCCCTACCATGCCTGGACCTACGAGACGACAGGCCAATTGCGCACTGGTCCCAATATCAAATCCGTTCCGGGGTTCGACAGCTCCAGGATCTGCCTGACCTCGGTGCGCACGGAAAGCTTTCATGGTTTTATCTTCGTCAATCTCGACGCTGACGCAGCGCCGATGGACGAGTGGTATCCCGGCGTGCACGCCGAACTGGGGGAATATGTGCCCGGTATTGCAGCACTTGAGCCGTTGGAGTGGGTCGAGATCCCCGAACGGTGCAACTGGAAAGTCTCGATCGAGAATTACTCGGAATGCTATCACTGCTCGCTCAACCACCCGACCTTTTCCACCGGCGTCATCAAACCCAAAACCTACAACGTCCAGCCATCCGAGCGAGGTTATGTGCTGCGCCACACGACCGAATGCCAGTCGCTCGATGCGATGACCTACGATATCGACCTCTCAAAACCCCATGCAGACAAATATCGCAGCTTTTTCCTGTGGCCGATGTTCTCGTTCCAGGTTTATCCCGGCAATATCCTGAACACCTATCACTGGCGCGCCCATGACGTCGATCAATGCAGCGTCTGGCGCGGCTGGTTCACGCCCGGCGGTGAGGACAGCGAGGTGATCCGGCACCTGGCGAACCAGGACCGCGCGACGACCGTGGTTGAGGATATCCACCTTGTCGAAAGCGTTTATCGGGGCCTGCAAAGTCGCGGCTACAAACCCGGCCCGCTGGTGCTGGACCCGGCTGGCGGCCTGAACTCCGAGCATTCGATCCAGACATTGCAACAATGGATGCGCGACGCTGTCGATGGGCGCGACGCAAACGAAAAGGGCCTGTGACAATGGATACATTCGACGAAGACCTGTTTTTGAAAGGGCTTGCACAGCGCAAGGCGACGCTGGGCGCGGCCTATGTAGAAAAGAACCTCGCAGCCGCCGATGACTTTACCCGCCCGTTCCAAGAGGCGATGACCGCTTGGTGCTGGGGGTTCGGCTGGGGCGACGAGGTGATCGCGCCCAAGACACGTTCGATGATGAATCTCGCCATGATCGGCGCATTGGGCAAGATGCACGAATGGGAGGTCCACTGCCGCGGCGCGCGCAACAACGGCGTCAGCCGCGACGAGATCCGCGCGATCATCCACGTTGTCGGCATCTATTGCGGCGTCCCACAGGCGCTCGAATGCTTCCGCGTGGCCCGCAAGGTACTGGACGATGATGAGGACTGAACAATGGGGGACCGTTCTGGGCAGGGTATGGTCAACCACCACAAATTTTTGCCCCCCGGCCCCATAGCCAAAGACCAAATGGCAATGCTGAGGTGACGCTATGAAAATTACGCGCATCCGGATCTACAGAACCGATCTTCCTTATGTCGGTGGCACTTATGTCTGGGGTGCGGGAAACGTAATCTCAACCGGCAATACGTCAGTTGTCGTGGTGGATACCGACGCTGGCCTGCAAGGCTGCGGGGAATTCGCGCCGTGCGGCAACACCTATATGATTGCCCATACCGAGGGCGTCGAGGCGATTGCGAGGCTAATTGCGCCGAGCCTGATCGGGATGGACCCTCGGCAACTTGCCCGGATTGAACAGCTTATGGACAACACGGTGCAGGGGCATGGCTACGCCAAGGCGCCGTTCGATGCCGCCTGCTGGGATATTCTCGGGAAATCGCTTTCGGCGCCGGTCTGGCTTCTTCTGGGGGGCAAACTGACCGATGGCGCGCCGATGTACCGGGTCGCGCCGCAAAAGGCCACCAACGAAACCATTGCCGAGTTGGAGGCGCATCGCGCGGCTGGATACCGGCAGTTTCAGATCAAGGTTGGCAGCGACTGGGCCAAGGATATCGAGCGGATCCGCGCCCTTGTGCCGCTGCTGAAACCCGGTGAAACGGCGCTTGCTGACGCCAATCAAGGCTGGCGTGTGGACAATGCGATCCGGGTGGCGCGAGCGACGCGCGATCTGGATTTTATTCTCGAACAGCCGTGCCATAGCTATGAGGAATGCCAGCAGGTGCGCCGGCTGGTCGATCTGCCGATGAAGTTGGATGAATGTGTGACCGGCATCCACACAGCGCAACGCATCGTTCAAGATCATGGCGCAGATCTGTGCTGCCTGAAAATCTCGAACCTTGGCGGGCTGTCTAAGGCGCGCAGAGTGCGCGACTATCTGGTGGACAACCGTATTCCGGTGGTGGCCGAAGACACCTGGGGCGGCGAGATCGCGACGGCAACAGTGGCGCATTTCGCCGCATCTACCCCGCCGGAATACCTCCAGAACACCACGGATCTGCACAACTACAACACCAGATCGACCGGCAAGCCCGGACCGCGCACCGCCAACGGCTGTCTCTTCGCGTCCGATGAGCCGGGTCTAGGGGTCACTCCCGATTTTGCAAGCCTTTGCGCCCCGGTCGCCGACTATGGCGCATGAAAACCGCCGCCATAAAGGTTTCGAGCAACCCAACGGGCATTTTTTTCACAACGGCAGAGAGGAGTATAAGACATGACTATACACCGTAATGGCTTCCAGACCCCGCTGCTCACCCGGCGCGGCGCATTGGGCGTGCTGGGCGGAGGTGTTCTGGCCGCCGGGACGCTTGGTGCATCCTTCGCCCACGCCCAGACCCCAAAAAGGGGTGGCACACTCCGGATCGGAGAGGCCGAAGGCGGAACCAGCGACTCGCTCGACCCGACCACCTATTTTACCTATAATATGTATACTGTCGGCTTCACGCTCGGAAACACGCTGGTCGAGCTTGACGCGAACAAGCAGCCGATCCCCGAACTGGCCGACAGCTGGGAAGGCAGCAAAGACGCCAAACGCTGGGTTTTCAAGATGCGCAAGGGCGTGGAGTTCCACAACGGCAAGACCGTCACCGCCGCCGACGCGGTCTGGTCCCTCAACCGTCATATCGCTGCGGATTCAAAATCGGCCGCCAAGGGTTTTCTTGCGGGCGTTTCCTCGATCCGCGCCGATGGCGACAACGTCATCATCGAACACGAAACCGGCGATGCCGATATCCCGATCATCATGGGCGACTATCACCTTCTGATCGTGCCTGAGGGACATGACGACTGGAACAATTTTGTCGGTTCCGGCGCCTATGTGCTCGACCGCTTTGAGCCGGGCGTGCGGTTCAGCGCCACGCGCAATCCCAACTACTGGAAGCCGGATCGGGGTTGGGTTGATTCGGTCGAGATGTTGTTCATTCTCGACCCGACGGCACGCGCATCGGCCCTGATGACTGGCGAAGTCGACGTCATCGACCGCACCGACAACATGATCGTTGATCGTATCAAGGCACTGAACAAGTTCCAGATCATCGAAAGCATCGGCACGGCATTCCACGAAAGCGTGATGGATACACGCGCCGCTCCCTTCGACAATGCCGATGTGCGCGAGGCGGTCAAGTACGCAATCAACCGTGATGAGTTGATCGAAAAGATCTACCGTGGATACGGCGTGGTGGGCAACGACCATCCGGTCCCGCCCACCGATCCGTTCTTCAACCTGGAACTGCCGCAGCGGCCCTACGATCCCGACAAGGCACGCTGGCATCTGAAGAAGGCCGGACTCGACAGTCTGGATATCTCACTTTCCGCCGCCGACGGCGCCTACGCGGGCGCGGTGGACACGGCCGTTCTGATGCAGGCCAGTGCTGCCGGCACGGGGATCAACCTCACTGTCGACCGGGTGCCGAACGACAGCTACTGGTCGGATGTCTGGATGAAGAAACCCTATACCATGTCGGCATGGGGCGTGCGCCCGACGCCCGGCATGATGTTCTCGGTCGCTTTCGCTGAGAACGCCCCCTGGAACGAGACTTTCTGGAGCAATGATCGCTTCAACGAACTTCTCGTTGCGGGCAAGACGCAGACCGACTTTGAGAAACGCAAGGAAATCTACTGGGAAATGCAGGAAATCGTGCATCGGGACGGTGGCAACGCCCTCTTCGCGTTTCCCGCTGAACTCGATTCCTATGCGCAGAACGTTCAGGGCGCGACCACCGACGCAGTTGCCCGCCTGATGGGTTGCCGGGTGTCCGAACGGGTCTGGTTCGCATGAGTTCGTGAGGGCGGCGGCGAGTGCTGCCGCCCTTATCCGCCGATTGCGTGACAGTCCAGACCGATCTTCCCAGTATCAGCCGGGGTCGGCGGCTGCTCGATATCGGTTTCGATTCGGTCGAAGGCCTGCGCCAGAATGTCAGGAATGCCGCGATACCGGTCTGCCGCGCTGCAAAGTTGCCGGCGGGCCCCGGGCCGCACGGCATCAAGCAGCAGGAGCGACGAAACTTCGTTCGCAACATCCGTCCCCAAAGCGTCGCAGATCAGATCAATGACGTCATCCAGCGCGGTCAATTCTCCGGGGCTGCTGATGACATGGCCACGACGGAAAAATATGGCATTGGTAATCGAAACCGACGGCGCGATCTCACTCAGAACAACGATACCGATCCGGTGATCCTTACATTGACAAATCGAACCCCTTTCGGCGCTGAGGCATCGTCGAATGTGGCAAACACTTTCATGGCTGCAAATCTGATGGAAAAATAGCAGGCAGTCGGTTTGCGCCTTGCCCCACGCCTTTTGCGCGCGGGGCAAGGTAGCGATATACAACTGGCTATGTTCCGGCCAACCACGTCGGCATCAGAGCCAGCTGCGCGGCCAATCCGCATTGGGACGCATCCGATCCTTGCGCAAGCGAACCGGAAGTTTGGCGCGAATCTGCTCGTCGATGTTGCGCGAGATGTATTCCGGATATTGTTGGGCCAGCGTCGCATCGACATAGTCGATCGCCCGATCCAGCGCGGTCCTGTTTCCTTTCTCCTTCCATTCACCCGGGCTCATCCGGTCGGCGAACTGCGGATAAACGTAGTCGCGCTCCATGAGGTTTATGGTCTGGCTGTGGGCAAGGAAATGGCCAGGCCCGCCGACGCAGATATCTCGTATCACCTCGACAGACAGAGTATCGTCATTGACTTCGATCCCACGCATCGAGCGCAGCGCCGCCCCGACTGAATCATTGTCCATCGCCAGGCTTTCCAGCGAAAACCCCATGAGTGAGGCGACCATTCCACCCGCCTCATACATAAGGTTGGCCCCGGAATTGGCGGTGACGACATGGTTGAGGCCCTTTTCGTAGCCCGATTGCGCATCCGGCATCTTGCTGTCGGCAATCCCCGCCGGGATGCCCGAAATCAATCCGTAGTAGCGGCTCATCTGGCCGCAGGCCGCTGTCAAAAGCGCCTGTTCGCCGCTGCCGCAGCACATCGCCCCGGTGCGAAGATCCGACACGAAGGGCCAGAACCCGAGGATCACCGGATTGCCGGGCGCAACGGCATCGACATAGATCATCCCGGCCAGCAGCTCGGCCAGGATCATGACCACATTGCCGGCAAGCGCGGCAGGGCCCGTCGCGCCAGCCTGACCGAGCGACACAAGCATGATCGGCATCCCGGCCCGCGCCCCAACCTCAAGACACCGGCAACTGTCGGCGGCCCATTTCAGCGGTGAGACCGTGAAGCAGCAGGACATCGAGACGAAGGGACGTTCGCGCCACTTAGCCTCACTTCCTGCAATCAGATACATCATCTCGAGCGAATCCTCGAGCTGGTGCACGCCGCCCCAACTGGTGCCGACATGTTTCGAGGTCCCCGCAAGGCTTGCGTAGCAGGTGTTTATGTCCATCTCGTAAAAATCTTCGATTTCTCGCGGCACCACAGTGCGTTGAAAGAAATGGATATTGTCCAAAGTGTCGACGAGGCGCGCACAGTCGTAAAGGTCGTTCAGCGTGGTGCCGCGATAGGCGCCGGTGCGTGGATTGACCATACTCACCGTCGCGCCGGCAGTGCCACAATACAGCCGACTGCCCTGCATGTGCATGTCGTGATGCTGGTCGCGCCCGGCCAGCAGGAAATCGCGGTTGATGCGTGGGATATAGTCCTCGACCAGCGCGCGGGGAAAGGTTATCCGGCCATTGTCTTGCAGCAGGCAACCGACGTCGGTCAGGTATTCAATGGTCGAGGGCATGCAGTCGCCAATGCCCACAGTTTCCAGCACGTCAAGCGCGGCCCGGTGGATGCGCACCATGTCCAGGTCGCTCAGGGGCCGGAACTGCTGCGCATGCTCCATCCCGCCGCGCACTGGTCTGGTGTCGGCCACCTGCGGCGATAATCTGAGTATCCTGCGGGCTTCACGTCCGCCGCGTCTGGGCTTTGTAATCTGATCCAGCACCATAGTATTCCCTCCAACCTGTGCGTTCGTGTCGCGCCAGATTGTGGGCAACGTCGATTTTGGACAATTGATAGATTCTGCTGCTTTGGTAACGTCAGATTACCACTGGCACATATCTTCACCGCATCGGAGCCACGGAATGATCGCGCGTCTGAACTATCGTTCGCTCCCACCGCTGAACACACTCAAGGGGTTCGAGGCCGCCGCGCGGCTTGGCAGTTTTCGCCGCGCCGCCGAGGAATTGCACATCACCCATGTCGCAATCAGCCATCAGGTCCAGCAACTGGAAACCCACCTTGGCTGTCTGTTGTTCTTACGCGAAGGGCGCGGCGTCGTCCTCACACCCGAGGGGCGGCTGTTTCACGAATATGTCCGACAGGCATTGGAAAGTCTGCTGACCGGCGCCGGTATCCTGCGCCGCTCAGGTCCCGAAGCCGAACTGCAGATCGAGACCTATGTGACCGTCGCGATCCGCTGGCTCTCGCATCGTCTGTCCCGGTTCCACGCCGCCCATCCCGAGGTGGATTTCTCTCTCAATACGCGGCGGACGGAATGGTGGTTCGACGAAGCCAACACCGACGTGGCAATCATGTATGTCGACCGCGAAGTTCCGGCCAGCCTGCGCAGTCGGCACCTGTTCGACGGAACCCTCTTTCCGGTCTGTAGCCCCGGGCTTCTCGAGACGCTCAGCCCGGTGCCGACGCCAGCCGATCTGCTCAAGCTGCCGTTGATCGAGGTCTCCTCGGCACCAAATGACTGGCGCGACTGGTTCCGCGTTGCAGCTGTGGGTGCCGTTCCGGCACACCGTTATCAGAAGGTCGACACCTATGCGCTGGCCTTGGAACTGGCCATCAGCGGGGCCGGCGTGGCCATGCTGAACGGCCCCTTTGCCGACGCGGAACTGCGCAGCCGGCAGCTTGTCCTGCCGGTCGATCTTGTGGCGCAATCACACGGCTACTGGGCTTTGCTCTATCGTGCCGATCGCGAGCGTGACACCAAGATCAAAGCCTTCACCAATTGGCTTCTGGCAGACGTGGAAGGCGACCGGACGCGATAAATCACATGTCAGCAGGCGGCCCGCTCAATAATGCCCTGAAAACCGCGTCCGCGTTACCCCCGCCGCGCCATAGTTGATCAGCGTCGAGGCATCAAAGACCGCCAGGCCCGTGGCCTGCTGGACGGCATGTGCATAGGGTGGCAGGTCGGTGCATTCAAACAGCAGAGCACCGATATCGGGATGATGGGCGACCAGATCGCAGGCCGCCGCCACCACCTCGGCCTCGACGGCGTCAAAATCAAGCTTGCCGCATTGGTCATGCACCGCAGCCTTGAACGCAGGTCTATTCTCAAGCCCCGCGATGTGGAACGCAACGGTCGCCCCACCAAGCGCAATCTCGATATGCCTTGGCGTGAGGGACGCGGCACTTGCCGAGATGATCCCAACCGATTGCCCGCGTGCCAGCCCGCGCGCGACCAGCGGCAGTTGCAGCAGGCTCGACATGAAGACCGGAACCGGCAGTTCGCCTGCCA
Source organism: uncultured Rhodovibrionaceae bacterium (assembly GCA_963976695.1). GTDB lineage: Bacteria > Pseudomonadota > Alphaproteobacteria > Kiloniellales > DSM-21159 > CAXBMB01. The sequence continues at coordinate 20,822 of CAXBMB010000024.1, forward strand.
TCTGTTCCTGAAAAAGAACCATGAAGCCGCAATTCCCGAACACGGCCCGGACCCCCTGCGCCACCAGACGGCGGCCCGCCTCGAGAAAGGGTTCCGCCAATCCCGCCGAGGGCGCGTAAATCAGGCTTTCCATCGTCGCGCCGCCGACAACTTCGTACAGGACCGGAAAGCCGAAGCTGCTGGCATTGCCGGGTGTCCCCGGCGGATAGGGGATCAGGCAATCCATGACGATGATGCCCACCGGCGCGCCGTAAATATCCCGACCCTGATTTGCTGTGTAGATCATGTCGGTTCTCCACAAGCAGCCGGGCACCCGAGATCGCGGGCGCCCGACAGATCGCTCAAAAGGATTGCAGACGTTTCATGCCGACGTTTTTCGACTGGTAATAGCTTGCCAGCGCCTCGACGCCTTTCTCGCGGCCAATGCCCGAATTCTTGAAGCCCCCGAATGGCGTTTCGACACCGCCCACACCCCATTCGTTGACATGGACCTGACCGGCATCCAGCCGCTCCGTCGTCCAGATCGCACGGTCGAGATCGTTGGTAAAGACCACCGCCGCCAACCCAAAGTCGGTGCCATTGGCAATCTCGACCGCCTCACGCGGATCGGAAAACTTGAGAACCGACAGAACGGGGCCAAAGATCTCTTCCTTGTTGACGCGCGAGGAGGGATCCACATCCACGAGGATGGTTGGCGCCATGAAGAACCCATCGCCATCGATCCTGCGCCCACCGGCGACCGCGCGGGCCCCCTCCTGCACGCCGATCTGGGCGTAGTTATCGACACGGGCAAGCTGTTCAGCCGAAATCAGCGGCGTGATGTCGGGGTCGTCCATACCGGCACCGACGCTCAACCCTTTCGCCATCTCGGCAAGGCGATCGACGGTTTCACCGTAGACGCTGTCATGCACGATGAGGCGCGACATGGCATCGCAGCACTGGCCCGAATTCATAAAGATACCCGCCTGGGTGTTGGCGAGGACATTGTCCATGTCGGCATCGGCATGGACAATGCCGGGCGACTTGCCTCCAAGTTCAAGGACCGCAGGGATCAGACTTTCGGCCGCCGCATGGGCCACTTTGCGACCGGTGACCACCGACCCGGTAAAGACCACCTGATCGACGCCCTTATGGCTGGCAAGGGCCGCCCCGGCCTCTTCTCCGAGACCACAGATGAGGTTGACTGACCCCTCCGGAAGGCCGACCGCTTCGGCCAGTTCGGCCAGGACATAGCCTGCGGTCGGATCAAGCTCGGGCAGCTTCACCACGCAGGCGTTGCCCGCCGCCAGCGCAGCCGACATCGAACGTGCAATCATATTCAGCGGAAAATTCCATGGGATGATATGGGCGCTCACGCCATAGGGATAGGGCACCACATAATCGACATAGCCGCCACCGAGCGGGATGTATCTCCCCTCGATCTGGGCGGCAAGACCACCATAATATTCGAAATACTTGGCCGATCCCTCCACTTCGCCGCGCGCCTCGGAAATCCGTTTCCCGGCATCGAGCGAGATCAGCGTGGCTATCTCTTCTGCGCGGGCGCGCAGAAGACGGCCCATGTCGGCAACCATTCGGCCGCGATCCATCGGGCGCATGTCCACCAACACCCGCGACCGGACGCATTTGCGCGCAGCGGCAACGGCACTGTCCACGTCCGCAGTTGTCGCCTTGGCGGCCTCGGCCAGCGGTTTGCCGGTAGCCGGGTTCAGCAGCGTGACCCTGCCGCCGTCCGATCCATCGACCCATTTCCCACCGATGTAGTTTTTCCAATAGTCCTTCATTGGTTGTGTCATGCCGTTTCCCTTTGCTGAATGCTGTGCCCTTCGGCGCTGTTATATCCTTGCGTCGGGCTGGCCTTGTGCCAGCGCCCCATCACGCAAATCTCCAGATCGTCCGCCCCCGGTTCGACCAGCGCAAAGGCCAGCGCCCTGCCCCGCAGATGTCCCCAGCCCGCCGAGGTCGTCCGCCCGACGATACGCCCCTGTCCGTCGCGGACCGGTTCGATTCCGTGGGGCATCGTGTCGGCACCGTCGATTTCCAGATGCAGCAGATGCCACGCCGCATCGGAGGCCCGCGCCACATCCTTTGGTGTAGCCTCAACATTCAGCTCGCTCGGCCATGACGGGGTGCCGCGCTCCAACCGCAGACTTTCAAGCGCGCGGGCGCCGATCAAGGTGCAATCGCCAAGCGCCAGAAACACATGGCGCGCCATTTCCGACGCGATCTGAAGACAATAGCCCTCAAACCCAAATGGATCACAACGCACCAGCCGCACCCGGGCGTAGCCGACCGTGACAGTCCGCACAGCCCCCGGGGGCAAGTCTGCATCCGTCGACGTCATGCCCGTCGCGGCCAGAAGACTGTCGCGCGCCGTCCGGCCAAACAGCATGAGCGCAGCTTCGCGTCCGGTGAGGTTGTCGAGACGCACCTCGTCCTGCGGAAAATGGCCACGCAATATATCAAGTATGTAGCGCTCGGACGTGGCTGCGGCCCTCAGGATGTAGCTATCGCGCGCCTCCCGGATCAGCTCTGCCTCGGCGCCAAAAGTTCCCCGCGCGGTCAGCGTGGTCGCGGCAACATTTTGACCCGGCTGCGGCGGTTCGACGGAAAAAACCCGGCCGAGAAAATCGCTCGCGCCGGTGCCCGAGACCCGGATGACGGCATTGTGGCTGACATCGGCCAGAACCGTTCCTGTCTGGGCCGCGCGGCACTCAACGCCGACGGTTTCGAACCAGTTCGGTTTTGCAAAAGAGGGCGCATCCTCCATTCCGTCCGGAGCAAACCAGTTGGGCCGTTCCCAGCCGGCGACAACCCCGAAACGCGCACCGCGCGCACTCAGCAAGTCGTGGATCGGCGTCGTGCGCAAAGGGCGCGCAGCAAGCAGTTCCTCGCCGGGCTTGGGCAACAGGTAGGTACGCTCATACGCTTCCTCGACCTTGCGCGCTGCCCATTCGCGCGTCGCCCAGTCCCCGTAACGTCGGGAATCGCAGCACCATAGGTTGATCGAGGGCGCACCGTGCGTGATCCATTCCGCCAGTTGCCATCCGATCCCACCAGCCAGCGTGATACCGAAAGGATTGCCCTCGGCCAGCCAGAAATTCGTCAGCCCAAAGGCGGGGCCGGTCGTCGGCAGATCGTCGGGCGTGTAGGGCATGGCATAATTCACCACGCGGCGCACACCCGCGCGACCCAATGCCGGAATACGCTCCATCGCGGGCTCGAGATAGGGCAGCAGCTTTTCCAACTCGTCGGGGAAAGGCTCGGCCGGACCGGAGGGCGCCTCCTGGACAAACCGCGCCTCGCCGCGCCCGTCATAGGCTCCGACCATCAGCGCATCGCCTTCCTGACGGCAATAGAAGACATCCTCGGGATCGCGCATCACCGGCATTTCCGGCAATCCCGCCGCCCGCCTCCGGCTCAGTTCCGCCAGCGGCTCGGTCACGAAATACTGATGCCGGACCGGCACGGACTGGGCGGTCATCCCGACCATTTCCGCGATGCGCTGTGCATGATTTCCGCCACAGCTGATGACATGTTTCGCAAGGATCGACCCTTGCGAGGTCGTGACGTTCCAGTGCCCGCCAGCCTCTTGCGACAGCGCCGTCACTTCGCAGTTGCGCAAAAGCCGCGCGCCGCCCTGGCGCGCACCCGCGGCAAGGCTCTGCGCAAGATCGGCAGGCGCAATATGCCCGTCGCGCGGATTGAAAAGCCCACCCAGCACGCCATCGGTTTTCATCAGCGGCCAGAGCACGGTGATTTCGTCAGGCGTCAGCAGCCTCGCCTCGACGCCTGTCGCCTCTGCAATGCCCATGTAGCGACGAAATTCGTCAAGCCGTTCAGGGTGCGTGGCCAGCCGCAGATTGCCGCATGCGTGATATCCGGGGGACAGGCCGGTCTCGGCTTCAAGTCTGGAATAAAGGTCAACGCCATATTGGTTAAGTCGGCTGATCGTGGCGTCCAGCGTGTAAAGGATGACATTCCCCGCAGCATAGGCTGTCGCGCCCCTGGCGAGGTCATGCTGCTCGCACAAGACGACGTCATTCCAGCCCTTCTTCGTCAAGTGGTAGGCGACACTGCACCCGATCACCCCGCCCCCGATAATAAGGGCTTCTGCCGTGTTCTGCATCATGCACCCACCTTTCCTGATAAGCCCCAGAACGATAGATGAGTTGCCCCCGAAGACGGATACGGATAATCCTCATGGGGCATATGAAGCAGATTCATGAGGTTTGCCTTGGCCCGACGTCTTCCGCCGCTTTATCCCCTGCGCGCCTTCGAAGCCGCGGCGCGGCATGGCAGCTTTTCGACCGCTGCAAAAGAGCTGTCGCTGACCCAGAGCGCGATCAGCCACGAAGTGAAGGCACTCGAGACCTATTTCGGCACGGCGCTGTTCCGGCGGACAAAATTGGGGCTCATCCTGACCAGGCGCGGGCAACAGGTGTTTCTGGTGGCCAAAGGCGCTTTTGCCGGCCTGTCCGGCCTTGCATCCGAGACAGAAGACCGGGATCTGTCGGGAACCGTCACCATTGCCGCCCCGCCGCTGTTTTGTGCCCATTGGCTGTTGCCGCGGATCGAGCGGCTGACTTCGACCAATCCGGGGATCGAGATCCGCCTGATCAATGCGACAGAAGACCGCCCCGAGCTTTCGCGCGAGGTGGACATAGCGGTTCACTGGGGCGCCGAAATACCGGACAAGTTTGAAGGCGTGAAGCTGATGTCGGTCAACCAGACACCTGTTGCCAGCCCGGCATTGCTGAATGCCGGAGCGGTCGAAGATCAGTTGAACCTGTTGAGCGAGCACCGGGTTCTTCACGAAGGGAATACGGACACATGGCGGACCTGGTGTTCCCTGGCCGGGGTCGACGCAAGCGAATTCGCCAATGAATGGATTTTCAATGATCCGGCTCTGATGATCGAGGCCTGTTTGCGCGGCCACGGTATCGCTCTCGGTACTTTGCCGTTGATCGAAAACCTGATTGCCGAGGGTCGGCTGGTTGCGCTTTCACGCAAGACACTGCCGGCCCGGCAGAGCTATTTCCTGACCCGCGCAACTCCGTCATCGGGCAGATATGTTGCTAATGCCGCCTTTCGCTGGCTGAGCAGGGTGGACTGAAAGAAAGTCACCTTGGGTTCAACCCGTCAGCACAAAGGGTGGATTGGCCGACACAAGGAAAGTTACCGTCTGGACGGCGGCGCGCCAGATCGGCCGGCTGTTGAGATCAGCGCCACGGGCGGGCGCAGGTTGTTCCGCCATGACTGTGTGAAACCGCGAGCGTGAAAGCTTATGACGGAACCTCACCAGCCCCGCCATCGACGCTCCATGAACCTGGAAAACATTTTTTCGCCAGGTCGATCCCAATCATTGGACCCTTGGTCAAGGGTACGGCCCGCATTGGGCGTTCAGTCCCGGCGCCGGCCCCTTGGTCCAAACCGACCGCATCCAGGCCGGCGTAACGGCCTGGGCTACCCGGCGGCCTGGACGCCGTCGGTTTCGGCCGCCTTCAGGTCCCGAGCCTCCTGCCGGGACAGCAGCACGCCCTGCTTGCGCTTTTGCACCAGCTCCCGAGCCCGGGCGTAGGCCGGGTCCTGCCAGAAAATCATGCAGCCGTTGCAGCCCTTGCCACAGCAGCCGTCGGCGCCGACGCGGTTGGTCTTGAAGCGCCGGTCCAGGCCGCCGCTGTCGATCGAGTCCACCAGCTTGTCACGCTGCCGATCATAGGCCGGCGCATCGCGCTGCTGCTTGATTTCCAGGGTCTGGGCGAGCTTGTCGAAGCGCAGCCGGTTCCACTGCTCCTCGGTCAGCGCCTTTTCCTTGCGCAGCACGCTGTACGGCGGAAAGCGCGCCTTGAGCGCCGCCAGATCCTCATGATCGAACAGCGCAAAGGCAAAGCGGACCACGGTCTGGCTTCCGCCCTGCACCACCTCCTTGATCTCGCCGTCCTTGGCCACTTCGTAGCTGTAGGCGCGCAGCAGCACGGTGGCGCGGCTGATCGGCGAGACGAACTCAAGCACCTCGCCGGGCGTCAGCTTGTTTTTCACCTCGACCAGAAAGGCCGACTCGCTCACCGCCGTCACCACCCCGGCATACTCCCACTGCGCCAGCGATTGCGTCTGCTCATAGTCGTGGGCGTAGTTGCTCAACCGGCCGTCATGAAAGGCCAGGCTGTAGCCCCGGTTGCCGACCGATTCCAGCTCACGCATGTAGGGCTTGGGATCCCAGGTCTGCGGATCGTCATAGTAGTCATCAATGGCCATGCGATAGGCCCGGGCGACCACGGCGCAGTAGTACTCGCTCTTGCCCCGACCCTCGACCTTCAGGGAATCGATCCCAAGGCGCAGATAGGCATCCAGCTTGGGCATCAGGCAGAGGTCTTTGGCGTTGAGAATGTAGGATCCCCGGCCATCCTCCTCGATCGGCATCAACTCGCCGGGACGGCAGCCCTCTTCCAGCAGGAACTGGAACAGCCCGGCGTTGTCCTCGTTGATGTCCAGCGCCTCAACGCTGCCGTCCTTCAGCCGCATGCGCACCCGGTAGTTCCAACGGCAGGAGTTGGCGCAATTGCCCTGGTTGGCTCCCCGCTCGGCCATGAAATTCGACAGCAGGCAGCGTCCCGAATAGGTCATGCACATCGACCCGTGAACAAAGGCCTCCAGCTTGATATCCGGGCATTTCTCGCGAATTTCCACCAGTTCGGCAAAGGAAACCTCCCGGGCCAGCACACAGAGGTCGGCGCCCTGCTTCTGCCAAAACTGCACCGACAGCCAGGAACTGACGTTGCTCTGTGTCGAAACGTGCAGGCTCAGTTCCGGGGCGTGCTCCTGGACGTACTGGAACACGCCGGGGTCGGCGATGATCACGCCATCGGGCTTCACCCGGCGAACGGTCTCAATGTACTCGTCGAGCTTGGCCACGTCCTTGTTGTGGGAAAAGAGATTCAGCGTCAGATAGGCGCGTTTGCCATGCTGATGGCAGAACTCAACCCCCTCGATCACCTCCTCCAGCGAGAACTGGGATTTGGTGCGCAAGGACAGATCGGGCGTGCCCAGATAGACCGCGTCGGCGCCATACAGCACCGCCATCTTCAGTTTTCTAAGGTTGCCGGCAGGCATCAGAAGTTCAGAACGTCTTGTTGTCATGCGGTCTTTCTCACAGCTCTCAATGTCGGTCTCAAAGTCAGTCTCAAAGTCAGTCACAGAGCCGGGCGCGGCGCGGGCGGCCGTACCTGCGAGCCCAACGCCCAGCCAGCCCGATCAAGGGTTCCCGGCATCGTCCAACACACGCCGCAGTCGGCGCAGCAGCGCGGCTTTGGCCGCCCTGTCGGGCGCCGCCTCCAGCGCCTGGCGCGCATCAATCTGGAATTGCGCCAGGGTATTGTGCCAATCCAGCCCGGGCACGGCTTCCGGCGCCAGCCGCGGTTGCGCGGCTTTGATCAACTGCGACCTCTTGCCGGACAGCAGCTCGATCTCGTCATCCATCGACGGCAGGAAAATTTTGTCGCTGTCAAAACCCGCCTCGCCCAGCGCGCTTTGCATGGCCCGCGCCTTTTGCTCCTCGCCATGGACCAGAAAAACGCCCCTGGTGATCGGCCGTCGATCACGCAGCCAGGCAAGCAACTCGCCATGATCGGCATGTCCGGAGTAGGCATCGATTTTCCGGATCTTTGCCCGCACCTGAAGCTCCTGACCTTGGATCCGCACCATCTTCCGGCCCTCCAGCAACAGCCGCCCCAGCGTTCCCTCGGCCATGTAGCCGACAATCAAGACGGTTGTCTTGGCATTCCACAGCCGCGCTTTCAGGTGGTGGCGAATACGTCCCGCGTCGCACATGCCGCTGGCCGCCATGATAATCGCCCCGCCGGAGATCCGGTTGATGGCCTTGCTCTGTTCCACCGCCTCGGTAAAGCGGATGTTGCTGTTGTCGAACAGGTTGGCGGTCGCATCCAGGCCTTCCAGTTCGTCGGCGTGCCTTTCAAACGCCTCGGTGGCGCGAATGGCCAGCGGCGAGTCGACGAAAATCGGCACCGCCGGAATCGTCCCCCTGGCTTGCAGCTGCGACAGGTCGGCCAGAAGTTCCTGGGTTCGTTCGACGGCAAAGGAAGGGATTAGCAGAATGCCATCGTTGGCAAGCGCCGCCGTGACCTCGCGCGCCAGCAGGGCCCGGCGTTTCACGCCGCCAGCGTGGGCGCGGGTGCGGCCGCCATAGGTGGTCTCGCAAATCACATAGTCAAAGTCGCTGGCGGCGGTCGGGTCGGGGTGAAAAAGTTTGTGATCCGGCCCCAGATCACCGGAAAACAGCAGCCGCAGCACCCCGCCGTCGGCCGCGTCGTCCGCCAGTTCAAGCTCGATGGAGGCCGACCCCAGGATGTGGCCGGCGTTCCAAAACCGGACGCGCAGCCCCGCCTTGATCGTCGCCCAGCTTTCATAGTCGATGGTTTTGAACTGGCGCGGGCAGCTTTCTCCGTCCTGCTTGGTGTAGATCGGCGCCACCGTCGGTTTCCCCCGCCGTTGATTGCGCTCATTGAGGTAACGGACCTCCATTTCCTGTATGTAGCCACTGTCGGGCAGCATGAAGGACAGCAGATCAGCGCTGCCGGGGGTCAGGTAGATCGGGCCGGAAAAGCCCAGCTTGCATAGCTTGGGCAGTAAACCGGCATGGTCGATGTGCGCGTGGGTCACGAGCACGAAGTCGATCTCCTTTGGGTCGAAGGGAAAGCGGTCGTAGTTGAGCTGTTTGAGAGTCTTGGTGCCCTGAAACAACCCGCAATCGACAAGAAATTGACCGACCGGCGTCCTGAACCAAAAGCAGGATCCGGTCACGGTGCGCGCCGCGCCGCAAAACTTTAAGCTAACAGTCATCCCAACCCCCTCTGATCAATCCGAACGGACGGGGCGAAAACCAGGGCCCGGTCCTTTGGCCGGCCCCGCCTGGAAAATCACCACCGTCGCTGCCGGCAATGTAAAGGCGCCGGATGGCGCGGGCCTTGATTTAAGTCTAGCGCCGCCCGCTTTGGTGAAATCAGGGCAAAGCCCTTGTCGCGCCCAAGGCCTGACGCGATGTCGCCCCCGCCGCAAGCGCCGCCGCATGCCAATGGATCCCGGTCGAAACCGCTGCTATCATCGCCGTCCGTTGAACCCGCCAGGAACCTGTCCGCCCATGTCGAAAAACGCCTATGACTCCGGTCGTCTCAACCTGCCCTTTGTCGGCCACTGCACCTTTGGCAAGCAGCCCGCGCAGCTCGACTGGGACGCCATCGACGCGGATGTCGCCATCCTGGGCGCGCCCTTTGACATGGGCACCCAATACCGCGCCGGCGCCCGGTTCGGCCCGCGCGGCATTCGGGAAGCCTCGACCCTCTTTTCCTTCGGTCATGGCGGCGCCTATGATTTCGAGGACGATGTTACCTATCTGCCCGCCGACAAGGTTCGCCTGGTCGACATCGGCGACGCCGACATCATTCACACCGACACCCGGCAAAGCCACGACAACATCGAACTCGGCGTCCGGAAAATCCTTGCCAGCCGGGCGCTGCCGCTGGTCCTGGGCGGCGACCATTCGGTCCACATCCCCTGCATTCGCGCCTTCGACCACCAAGCGCCGGTTCACATCGTTCATATCGACGCCCATCTGGATTTCGTCGACGAGCGGCACGGCGTGCGCTATGGCCACGGCAACCCACTGCGCCGCGCCTCTGAAATGGACCATGTCACCGGCTTTACCCAGTTGGGCATTCGCAACGTCTCCTCCTCCAACAAGGAAGACTACGACGCCGCCCGCGCCGCTGGGTCGGACATTCTGTCGGTCCGCGATGTCCGGCGTTTGGGTCGCGATGGCGTCTTGGCCCGGATCCCGAAGGGCGTTCGCTACTACCTCACCATCGATATTGACGGCTTCGACCCCTCCATCGCCCCCGGCACCGGCACGCCCAGCCATGGCGGTTTTCTCTACTATGAAGTGCTGGAGATCCTGCAGGGACTGGCCGACCAAGGCGAGATCGTCGGCATCGATCTGGTCGAGGTCGCGCCGGACTACGATCCCGCCGGCCTGACCAGCTTCCTCGCCGCCCAGCTGCTGATGAACCTGCTGGGCTTTGTCTTCCACGCGCGCGACCGGCAACCAGCTACGCCGGCCGCGCCGCGCGAAACCGCGGCGCCGTCAGATTGAAGGCTGTCGCCGTTGCGGCGCGCCGATGATCAGCTCTCCGACCAGACCGCCAGCTCATTGCCGTTGGGGTCTTGAAAGTGGAAGCGCTTACCGCCGGGGAATTCATAGATCGGCTGCAGGATTCGCCCGCCAGCGGCGAGAATGGCCTGCATGGTTCCGGTAAGATCCTTGGCGTACAGCACCACCAGCACGCCCGGACGGGTGGCCTCGACCTTGCTTTCGCCGTTAAAGCCGCCGTCGATGCCGGCGCCGGAAAACGACAGGTATTCCGGTCCCCAGTCGGTAAAGTCCCAGCCAAACACCTGGCCATAGAACGCCTTGGTTTCCGCGCTCTGGCTCAACGGCAACTCGATGTAGTTGATTGTGTTGTTCTGGTTAGCCATCTTGGATTTCCTTTCCAGCGCATGACGGGCTGTTATCGTCCGACTTGCGGTTGTTGAAGGTCGACCTGGCCGCGCGGCAAAAGCAGGCGAAAGCGGACGTCACCGCGGCGGCGACGCGCCAAGCGCTTGTTGGTTCGCCGCGCCCCGCTAGCGCCAGCGCAGGAAAAAGCGCTCGGCCCGACCGATCAGCCAACTGACCGTCAGCCCCATGAGCGACAGCAAGGCGACCCCGGCGATCAACTGGTCGGTGGCCATCAGACTGCCGGCCAGCAGAATATAGGCGCCAACCCCGTATTCCGCCCCAATCATTTCCGCCGCCACCAGCAGGATAATGGCAATCGAGGCGGAGATCCGGAAGCCCGAAAGGATCGTCGGCAGGGCGCCGGGCAGGATGATTTTACGGATGATCGAAAGCCGCGTCAGGCCGAAGGACTGGCCCATACGGATCAAGCCCCGGTCGACATTGTCCACCCCGCCGTAGGTGGCGATCACCGTGGGAAAGAACGACCCGAATAGAATGGTCGCGACCTTCGAGCCCTCGCCGATGCCGAACCAGATGATGAAGAGCGGCAGCAGCGCAATTTTGGGAATCGGAAAGATCGCCGAAACCAAGGGCGAAAAGGTCGCCCGGCCCAAGGAGGACAAGCCGATGAGGAAACCAACGATAATTCCCAGCGTGGTGCCCGCGCTCCAGCCCACCAGCAAGCGGTAGAGCGAGGCGTTGAGGTGTTGCCACAGACGGCCCGACACCGCCAGATCCCGAAAGGCCTGGAAGGCCTCGGAAGGGGCCGGCAGAACCAGCGCCGAAATAAAGCCCTGTTGCGAGCCGAACTCCCAAAAGGCGATCAAGGCGATGAAAACCAGCGGCGATACCAGACGCAAAGACCGAAGGGTGAAACTGCCGCCGCGATAGGGCACAGGCTGGCCCGGGCGCGTCCCCTCACCAGCGCCAGTTGCCTCGACGGCGGGCACAGGTCCAGCGGCCGGAAAACCACGATCTTGCCGGTTGTCAGACATTGCTCAACTCCTGATCGGCGGCGGCGGCCTCTTCGCGCATCAGGTCCCAAAGGTGGGCCTGTCGGTCCTGCAGTTCAGCCATATGATCCTTGCGCGCTTCCAAGGGAATGTCGATATCGACCACCGTGCGGATCGCCCCGGGACGCCGCGACAGCACCACGATACGGTGGCCCAGCTGCACCGCCTCGGCCAGGTTGTGGGTCACGTAGCAGGCGGTGAATTTTTCCCGGAGCCATAGATCCCGGAAATCATCCATCAGCAGCTCGCGGGTTTGACTGTCGAGCGCCGACAGCGGCTCGTCCAGCAACAGCGCGGCGGGGCGAACCGCCAGCGCCCGGGCAATGGCCACGCGCTGTTTCATCCCCCCCGAAAGCTGGCGCGGCAGCGCCTTGGCGAAATCCAACAGCTTGGTGCGCCGTAGCACATCCTGGACAATGTCCTGGCGCTGCGACGTCGAAAGGCGGTGGTCCTCCAACGCCAAGGAGACATTGCCCGCCACCGTTCTCCATGGCAGCAGCGCAAAGTCCTGAAAGACGTAGGTAAGCGGATTGAGCGAGTCGGCCGGGGCGGGGCTAAGCTCCAGAACCTGGCCGTGATCCGGCCGCTCCAGTCCGCCGATGAAGCGCAGCAGCGTGGATTTACCGCAACCCGATGGCCCAATAAAGCAGACGATCTGACCACTTTCGATGTCGAGCGAGATGTCCTGCAAGACCCCCGTCTGACCATAGCTGTGGCTGATGCCGTCGAGTTTAAGCTTCATGAAACCACCTGAATATCGGAAAGCAAACGGCGGAAAGGCTCCTGCCTCCCCGCCGTCCAATCAAGACCGGCCGCCGCGATCAATAGGTCTCGACGTAGGAGCTGTCCACCAGATCTTCCAGGGTAATGTCCTTGGAAATCAGCCCCTCGGACTGGAACCAAGCCAATTGATCGGCCACGCTGGTGAGATTCAGCTTGGCATTCTGGTTGAGCCGCATGGCCCCGTTGCGAATCGACGGTGCGGCCTTCTCGTAGGGCCGCTCCGCATAGACGTACTTGTGGATCAACCGAACCATGGCTTCGGCTTCGTCCGCGCCAGCTGTCTTGTCGACCAGCGCGGCGTTGAAGTCAGCCACGCCCTTGGAAAAGGCCGCCAGAAAGCGCTTGACCAGGTCGGGTTTGTTGGCCGCGTTGTCGGCCGAGGTGAATATCGTGGTCACCTGATAGTCCGGGATGTAATCGGAAATCTTGCCAATAATGGTGACGTTGGGTGACTTGGCCAGGCCCTTGGCGATATGCGGCACGATCGACCAGGCGTCGATCTGACCGGACTTCAGCGCGCCGATGATCGCCCCGACCTTCTGCAACGGCTTTACCTTGATGTCGCCGCCATCAAAGCCTTCCTTTTCGGCGATCTTGTAGGCCATGTACTGGAAGGACGACCCCGGCTGGGTGATGCCGAAGGTGCGGCCCTTGAGCTTGGCCGGACTGGTGACGCCGGCGTCAAAGGCAGCTTGCGACACCAGGATCATCTGGCCGTCGATGCCAGGTTCTTCCTGCAGCGCGCCGCCCACCACCTTCAAGGCGCCCTTGCTCGCCAGATTGATCAACCCCCCGGAAATGGCGGTCACGCCGAAATCCACGTCCCCCGAGGCAATGGCCACGGCCATCGGCTGGGCCGCCTGAAAGAATTTGAACTCCACCTCCAGGTCCTGCTCGGCGAAGTAGCCGCGCTCAAAGGCGACAAAACTGGCGGCATGAGAGGTAAAGCGCAGCGCCCCAACGGTGATTTTTGTGGCGGCCCAGCTATCTGCGGCCCCGCCAACCAAGAGGCTTAGCGACAGCGCCCCCAGTGCGAGACCCTTGGTGAAAATACGTCGGGTAACCCGGCTCATGCTTCTTCCTCCCTAAACGGCGCGCGGCCTTTTCATTGCGTCGAGTTTTAACAAATAGCCACTGGAATTGCAGCAGCTTTTCCACGGCCGGTGATTCTTTCCAACGGGCCGCCGCACGGGTTGATCCGGCCGGATCGCACGCGCGCCGGTGACCGCCCCCAAAAGAAGCGCGTCACGCTTCAGCTCGGTCGCGACCCCGCCTCTAGGCGTCGAACTGGGTCGGCATTTTCTCCAGCACCGCATGAAGCGCGTGATCGGCCTGCTTGACCGCGGCGTCGCGGGCGAGGAACGTCTCATAGCGCGCCCGGCCGCTCTGCTCGGTCGCCGGCAAGGGGCCGACGATCTCCTCGACCTTGCGACGGTAGGCGCCGACCTGCGCAACCGTGACCGGCGCCTTGCCGGTCCGGCGCTCATCCATGTCGACAATCAATTGCGAAAAGGCCCGCAGCCAGGCAAAGCGCGGATCATTGGTCAGCAGGCCAAGCAGTTGGTAGGGATTGCCCTGGTGGCCGGCCTCCGCGGCTTCCAGATCGATCAAAAGCTTGTGGGTCTTGAGCAAGGCGGCGGAAAGCTTTTTCAAGATGGTGCGGCGACCGCTGTCGTCGGACGGGGCCACGGGCTGGGCGGTAGAGGGACGATCGCTGGACATCACAGGGCAACTCCGGGACGGGGGACTGGATTAACCTGGGGTATGGCCGGTTAACAAGATTTGGCAAATCTGTCTATGACGCGCCGGCGCTTTTGCCAAGCCCTGGCCGTGGAATTGGGCCCCGGCGCCACCCCTTGATTGGCCGCGCGGCGCGATTGGTCATGCCGGCACAACAGTGCTGTTCACCAAAGGCCTTTGCGAAGACCGCTATTTCGCAGTACCTCTAGAGTTGGCTCGGTTTAAAGGGAATCACGGCGTGATCCGGTATAAACCGTGACTCCGTCTGCTATTGCCCGGTTAGGGGGGATCGACGGCAGAACCGAAGCGCCGAGCGCTGCTGTCTACGTTGATCGCCTCCGCGGTGCGCCGCAATGTGTTTGGTTTTAGGCGCGCCTCGATGTTTTGCGGCGGCCTGATCCGCTGCATTTTTTTCTGGAAAGGCTGGCTTTGTCCCGCGCGTCAAAAAAGGTTCTGGGTTTTGGCGAATTTGTCACCCTGATGGCCCTGCTCACCTCCCTCGTTGCGCTTTCCATCGACGCCATGCTGCCCGCGCTTGGCCGCATCGGTTCGGATTTGGGGGTGGCCGAAAGCAACGACACCCAGTTGATCATCGGCATGGTCTTTTTCGGCATGGCGGTCGGGCAGATTTTCTATGGCCCGCTGTCGGACACCGTGGGGCGCAAGCCCGCCATCTACATCGGTCTGTTGCTGTTCATGGTCGGGAGCGTGGTTTCTTGGCAAGCCCAAAGCTTCCAGGTGATGCTGCTGGGCCGCTTGCTGCAAGGTTTGGGCGCGTCGGGTCCAAAGGTGGTGACCATCGCCATGATCCGGGACCTGCACGAGGGCCGCGCCATGGCCCGCGTCATGTCCTTTATCATGGCGGTTTTCGTTCTGGTGCCGGCCCTCGCCCCCAGCCTGGGCCAAGCGGTGCTGACGCTGGCCGGCGATTGGCGCGCGATCTTCGTGTCGTTCCTGCTGCTTTCGACGCTCAGCTTGGTGTGGTTCGCCATACGGCAGCCGGAAACCCTGGCGGCGGACAACAAAATTCCGCTGAATTTAGGTCGAATTCTGCGCGGCATTCGCGTGGTCTGCAGTGAACCCAAGACCTTGGGCTATATGGTGGCGGTTGGCTTGGTGTTCGGGGCCTTCATCGGCTACCTGTCGACGGCGCAGCAAATTTTTCAGGGAATCTATGACACCGGCGAGAACTTTCCGTTCTATTTCGCCACGCTCGCCATCTCCATTGGCGTCGCCTCGGTCTTCAATGCCCATTTGGTGATGCGCCTGGGAATGCGCTACCTCTCGCAGAAGGCGCTTGTGGTGATGATAACCACGTCGCTTTCCTATCTGCTGGTGGTGTATTTCTATGGCGGCACGCCACCGCTGTGGAGTTTCATGCTCTATGGCGGACTGACCTTCTTCTGCCTGGGCTTGCTGTTTGGCAACTTCAACGCCCTGGCGATGGAGCCCATGGGCCACCATGCCGGTATCGCCGCCTCGGTGATCGGATCCTTCGGCACCTTTATCGCCATGGCCCTGGGCGTGCTGGTCGGGCAGGCCTTCAACAACACGCTCTTTCCGTTGGTGCTGGGATTTCTACTGCTCGGCCTCGCCGCGCTGGGCGTCGTAGTGCTCACCGAGCGGCGGACCGACAAGCCGGCGCTGCAACCGCTGGCCTCCGGTCAGCAGGACTGATCCCATGGCAAAGCACCGGCGCGCGCCCTTCCGATCCTGTTCTTCTCCCGCCGCCATCGGGACCGCATGACCACAGATCGCACCACACCTCGCCGGGCTATCGGCAAATCCTCCGTCGACCGCAGCGCCGCGGGCGATGGCAAATCACGGGCCTGGCAACGCATGCTGTCGGGCCGGCGCTTGGATCTGCTCGACCCCAGTCCGTTCGACGTCGAAATCGAGGACATTGCCCACGGCCTGTCGCGGGTTGCCCGGTGGAATGGCCAGACCCACGGCCCCTGGGCCTTTTCCGTCGCCCAGCACAGTCTGTTGGTTGAGGAAATCACCGCGCTGATCCGCCCCGATCTGCTGCTTCAGGAGCGGCTCTATGCGCTGCTGCACGATGCGCCAGAATTTGTCGTCGGCGACCTGATCTCGCCATTCAAGGCGGCGGTGGGGATCAACTACAAAGCCCTGGAAAAGCGCCTGATGGAGGCGATCCTACTGCGCTTTTCCCTGCCGGCGAAAAACGGCCAGTCGCTTGAAAAACTGGTCAAGCGCGCCGATCTGGCGGCGGCCTACCTGGAAGCAACGCAGCTTGCCGGTTTTGAGTTGGCGGTGGCGCGCAAGATTTTTCCCCGCCCCCGGGGAAAGGCGGCGCTGAAAATCGAGGCCTTGCGGCTTACCCCGCTGCCGCCCGATGACGCCAAGGCCGCCTTCTTGGCCCGCTTCACCGCGTTGCTGGCCGCCAAGGAAGCGACCTCCTGAGCGGCGGCTTGCCACTGCGCCATCCGGGGCCCCGGATGACCCTGGATGACCCCGGATGGCGATCAGGAGGGGGCTTGGGGCGCAATCGGTGACAGCTATCAGCTTGATCCCCTTTCGGGGTCAAGCTGATAGCTGACGGCGTCTTGGATCACACGCTAGCGCTCCAGCGGTTTGTATTTGATCCGGTGCGGCTGGTCCGCCTGGGCGCCGAGACGGCGCTTTCTGTCGGCTTCATAGTCTTCGTAGGCTCCCTCAAACCACTCCACGTGGCTGTCGCCTTCAAAGGCCAGAATATGCGTGGCGATGCGATCCAGGAACCAGCGATCATGGCTGACCACCATGACGCAGCCGGCAAACTCCAGCAGCGCCTCTTCCAACGCCCGCAGCGTGTCCACGTCCAAATCATTGGTCGGCTCATCGAGCAGCAGCACGTTGGCGCCGGACTTCAGCATTTTGGCCAGATGGACCCGGTTGCGCTCACCGCCGGAAAGCTGCCCGACTTTCTTTTGCTGGTCGGTGCCCTTGAAATTGAAGCCGCCGACATAGGCGCGGCTGGCCATGGTGCGCTTGCCCAACTGGATCATGTCCAAGCCGTCGGAGATCTCCTCCCAAACCGACTTGTCCGCGTTCAGGTTGTCGCGGGACTGGTCGATATAGCCCAACTGCACCGTGTCGCCGACCCGGAAATCGCCCTGGTCGGGGGTTTCCTGGCCGGTGATCATGCGAAACAAGGTGGTCTTGCCCGCGCCGTTGGCCCCGACGATGCCGACAATGCCCCCTGGCGGAACCTTGAAGCTGAGGTTTTCGATCAACAGACGATCGCCAAAACCCTTGTTGACCCCCTCGGACTCGATAACCAAGTCTCCCAGACGCGGTCCCGCCGGAATGGAAATGGTTCCGGCTTCCGGGGTCTTGTCCTGAGCCTGGGCCAGCAGTTCCTCATAGGCGGTAACGCGGGATTTGGCCTTCGCATGGCGCCCCTTCGGCGAAGCCTTGATCCACTCCACCTCGTGGTCAAGCGTGCGCTGGCGGGCCTTTTCTTCCTTGGCTTCCTGCACCAGACGCTTGCGCTTCTGCTCCAGCCAGCCGGAATAGTTGCTTTCGTAGGGAATGGCGCGCCCCCGATCCAGCTCAAGGATCCAGCCCGCGACATTGTCCAGGAAGTAGCGATCATGGGTCACGGCCACCACCGTGCCCGGGTATTCCTCCAAATAGCGCTCCAACCAGGCGACGGACTCCGCATCCAGGTGGTTGGTCGGCTCATCAAGCAGCAGCAGATCCGGCTTGGCCAGCAGCAGCCGACAGAGCGCCACCCGGCGGCGCTCACCGCCCGACAGCTTGGTGACATCGGCGTCGCCCGGCGGGCAGCGCAGGGCGTCCATGGCGATTTCCACCCGGCGCTCCAGATCCCAGGCGTCGGCGGCGTCGATTTTTTCCTGCAGCTCGGCCTGCTCGGCCAGCAGGGCGTCGAAGTCGGCGTCCGGCTCGGCAAAAAGGTTGGAAACCTCGTTGTAGCGGTCGACAAAGGCCTTCAGTTCGCCCAGGCCCTCCATCGCATTGCCGGCGACGTCCTTGCTGGGGTCCAATTCCGGTTCCTGCGCCAGGTAACCGATCTTCGCCCCCTTGGCGGCTTTGGCTTCGCCGTTGAATTCCGTATCCAGCCCCGCCATGATTTTCATCAGCGTGGACTTACCGGTGCCGTTCAACCCCAGCACGCCGATTTTTGCGCCGGGCAAGAAGTGCAAATGCACGTCCTTGAGGACCTGTTTGCCACCGGGCCAGGTCTTGGAGAGGCCCTGCATAGAATAGACGTACTGATAGGACGCCATGGTCGGTTCGTTCCTTTCCATCCATCGCGTCGTCCCGCCGCCGCCCCTTGCAAGGCAAGCAAACCCGTCCGTGAGAAAGCAGACGAAAGGCCGCGCGATATCTTGCTGTCGAGTGTGTCTTTCGGCGCCAGGCCCGGCCAGAAGCAGACAAAAGCCAGAGACACAAAAAAAGCCGCCGGCATGGAAAAACCAATGCCGTTACCGGCGGCATCCTACTCGGCGCGACAGGCAGGTCAATGATTGTTCGCCACCACGCGGCGCGCTTCCACGCGGCCGTCCGGTCCCCGCCCATAGACGGACAGCAAACCGGTCCGACTCTAGGCGCCGGACTGGGACGCCGACGTCGACTTGCCCGCGCCCGGCCCCGCGGTCGGATCCTCGTCCGGCCCCCCATCCGGCCCCCCATCCGGCCCTGCGGTCGGATCCGCCGCCAGCTCCTCCCGCAGATCCTTGATCTTCACCAAGGTCTTGCCGGTAACCTTCTCCACGAAGGACTGAATGATCAGGAAGAAAACCGGCACCAGGAAGGTGCCGACAATGGTCGCCATCAGCATACCTGAAAAAACCGTGACCCCCACCGACTGGCGGCTCGCCGCGCCGGCGCCCGAGGCGATCACCAAGGGAACCACACCGAGGATGAAGGAAAAGGCCGTCATCATAATGGCGCGGAAGCGCAGATGGGCGGCCATGATCGCCGCCTCCTTGAGGCTCAGGCCTTCCTCCCGCTTGGTCTTGGCGAATTCAACGATGAGAATGGCATTCTTGGTCGCCATGCCCACCAGCAACACCATGCCGATCTGCGCATAGACGTTCAACGGTATGCCGGCATAGCGCAGCCCAAGAATCGCCCCCAAGGCGGCCAACGGCACCGCCAGAATCACCGAGAAGGGAAGCATCCAGCTTTCGTACTGCGCCACCAGGAAGAGGTAGACAAACAAAATGGCCAGGCCAAAGATGATCGGCCCCTGCGCGCCGGCCTTGATCTCCTGCGCGGTGATGCCCGACCACTGATACCCAAAGGACGGCGGCAGAACCCGGGCGGACACCTCCTCCATCGCCTTGATTGCCTCGCCCGAGCTGTAGCCGGCGGCGGCCGAACCGCTCACCGTGGCCGAGCGGAACATGTTGAAGCGGGTCAGCGATTCCGGGCCGAGAACCGGCGACGTGCTGATCAAGGTGCTCAACGGCACCATCTCGCCCGAACCGCTGCGCGCATAGAGCTGGAAGACATCATCCGGCTCGGCGCGGAACGGCTGATCGGCCTGCACGTAAACCCGGTAGATGCGGCCGAACTTATCGAAGTCGTTCACATAGAGCGAACCCAGCTGGGCTTGCAGGGTGGTGAAAATTTCCGACAGCGGGACATTCAGCTTCTTGGCCTTGTCGCGATCCACATCCAGATAAATCTGCGGCACATCGGCGCGAAAGGTGGAATAAACCGCCGCCAGCTCCGGGCGCTGATTGGCCGCGAACAGCAGCGCGCGCAGCGCGGCGGCCAGATCCTGCGGTGTCCCGCCGGCACGGTCCTGCAGCTTGTATTCGAAGCCGCCCGTGCTTCCCAGACCGGGAATGGCCGGCGGCACAAAGGCGAAAACATTGGCTTCGCGCACCTGCCGGAACTTGCCCGACAGCCGGCCCAGCACGGCGTCCAGCTTAAGCGCCGGTTGCTGGCGCGCGTCCCACGGCTTCAGGATGGCGATGGCCAGCGCCGAGGAGGAGGAGGCCGAACCGGAAAGCAGGGAATAGCCACCGACCGAAATCACGTCGGTGACGGCGGGATCCTCGCGCATCAGGCTTTCAACTTCATTGACCACCTTGGTGGTTCGCGCCAAAGCCGCCGCATCGGGCAAGGCAATGTCCACCATGATGAAGCCTTGATCCTCGGTGGGCAGAAAGCCCGATGGCAGGGCGATAAAGCCGAAATAGGTGGCGGCAATCAGGCCGGTGAAGAGCACAACCACAACAAAGGCGCGGCGAACCAGGAACTTCACGCCGCCCATGTAACCGCCCAGCAGCCGATCGAACGAGCGGTTGAAGAAACGGACCAAAAAGCCGTGGTTGTCGTTCGGGGCCTTAAGCAGCAGCACCGCCAGCGCCGGGCTGAGGGTCAAGGCATTGATCGAGGAAATCAGCACGGACACGGAGATGGTCACCGCGAACTGCTGATAAAGCTTGCCGGTGATCCCCGGCATGAAACCCACCGGGACGAAAACCGCCAACAGCACCAGCGTGGTGGCGACGATCGGGGCGGAAACCTCTTTCATCGCCGCATAGGTTGCCTTTTGCGGCGTCAGGCCCTGGGACAGCTTGGTTTGAACGTTTTCCACCACGATGATGGCATCATCGACCACGATGCCGATTGCCAGGATCAACCCGAACAAGGTGACCAGATTGATCGAAAAGCCCAAGGCCGCCAAGGCGGCAAAGGTGCCGATCAGCGACACCGGCACGGCGATGGTGGGGATCAGGGTGGACCGCCAATCGCCAAGAAAAACGAAGACCACCGCCACCACCAAGCCGATGGCGATCAGCAGGGTCCGGTAGACCTCGTTGACCGAAGCCTCCACAAAGTTGGTGATGTCATAGAGGACGGCGTACTCCACGTCGTTGGGAAAACGCGTCGACAGTTCGGCCAGCGTGGCGCGGACCAGCTTGGACACGTCCAGCGCATTGGCGCCGGGCGTTTGATAGACCGCCAGCACCGTGGTCGGGGAGGAATTGAGCTGGCCATAGGAAGAGTAGTTCTGCGCGCCCAACTCGACCCGGGCGACATCGGACAGCCGCACGACCGAGCCGTCGCTGTTGGCCCGGACGATGATCCGCTCGAACTGCTCCTTATCGGAAAAGCGGCCTTGGGTGCGCAGGGAATATTGGAACTGCTGATCCGGCGCGGAGGGCGCCGCCCCCACCTGCCCGGCCGCGACCTGCACGTTTTGTTCCTGAATGGCCTGGACCACATCGCTCACGGTCATGCTCAAGGAGGCCAACTGCCCCGGGTCGAGCCACATGCGCATGCCGTAGTCCAGCGCGCCGAGGATCGACGCCTTGCCCACACCGGGCAGGCGCGACAGCGTGTCCTTGATGTTGATCGAGGCGTAGTTGGAAAGAAACAGCGCATCGTGGGTCTTTTTTGGCGATGTCAGGTTGACAATCAGCAGCATCTGGGTGGACTGCTTTTGCACGGTCACCCCGACGCGCTTCACATCCTCGGGCAAGCTCGGGGTGGCGATCGCCGCGCGGTTTTGCGTGTTGACCGCCGCGATATCCGGGTCCGTTCCCACCTCGAAGGAAACGCTGAGCGACATGGAGCCGTCGTTGGCGCTTTTTGATTCCATGTAGATCATGCCATCGACGCCGTTGATCTGCTCCTCCAGCGGCTGGGCCACCGCGCCCTCGACAACCTCGGAGTTTGCGCCGGTGTAGTTCGCCGTCACCGAAACAACCGGGGGGGTGATGCCGGGATACTGTTCAACCGGCAAAATCGTCAGCGCCAACCCGCCGGCGATCACGATGACGGTTGAGATAACCAGCGCGAACTTTGGTCGGTTGATGAAAAAAGCGCTGATCATGATTGCGGCGCCTCTTGCTGTTGGTCCGGCGAGGCGGGCGCTTTGAACACCGGCGCGACCACCGCCCCGGGACGGGCTTTCTGGATACCCTGGTACACCACGGCCTCGCCTTCGCTCAGCCCGCTCTCGACGGCCCAATAGATGCCATCCCTCTGGCCCACGGAAATGCGCCGCACCTCAATCTTGTTGTCCTTGCCGACCACCAAAACGAACCGTCCGGACTGATCTTCCTGAACCGCGGCCTGGGGGACCAGCAAGGTATCCTTGGGTTCGGAAAGCTCCAGCACCACCGTGACGAACTGGCCAGGCAGCAACGCGCCATCGGGATTGGGGAACTTCGATCGGATCCGAACCGTACCGGTTAATTGATCGACTTTCGGGTCGATGAACACCAGCTGACCGACATAAGAATAAAAGGTCCCGTTGGAAAATTTCAGGCTCGGTAGAATGTCGGTTTCGCTGACCGCCGTTCGGCCCTGCTCCATCGCTTTCAGTTGGGATTCGGTGAAGATTCGTTCGGAAATCGCGAAGGTGACATAGATCGGGTCCTGGGAAACCACGTTGGCCAGCGGGTCGCTGGCGGCGTTGACCAGGTTGCCCACCGAGTAGGTTTCCCGGCCGATCCGGCCTTTAATCGGCGCGCGAATCTCGGTGTAGCTGAGGTTCAGCTCCGCCGTCTTCAAAGCGGCGGCCTTGACCCGCACCTCGGCCTTGGCGCCCAAATTGGCCGCGATATTGTCGTCCAAGGTGGCCTGGGAAACATTGCCGCGTTTGTAGAGCAGCTGCGATCTGGCCAGATCCTGCATCGTCTTGGTCAGGTTTGCCTGGGCTTGCGCCACTTGCGCCTTGGCCGATTCCACCGCCGCCTGATAGGCGGCCTTTTCCAGGACGAACAGCAGTTGATCTTTTTCGACCCGTCCGCCTTCGGTAAAGAGCCGCTGTTTGATATAGCCTTCAACCCGCGCCCGCAGGTCAACCGATTCAATGGCTTCGGTCTGGCCGACGAAATTACTGGTCGGGCTGACCTTCTTCTGTTCGACCTTGGCCACGATGACGCTGGCCGGCGGCGGCGGCGGCGCTGCGGCCTTTTTGTCATCGCCTGGCTCACATCCGGACAAGAGCGTGGCCAACAGGCCGGCCCCCAACATCAAAAGAAATTTTTTCGCCACAGCTCCAGTCCCCTCTGTCTTCGTCGCTGCTCACCCCGAGACGTCAAAACGTCCCGAAAACCCGCCCCCCGATCCGCCCCGACGATCCGCCCCGCTCTTCTGTCGGGAAAGCCTCTCGATTGGTCGGTTGGGGCGGCGCACCGAAAGGCTTTGCACTACGCGGTTGAAATCGGTCAACCACGCCGCTGGCCTCTGTTGGTCAAAGCCCCTCCTTCCCGGTGAAATCCCCACAAAAAGCCCGACGACGGTGAAGGAGGCCCGACCAGCATAGCGAAAAGCCGAACGTTGAACAGCCATCACTTCGGGTAATGTTCTGGAAAAAGTCAACTTTCCATCTTTTCACCCGCCAGCTGCCGCCGTCCCCCACAAGCTGTCTTGGCCGGAGAGGGCGGGCCGACGCGCCGCCCCGTTCGCCCAGCTGTCCACCGTCCTGGTTGCGGCCCCCGCGCCGGTCGGCTGCGGCGCTTCGTCACCTCGCCAGGGTTGACTAATGCGCCCAATCCCACCTCACTATCGCAAGGAGCCAAGCCGACGACAGGCGGCGCAGGCGCGCCGGCCTTCGGGCACCTTCTCGCGCGGTGGCTGTCATTTACAGGGAGGTTGAGCCATGCCGATCCATCGCACGCGGGCGAAAAACAATCCGGCCGCGCAGGACATCTACAGCTCGCCAATCGCCGGGCGGGGCCTGCCGAAGAACCGATTGCCCGACAACCTGTCGGAGCCCCGCGCCATCTACAATTTGATTCGCGATGAACTGCTGCTGGACGGAAATTCCCGCCAAAACCTGGCCACCTTCTGCACAACCTGGGTCGAGGACGAAGTTCAGCAGTTGATGGCCGAGGCGATCGACAAGAACATGGTCGACAAGGACGAATATCCGCAAACCGCCGAGATTGAGAACCGCTGCGTTCACATCCTGGCCGACCTGTGGAACGCGCCGGAAAACGGCCGCGCAATCGGCTGTTCGACGACCGGTTCCAGCGAAGCGGCCATGCTGGGCGGCTTGGCGCTGAAGTGGAACTGGCGCAAGAATCGCGCCGCCCAGGGCAAAGATGGCAGCCGACCCAATCTCGTCACCGGTCCGGTGCAGATTTGCTGGAAAAAGTTTGCCCGCTATTTCGATGTCGAACTGCGTGAAATTCCGCTGCGCGGCGACGCGCTGGGACTGCGGCCGGAAGACCTGAGGGACTATTGCGACGAAAACACCATCGGCGTGGTGCCGACGCTTGGGGTGACCTTCACCGGCGTCTATGAACCGGTGGCCGCGCTGGCCCGAGAACTGGACGCCATGGCGCAGGAACTTGGCCTGGACATCCCCATCCATGTCGATGCGGCGTCCGGCGGTTTCATCGCGCCCTTCATCCAGCCGGACCTGCTTTGGGATTTTCGACTCAAACGGGTGAAGTCGATCAACGCCTCGGGCCACAAGTACGGCTTGGCTCCACTGGGGGTCGGGTGGGCGATTTGGGCCTCAAAGGACGACCTGCCGGAGGAGTTGATTTTCGACGTCGATTACCTCGGCGGCAACATGGCGACCTTCGCGCTGAATTTTTCCCGACCCGGCGGCGAGATCATCGCCCAGTACTATAATTTCCTGCGCCTCGGCCGCGAAGGTTACCGGCGGATACAGCAGGCCTGCGCCGACACCGCCCAATGGCTGGGCGCCGAGTTGGCCAAGATCGACGCCTTCGAGATGATCTATGCGGGACAGGGCGCGCTGCCCTGCGTGACCTATCGGCTGACCGACGCCGGTCACGGGTTCACGCTGTATGACCTGTCCGAGCGGGTACGGATGCGCGGTTGGCAAATCGCCGCCTATCCCCTGCCCAGCGACCGCCAGGAAACCGTCGTGCAGCGCATTCTGGTGCGCCACGGCGTCAGCCGCGACTTGGCGGCCTTGCTGCTCAGCGACATCAAACGCGAAATCGCCCATCTGGCGAAAAACCCCGTCGCGGCGTCGTCAGCCAAGCCCACCTTCGCGCACAACTAGCGTGAGATCGACTCTGATCCGTCGACGCGGCGGCAGGATGGCCGGCGGTCCGCCCGGTTACCGCTCCACCGGCGGCGTATCTTGTCGCGGCTTGCGAAAGATGGTGAAGCGCAAGGGAATGATCCAGGCCAAACCGGCCACCGGGTAAAACAGCAAATCGGCCAGCCAGTGGTCGGGCAGCAAGGTGGTGCCGATATAGACCATCAAGCCGATATAGAGCAGCACCGCGATACTGATGCCAAAAATGGCGAGATAGCCCTTGAGGGTCATGGTCACCTTTCCATTGCGCCGTTGCGCCCTTCACCCGGCGCCCTTCGCCTTGCCTAAAGACCCGTCCAACAAAGCGCAAGGCCCTACGGCTGGTTCTTCAAGCGGGTGACGTAGCTCACCAGGTCGGTCAGATCGTCGGCGGTCATATCGAACATCACCACGTTGCTGGGGATTTTGGTCCAGGGCGCTACCCCTTCCATTCGCACCACCACCGGATGGGGCTGCCGGGCAAAAAAGGTTTTGAACCGCTCCAGCCAATCATCCAGCGACAGCACAACCTTGAATGACGGCGTGGAGCCGATGCCGCCATAGGGGTTGATCTTTTCCACCACATGGCATCGGGTGCAGTTTTTCGCGGCGAGCGCCCGACCGCGCCGGATCGCGGCGTCCAGATCGCCGGGCGCTGGCGTCGGCTGGCCCCGCGCCGCCGGCCCGGTCGGCGCGGCGTTTGACGTCGGCTGGCGCGCCGCCGCGTCCATTCCGGCGTCGGAGGCCGCGTCAACCCCTGGCGCCAGGCCGAGCAGCAACAGTCCGCACAAGACCGTCCATCGGCCGGGAGGTCGAAAAACCCGCCAAATCCTTTCCTTGCTATCCGGCATCCTCCGCTCCCTCGCCTGCGACGTCGACTTGAGGTTGTTTGGCTTTTCCCGGTCGCTGGATCGAATTTCCGAACTTGTCGCTTTCGCTTATAAATACCTCACTTGATAGATTTACAAAACCGCCGATGGGAAAGTTTAATTCAGGCCCCTGGGGTGTCCGGTGGGGTGTCCAGTGGGGTGCCCAGATGGGGCGCCCGGCGGGGGAAGTTGTCCGCTTCGGCTCTATTCCGCTTGAGGAAATCTTCAAGTCTCGTCAACATATCAGCCGACTGCTGTGGCAGGACTCCAGCAAAAGAGGCCGTCGGCGAAAGACGCCCGCTGTTTGGACCCTGCCCGTGACCCTGTCGTCCGGCTGCCGCCGTCTCGCGCAGTCGGATCGGCCGGGCGCCGCGGGAAAAAAGCCGGACCACCGGTGGAAAGCGCGGAACAGGCGCAAAGAAAATTGAACTGGAGGCAGAGAATGAGAACGCGAAAATCGAAAAAGGGTATGGCGGGCCTGCTGCAGGCCCTCTCGCGGCGACAATTTATGCAGGGCACGGGGGTGGCGGCGGTTGGCTTGACCATCGCCGGCATGCCAAAAATGGCCGCCGCAACCGAAGAAAAGAAGCTCAACTTCTACAACTGGGACACCTACATCGCCGAAGATACCCTGGACAACTTCAAAGACGCCACCGGCATTGAAGTTAAGATGGACCTCTTCGCCGACAACGCCGAACTGTTCGCCAAGTTGCGTAACGGCAATCCCGGCTACGATCTTATCGTGCCGACCAACGATTGGATTGCCCGCATGGCGGCGGCAAACATGCTGGAGGCGCTGGATCACAAGCTGATCCCCAACATCAAGCACCTTTACCCCTCGTTCATGGAACAGGCGCCCTTCGATCCGGGCCGCAAATACTCCCTGCCGTACATGTGGGGCTCGATCGGCATCGGCTATCGCAAGTCGAAGGTCTCCGAGCCGCCCAGCAGTTGGAAGTATCTCTACGATTCCGATCAGTACTCCGGAAAAATCGCCCTTCTCGCCGACCCGCAAACCGCCTTGCAGATGGGCATGAAGTATCTCGGCTATTCCCTCAACTCCACCAACACCGACGAGATTGATCAATCCGCAGCGCTGTTGATCAAGCAGAAACCCCATATCAAGGCCTTTGCCGAAGACAATGGGCAGGACATGCTGGCGGCGGGCGACGTCGACCTGACCATGGAATGGAACGGGGACATCGCCCAGTTGATCACCGAAGACGATGATATCGGCTACGTGATGCCAAGCGAAGGCGGTCTGCTGTGGGAGGATACGCTGGCCATCCCCAAGGATGCCCCCCATCCCGGCAACGCCCACGCCTTCATCAACTATATCTACGAGCCGGAGGTAAATCGCACCATCGCGGATTACATCCAATACGCCACGCCCAACAAGACCGCGGCCGAGGGCATGCCGAGCGAATACAGGGACAATCCAGCCATCTATCCACCCGAAGCCGATCTGGCGAAGGCTGAAAAAGCGCTGTATCTGGGTGAGGATATCATCGAATACTACGATAAAACCTACACCAAGGTCCTCGCCTCCTAGCGTGTGATCGACTGAGAAAGCAGCGCGTGGCGCGTCGTCTCTGTCGTGAACCAGCCTCTCGCATGGGAAGAAGAGGATGGTTCACGGTTCAAAGGAAATCGCGGTGTGATTCCCTTTAAATCGATCCGATGCCAAGCAAGGCCAGGCCGCCCCCGCTGCGCTTGTGCGCGCAGCGGGGGCGGCTTCTGTCGGACGGACCTTCCCGCCCTGTCTTGCTTTGCTTTTTCGGGGCGCCTGGAGTCTGGGACCGGCTTGTCTCGGCAGCCAACCGCGCCGCTATCCTTCGACTTGGCCAATTTGCCCGTCATCTGAATTGGCCCGTGCGATGGTTCCGCCATTGCCCAATCCTGTACAGAGTTATTCATGGACAGTTGGCGCAAATCTCCAATCGCCTTTCTCGCGACCTATATTCCGCCAATCTTCTGGCTGTTGTTTTTCTTCCTGATCCCGCTGACCCTGATCTGGGGCTATAGCTTTAGTGAAAAAGTCGGCATCGTCGATATCGACCTGACCTGGACGTTCGATAACTACGCCCGCGCCCTGGATCCGCTTTATTTGAAGATTCTCTGGAAGTCGCTCTGGATGGCGGCGGTGACCACGGCAATCTGCCTGGT
Source organism: uncultured Rhodovibrionaceae bacterium (assembly GCA_963976695.1). Classification (GTDB taxonomy): domain Bacteria; phylum Pseudomonadota; class Alphaproteobacteria; order Kiloniellales; family DSM-21159; genus CAXBMB01. Next base: position 48,962 of record CAXBMB010000024.1, read on the forward strand.
GATCGCTTTTCCGGTCTCCCTGGTGATTACCTTTGCCCCCCAGACGACGCGCAATTGGCTGCTCATGCTGGTGATCCTGCCGTCCTGGATAAACCTGCTGATTCGCACCTACGCGCTGATCGCGGTGCTGCGCACCCGCGGGCAGTTGAATTTCGGTCTGGAGTGGATATGGCTGAAAGTGGACGGCCTGCTGCAGGTTTTCGGACTGAGTCTGGGCAAGTTCCAGGCGCTGGAATTGCTCTACAACAACGGCGCGGTGGTGATTGGCCTGGTGTTCGTCTATCTGCCCTTCATGGTCCTGCCGCTGTTCGCCGCCCTGGACCGGATGGACAAGTCCTTGATGGAGGCGAGTATGGATTTGGGTGCCGGGCGGGCGCGGACCATCATGAACATCGCCGTGCCGCTGGCGCTGCCGGGCATCATCTCCGGCATCATCATCACCTTTATTCCCTCGCTCGGCTCCTATCTAACGCCCGACCTGCTGGGGGGCACGGACAGCCAGATGATCGCCAACGTCATCGAACGCCAGTTCAAGTCGGCCAACGATCTGCCGTTCGGCTCGGCCTTGAGCTTCATTCTGTTGTACGCGACCTTCTTTGCCTTGGCGCTGCGCTCGCTGCTGGCCCGCCGCCAGCAAGACAGGAGATAGGCGCATGACCAACATTCGATCGCTCACCCAGCGCCTGTCCTTTCCGGGCCGCCGCCGGGCCGTCGCGCCGCTGGAATTGCACCGGCTGTTCTGGTTGCGGATCTGGATCGGCTGCACCTTGCTGTTTCTCTACGCCCCGATCATTGTCCTGGTGGTCTTCAGTTTCAACGATTCGAAGCGAAACGTGG
>CAXBMB010000025.1:0-48227 GCA_963976695.1 uncultured Rhodovibrionaceae bacterium
GGATCGACGGGATGACGCTTCTTTCCGTCGCATGTCGCTTTCCCAAAATGCGGTGTCGCAAACCGGTCGGCGTTTTGGAACAAGCCTTGCCATCTTACAGCACAAAATTCGAAGCGGCGCAGGTTGGCATATTGCATTCTTTCGTCCGGCTTCTTCATCTCCCCCGACAGGGGTGATACACCTTCAAGTGCCGCACGCTGTAGCGGTGTTCTTCTTTTTAGAGGCCATGGGGAATTGGACATGGAGACTACCGCACGGGTCGTCGTCATCGGCGGCGGCATTAATGGCGTAAGCACGCTCTATCATCTGGCCAAGAAAGGCTGGACCGACTCCATCTTGCTGGAGCGCACCGAGCTGACCGCCGGCTCCACCTGGCACGCCGCGGGCCTGTTGCCGCTGTTCAACATGAGCTATTCGGTGGGCCAGCTCCACCAATACTCGGTCGAGCTCTACAAGAGCCTGGAAGCGGAAACCGGGCAGGCCGTCGGCTTCCACGGCACCGGCAACCTTCGTCTGGCGACCAACCGAGACCGGATGGATGAATACCGCCTCTATCAATGCACCGCTGAAACCATCGGCGTCGAGTCGCATATGGTCTCGGAAGAAGAGATCAAGAAGCTCTGGCCGCTGATCAACACCGAAGGCCTGGTGGGCGCGCTGTGGCATCCCACCGACGGGCACATCGCGCCGGTCGACATCACGATGGCGCTGGCCAAGGGCGCCCGCGCCCTGGGCGCGAAAATTCACCAGCACACCATGGTCACGACCATCGAGCGGGACAACAACGAATGGGTCGTCACCACCGATAAGGGCGTGGTGCGCTGTGAGCACGTGGTTTGCACCACCGGCAACTATGCCCGCCAAACCGCGCTGAAGGTTGGCCTGGAAATTCCGGCCATTCCGGTGGAGCACCAGTTCATCGTCACCGACGTCGATCCCGTGCTGAAGAAATACCGCGAGGCCGGCCACGCCGAATTGCCGGTGCTGCGCGAATCCGACGCCAGCTACTACCTGCGCGAGGAGCGCAACGGCTGGATCCTGGGGCCCTACGAAAAAGGCGCGCCGGCCTGCTTTGTCGAGGGCGTCACCAAGGGCTTTGAAAAGGATCTCTTTCCCGGCAACCTCGACCGGCTTTTGCCGCACGTCGAAGCCTGCATCAACCGGGTTCCCTCCTTCGAGAACGCCGGCATCAAGGACATCACCAACGGCCCGATTTCCTACACCCCCGACGGCAACCCCATGGTCGGGCCCGCCTTCGGCCTGCAAAACTTCTGGATTTCCGAAGGTCACTCCTTCGGCGTGACGGCGGCCGGCGGCGCCGGCTGGCAGCTTGCCGAGTGGATGGTCGAGGGCGAACCCTCGGTCGACATGAACGGCGTCGATCCCCGGCGTTTCGGCGTAACCACCAAGCAGTTCGCCAAGCTGAAAAACGAAGAAGCCTACGCCCATGTCTTCTTCAACCATTATCCAATGGAAGAGCGTCCGGCCGGTCGGCCGGCCAAAACCACCCCCTGCCACGAGCGCCTGGACCGGGCCGGGGCTGTCTGGGGTGTGCGCTTCGGCTGGGAACGTCCCAACTGGTTCGCCCCCAAAGGCGCGGAACGCAAGGATCAGATGTCCTACCGCCGGTCGAACTGGTTCGAGCCGGTCGGCCAGGAGGTCAAGGCCATGCGGGAGCGCGCCGGCCTGATGGAGCTTTCCTCCTTCGCCAAATATGAAGTGGAGGGCCCCGGCGCCCGGGCTTGGCTGGACAAGATGGTCGCCAACAACATTCCCAAGTCGGTCAGCCGGATGATGCTTTGTCACTCGCTCTTTCCCAGCGGATCGGTGCGCTCCGAATATACCATTTCTCGAATGAGCGATGGCCTGTTCGGCGAACGCTTCTATGTGGTGGGACCCGGCGCGGCCCATGACATCGACTGGGACTGGTTCATGAAAACCGTTCCCACCGACGGATCGGTTTTCATTCGCGACGTCACCACCCAGTACGGGGTTTTCGTCTTGGCCGGGCCCGATGCGCGCAAGGTGCTGGCGAAACTCGCCGACGCCGACCTGTCCAACGATGCCTTCAAGTGGCTGACCATGCAGGAAATTCCGGTTGGCTTCGCCTCCGGCGTGCGGGCTTTGCGGGTCAACTTCGTCGGCTCGCTGGGATGGGAACTGCACCACCCGATCGAATACCAAAACCACCTCTATGACGCCCTCATGGAAGCGGGCAAGGAATTCGACATCGCACTGGTGGGCATGCGCGCCATGGACTCCATGCGACTGGAAAAAACCTATCGTCTTTGGGGCACGGATCTGAACGCCGAGAACACCATTCTGGAAGCCTCGATGAACCGCTTTGTCCGGCTCAACAAGGAAAGCTTCATCGGCCGCGACGCGCTGGTGCGTCAGCAGGAAGCCGGCGTCCCGAACCAATTCGTCACCATCGAAGTTGACGCCGATGACGCCGATGCGTTCGGTAGCGAGCCGATCTTCATCGATGGTGAGGTGGTCGGACGGGGCACGGCGGGCGGCTATGGCCACCACGTCAAGAAATCCCTGCTGCTGGGCTACGTAAACAGTGCGGTCGCCCTGCCCGGAACGGCCTGCGAGGTGCGTGTCCTGGATCAACGCCGCCCGGCCCGGATCATCGAGGAAAGCCCCTACGATCCGGACAACCTGGCGCTGCGCGCCTAGCGTATGATCGACGGGGAAGAAGCGGTTCAGGCGTCGACCCCGTCGTCAATCACGCTCTAATCGATGGGTCGTCCTAATCGATAGGTGATGGGTGCCGCCGCGGCCTGACGTGATCGAGCGCCGGTGATTTGGCGGGACGGTTATGAGAACGATTATGGGCGGAGCGCGGCGACCGGCTGCTCCTTGGCTCGGCGTAGGTCCCTTTCCCAGCGCGACAGGTCCAAACCGCTCAGATCTTCCACCCGGGCGACATCTTCACGGTAGTGGCGCTGGTAAATCTCGTCGGCGAGCTGTGGGTCCAGCGACGCCGTCCATCCAGCTTGCAACCGCAGCACCGCGTCCATGGCCCGTTCATTCGGCGCGTCGATGCGCCGTTCCTGGCCATCCAGGGTAAGGAACAGCGTGCGGCCACGCCCGAGCAGGCCGCTTTTTCGCTTCTCAAACACCGGCAGGCTTCCCTTGTTGGAATGGGGCAAGGGAATGTCTTTGATCGCCGACAGATCGAGATCGAGAAAACCCTCCAGGCGATCCAGCCACGGACCGGTCGCGGCGTGGAATTCCTCCAGCGGCACAACCATGACCGACTCCCGGCCATAGAGCTGGAAGATGGTTTGCAACCGCGCCGCCAGTAGATGGAAATAGTAGGGCGGTTGCAGCCGCCACATATTCTCGAAAGAAAAATCCAGCTCCGGTTCGTCAAACAGCCGCCAGGTTTTCTTGCGCCGGTGGACCGCTTCGCCCTCGCACAGATGCAGGCGAATATCGTGCTGATAGAAGGAAAAGGCGCGTTTTACCGGGTTGCGAATCATCAGTAAGATCCGTTTTTCCGTTGGAAACTCCCGGATCGCCTCGAGCGCGCGCAGCTCCCGAAAATAGAGCGGGGTAAAATCAAGAAACGCCTTTTCCGCTCCGGTAAAGCGATAGAGCCCATGATACCAGCCCGGCCCCTTCAGCAGGTGTTGATTGAAAAAATAGGTTTCCTTTTCGACCGGCGTGGCAATCTGCGCCACCTGCGCCAAAAGATCATGCAGCGTCGAGCTGCCGCATTTTTCCATTCCGACGCCAACGATATGACGCAGGGAGCTCAGGTGCCGCCAGGCCGCCTCTCCGTCTTGTTCAGCGCTGTAGTCGGGCGAAAATTCCATCAACGGTCCTCAATAGCGACCTGTCGCCAGAAACGGCAAGCGCCGGTCACGCTGTTGCGCCGGCACGACGGTTTTCTTTACAGCAAGTCGGCGGGCTTTTCATCTCTCTTTCATCCTGTCGAGGTGATTGACAGCGCCGAGGTGGGCATAGGACAAAGCGCCCTGGATCCAGGTCCCGGCCCATCACCCGGGCCTGTTACCCGGGCTCATCTCCAGCACCCAGCCCCTGCATGATCAAGGAACGACCGTCAATGAATTCACCCGCCGACCTGCCGATGACCGTGCAGCTGATCCCGGTCACGCCTTTTCAGCAAAACTGCAGTCTGCTGATCTGCGAAAAAACCAAACAGGCCGCCCTGGTCGACCCGGGCGGCGAGGTTGATCGCCTGCTGCAGGCGGTCGAACAGAGCGGCGCCGTGCTGGAAAAGATTTTCATCACCCATGCGCATCTCGATCATGCCGGCGGCGCGGCCGAACTGGCGGAGCGCACCGGCCTGCCGATCGAAGGCCCACACCGCGATGATCTGTTTTGGATCGAAATGATGGAAGAACAGGGCCAGCGCTTCGGCTTCGACGGCGCGCGCCGCTTTACCCCGGACCGCTGGCTGCAGGGCGGCGATCAAATTTCCTTTGGCCAGATCACCCTGGAGGTTCGCCACTGCCCCGGCCACACCCCGGGGCACGTGATCTTCTTCCACCGGGAAAGCCAGTTGGCCCTGGTCGGCGATGTTCTGTTCCGCGGCTCGATCGGCCGCACCGATTTTCCCCGCGGCAACCACGCCGACTTGCTGCGCGCCATCCAGGAAGAACTCTGGCCGCTTGGCGACCAGGTGACCTTCATTCCCGGTCACGGCGAACCATCGACCTTCGGCCAGGAACGCCGAACCAACCCCTTCGTCGCCGACCATGTTCTGGCCCGCTGAAGTGGCGGTGGGTTCTGGCCCGCTGACGCGGGCGGTGGGTTCTGGCCCGCTAACGCGGTGGTGGCGCGACCAAAAAAGGTCCCGCGGGCGCCGGGCCTACAGGTAGGCGAAACAATCCACTTGAATGCCTTGGGGCGCCGGTTTGATGCTGAAGGCCAGCTCCGTGCCGGGCTCGGGAATATCTTCCGCGGCGAAGCCCGAGCGGGTCAGCGCGGTGACGTGCATGAAAACATCGCGTCCGCTGTCATCGTCGACAATAAACCCAAAGCCCTTTGTCCGATCAAACCACTTGAGAATGCCCTGGTGGTCCAAGGTCTCCTTCTGCTTGTCGGAAAGCGGCGCGCGGGTCGGACCAACCGACCGTGGCGCCGGCGCGGACAGCTTGGCGGGTTGAGCCGGCTGCGCCGTCAAATCACCCGCCGACCGGCTGCTTTCACCCAGCCGATAGATCGCGCCCTGCAATAGCTGCGGCGCCAAGGCGTCGGCGCCGCGCTGATTCCACTCCCCTTCGCTGCGGGATCGGATCGCTGTCACCGCCACCGGCGACCCCGGCCGGCGACGAATCAGCGGCGCATAGTCTTCGTCGCTCTCCGCCACCTGGGCGGCGGTGCTGTCGTAGGAAAGAATAGCCACCACTTGATAACCTCGTGGAACGGGTTTGATTTCACATGTCAGGTGATCGCCACTTTGCATGTGGCTGATCCCAGCGTCATCCATCACCGAACGATGGAAGAAGATATCATTATCAATCTCGTCGACCCGCACAAACCCGAAACCGCGAGTCGCGTTGTAGGATTTAACGGTGGCTTGATGTGCGCGCTTATTTTCTGTCATTTATAAAACAAATCTGATTAAAGAAATTGAAGAGAGCCAGCCCTGACGACAGAGAATCTACCATCGGCAAGCGTATTGATGATAACGCATTTCCTGATTTAGTCACTGTATTACCATTCCAACTGTAGTTTTTCTCGGAATACTTGCGAAACCCGAGTTATCATCGATCACGTCTGGTTTCACACGCCGCGCGGTAAGCCCGGCAAAACCCGGCGCGGCAACGGAATAATTTGACAGCAGCGGCCCAATTGCAAAGAACTATCCCTGCAACAAACAGTGGCGCAGCGGCCTGCCCGCCGCTCGATTTTTTCTGGAGTCGGATCGGGTCAAATGGAATCGGTTGGTGATCCCGTTTAGACCGCCAATCCGCCTCTGATCGGTCTCGTAGCGGGCGAGTCACGGCCAGGACGAAGCGCCAAGCGCTTCTTCCTCAGTCAATCACGCTCCAATCAAAAAAAAAGGGATTCTACGGATGAAAGTTCGGGTAAAATGGATCGAGGATGTCGCATTCCTCGGCGAAACGGAATCCGGCCATGGCCTGGTTATCGACGGCGCGCCCGCCGCTGGCGGACGCAATCTCGGCGCCCGTCCCTTGGAAATGCTTCTACTGGGCGTTGGCGGGTGCTCCGCCTTCGATGTGGTGCTGATCCTGAAAAAAATGCGCGAGCCGATCGAAGACGTTATCGCCGACGTCACCGCCGAGCGCGCTGACAACGACCCCAAGGTGTTCACCAAGCTGCACCTGCATTTCAAGGTGAAGGGCAAGGGGCTGTCGGAGAACAAGGTGAAGCAGGCAATTCAACTCTCGGCCGAAAAATACTGCTCGGCCTCGATCATGTTGGGCAAAGCGGTCGACATCACCCACGACTTTAAAGTGATCGAAACCTAATCGCACGCGCTTTTACCAGGCCGCCGGCAAGCCGGCGCGCAGGAACAGTTGATTTAAGACCATGGTTAAAACCGATAACGTCAACATACCCGACATCCTGCGCGCGGCCCTTCAGCAACAGCAGCAGGGCAACCTGGTCGAGGCGGAGAACCTTCTGAAACAGGTTCTGGCGCGCCAGCCCCGCCACAGTGACGGCTTGAAGCTGCTGGGCATGTTGCGCTTTCGACAGGATCGGCCCGAGGACGCCGAGCGGCTGCTGCTCAAGGCGGTCAAGATCAAACCCGACGGCGCCAGCTATCTCCACGATCTCGGCGTCATCCGGCAGTCGCTGGGCAAGAAGGACGCCGCCATCAAAGCCTTTCGCAAGGCGGCAGACCTGCGTCCCCAGGAAGCCGCCCGACAGGAAGCCCTGGCCGTTTGCCTGCTGACCAACAAGCAGGTTGACGAAGGCATGGTCTATTTACAGGCCGCGCTTGCGCTCGCGCCCAAACGGGTGTCCGCGCTGGTTCGCCTGGCCGACGCCCACCAACAGACCGGCGCGCCTGAACAGGCCGTCGACCTCTATAACCGGGCCCTGGCCCTGGCGCCGGACTATGCGCCAGCGCACAACAATCTGGGCTCGGCCCTCCAGGCCCTGGCCCGGCCGAAACAAGCCGCTGAAGCCCACCGCCGCGCCCTGGCGCTGAACGACCAGGTTCCCAACTATTGGCTTAACCTGGGGGTCGCGGAAATGGGCGACAAAAACCCCGCCGCCGCCTTGCAGGCCTTCGATCGCTGCCTGGCCCTGGACCCGATGGACCGGCGCGGCCTGGCTTACCGCTTGATCGCCACCGGTGAGTTGGGGCTGCAAGACCGACAGGCGGTGGCCGACGAGCTGGCCGCATGGATCCAGCCCCAGAAGATCGACACGCCCCGCGGCTACGCCAGCCTCTCGGACCTCAACCGCCATCTGGCGCGGGATCTGCTCAATCATCGATCCCTTACCTGGGAACCGCCGGGCACCGCCACCACCGGCGGCTCTGATATCCTCAACCTGATGCAGTATCCGACCAAATCGATCCGCGCCTTTCACGGCGCGCTGCTGCAAGCGCTCAACCGCTACATCGACGGCCTCACTCGCCAGCAGGGCCACCCGCTGCTTGACCGCCTGCCCCAGGCGTGGGAACTGGATATTTGGTCATCGGTGTTCAAGACCCAGGGCTATCAGCACGCCCATGTGCATCCGACCGGCTGGTTGAGCGGCGTCTACTACGTGCAATTGCCGGATCCCGACAGCCAAACCGACTCAACCGCAGGCTGGATTGAATTCGGCCGGCCCGAAGACAGCTTCAACGTCAGCTTCGACCCGGTGGTGCGGCTCTGCCGAACCGAGGAGGGTTTGGCCTTTTTCTTCCCCTCGCATCTCTACCACCGCACCCTTGCCTTCGACGGCCAGCGGGAGCGGATCGCGATCGCTTTCGACGTGCGCCCCACCGCCTGGAAAAGCTGACGCGTGCGCCTGGAAAAGCTAACGCGCCGCGCCCCGGTCGCCCGGCAGCCGCCAAGAGACGGGGGGAGCCGAATCGGTGCTGTGATTCGAAAGCATGACAAACCACGCCATCGGCGGCGACGGAAAAGCCCCCTCCTCCCCAAAAAAAAAGAGCCCGCCTTCTTGTCGAAAGCGGGCTCTTTCCTATTCAAAACCGGAACGGCTGCTTGCCGACCCCCAGGCAGGCTCAGTCGAGCAGGCGCAGGTTTTCCGCCGCCATCTTACCGTTGCGCCCTTCGACCAGCTCATATTCAACCTTGACCCCGTCGTCGAGACCGTTCAATCCCGAACGCTCAACTGCCGAGATATGAACGAAGGCGTCATCGCCGCCTTCGTCCGGCTGAATGAAACCAAAACCCTTTTGAGAATTGAACCACTTGACTGTGCCCGTCGCCATTGGGGCCTCCTTCAACATTTAGTCTAGATAGAAGTCCGGTTTTACCCGAAACTCCAAGTGCGCAGCAAACCAGACAAGCCACCAAGGCACAGCCCCTTGCCGCCGCACTTATTTCAAAAAAGAGCCAACAAGCCCCCTCGGCAACCCGCACAGGGCCGCCAGGAAATCATTGTTGCACTCCAGATAACCGCAACCAGATCGCCCTTTGAAAAAAACCAAGAGGAAAATGACCCCGATATCCTGCGACATCAGCAAGCCACGCTCACAGCCTTTCATTGAACTGACCGAAAGGGTCGTCCGCCTAGAATAAGACCCGGACTGGCATTCGCTGTCCAGCGGATTCCGAATCCGATTTGCTTTATCCGGGTCTGTTGCGCCGCTTTCCCGACTGGCTGGCGGCGCGTCACCGCCGCGCCGTCCAGTCCGGCCGGGGTTAATTGTCTCAACCCTTCACCGCTCTGTGCGGATCTTTGGAAACAGTATAAATCTACTTACGCCGCCGGGATCCGCGCGGCTTTGCCACGTCGATTTCCCGACAGACTGCTCAACTCGTCGGTCGCGCCAGATAAGCGAACAGCGCGGCGAAGGTCACCGACTGGCTGTACAAAACGACAACATCCTTTCATATTTACTTTCCAAGATGTGGTTTGCGTGGGAGTGCCTGTATGCTCAGAAGAGAATTTCCTGAAGGTTCCCAGAAGCTTAAACCCGGTCATCTGATTCGCGATGAGTCTTTCCTGGAAATTTGCGATCCCCGAATCAAAACCTTTTACCAACTCTGGCTCAGCAAAAAGGCCGGCGACTGGCTCCCCCGACGCGCCGATTTTTATCCCGATGAAATGATTGAGCTGCTGCCATATCTTTTCATGGTCGATATCGAGCCGGAATCCGGCGACTACCGCTACCGGCTGGTGGGGACCAATGAAGCCAGCCTGCGCAACTTCGACCCCACGGGAAAACTGGTGAAGGATCACTACGCCGCGTCCACCGCCCAGGAAGCGCTCGATAACTATGACTATGTTTTTTCGGCAAAAAGTTTTCTTTTTGACGCCTCGGAGATTACCCGTCCGCTTTACACGCCGATCAGGGATCATACCCTGTTCGTCCCCACATCTTCCGACGGCGCGACGGTTGATATTGTTATCGGCCTGGGCGTCCAGTTGGACGACTGAGAAGAAAATTCGAGGCGAAACCGAAAAAGGCCCGGCCAAGCGGTCGCGATAATGCAAGCCGCGATAATGCAATTCGCCCGCCCCGCTGCTGCGGGAACGGGCGAAAAAACCACTGGTGTGGTAGTGATGGTAGCGGGAGAGGGACTTGAACCCCCGACACGCGGATTATGATTCCGCTGCTCTAACCAGCTGAGCTACCCCGCCATAGCGAGGTCGGTTTAATAAGACCGAAGCGACGGGCTGTCAACGTAGGAAAAGGACCTGAGGGCAGAAAAATGCGGCCTTTCCCATAAGCAATGGCCAAGAGTTTGGCGGCGCGCCGACTGGCGTTTACGCGCCTTGCGCCAGCAACGCTTCGACAATCTCCTGCACCGCCAGGGCCTCGGCGAAGTCGGGCAGGGCGTGGGGTCTTTCCTCCAGCCAGGCCTGCAGCGAATCGATCTGCGCCAAATAGGTCTGATCGCGCGCCGGCACCGAGCCAAAATCCACCGGCTGCAGCGCCGCGCCATTGAAACCTTCATCCAGCGAATACCAGTCGTGCTGCCGCACCGCCCCCTGGCTGCCGGTTAAGATCCAGCCGTTGACGTCCATCTGCGCCGTCATGCCCACCGTCGCCGCGACCCTTACCGCCACCTCGCCGGCCGTCAGCGTGGCGCGGAGGCCGGTTTCGGCGCTTTCGCCATCGTCCGGATAATCCACTTCCACCGAATTGATGGTCAAGGAACCCAACAGACGCTGGGTCTGAAAAATGAAGTGCGACAGGACCTCGCGGGCAAGGCCGCCTTGCTTGCGCCCCGCCAGCCAGCCCTTGGCCGCCGATTGCCAGCCGCGTGGCCAGGTGGAAAAAGCCAATTCAATATCCAGCCGCTCTAGCCGGCCGAGCTTTTGCGTGGCGATGCGGTGGGCCACCCACCGGGTCGCCGGCGACGAGGCAAAGGGGAAGTTGACCGCATTGGCCAGGCCCAGCCGATCGGCCAAATCAACCAAGGACCGCGAGTCCGCCAGATCGACAGCCAAGGGTTTTTCGCAGAACACCGCCTTGCCAGCCTGAAGACCCAATTTGGCGAGCGGCACATGACTGATCGGCGGGCCAGCCACATAGAGACAGTCGATCCGGGGGCTGTCGGCAACCTCAGCGGCCGAGTCCAGCAACGCAATGTCCGGGTGGTCCTTGCGCAGATCGCGCCGCGCCGCTTCGCTGGGGTCCCAGGCCGCCGCGACCGTCATGCCGCCCTGCTGGAGAACCGAATTGATCAAACGGCGGCCCATCACCCCCAGTCCAACCACGCCAATGCTTTTCATGCTGACCGCCCCTGGATATTTCACCGCTGGATATTCACCGTTGGATATTAACACCCCGGATATTCGCGTCTGAATGGTCACGCCATTCCATGCCGGGCTAGCTGTCGGGCAGCGCCTCGGCAGCGGCGATCCAGCCGCCCCCCAGAACCCGGCTGCCGTCGTAGAAGGCCGCCGCTTGCCCCGGCGCAACGCCAAATTCCGGCTGATCCAGCAAAACCTCCACCGCCCCATCGCCGCCCAAGCGCACCTGCGCAGGCACCGGCGACGACACCGAGCGCAATTTGACCTGAATCGGCAGCGACGCCTGCGTCAAGGGGCGCGGCCCCAGCCAGTTAATTTCCTTCAGCCGCACCAAATCCCGCCCCAAGGCCGCTTTCGGCCCGACGATCACCCGGTGCTTGACGGGATCCAGCTTAACCACATAGAGCGGCGCGGCCGTGCCGCCGATGCCCAGCCCGCGCCGCTGACCAATGGTGTAGTTGATGATGCCCTGGTGGTGGCCGACCACCTGGCCATCCAGATCGACGATATCACCGGGATCAATGGCCCCCGGCCGCAGCTTGGCGACCACCGAGGCGTAGTTGCCGTCGGGGACAAAGCAGATATCCTGGCTGTCCGGCTTGTCGGCCACGGGAAGCTTCAGTCGTTCCGCCAGCGCCCGGGTTTCCGCCTTCGGCTTGCCGCCGAGCGGGAAGCGCAGGAATTCAAGCTGCTCCTGGGTGGTGGCGAACAGGAAATAACTCTGATCCTTGCCCTCGTGGCTGGCGGCGTGAAGTTCGGCCCCGTCAGGGCCCAGCGTACGGCGCACGTAATGTCCGGTGGCGAGCGCCTCGGCCCCCAGGTCCTTGGCGGTCGCCAAGAGGTCGCGAAACTTGACCGTCTGATTACAGCGCACGCAGGGGATCGGCGTTTCGCCGCGCAGATAGCTATCGGCGAAATCATCCATCACCGATTCACGAAAATTGCTTTCGTAATCAAGGACATAATGGGGGAACCCCATTTGCTCCGCCACCCGCGAGGCATCGTAGATATCCTGACCAGCGCAGCAGGCGCCCTTCTTGCCCAAGGCCATGCCGTGGTCATAGAGCTGCAGGGTCACGCCGACCACGTCATAGCCTTCTTCGGCCAGCAAGGCTGCCGTCACGGAAGAGTCCACGCCGCCGGACATGGCCACCACCACGCGGGTGTCTTTCGGGGCTTTATCGAAACCAAGTGAGTTCATAGCCGGAATATAGAATTTCTGCGCGGCAAAGCAATGCTTGCGGTGCTGCGGTCGCCACAGTAACGGCCTCGGGTGACGACCTTGGGTGACGACCTCGGGTCACGGCCAAGCGGAAACCAGCCCGGGCGTCAGCCGCAGATCACCCGGGATCGTTGAGCGCCGACGACAGTTCCGCCAGCGGCCAAGCGCCCAGCCCGGGCAGTTCGCGACGGAACGGCACCCGGTCACGGTCGGCGGCACGCGGGTCATCCAGTTCACGGGCGAAGCGGTGGCCGCTGTAGACGGCCAGGGCGATGGCCCCCGGCGCCTCGGCGTCACCGATCATCCGCAGTTCCTCCAGTCCGGCCTGCCGCCAGGCGTCGCGTCGCGCCAGCAAGTCCTGCTGCAGGCTGTCATGGGACGCCTTGGCGGTCACCAGAACCACACCAGCGGCCGCCAGTTCCTCTGCGCGGCCGGTAAAGACGCAGGCCGCGGTTACGCCACCGCCATGCACGGCAAGCAACTGCCGGTGCGCGACGATTTTCACGCCCAGTTCCAACAGCCGGGTTTGAATGCGGACCTGCTCCAAAGTGTTGTGGGTATAGTGCGCCACGTCGGCGGACGGGGTGACAAAGGTCACCTGACAGCCGGCCTGAACCAACAGTTCGGCGAGCACCGACCCCATGTAGTAGTGGTCGTCGTCGTACAGCAGCACATCGCCCTGCGGCAGCCGGCCCGCCATCAGATCGTCCGGCGTGAACACCCGCGCCGCCTGATCGATGGGCAGCCCCAGGCGATGGGCGCGCCCCCGGCCATCACGCCGCCAGGACGATCCCGTGGCCAGCGCCACCACCGGGAAGCCGAAATCCAACACCGCCTGGGCGTCCAGTTCCGAATTGAGATAGAGATCCACGTTGGGCATCTGTCGCAGCGCATGAACGCGGTGATCGCGCACCCGCGCCCAGGCAGCAAGACCCGGCAGCTCGCTTTCCCGCGACACCCGGCCGCCCAAGGCCGCACCGGCTTCGGCCAACGTCACCTGATAGCCGCGCTGACCCAGCGCCCGGGCCGCCTCCAGCCCGGCGGGCCCGCCGCCGACCACCAACACCGCGCGATCACTGGCCTTGGCGGCAATCCGTTCCGGGTGCCAGCCCTTGCGCCACTCCTCGGCCATGGTGGGATTTTGGGTGCAGCGCATGGGAACGGTGGTCATGTCGCCGGTGATGCAGATGTTGCAGCCAATACACTCGCGAATCTCGTCCTGCCGTCCCTCGGCGATCTTGCGGGGCAGCCAAGGATCGGCGATCGAGGGCCGCGCCGCGCCAATCATATCCAGCACGCCGCGCCGGATTTGACTGACCATGGCGTCGGGCGAGGTAAAGCGGCCGACCCCGACCACCGGCTTGCTGGTCAGGCTTTTGACAAAGGCGATATAACGCTCCTGATAGCCTTCCTCCGCGAAGCGCGAAGTCTGGGAATCGTTCGACCAGTCGGCGACGTTGACGTCCCAAAGATCCGGCAGTTCGGCCAGCATTTCCACCGCTTCGCGGCCCTCCGCCTCGCTGGTGATGCCCTGCCCGCCCAGCAGCTCATCGACGGCGAGCCGCACCGCCACGCCGCAGCGATCGCCCACCGCCTCCTTGGTGTCTTCAATCACCTCGCGCATCAGCCGCAGGCGGTTTTCCAACGAGCCGCCGTATTCGTCGGTGCGGTGATTGAAGCGCTTGGACAGAAAATGCTGCAGCAGGCAAAGCCCATGACCGGCATAGACATAAACAATATCAAAGCCGGCCCGCTTGGCCCGCAGCGCCGCGTTTTTATGCCAGCGCCGAAAGTCAGCGATATCCTGCTTGTCCATCGCCCGCGCCTGAATCGGATCATCGCCGCAGATCACCTGGGCCGACGGCGCCAACGGCACTTCCCGGCTGTAGCGGTTGCCGCAGGCCGGTCCGTTGTGGACCAATTCAATGGCCGACAGCGCGCCATGGCGCTTTACCCCCTCAACCATTCGGGCCAAGGCCGGAATGTCGCGATCGTCCCAGAGGCGCGCTTCCACGTAGGGTGAAATATCGGTGGAGGGATGGATCTCACACTCCTCCGTGGAGACCACGGCCCAGCCCCCTTCCGCCTTGACTTCGCGCATCGCCGCCATGGCGGAAGGATGTTCATGACCCATGCCGTTACAATGCGGCACCTGATAAAAACGATTGCGCGCCACCACCGGGCCAATTTTGACCGGCTCAAACAGAATATCGTAACGACGGTCCCGATTCATGCTCTCTTCCTGTGCCCTGCAAGGGTCCATGCAAATTCAATGACGGAAAAATTACTGCGCTTGCCCTGCCGGCTTGCCCCGCGTCAAGCGCTTTGTACGCCCGTTTTTTGGCACAAGCCGCCCGTTGGAGAAAAGGGCGTCGCGCAGAACAAATCTTCTGCGGTCCTGATCAGCTGGGGGTCATCTTCAGGCCCGGCACCGCTGTTTCGCGGATTCGGTCACGGCACAGGTCCTCGAACGCGCCAATGGTGCGGGACTTGTGGGTGGCTCGGTTGGTCAGCAAGCCGAGCTTCATCGGGCGAACTTCACCGGCCAGGGGAATGAACACCAACGGCTTGCCATCGGGCGAAAGATTGGTTCTTGGACGCACGTTGGCCAGCGAATAGCCAAACCCGTTGGCAACCATGCTGCGCATGATCGCCATATCCTTGGTTCGCTCCACAACCCGAGGCTTGAGACCGCTGCGCGAGAAAAACGACAGGAAATAGTCATTACTGTAGGGCAGGTCGAGGAGCACCATGGGCTCGCTCACCAGATCTTCCGGCGACACGTCCGAACGGCCATCCAGCGGGTGTCCGACGGGCAGCAGAACGTAAGGCGGCAGCGTCGCCAGCGGCTCGAAATGAAGATCCGAGGGAATTTCCATGTCGTAGGTCAGGGCGATATCCACCTTGGCGCGGCGCAGGAAATTGAAGATATCACC
Source organism: uncultured Rhodovibrionaceae bacterium (assembly GCA_963976695.1). Classification (GTDB taxonomy): domain Bacteria; phylum Pseudomonadota; class Alphaproteobacteria; order Kiloniellales; family DSM-21159; genus CAXBMB01. Next base: position 15,052 of record CAXBMB010000025.1, read on the forward strand.
CTGGTGCCCCTCGACCTGCCGGATCCGCACGTCCGGGAACTTGTCCTCGAAGAGGCGGCGCAGTTCGGGCAGCACCATCTGCGCGAAGGTCACCAGACAGCCGATATTGAGCGGTCCCTTGACCGACGCGGCAATGTCGCTGGCCAGGTCGTTCAGCCCATCGGCGGCGGCCAACACCTTCTTGGCTTCCACCAAAAAGCGCCGCCCGCCGGTGGTCAGCGACAGGCCGCGGGCATGCTTTCGGACGAACAGTTGAACGCCGAATTCCGATTCCAACTGCGACAACGAGGCTGAAATCGACGGCGACGAGACATTGGCCTGCTCCGAGGCCACGGCGATGCTCCCGGCCTCCCCAACGGCAACGAAGTACTCAAGCTGGCGCAGTGTAAAACGAAGCGGCATGGGGACCTCTGGCGCCGGTGGACGATGGGGATAGACAGCCACAAGCCCTCTCGGGTTTCAAGCGTTGACGCCATCGACGCGGGCGCCGGGCGATCACCAGACCAACGCCAGGCCAGCGCCGAGCCAGCGCCGGGGCCCGGCCGGCGGGTGATCGGCTTACGGATTACCGGGAACGCCGTAGCTCGGGGCGTCGCGTGGATCAAGGGCGCGGGTGACATAGGCTTGCAGTTGCGGCTTATAGCGCGCCCAGAGCGCTGCCAGCGCGTCGAGCGGGCAGTCTTCCGTCCAGTCACAGCGCAGATCGGCCACCGGCCAGTCGACCTCGTCAACCAACAGCAGGCCGGCGGAGTGCACGGGCCCGGCTTCGCCACCGGCGGCAAGGCCGGCGTGCATCGCCGCGACGATCCGATCCCCCAAATCACCGTCGCGGCTTAGAAAGTCATCGACCATGGCCTGGGGAACATCGGGACTGGCCAACAGGTTGCCGCCGCAGGCCACATTCGCCGCCTTGGCTTGGGACCAGACCCCCAGCGCCTGCTGGCCGGAGTGAATCGCCGTATTGCCCTGGCGGTCAACCGCCAGCAGCTGCCGAAATTCGAGAAAGCGCCCGGTTTGCCGCAGGGTCTGGATCGCCTGGTCGGCCGTCGCGCCCGCCTTCATCAAGGCCAGCGCGCCGCTGCCCAGCCGTGGATCGGTAATATTTTGGCTGGCCACCGCCCCCACCCCGGCTTGGGCATAGGCACAGCGGGCGGCGACGGCCGGCGACGAGGAACAGACCGCCACGCCAAACATGCCAGTTTGGGCGCAGCGGGCAACAATGGAAAAGGTCATGGCTTTGCCTTTGCGTCGGAATTTAAAGACCGTCGGGCGGTTGGCGGCGGGCGCCTGACGATAGCGGCGAAGCGCACAGCGCTTCTTTCCTGGCCGATCACCCGCTAGTCGGCCGGGTCGGGAATAACGGCGGTGCCATCAATTTCAACCAGCCATTCGGGCCGGGCCAGCGCCTGCACCACCAGGCCGGTGGAGACCGGATGCACGCCCTTGATATACTGGCCCATGGTGCGATAGACCGCCTCGCGGTGGCGCACGTCGGTGATGTAAACCACCAGCTTCACCAAATGGGACATCTCGCCGCCGCACTCTTCGATCAGTTGCTGGATATTTTGCATCGCCTTGTGGGTCTGCTCGACCGGATCGTGGCTGCTGATATTTTCCGCGCTTTCCAGCTCCTGCGGACACTGGCCACGCAGGAAGATCAGCGTGCCGCGCGCGACCACGGCCTGACAAAGATCGTTGTCGAGCTGCTGTTCCGGGTAGGTGTCTTGGGTGTTGAACGGCCGGTGGCGTTGGTGTGTCGTCATAGATCCAATCCAAATAGCGCGCCACAGTGGCGCTTGAAGGCCTGCGCGGCGGCCGGCAGGTCGCGGTCCTTGGCATGGGCGATCACCAGCCGGCTGGCGGGAACCCGCTCGACAAGCGGGCGGCACAGCAGCGACTTTCCGGCATAGCTGCGACGGGAGGCCGGTTTGGTCGCCAGCAGGCTATAGCCCAGGCCCTGCGCCACCAGGGCGCGCACCATCTCCAGACTTTTGGCCCGAAATCCAATCCACGGATCGCCAATGCCGGCGAACAGCGACAGGAAGTAGTCACGGCTCGGCGGGGCGTCCAGCAGGACCAGGCGTTGGGCGACCAGATCCCTCAGCGACACCCGGTCCCGCACCGCCAACGGATCGCCCGCCGGCAGCAGGACATAAGGCGGCAGCTCGGTCAGCACGCAGGAGGCCAGGTCGCTGCCCAGATCGAAATCATAGAGCAGCGCGGCGTCAATATCGCCGGCCCGCAGCAACTCCAGCAGATGGCGCTGGTCGCTTTCCTGCAACTCCAGCCGCAGCGAGCCCAACTCCGCCTCGATGCGCTGCAGGACGGTGGGCACAAGGTCAGGGCCAAAGGTGTGCAGCGCACCAATTCGCAGCGCCGCGCCTTCGGTCTTGTCAATTCGGGCCGGATGGATTTTCACCGAGGCGCCATAGCTGCGATGGGCAAAGATCAGCGGCGTGCCGCCCGAGGCAACGAAGATATCGCGCACCTGCCCAATGAACACATGGTGGGTGCCAACCCGCTCCGCCGACGCCACCTCGCAGTCAAAGGCCGCCAAGGGGTCGCACACGCGCGGCGCGCCGGTTGCCATGGCCTGCCAGGCGACGCAGGCGAATTTGTCTCCGTCGGGCCGTTTGATCCGCCCGGCGAAGGTATCGGAAATGAAGCTCTGATCATCGCGCAGCAGGTTCACACAGAAAACGCCGTTGGCAATGATCGTCCGCGCGGTGGGCGACTGGTGATGCACGCAGACCAGCAGGGTTGGCGCCTGGCCATCGGCCGACACCGACGTCATGGCCGAAACCGTTACCCCGGCCCGGCCCGCCACGCCATCGGTGGTGACCACGTTCACCGTGCTGGCGGCGCAGCTCATGCCCTGTAGAAAACGTGACCGGAGGTCCGGCTCTGCGATCATATCCATGGGATCACCACATCCGATCTACTGCGCGGCTTGCGATGTCGCGTCCCTGTCGGCAAACCACTGGTTCACCGCGCCATCGCCTTGCGGGCGTTGCTTGTCCGGACGCAGGCTGTCGGATAGGCCGGCGGCCTTCTTGACGAAGTCCAGCGGCCCGTCAAAGTCGAAGTTCCGATAGACTGCGGCAAGCTGGGCAAAGGGCGGCGACTGCGCGAAAAGCTGAAAGGTCAGGCGGTGCGTCCCATAGTCGGAATTGAGCATGTCGCGCGCCAGCGCAAGAAGCTTGCGGCGGTCTTCCGCCAGCCAGTCGTCATTGAGGGTGTAGTATTTGTCCATCCAGGGCTTGGTATGGGGGCTTTCGAAGGTCGCCACATTGGGCGTAACGCACAGCTGGCCGCCGCAAAGCTCACGCGCGATATGGGTCATCTCATTGAGCTGATGCAAGGCCGTGCAGCGCCCGGCGTAGAGCAGCGATTGATTGGGCATCAGCAGGCCCGCCGGCGACCGCTCGGCAAGGGTGACGGCGGCGGTCAGGTGGGCATTGATATTCTCGCGCCAAACCGCCAGCGTGGCCAGCTTCTCCTGCACAGCTTGCTGTTTTTCAAGACCGGTTTGCTGACAGTTGAACAAGGCCGCGCCGATCATCATATCGGCCAGCTTGAGCGTGCGTTGCACAAAGGCGAAGGCGGAATAGCGGTGCAGGGTGGCGCGGATGAAGGTCGCCGCCTTGGTGTGGCGGTAAAACAGTACGTTTTCCCAGGGAATCAGCACGGAATCAAAAATCACCAGCGCCTCGACCTCATCGAACCGGTTGGCCAGCGGATAGTCCCGTGAATCCGCGCCTTGATAGCCCGACGCGCCGCGCGCAAAGCCGGACCGGCAAATGAATTTCAGCCCCGGCGAAGTCAAATCGCAGATAAACCCCACCGCGTAGTTGCTGAGCGAATCGCTGCCCCAGTTGGCGATGGTCGGCTTGGTAAAGGCCTGGTTGGCATAGGCGGCGGCGGTTTCGAACTTCGCCCCCCGCACGATGATGCCCTTGTCGGTTTCCTTAACCACGTGCAGCAGCATATCAGGGTCTTGGTCCTGCGGCGCGCGCGACCGGTCGCCCTTGGGGTCGGTGTTGGCGGAAACGTGGAAGGGGTCCTGCTTGAGAACCCGCAAGACGTGGGTTTCAATGTTTTTCGAAAATTGCGGGTCGACCTGGTTGAGCACATCCTGGCCATCATAGAGCGACCACATCTCGCCGACGGTTTCATCGCCAACCCGGGTGACCACCCCGCCGACCTCTTCCATGACATGGTCGGTCGCCCGCCGCTTCGCCCACCAGTCGGCCTGAGTAAAGGGCAGCGCCGAGCCGATCGCATTGGTTTCGCCCTGGTGGGTCACGGTCATGACGTCCCGGTGCGCGGCCTGGTGCTGCATGTCGTAAATTCGCGCCCGGACATCGACCATCGGCTTGAACATCGGATGGGTCGTCACGTCGCCAACAGGCTCGCCATCCAAATAGACCTCGCGGTTACCGCGGATCGAATCACGGTATTGTGCGCCGGTACGGATCATGGAAAAGCTCCTTCGAAAACCTGCTGGGGAGAGTAAAATTGTCGCACCCCCAGAAAACCCCAAGTCGCTGCTTCGAGAAAGACAAACTTGCCACCTTATGGCTTAGGAAAAACCTAACCAAAACAGCGCCCGGCGCGGCGCGCGGCGCGGCGGTGCGGCGGCACCAATCTCAGCACCGATCACAGCTCTTTGACTACCGATCGCCGGCCAAGCAACTTAGGATACGCAAGGTTGTATTTTCAATTTCAAGGGAGCTATTTAATGCGCCACCTACTACGCCCCCGTCGCCTGGCGATACTGTCCGGCCTGTTGCTGGCCTTAAGCTTTATCGGGTTGCCCCCCGCCGCAGCGGTGCCGCCGGGCACCCTGACCAGCGCCAGCGCGCTGAGTTATCCGGAACTGGTCCAGAGCCTCAATTCGGCGGTGAGAGCCAACAAGATGGGTCTGGTGACCCGGGCCAGCGCCACGGTCGGCGTTGGCAAGGCGCTCAAACAAAAAATTCCCGGCAACATGGTGGTGGGGGTTTATCGGCCCGATTTTGCCAAGCGAATGCTCGACGCATCGATTCCGGCCGGAATTGAAGCGCCGCTGCGCTTCTACCTGACCGAAACAGCCAACGGCGCCAGCCAGTTAACCTATCGCCAACCCAGCGCGGTCTTTGCGCCCTACGACGACCCGACCGGCCAACTGGCCGTGCTGGCAAGGGAGTTGGACGCCCTGTTCGCCAAGATTGCCGCCGAGGCGGTCAGGTAGCGGCCACGCCGGTGAAGATCAGGGCTGCGCCGCTGGCGTCAAGCCCATGTTCCAGAACCCGACCTCAAGCTGGCTGGCGATCCGAAAATTCGCCGCCAGCGACGGCCAGCGCGACGACGCGGTGGGATCGCCTTCAATGCCGCGACGCCGGGCCACTCTTTCCAACTGACGCCCGGCGGCCAGGGCGCCCTGCTGAAACTCATCGCCGGCGTACATTTCAATCCAGGCGCGGTAGGGATTGCCCGCCAAGCGGGTGGCCGGATCGGCCGCCAGGCGCGCGCCGATTTCCGCATAGCCCAGGGAACAGGGCAGCAGCGCCACCAGAAGATCCAGCAAATCACCGCTGGCGCCCCGATCCAGCACATAGCGGGTGTAAAGCCGGTTGGCATCGGCCTCCGGCACCTCGGCCAGGTCGGTTTCGCTCAAGCCCCAGTCGGCGCAGAACCGCACATGCAGCGCGAGTTCATGATTGAGCAGCAAATTAACCGCCGCCGCGCTGTCGCGCAGGTCGTCCAAATGCTCCGACTTCACCACCGCCAGGGCATAGGCCCGGCTGTAGTGCAGCAAAAACAGATAGTCCTGCGCCAGATAGTGCTTAAAGCAAGCCTCGGGCAAGCTGCCGTCGGCCAAGCGGCGGACGAAGTCATGCGCCACATAGGCCTGCCAATCCGACCGGCAGGACTGCTTCAGCGCGGCAAAAATCCCGGAGCCGAAATCCATCCAACCGCGCCTCAGTCGAGCAGGGAGTTGCGGGCGTCGCCGGGCAACCGGACCACCAACCCGTTCATCGAGTCGTTCATGATCAGCTGACAGCCCAGCCGAGAGGTTCGCTGCAGGTCAAAGGCCAGGTCCAGCATGTCCTCCTCGTCCTCGCTGGCTTCCGGCAGCTTGGGAAACCAGCTTTCCTCGACGATCACGTGGCAGGTCGAACAGGCCAAAGAGCCTTCGCAGGCCCCTTCAATATCCACATCGTTCCGGTGCGCGATTTCCAAGATCGAGAGCCCTTCCGGCGCCTCTACTTCCTTGCGGTTCCCGTCTCTCTCAATAAACACCATCTTGGGCATCAGCCTGGTCACTCCTTGCTTCGCCTGTCGTCGCCTGGGCGGGCTGGCAATCGGCTTGATCATGAATAGGTTTTGCTATCTAGAGGCTTCCGGCGAGATTTTCCAGTGCCTTTCGCACCGCACCCGATGCCCGCCAAAGCGGCGCGATCACCCGGCGGCATGGCCGTCGCGCCTGAGCTGTTGAACCGCTGCCACCAGCAGGATTAGCGCCTGCTGCATGTCCGCCGCGCTGTTGAAGCGGCCAAAGGCGATCCGAATGGCGCCGCCCGCCGTCGCCGCGTCAACCCCCAGCGCCTTGAGCACATAGGAGGATTCCACCGAGGCGGAGGTGCAGGCGCTGCCGGTGGACAGGGCCAGGCGCGGCACCGCCCTGATCAGCGCCGCCGCGCTTACGCCGTCAAACGACAGACTAAGATTTCCCGCGAGACGCTGTTCCAGGTCGCCGTGCAGCCGCACGCCGTCCAGCGCGTCGCGCAAACCGGTGAGGAAGCGATCCCGCAAATCCTTCAGACGGGGAATCTCGGCGGCCATCTCCGCGCCGGCCAGACGGCACGCCTCACCGAAGCCGACACAAAGTGGCGGGGCCAGGGTTCCCGAGCGCAGGCCCCGTTCCTGACCGCCGCCATCCATCAAGGGCGTCAGCCGGACCCGTGGCCGACGGCGCACGTAGAGCGCGCCGATCCCCTTGGGGCCGTAAAGCTTGTGCGCGGAAATCGACAGCAGGTCGCATTTCATCGCCTCGACATCCAGCGGCATTTTTCCCACCGCCTGGGCCGCGTCGCTATGGAAATAAGCGCCCCGCGCCCGGCAGATTTCACCAATTTCCGCCAGCGGCTGGATGACGCCAATCTCATTGTTGGCGGCCATGATCGAGACCAGCGCCGTGCGTTCGCTGACCACCTCGGCCAACGCCGCCAAGTCCACCAGGCCATTGGCGCGCGGGGACAGCAGGGTCACCTCCACGCCTTCGCGGGCCATCGCGTTGACCGACTCCAGGACGCATTTGTGCTCGCTGGCCAGGGTGACGATGTGGGGGCGCTGCTCCTTGCGAAAACGCGCGGCGCCCTTGATCGCCAGGTTGTTGGCCTCGGTCGCGCCGGAGGTGAAGATAATTTCGCGGGCCTGCGCGCCGATCAGCCGGGCGATCTGCTGGCGGGCCTGCTCAACCGCTTCCTGCGCGTCCCAGCCATAACTGTGGTCGACGGAATGCGGATTGCCGAACTTTTCGGTAAAGAACGGCAGCATGGCCTCAACCACGCGCGGGTCGCAGGGGGTGGTGGCCTGATTGTCCAGATAGATGCGCGCGTCGGTGCGATTTTTCGCTTGTGGCGTCGCCGAAAGCACAGCGGTCATGCGGTTTTCCGTTCGTCGTTTTCGCCGGAAACTTTGCGGTGATAGAGCGTGAGCCAGGCGTCCAGACAACGCTCCAACTCCTCTTCCCTGCTGTTCCAGCCCAAAGATATTCGTAGTGCCGATGACGCCGCCTCGGCTGAAAGTCCCATGGCCGTCAACACGTGAGACAGGGTGACCTTGCCCGAGGAGCAGGCCGAGCCCGACGACACCGCGATTCCAGCCAGATCCAAGGCGATCACCTGGGTTTCCGCCTTGACGCCGGCCATGGTGACGCAACTGGTGTTGGGCAGGCGCGGGCTGCCTTGTCCCACCACCCGCGCCAGCCGCGCCTTGGCGAGAAGCCGCGCTTCAAAGCCGTCACGCCAGCGCGCCAGTTCGGCCATTTTCGGCAGATCCCGCTGGGCCGCCGCCGCCGCCGCCCCAAAGGCGGCGATCCCCGCCACGTTTTCGGTGCCGGCGCGGTGGCGTCTTTCCTGCCCGCCGCCCTTGATCAAGGGCGCCAGCGCCAAGGGCTCGCGCAGCACCAAGGCGCCAACCCCCTGCGGTCCGCCCAGCTTGTGGGCCGACAGAGTCATCAAATCCAGCCCCAAGCCGCCGAAATCCAAGCCGAGCTTGCCGGCGGCCTGGATGGCGTCGCAGTGCAGCAATCCGCCCGCCGCCGTCACCAGGCGGGCGATCTCCGCGATCGGCTGGATCACCCCAGTTTCATTGTTGGCGAACATGACGGAAACCAGAACCGGTCCGTCGCCCCGCAAGGCCTGCAAGCGGGCCTCCAGCGCCGCCAGATCCAGCAGTCCCGAGGCCAACAGCGGCAGAATCTCCCGCCGGCTATCGACTTGAAGGACGGAATCATGTTCGCCGGCCGACACCAGAAGATGGCTGGGACGCGGTCCCGACAGGGCCAGGTTGTTGGCTTCCGTGCCGCCGCCGGTAAAGACCACCTGGGCGGCCTGGCAACCGGCCAGCGCCGCCACCTGTTCACGGGCGCGCTCGACGCTGTTACGCGCCGCGCGGCCGAAGGCATGAACCGAAGAGGGATTTCCCACCTGCGCCAAGGCCGCGCCAAAGGCCGCCAGGGCTTCGGGGCGAAGCGGCGCGGTCGCGTTGTGGTCGAGATAGATGCTGTTCTTCATCATTGATCAGGTCCGCGGCGCGGTGACATGTGGCCTCTTCCAGGGGAAACGGTTTTAGCTGAGGTCGAGTTCGGCCGCTGGGCTGGTCCGGCCGGAACCGGCGGCGCCGTCGCCAGACAGGCAACGGTGATGATTGGGCCCAAGGGTTCCATCATCGCGGCGCAGCAGCCCTGAAATGCCGACCAGCCGCTGTTCCACCACATCAGCCAAGGACACCGCGCTGAGGAAAAGATAAATCTGGTTGCCCAACTCTTCCCAAAGGTCATGGGTCATGCAGCGTGATTGGTTACTGCGGCAGCCGTAGGGTTGACCCGGTGTGCAGCGGGTTGCGCGAATATTCTCGTCCACCGCCAGGATAATCTCGGCAATGGTTGTCTGGTCGGCGCGGTGGGCCAACTTGTAGCCGCCGCCGGGGCCGCGCAGCGAGGTCACCACGCCGGCGCGCCGCAATTTGGCGAAGAGCTGCTCCAAATAGGACAGCGAAATCTCCTGGCGATCGGCGATCTCGGCCAAGGCCAAGGGCTTGCCCTTGCTGTGGGCGGCCAAGTCGACAAGAGCCATGACGGCATAGCGCCCCTTGGTGCTCAGTTTCACCTTACCCGTCCTTTCCTTCACCCATCCACAGATCCCTTGCCGCGCGCCGGCCGTCGGGCCGGGGCTTGCCCAGGGTCGCGGTTTTCTGTTGCCCGGTCCGGTTGCTCGGCACGGGCCTGTTACTCAGTACTCATCAGGAGGAGAGTTGCCATCCGTCTCTTCATCTTGCTTGTCCGAAGACGGAGAGCGCTTGCCAAATTGCGCCTTGGACTGCCGGCTTTCCAGATCGTTCACCCGGGCCCGGAGGGATTGCACCTCGTTCAACAGCGCTTGCATGGTGCGGGCAAAGGGATCGTCCCCCCCGCCGGTCGGCGTCCCGTAGGCCACGAAAGCCGAATCATCGGACTTCAAGCGCGCCTTGTTGAGCGCCCGCGCGGCCACCCCCACCATGGTCGTTCCGGCGGCGACATTTTTCGTGACAACCGCGTTGGCTCCCACCCGGGCGTTCCGTCCAATGGTGATCGGGCCGAGGATCTGCGCGCCGGACCCAACGATCACACCGTCCTCCAAGGTGGGGTGGCGCTTGACGCACCGCTGGCTATCGCTGTCCTCGCTGGGCGAGGTTCCGCCCAGCGTGACATCATGATAGAGCGTCACGTCGTCGCCGATGATCGCCGTTTCTCCGATCACAACACCCATGCCGTGATCGATAAAAAATGCTTTCCCGATCGTCGCGCCTGGATGTATTTCAATTCCGGTGAACCATCTGCCCAATGCGGACAGAAATCGTCCCGCCCAGAAAAAACGCCGTCGCCAGAGCGCGCTAGACATGCGATAGACCATAACCGCCTGGAAACCGGGATAGCAGGTCAGCACTTCAAATCGGGAGCGCGCGGCCGGATCCCTAGCAATGGCGGCGTCAATTTCAGCACGGAATGTCTTGAACATAGCGAGGTCCGTCAGATATTTTCCCGCAGCCACGCTGCCTGGGAAAGTTAGCCTATACAGTCGGCGAAACAAGGAAGAGCAGATAAACGCTATTTCTTATCCGAGTCCAGGGGTCAACTTTGTCTCATATGGGCAGGAAATTCAAAGGATCTATCCTTCGGCGGGAACAGGTCCTATGTTTGCGGCCTTAGAGTCACCGGCTGCGCCACCAAACCACAGGGGTACTTCGACAAGATGCCTGACGTAATTATTAATGGCCCTGATGGACGCCTGGAGGGCCGCTACACCCACGGCACGGACCCCAATGCCCCCATAGCGCTGATTCTGCATCCCCACCCGCAGCACGGTGGGACGATGAACAACAAGGTCGTTTACACCCTCTATCACAATTACGTGCGCCGGAACTTTTCCGTGCTGCGTTTCAACTTTCGCGGCGTGGGACGCAGCCAGGGGGTTCACGACAAGGGTGAAGGCGAGCTGTCCGATGCCGCCGCCGCGCTCGATTGGCTGCAGAGCCACAATCCCAATGCCTCGACCTGCTGGATCGCCGGGTTTTCCTTCGGCGCCTGGATCGGCATGCAGCTTTTGATGCGCCGGCCGGAAATTACCGGCTTTGTCTCCGTTTCACCGCCGGCCAACATGTTCGACTTTTCCTTCCTGGCCCCTTGTCCGTCCTCCGGGCTGGTGGTCCAGGGCCGGGCCGATGAACTGGTGCCCGAGCCCTCGGTGGAAAAACTGGTCGATAAACTGCAGCATCAACGCGACATTACCATCGACTACCGGGTGATCGACGGCTGCAACCACTTCTACAAGGGCCATCTGGAAGCGCTGGACACCCATGTGGACACCTATATGGACAAGGCGTTGCGGCAGGCCGAGGAAGCCAAAAACGCGCCCGCCGCGGTGGATGACGAAGAACCGGCCATCGAAGAAGACGACTAACGCCAAGCAGGCAAGAGGGCTTCGCCCGTCAATGCCAGGCTGAGAAAAACCGCTCCAGAGTTGCCACTGGAGCGGTTTTTCTTTTCTTTACCCCCTCACCAGAACAGGTCCCACAGCGGCAGCGACAACAAAGCCGCCGCCGCGCAGATGCTCAAGGCTGCGCCGCGATAGATTTTTTCGTTGCTCTTGCCAAAGCAATGGGCCCCGAGCCACAGGCTGACGCCGTACAGCGGCACCAGCACGGCGGCCAGCGAGAGAGCTGGCGGGCCGATCAGTCCCCGCCAATAAAAGGCGCTGCCCGAGGTCAGCGAGGTCAATCCCAGAAAAACGATCATATTGGCCCGCACCAGGGTGCTGGCCACTTGACCGCCCAGCAGGAACAGGATGACCGGAGGTCCGGACAAACCCGCCAATCCGCCCATGGCGCCGGCCAGCCCGCCGACCCCCAGCGTGGCGGGAACCGAGGGTTTTCCGTGATAGCGCCAGCCAGACAGCAACAGCGCCACCAAGCCAAGGATAATCAGCGCCAGCACCCAGCGCAGCTGCACCGCATCCATGGTCACCAGCAGATAACTGCCCAGCGGGACCGCCAGCGCCGCCCCCGACCAAAGCAGCAGCACCGGCCGCCAGGCGCAATAGCGTAACGCCCGAACAAACATCGGCAGTCCCATGGTCAAGTCGATCAAGAACAGCGTCACCACGCCCAGCCGCGGATCGACCACCACGCTGGCCAAGGGAACAAAGATCATCGCGGCGCCAAAGCCGGAAAATCCCCGCACCAGCCCGGCCAGGCCGGCGGCGATGATCAGCACGGCCAGTTCTCCCCCGCCAAGCGACGGCAGCGCCAACAGGCTCATCGCTTCAACTTTCCTTGTGAGTCAGCGGTGGGAGACATACGGGGCGGGCGGACCCGTCGCGGACGATGACTAAGCGGCTTCCGGCTGATGCAGATGCCCCCCGGTTTGCGGTTTGGGAACCGCCGTGGTGCCGGGCAGCGACAATGGCAAGCCGGCAAGACACCGCAGCGCCAAATAGGCGAAGGCCTCGGCCTCTAGGGCGTCGCCATTCCAATTCACGTTCTCGACCGGCCCGAGCGGCGCGGCCAGCCTAAGGGCCAATTCCTGCATCAGCGCCGGATTGCGCCGCCCGCCGCCACAGACCAGCCACCGCTTCACCGGAGCGGGGAAAAACGCCTGCGCCCGGGCCACGGCGGCGGCGGTGAACGCGGTCAGGGTCGCCGCGCCGTCGCAGGTGGACAGTCCCCGGATCGGCCGCAGGTTGAAAGCGTCACGGTCCAGCGACTTGGGGGGGCGACGGAGAAAATAGGGGGCGCTGAGCAGCTGGTCCAGGGCATCCTCTTCCACCGCGCCGGCAAAGGCCAGCCGGCCGTCAAGATCACAGGTAATGCCTGCCTTGGCCTTCACCCAATCGTCGAGCAGGGCGTTTCCGGGCCCGGTGTCGAAGGCTAGCAGGCTCGGCAGCCAATCCCCCGATCGATCCGCGCCGCCGGCGGCCTCGCCGATCCAGGTTACATTGCCAACGCCCCCCAGGTTCAGCACCGCCACCGGCCCCTCCAACTCCCGAGACAGGGCGGCGTGATAGAGCGGGGCCAAAGGGGCCCCTTCGCCACCGGCGGCAACGTCGGCGCTGCGAAAATCATTGACCACGGGAATTCCGGTCAGGCGCGCCAACAGCTCGCCGTCGCCGATCTGCCAGGTCCGGCCGGCCTGAGGTTCATGCAAGATGGTTTGCCCATGAAAGCCGATCACCGTGATGTCCTTGGCGGCCAGACCGGATTTTTCCAGCAAGGCTTGGCAAATCCCCGCGTGACGGCGGGTCAGCTCTTCCTCGACCGCCGCCACCTGGCCCTTGCCGCCGAAGACGCTGCGCAGCGCCTCACGAAAATTCTGCTCGTAGGGCTGGCAGATGAAGTCGCGCGAGAACAAGCGTCCCTGGTCGTCTTGCTCCAACAGGGCGGCGTCCATGCCATCCAACGAGGTGCCGCTCATCAAGCCGATCGCAAGGGCCATAAAAAAAACCTTCCTCCACGCCGACCGCCGACGCCCGGACGGGAGTCGGCGCGGCTTAACCGGAATCGCGGCGTGATGTCGTTCAAACCGCGACTCCGCCTTTTATCAAGCGGTTAGAGGGTGAGTCACGATAGATCAGACGCGCCAAGCGCTGCTTGCCAGGACGACCGCAGTCTAGCATCCTTTTTCCCCGTAAACAGGCCGAAAAATCTTACCTATGACCGCCGCCGGAGGCCCGCCATCCGGCTCGATTTGTCCGGGTCGATTTATCCGGCCCGCGCCAGCCGGCCGAAGCGATCACAAGACATTTGAAAGCGCGTGTCCGAGCCGGGGCGCCGCGCTGCGTTGTTCCGGGACCGGCTTTATGTTACGCACAGCCGCCGCGTCTGGCGGCCGCTGTTCATCCCTGCCCCCGTTTCCCCCCCTGCCCCCGTTCCCTCCCTGTTCCGTTCCTTCCTACCCAAGAGATAAACTGATGAGTTCTCCCAAATCGGATTTCCTGCGCATCTTGCAAGCGCGCGGCTTCATCAATCAGTGCACCGACCTGGAAGGTTTGGACGCGCTTGCGATGGAAGGACCGGTGACCGGCTATGTGGGCTATGACGCCACCGCCGACTCGCTGCACGTCGGCTCGCTGGTCTCCATCATGATGCTGCACTGGATGCAGAAAACCGGGCATCGTCCCTTGGTGTTGATGGGCGGCGGAACCACCAAAATCGGCGATCCGTCCGGCAAGGACGTGGCCCGCCAGATGCTCAGCGACGACGGCATCAACCGCAACATCCAGGGCATTCGGAAGATCTTTGAGCAGTTCATCGAATTCAGCGATGCCAGAGATCCCAGCGATCACGCCAAGGCGTTGATGGTCAACAACGCCGACTGGCTGGACAGTTTGCCCTACATCCCGCTGCTGCGTGAAATCGGGCCGCATTTCACCATCAACCGCATGCTGACCTTCGATTCCGTCAAGCTGCGGCTCGATCGGGAACAGCCGCTGACCTTCCTGGAATTCAACTACATGATCCTGCAGGCCTATGACTTCATGGAGTTGAGCAGGACATACGGCTGCCGACTCCAGATGGGCGGGTCGGATCAGTGGGGCAACATCATCAACGGCATCGAGTTGACCCGCCGCAAGACACAGACCGAAGTTTTTGGACTGACCACCAATTTGATCACCACAGCCAGTGGTCAGAAGATGGGCAAGACGCACAGCGGGGCCATCTGGTTGAACGAAGAACGGCTGAGCGCCTACGACTACTACCAGTTCTGGCGCAACACGGAAGACGCCGACGTCGGCCGTTTCCTGAAGCTCTTCACCGATCTGCCGCTGCCGGAAATCGCCAAGCTCGAAACCCTGCAGGGCCAGGAAATCAACGAGGCGAAAAAAATCCTGGCTTTTGAGGCCACCCGGCTGTGTCGCGGCAAAAAAGCCGCTGAGTCGGCTGAAGCGACGGCCCGCAAAACCTTCGAGGAGGGGACCTTGGCCAGCGACCTGCCCACCCTTGCGGTGCCGCGCGGACGGCTTGAAACCGGCGTTGCCGCTTTTGTCCTGTTGAACGAAGCCGGGCTTTGCGCAACCAACGGCGAGGCCCGCCGCCTGATCAAGGGCGGCGGCGCCCGGATCAACGATCAGAAGATTGAAAGCGAAACCCAGGAAGTCACCGCCGCCGACCTCAACAGCGACGGTCTGATCAAACTTTCCGCCGGCAAGAAAAAACACGCCGTGATCCGGCTCGCCTAGCCGCTGGCGGCTTAGGCTCAACGGTTGTTGGGTTGATCCGGCAGCGCGCGCGGGCCTTCGGTTTCATCGTCCTTGCTGGGCGTCCCCAACAGATTTCGCAGGAACCCCGGCGCCAGCACCGACAGTGGGTTGACCTTGATCTGGGGATCTTCGGCAGGCCCGGAAAGCCGATAGGTAAAGGCCAGCAGCCCCTCCCCCTCGCCGCCGGTCAGCACAATCCCCAGCAGCGGAAGTTGGCCCAGCACCGCATTGAAGGAATAGGCCGGCACCACCGTTCCCACCAGATCGACCGCATCGGCCTTGGTGTCGATCGTGCCCTTGGAGGTGATGCCGAGCGAATCTCCGTGCGCGCGAAACAGCGGGGTGGAAATAACGCCTTTGTCGAAGGTGAAGTCGCCGGTCATCCGGTCAAACGTCAACCCCTCGCCATTCAGCACGTTGCTAATTCCCGTCAGGGACGCGACCGAGAGCATCTTGGCAAGCCCCGGGGCCTCGACCAGGCGGTAGTCGACGGCCTCCACGCTGCCGGTGATCGGTGAATCCGGCAAGCGGCCGGGCATTTTCCCGCGCAGGGTCAAGCGGCCGCCCTCGATGGTATCAACCCAGTTAAAGGCACGGGCCACCGCCCCCATATCCTCGGCCTCCACCAACAGGGAATAGCCCCCATCGCTGGCCGGCTTATAGTCGAGGGAAAAGCTCTTGGCGGCGGTTTCGGCGGTGCTGTTGCGGTGTGTCGACCACTCCGGCGGCACCCGTCCCTTGATCCCGATGCGCTCCCAGCCCGAGGCGCTGCGCCGCAAATCCAAGGCCACGTCGGACAAAAAGCGGCCCTTGCCGAGATAGACCTGCGAGAGCCGCTCGGCGCGCAGCAACAGCGGCACCTTGGATCCCGATTGCCGCACCACGGCCGGTTGCTCCGGGGCGTCCGGCGTTGGCTGATCGCTGAAATCGAGCCATGGCTCGATATCCAGGACTCCCGCCGCCACGTCCACTTCAAGCCCGCCGTTGGCCAACTGCTTGACCCGCAGGCCGCGCAAGCTGGACTTGCCGACAAAGACCTCGTCCAGATCGTACTGCGCCTTGAGAATTTCATCATCGGTGAAGCGCGCGGTTCCATTTACCTGGAGGCTGCCGGCGCGCAGGTCCAGCCGTGGGATGCCCACCAGCGCATTGTCCCGCAGTTCCAGATCCACAAACGCTTTGCCGGGCGCGCCGGCGGGCTTTTCCCAGCCGATGGTTGACTGCGCCATCTTCGCCGAGGTCAAGTTGCTCGCCGTCCGGATCACCCCGTTGCCTTTCGGATCCAGGGTAATCTCCACCGCCGAGGATATCGGACCGGTGAGAAAGTCCCCGGTCGGCAAAATTCCCAAGGCGGTAAGCTGCGTGTCATCGATGGCCGGAACCTGGGCGGACAACTGGGTGCGCACCGCCGCATCGGCGGCAAAGGTTTCGGTCCAGGCGGTGGTTAGCGGCACCCCGCCCAACTTCGCCGCGCCGCTCAGTTGCAGGCGATTGGTATCAACCTCCAGCGTGAACGCGCCGTCGGTAATGTCAGCGTTGAGCACCGCGCGTTTCAATCCGGCCTGGCTCAGGTTGCCCCGGCTGGTCACCGCCAGGTCGTTGAAGCTCAGATCCTTGATCAGCGGAAAGGCCATGCGGGTGGTCATCTTGGCTTGCCCCGAGGCGGCCAGGGGGTCGATCCCCAGGCGATCAACCAGCGCGACCCTGGGGTGGTTCAACAGCACCAAGGCGTCCTTGAAACCGCCTTCGGCCTCGAAGGTCAGGTCCAGCGTGGGGTCGCCGGCGAGATCGAGAATCCGCACCTCGGCGCGCGGCAACCGCAGCCCCTCAACCTGGCCTTCCTGGGTGGTGAAGGTCAGTTGGTCCAGTCCGAACGTTCCCGATCCGCGCACCCCGGCCACCGGCGGCATGGGCTTGAGATAAGCCACCTGCAGGCCAGAATAGCTCACCCCGCCGTCAAACGACGTGACGTCAAGCGCCGCCGCCGGCGCGGGCCCGCGCGGCACGCTGAGCGCCAGCGAGGCCCAGGCCTCATCGGCGACGCCGGCCGAAATCGAGCTGCTTACCCAGTTTCGCCCGCCCCTGGCGGCATTTTTCGGCCAGTAGATCGGGAGTTCGTCGGCCGGTAGGTCGCGCAGCTTCGCGTCCAGCGAGATCTCCGTGGCGTCCGTCAAGAAAGCAACCTGGCCCGACAGGGTCAGTTCCGGCTGATGGGGCGCTTGGGAGGGAAAGAACGCCTGGGCCTGCTCCAGCACCAGCAGGCTGTCCTTGTCGGAAAAATACCCCTTCAGCGTCAAGCTCTCCACGCCCAACGGCTGCTCAAACAGCTCCGGCAGATTGATCCGACCCTTTTCGCCCGCAAGGTCGAAGGAAACATCGCTCAAATGCCCGGCGGCGTCGTCAATCTGAAAGGCAACCCGACCATCCATTGGCACCTGAAAACCGCGCAGCGCCGCCAATTGATCGTCAAGGTCGGCCAAGACCGTCGGGGTGAAATTCTCAACCGCCAGCGCCACGTCGATGATGCCGCTTTGTTCGTTGTACAGCAGGCCGAAGTTCGCCGAGGTGGTAATCCCGGCCATGTCGAGCTGCAACCGAACGTCGGCCGCCAGATCCTCGCCTTGCCGACGCACGAATAGCTCGGCGTCCGGCGCCTCCCAGACAATGTCCATCCGTTTGTCGACGAACTGCAGCGCGCCTTGAAAGGACAACGTGTGCAGATAGGATGCCGGGTTCGCCAGGTTTGGCGCGGCCTTGACCTGGTCGAGCATCTGCCGAACGAAATTGGAATAGCTCTGGTCGCCTTCGAAAACCAGACCGTCCGGCGTCGCCGTCGTGCCTGGCGTCGCGGATTCCGTCTCGGATTTTGCGCCAGACCTGGTCTCAGAATCGGCCTCTGCGGTGGGCGCAACCGTCGGCGCGGCAAGCGGTTCGGCGTTGGGGTCGAGGCCTTGCTGCTCCACCACGTCCGATGACGGACGATCCTTGCGCGCGGCCTTGGCGGCGCCGGGAAGAACCACCTCCAATCCGGTTTCGGAGCCCAAGGCCATTGGCGCGCCGTCGGCGCGCGCGCGCCGGCGCTGAAACCCAACATGGCCATCGGCGCCGCGGGTAATCACCAGTTCGGCGCCGTAGATGCCAATTTGGGTGGGCGCCACCACCCCCTGCACCAAGGCGGGAAGCGAGAGGTTGACATTGACCAGCGGCGCGGTCGCCAACAACCGACCACCGGGGTCCAGGACCCGCCAATTCTTGGCTTGCAGCTCAAGGCTTTTTTCATAGGACGGCCAGGCCACCACCATTTCATCGATAGAAATGCTGTAGCCGCGTGAAATGTTGGCGAAACTTTCTTCGATGTAGGGGGTCAGAAAATCAACCTGAACCGGGCCGGAGGACAGACGCCACAGCGCCACCCCGGCAAAAACGGCAATCAGGACGATTATGCCGGCCAGCAGTTCCAAAAAGAGCTTGGTGCATCGCACTAACATGAACGGGAACAAATCCTCATTGCTATACCTGCTCTTTAACCAGCAAATGGGAAGACGGTAATCGGGGATAAAGAAAATTCTCAGTCGCCGGCAAAATTTTTCCGCCCGTTGCCCTCCCGACCGCCCGGCCAACCCCAACCGGCCCGGCCCGGCCCGTCCGATCATCGAGTCAAGGCAGCCTCCGATCCAGCGACGCGCCGCGCCACGGACGGGCAAGTCTTTGCAAGAAAAAGAGCGGGTCTTGGCATGCCGCCTGGCCGCGTGCGGCGCCAAGCTGGCTTGACCCTCGCCAGCCCCTCAAGCAGTCTTCTGTTCCGGCGTCACAGCACAAGACAAAAGGCAGGAATTTTCGAGGCCATGACCTTTACTTTTTTATCAAGCATCAAGAGCTTACCGGCCGCTGCCTCGACAATCCAAGCAGAAAGCGGAATAGAAGACTGGCTAAATGGCCGCGGACCGCAAGAAACAGAACAAGCGGCCCGCGCGCAAGCGTTGCTTGCCGCGCCAAACGGCAAAAGACTGCTGTCGGCGCTGTTTGGCAACTCTGCCTTTCTCGGCAGCTTGGTATCGCGGGAGGCGGATTTCTTCTTGCAGCTGCTCGACCAGGGCCCGGACAGCTGTTTGGCCCAGGTCTTGCGCGGCCTTCGCGAACCGTTGGCCGCAACAACGCGGCAGGAGCAGGTCAGCAAGGAGCTTCGCATTGCAAAGCGCCGCGTGGCGCTGTTGACCGCCGTTGCCGATATCTCCGGCTTCTGGTCCCTCGACCAAATCACCCGCGCGTTGAGCGATCTGGCCGATGCCGCGCTGGACCGGACGCTCACCGTGCTGTTGCAGCAGTTGGCCGAACGCGATCAAATCACCCTTGCCCACCCCGATCAGCCGCTGAAGGACTGCGGCCTGAGCGTTTTGGCGATGGGCAAATACGGCGCGCGAGAACTCAATTATTCCTCTGATATCGATATCATCCTGCTGTATGAGCCCGGCAAAATTACCTATCGCGGACGGCGCAGCCTGCAGGAAGCCATGGTGCGGGTGGCCCGCGACATCTGCCGCTTGATGGACGAGCGCACCGCCGACGGCTACGTCTTCCGCACCGATTTGCGGCTGCGCCCCGACCCCGGCGCCACGCCGCTGGCCCTGCCGCTGAGCACGGCGCTGTCCTACTACGAATCCCAGGGCCAGAATTGGGAGCGGGCGGCGATGATCAAAGCCCGGTCCTGCGCCGGGGACATTCCCTTGGGCGAAACCTTTCTGTTCGAACTCACCCCCTTTGTCTGGCGAAAGCATCTGGATTTCTGGGCGATACAGGATGTCCACTCCATCAAGCGGCAAATCTACGCCCACAAGGGCGGGAGCACGGTGGCGATCGAGGGACACAACATCAAGCTGGGCCGGGGCGGCATTCGCGAAATCGAGTTTTTTGCCCAGACCCAGCAACTGATCTATGGCGGACGAAACCCAACCTTGCGCAGCCCCCGCACCCTGGAAGCGCTCGACGCCCTGGTCGCGGCGGCGCGGATCGAGCCGACCACGGCAGCCGAACTGAACGACAGCTACCATTTCCTCCGCACCCTGGAGCACCGCCTCCAGATGATCAACGACCAGCAGACCCACAGCCTGCCGGAGAAAGCCGAGGAGGTCGCCGAACTGGCGATCTTCATGGGTTATGACGAAAGCAAAACCTTCCGGCACGCGCTGCTTGAGCATTTGCGGCGCGTTGAAAACCACTACGCCGAACTGTTTGAAGAGGCCCCCAGTCTGTCGCAAAGCGGCTCTCTGGTTTTTACCGGCACCGACCCCGACCCCGACACCACCAAGACCCTGACCGATCTGGGCTACAGCGATCCGGCCCAGGTATTCAATCTGGTGCGTGGGTGGCATCACGGGCGCTACCGGGCGACCCGCTCGATCCGGGCGCGCGAGCTGCTGACGGAAATGATGCCGCAACTGCTGCAGGAGATCGCCAAGGGGCAAGATCCGCAGCGCGCCCTGGTGCGGTTCGACGCATTTCTGGAAGGCTTGCCCTCGGGCATCCAGGTCTTTTCGCTGCTCTACCAAAACCCGTCGCTGTTGGAAATGTTGGCGGAAATCATGGGCCAGGCGCCGGCGCTTGCCGAGCGGCTCAGCAATCGGTCGGGACTGTTGGAGGCCGTCCTGTCTCCCGATTTCCTCGCGCCGCTGCCGACGCGCGCCGATCTGGATCAGGAGCTCAAGGAACAGCTCGAACAAGCCCGTGACTATCAGGATACTCTCGACATCACGCGACGCTGGGGCAACGACCGCCGGTTCCAGGTCGGGCTGCATACCCTGCGCCAGGCCGAACCGGTGGAAACCAGCGGGCAAAATCTTTCCGACATCGCCGACGCGGCGATCAACGCCCTGCTTCCGACCACCCACCGCGAGCTTGCCCGCAATCACGGGCTTGTTCCGGGCGCCGGTATGGCGGTCCTGGCCCTGGGTAAGTTGGGGGCGCAGGAAATGACCGTTTCCTCCGACCTGGATCTGATCTTTCTTTTCGAGGCCGACGACGGGGTCGCCTTCTCGACCGGCAGAAAACCGATCGAGCCGAGCCTTTATTATGGGCGTCTGGCCCAACGGCTGATTACCGCCCTATCGGCCCAGACCGGCGAAGGCAGTCTGTATGAAGTGGACCCGCGCCTGCGTCCCTCGGGCGGCGACGGGCCGATTTCACTCAGCCTCAAGGGCTTTCTCCGCTACCAGCGCGAGGATGCCTGGACCTGGGAACACATGGCCCTGACCAAGGCCCGCCTGATCGCCGGAGATCCGGCTTTTTGCGCCCGCATCGAAGACAGCATCCACGGCCTTCTCACCCAAAAGCGCGACCCGGACAGATTGCTTCGCGATGTCTTCGAGATGCGGGAAAAACTGCACAAACGCTTTCCAGGCAAAAGCCTTTGGGACGCCAAGTACCGATCAGGGGCGCTATATGACCTGGATTTCCTGGCCCAATATCTGCAACTTCGCCACGCCGCCGAAACGCCCGCCATCCTTCGCCGAAATTCGGCCGACACCTTCCTGGCGGCCGCCGAACTCGGTTACCTGACCAAGGAAGACGCCGCGTTGCTGCAGGAGGCCTGCTTGCTGTGGCGGCGCGTGCAAAACTTTTTGCGCTTGACCATCGCCGACGGCAAGGACCCCGAACGCTACGGCCAAAGCTACCTTGCCACCTTGGCCAAGGTGACCGGCTTTGGCACCTTCCAAGCCTTGGAAAGAAACCTGCACAAGCAAGCCAAGGCCGTTGCGGCGCTGTACGCGGCGACCATCACCAAACCGGCCAGGGCCCTGGCGCCGGCGGCAACCTCCGAGAGCAGCTAACCGCCGCGCGGCCCGGTCGATCGGCGCAAAACAGGCCGCCGCTGACGCACCGCCAAAAGACCCGATATCAGCACCCGCGCCAAAGATCAGAGACAACAGCAGCAACAAGAGCAACAGCAAACGAGGACCAGCCCGTGCCCGCAATCGACCAACCCGCCCCCGATTTCACCGCCACCGGCGATGGCGACAGCCAGGTCACACTCTCGGCGTTGCGGGGACAAAAGGTGATTGTCTACTTCTATCCCAAGGACCTCACCCCCGGCTGCACGACGCAAGCCTGCGCGTTCAGGGACCTGCTGCCGGACTTTCACCAGGCTAACGCGGTGGTGCTGGGGGTTTCCAGGGATTCGCCCGCCCGCCACGACAAGTTCAAAGCCAAACATGATCTCAACTTCGCGCTGCTTGCCGACGAAGACGGTCATCTTTGTCACGCTTACGGCGTCTGGGTGGAGAAAAAGAACTATGGCCGCAGCTATATGGGCATTGAGCGCAGCACCTTCCTGATCGATGAAGCCGGCGTCATCCGGCAGATCTGGCGCAAGGTGCGGGTCAAGGGCCATGTCGAGGCTGTTTTGGCGGCCACCAGGCAACTTTAAGCCCGACTCGGCGGAAGCGGCGCCCCGCCACCGACCGACGTCCTTGCCCATGTTCTTGTCAATCTCCTTGCCCATCTCCTCGCCGACGCCGGTAGCGGGCCCCCGGCCTTGCCGGGCCCGACTGCTTGGCGCTTGCTGCTGGCTGGCGGACCGCAGGCTTTTGCGCTAAAAGGCCAGCGCGTGATCGACGTTGATCGCAGCGTTTCGCGCGGCCGGTCGGGCGGCACTCATCCGGCAATCGGATGGTGGAGAGCCGGAGCGTCGAATTTTCCCCTGCCGCCGCCCCACCTGTCGAGCCGAACATGCCCCTTGACCAGACCCTCACCCGCGCCGCCTGCGCCATGCTCAAGCAAGCAGACCCTCGGGACAAGGCCCGGCGCAGCCGCGCCGTCGCGGCGGACTGGCGCGCTGGCCGGATAACCTCTCTGGGCGACAGCCCGCCACCACCGCGGCCCGCCCGGCCGGCGCACCCCAGGCTTGTGGCGCCGCGCGACGTGCCCAAGCGCCGCCTCAACAGCAAGCCCGAGGGACGCGTTGCCCTTCTGCATGCCCTGGCGCACATCGAGCTCAATGCCATTGATCTGGCCTGGGACATCATTGCCCGCTTTGCCGGAATGGCTCTGCCGCGCGCCTTCTTCGATGATTGGGTCAAGGTTGCCGACGATGAAGCCAAGCATTATCTGCTGCTGGACGATCGCTTGGGCGACCTGAACGCCGCCTATGGCGATCTTACCGCACACGACGGGCTCTGGCAGGCCGCCGACGTCACGGCCCATGATCTGAAGGCCCGTCTGGCCGTTGTGCCGCTGGTGCTGGAGGCGCGAGGCGTGGACATCACGCCGAAAATCATCGAACGCCTCAGATCGGTCGGCGACCATGCCAGCGCCGCGGCCCTGACCACAATCTACCACGACGAAATTACCCATGTCGCAGCCGGACGGCGTTGGTTCGAGTGGCTTTGCCAGCAGCACGACCTGGAACCGGTGGCGACCTTCCAGGACTTGGTGCGCCGTCACTTTAAAGGGCAAATCAAGCCCCCCTTCAATCAACAAGGTCGCCTGGAAGCCGGCTTTCCACCGCACTATTACCTGCCTTTGTCGCCCGGCGGCCCGCTCGAGAATCGGACCGGTCGAAAGACAATCGCGCCGTGATCCGGTTTCAACCGTCACGCCGCCGGTCACCCGCCGGTTAGTGGGCAACCGGCCGGAAAAGCCGCCTGCACGCGGCGACGATGAGGGGAAAAGCCGCCGACGGGCAAACCCGCCCGCAGGTCGGCGCGGCGCCTGAACCGCGCGGTTCTTTGACGGTAATGCAAATCAGCCGCAGGTTGCACTGCACAATTTTTGCCCCCGATCTGCGGCAAAAGGACGCAGCGACGCCGCGGCGCCGCGTCGATCGCCCACCGCTGCGCAATCGGCATAAAAAAAGACCGCCCTTGCTGTCAAAGGCGGTCTTTTGGCAAACCGTACCGCGCCGCCGGGGCGCTTGACGACAAGGCCTAGAGGACGAGTCGCGACGGAGTTGAGCACACCCTAGGCGGCGTTTTTCTTCACGTCATGGCGCGCAATCGCCTCTTCGATCATGCGCGCGGCTTCACCCGGCTCGCCCCAGTGCTGTATCTCCACCCATTTGCCTTTTTCCAGATCCTTATAGTGCTCGAAAAAATGGCCGATCTGGTCAATCAGGATTCGGGGCAGGTCGCGCCAGGACTTCACGTCGGTGAAATAGGGGTGCAGCTTGTCGACCGGCACAGCCAGAATCTTCTCGTCCTGACCCGCCTCGTCATTCATCACCAGTACGCCGACCGGGCGGGCGCGCACAACAGCGCCGGGCACCACCGGCACACGGCCGGCCACCAACACGTCCACAGGATCCCCATCGCCGGAAAGCGTATGAGGAACAAAGCCATAATTGCAGGGATAGAACATCGCGGTGTGAAGGAAGCGGTCGACGAACAGCGCGCCGGAATCCTTATCTATCTCGTACTTTACCGGATCACCACCAATCGGAACCTCAATGATCACATTGATGTCGTGTGGTGGGTTTTCACCAACAGAAATTTTACTGATGTCCATGGTTCTCCGTCTCTTCGACTAAGATCAACTACTTGGGCTAAGGCCATCGCCGACACTGAAGGCTGGGGCTTGGCGCTCGTCTCTGCGCGGTCTTGCGATCCCGCACGCGCGCGTCCTTCAGCAAACGGTTAAAGCATCGCCTCAGCCATCCTCGCCGCGACCATAGGCGTCTTCCAAACGCACGATGTCGTCTTCACCAAGATAGGCTCCGGACTGAACCTCGATCAACTCAAGCGGTATCTTACCTGGATTGCTGAGGCGATGCTTCACGCCAAGCGGGATATATACAGATTGGTTCTCCTGGAGCAATAGCCGCGCGTCGCCCTTTTGCACTTCCGCCGTCCCGCGCACCACAACCCAATGCTCCGCCCGGTGGTGATGCAACTGTAGGCTGAGTTGCTCTCCCGGCTGCACGAGGATCCGCTTGACCTGATAGCGCGCGCCCGTCGCCAGCGACTGATAGCCGCCCCAGGGGCGATAGACCTTCGCGTGGGTTTTTCTTTCCGGGCGCTGGCGTTCCTTCAACCAGTCCACCACCTGCCGGACCTGCTGGACCTTTTGCTTGTCGGCCACCAGCACCGCGTCCTCGGTGGCCACCACCACCAGGTCGCGCGCGCCCAGGACCGCGGTGAAAGGGCCATCGCTGCGCACCAGTGAGTTCTGGCTGTC
Organism: uncultured Rhodovibrionaceae bacterium; assembly: GCA_963976695.1. Classification (GTDB taxonomy): domain Bacteria; phylum Pseudomonadota; class Alphaproteobacteria; order Kiloniellales; family DSM-21159; genus CAXBMB01. Next base: position 40,218 of record CAXBMB010000025.1, read on the forward strand.
CAACACCAAAACATCGCCGCGGCGGCTGTTGCCGGCTTCGTCCTTGTCCAGCACTTCCCACAGACCATCCCAGGCCCCCAGGTCGTTCCAGGAAAAAGCAAGCGGCACCACCGCGCCGTTTTCGGTGGCCTCCATCACCGCGACATCGAAGGAAGCCTCGGGCCCGGCCTCGAAGGCGGCCCGCCCCAAGCGCAGGAAGGAAAGGTCGGACTCGCTCTGCGCCAGGGCCAGGCGCGCGCTGTTCAACACCTCGGGCACCAGCTTTTCAAGCTCGGCCAAAAGCTGAGCGAGACCCATCAGAAAGATACCGGCGTTCCAGTAGGTATCGCCTTGGTCGATCAAGGCCTGCGCCTTGGCTTCGTCGGGCTTTTCCAGGAACTGTCGAATGGCGAAGCTGGCGGGCCGGTCCGTGTCGCCGGCCGCCGGCAACGCCGCGCCGCGCTGAATGTAGCCATAGCCGGTCGCCGGCCGGGTCGGCTGGACCCCGAAGGTCACCAAGCGCCCCTGATCAACCGCCGCCAGGCCGGCGCGAAGCGCGTCTTCGTAGGCCGTCCCGCCCGCCATCACGTGATCGGACGGCAAAATCAGAAGCGCGCCTTGCGCCCCCTGTTCCTGCAGCAGACACGCCGCCACCGCCACGGCGGAGGCGGTGCCCCGCCCGACCGGCTCCAGCACAATAGCCGAGGGCGTCACGCCCATCTGTCGCAACTGCTCGGCGACCAGAAAGCGCTGCTCCTCGTTGCCGATCACCAGCGGCGGCGCAAAGAGCGCGCCGGAAACCCGCTGGACCGTTTCCTGGAACAGCGACTGCGCGGTTACCAGATTCTGGAACTGCTTGGGAAAGAGCTTGCGCGAGACCGGCCAGAGGCGCGAGCCCGAGCCGCCGGCGAGAATGACTGGGTAGATTTTCGGCGAACCGCTCATCTTCTACGCGCGCCCCCTTTTTGCCGCTTGGTTTGCCACTTGGGCTGTCGGCCGCGGCCCGCCCCGTCAGACCGCGCCAAGCGCTGCTGTCACCGTCGGCTACAGTCTAGGCCGAATGATAGTTCAGCGAACCAAGAAGTTTTTTCGCGCGCTGATCGATAATTCCCAGCGCCTCTTCCTTCAAGTCCTTCAATCCGTCGCCGACCATGCCCCGGCGCAGGAAGGCTTTTTTATCTTCGTCGCCTTTCTTGCGCCCGCCGGAAAGCTTTTCAAAGGAAGCGCGCTCCACACAGTCCGCCACCATCCGGTCATCGGCGTCACAGCCCAATCGCCGGTAGACCCGTTTGATCTCGTCATTCGGTTGGCCGTGCAGATCTTCGTAGCGCACCTCGACATAGGCATCGGGATGCATCTTGCCAAAATCGCGCGCCTTTTCGACGTTGCTGGCCCACATGTTGATGTAGCGCTCGACAAAATCCAGATGGTCGGGCGTGGCGGGGTCGATCGCCTTCAGATATCCGGCCCGGTAGGCGTGGTGCAGCTGAGAGACCACCACATCGCGGCCGTCGCGGATGATGTGAATGAGTTTACAGTTCGGAAAGCTGCGGTAGAAAAATTCCGGATAGAGCGCCGAGCGTGGGGTTTTGTCCCCGATGCATTTGATTTCCGGCCCGATGTCGCGCTGGCCCAACATCATGCTGATGAAGGAGATCATCAGGAAATTGAAGGTCTGATTGCTGGCCGGCTTGTAGTAGGGCTTGTCATCATAGACCTGCCGCCGGACAATTCCCTGCTGATTGTTGTATTCCTCGAACAGCTTACTGAGCCTGGCGGCGAAGGTATCGGCGAAATGGCCCTCGCCGGAGCAGAGGATTTCCGGGTGGGCATCCAGCAAACGCTGCAGCCAGGTGGTCCCCGACTTAGGCGCGCCCATCACGAAGAAGATCTGCTTTTCGCGGATCGCGCGAATGGCCTCTGCCTGTTCCCAGTACTGCTGATTGTCCATCTGTCTCACTTCTTAAAATTTGCGCCCTGCAGCTTGCGCCACCCAAGGGCCAGAAGGCGTTTTCCTGGACGCCTTGCCGTCCGATTGCTCATAACGGCTTCTTTTCTGCCAGCCCGAAACCCGCAGACGCAAGGTTTTCTTCGGTCTTTGCCGTCACCGGCCGCTTTTTTCTCCGCCCGACCGCCGGCGGCCCGCGCGCCGCAGCGACCGGCCGTCGATCCGGTCGCGGCGGGCGCCCGGCGGGGCAAACCCCGTCGGTTCGCCGCAGAGCGCGAAGTTTCCTATTATTCGGCTTGCTTGCCAGGGCCTGTCAGGCGTAAAAAAGGCCCGTGGCCTTGGCTTTTGCGGCGGCCCGGCCTTTGTTGGACAGGGCGCCCCGCGTCAGGGACCATCGCAATGGGGGACGCCGCAATTGGGCGCGCTGCAGGTCCCGCCAGCAACAGGCAGCAAGACCTTTCCGACTGGATGCGGTTGGCGGGCGTGAGAGTGGACGAGGCCGCAAGACGCCACGCCCCGGCCCGTCGGGAATTCGGTCCACCCGCAAGCTGGTCGATCAGCGGGCCGGCTGGTCGGCAAGCGGGCCGGTCAACAGCCCGGCTCCCGAGGATCTCGCCACGCGAAGGACCGCGCTGCGCCAGCTTGCCGGAGCGCCCTGAAACGGCTTTCGGCGCCGCCATCTAATTGAATACAAGCAAATTGCAGATAAGGGAACCGACAGCCGATGAAGCTGATCACCGACGCTTCCAGCACCTCGCGACAATCCGCTTTGGAGCGGCGCATTCGCCGACAGATCACCACCGGCCTGGCTATCGTAATCACGCTTTTTGGCGGCGTCGGCGTCTGGGCGGCAACCGCCCCCTTGGAAAGCGCCGCCATCGCGCCGGGCGAGGTCATGGTTTCCAGCTCCAACAAAACCATCCAGCATCTCGAAGGCGGGATTATCTCGGAAATCCTGGTCCAGGAAGGAAGCTTGGTCCAGCAGGGCGACGTGCTGCTGCGCCTGGATGACACCAAGGCCAAAGCCCAGGTGCAGCTGCTGGAAGGGCGCTACTGGACGACCCTGACCACCGGACTGCGCTTGCTGGCCGAGCGTGACGACCTGGACGACCTGGAGCTCACCGAAGAACTCACCGACGCCATGGCCCGGGACCCGCAGGTGCGCGAACTGGTGGCCGGGCAGCAGCGGCTCTTTCGCGAGCGGCGGCTTGCCAAGCAGGGTGAGGTCGCCATCCTGGAAAAGCAGATCCAACAGCTGGGCAAGGAAATCGAAGGACTGAATTTCCAGAAGATTTCCGTCGAAAAGCAACTGTTCCTGATCAAGGAGGAGGTGAAGGACGCCCAGACCCTTTATGACAAGGGCCTGGAACGCCGTCCGCGCCTGCTGGCCTTGCAGCGCCGGGAAGTGGAGCTGGAGGGCCAACGCGGCAACTTCATCGCCAACATCGCCCGCTCCGGTCAACGCATCGCCGAGTCAGAACAGCGGATCCTGCAAATCACCAGCAATTTCCGAACCGACGTGGTGACCACGCTGCGGGCGACCAAGGATGACTTCTACGAAACCCAGGATCGCTTGGCGGCGGCCCGGGACGTTATGGCGCGCATCGATATTGTCGCGCCACAGTCCGGTTACGTGCTCAATCTGAAGTACATCACCCCCGGCGGGGTGATTCGCCCGGGGGAGACCATCATGAACATTGTCCCCAACATGGATGACTTTAAGATTCGCGCCAAGATTTCTCTGTCGGACATCAATATCGTTCGCCCCGGTCAGCAGGCGGAGATTCGTTTGACCGCCTACAGCGCCCGCACCACCCCCAGCGTAAAGGGCACGCTGGTCTATATCTCGGCCGACCGGCGGGTCGATGAAACAACCGGCTTTGCTTATTACGAGGCTCGTTTGGAAGTGGAAGCCGGCGCGGTCGAAGCGCTTGGCAAGGACGTGGCCCTCTATCCGGGCATGGCGGTTGACGCCATGATCAAGACCGGCGAACGGACGGTCCTGAACTACATCATGAGCCCGCTGACCTCCTCCATGTCCCGGGCGTTCACCGAGCAATAGGGTGCGCACCCGCCAATCGGCTGATCCAAGGCGGATCGCGCCGCACCAAAAAAAACAGGCCGCGTCCCGAGGGAGGCGGCCTTTTTCGTCGAAGCGGCCGCAACGCCGGCCTGGGTGCTACTTGGACAGCAGCACTTCGCGCGCCGGAGGAAGGGCCAGCTGGGGCGGCTTTTTGCCCTCGATCAAGGCCTGGATGACCGCCAACTGGCTGGGCAGGCAGATCCGGTGCAAATCATAGCTTTGCACGATGAACTCGCGGGCCCGCTCACGGATATGGGCCATCTGTTCCGGATCGTCAAGCACCTCGTCGACCTTGTCGGCGATCTGCGCCGGTGAGAAGAAATCCACCAGGAAGCCATTTTCACCGTCGGTAATCACCTCCTGAACCGGCGCGGTGTTGGAGGCGACCAGGCAACAGCCCATCGACATGGCTTCCAGGACCGACCAGGACAGTACGAAGGGATAGGTCAGGTACACGTGGACACTGGATACCTGCATGATCTTGGTAAAGTCGGCGTAGGGAACCCGGCCGACGAAATGCACCCGGTCGTTGTCGACCTCTACCTCTTTCATCAGAACCTCGCGCCAGTTCTTGCCGTCCTTGGGGCGACGGCCATAGCTGACGTCATCGCCGCCGATCAAGATGAACTGCGCCTTCGGTCGGCGGATCATCATCTCCTGCAAAGCCTTCACGTAGATATGAAAGCCACGGTAGGGCTCCAGATTGCGCGAAATGTAGGTGACGATCTCATCGTCCCGGCCGACAGTCTTGCCATTCGGCAGGGTAAAACGCACCGTCGGATCGGGCCGCAGCAGGTCGGTGTCGACCCCCTCATGAATGACCGAAATCGTCGGCTTGTATTCTTCGGGATAGAGCGAATGTTGCCACTTGGTCGGCGAGATGCCCCAGTCCCCGGCCTCCAGGCAAAGCATGTTCACCGCGTTGCGCACCCGCATCCGCAGGACATCGTCGATCTCCACCGCGACCGTCGGATCGAAGCCGATGTCCGCCCCCTTGGCGCGGTAGAAAAACTCGTAGTAGTTGAGCAGCGGCGTATCGGGCCACACATCCTTGATGAAGATGGTCTCGCCCCAGCCGCAGTGGCCAACGACAACGTCCGGATTGAAGCCGCGCCGCTTCAATTCAATCGCCTGCCGGACGGTCGACTGTCCGAACAACACCGCCGTCTCCATCCCGGTCACATAGGGATGGGTCTGCTTGCCGGCTTCACGGGCCGGTTTGTGAAGCACCTTCTTCACGCCGGGGATGTCATAGTTGCTGTTCTTGGTCAGGAACACCACCTGGTTGCGGCTGTCGCTGGCAAGAACGCGGGCCAGATGTTTAAACTGGCCTGGAAAATTTTGATGAACGAACAGAATCTTCATAGGGTCACTTTTCCTGCCAACCTATTTTTGAACGTTGGCGCAGCCGGTCCAGCGGGCGGTTGCGCCTGTTCAATTTGCCGCGCCGCGTGATCGGCTTCCTTCGTGCGCGATCATACCCTAGCTTTCCGGAACCGCCGGCCCGACCACGCCGGCGTCCAAGACGTCATTGAGCGGCCCCAGCCACTCGGCGTAGCGGCGCCACTTTTCGACCGAACGCTGGTATAGCGGCTGGCGCACCTGGGAAACCGAAGCCGTCCGCACGGCGCGCTTGGTCTTGTGGAATTCCGCCAGCTTGTCGCTCCATTCCAAGCCGACGAACTCAAGCAGTTCGCGCACCGTGGTTTCAAAATCGCTGGTCAGCTTCTGGTAATCCAACTCGAAAATCTGGCCGGGCAGGACCTTGTGCCAATGGCGCATCAAGCGCTCATGGTCATTGAGATGCGCGCCGATCGACGCCAGGTCGAAGGCATAGCCCAAGCCGCCATGCCGCGCCTTGAAGTTCTGGAAGTAGTTGGACACGGCGACATCGCGGGGATCGCGCTTCAGATGGATGATTTTGGCGTTGGGCAGCATCAAGTTGATCATGCCGATGCGCTGGAAATTATGCGGCATCTTATCGACGACGAAGCGATGCTCGTCATCCAGCTCTGAAATCTGGCTGAGGTAGGACGAGCCCATGTTCCAGACCTGCCCTTCCTTCAAGGCCTGTAGCGCCTGCAACGGTCCGATATTCTTATCTTTGTAGGGCCGGGTCAGATCCCTGAACAGCATGGAGACATACGGCAGTTCCCCGCCGCCGAACACATCCTGGTGGGTCGATAGAATCTGCTCGGTCAAGGTGGTGCCCGACCGTGGCATGCCGCAAACGAAAATCGGGCGGTTGCTGGGATGGCCCCAGCCCTCGCGGGCCGCGAAAAATTCCTCGTCGAAGATCTCGATCATCCGATCGGTCTGCTTTGTCGTGCGCTGGTTGTCGAATCGGGTGTTGACCCAAGACAGCTTATTGGCCGTGTCCGCCCGGCTGAACGCCGTGGCGTATTGCTTCTGGCGTTCATGATATTCGGCCAGGGCAAAGTTCAAGACAATGCGTTGCTCTTCGCCCAGCAGCTTGTTGTCCGCCATCCGCTCCAGCAACTCGATTTCCGCCGGATCGTCGGGTTGCCAGTTGTGCTGCAAGGCGTGCGACAGGGCCGCTGGGTTGACCTTTGCCGCGTTTCGGTAAAGCTCGATGGCCTCATCAAGGCGGCCGACCCATCCCAAGACGCTGCCCAGCGCCACCATGATCGCGGCGTCGCCCGGATAAGCCTCCAAGGCCTTGCGCAGATCTTCCTCGGCCTCGCCGTAGCGTCCCAGATCGGACAGAATCCGCCCCCGCACCACGCGCAGCTGCTTGGCTTTCGGGTGGGTGGCGATCGCCCGGTCAATCGATTTCAATCCTTCCTCCGGACTGCCGACTTCCGCCTGGGTCGAGGCCACCAGCCCCAGGGCTTGCAGATTGTCCGGATCGCAGGTCACAGACTTTTTAAAGGCCGCCAGCGCCCTTACCATCATGCCGTTCCGGCTGAAGATCATGCCGGTATCGATGAAGACGTTGGCGTTTTCCGGCGCCATCTCCTGGGCTTTTTTCAGGCTGGCGATGGCGTCCTGCAATTCCCCCATATGGTCCTGAACCCGGGCCAGTTTGACCACCAGCCCGACGTTCTCGGGTTCGGTCTCGATCTCCGCCTCGATCGACGCCACCAACTCTTTGGTCCTGGAGAGCGCGAACAGCACCCGCTCGCGCCCCTGCTGCGCCTGAATGAACTCGGTTTTCAGCGCAATCGCGCGTTCATAAAATTCCAGCGCTTCTTCATATTTGCCCAGGCGGACTTTCGCCCCGCCCATGTTGCTCAACCATTCGGCCCGCTCGGGCTCCCGGCTGATCGCCTCCTGATACAGCCGTTCGCCCGCGTCCACCTCGCCGATCGAGGTGCACAGCGTCGCCAGACGCCCATAGGTAATCGCATCGGCCTCGCCGCTTTCAACCAGTGCGGAAAGCGCCGCCTTCGCGTCGTCCATCCGGCCCAGCAACATCAGGGCCAGGCCCCGGTCGCTTTGCCAGGCCGGGCTGCTGCCCGTCACCGCCACCGCCTCGGCCAGTTCTCCCTCTTTCGCCTTACCCAGGAAAGCCGCCAAAATGGCGCGCAACAGGTCACGCTCGGCCGTTGGCTGTAATTTCCGCCCCGCTTCGCCGTCAATGAGATCCAGGGCCTCTTGAAGCTGTGCGGAGGTTTGGAGGGTGCGAATTTTAGACAGAGAAAGAGACATCAATAGCTTTCCTGATTGGAAATGTCAGACAAAGGCTAAATACACCAAGGCGTCCTAGGAAAAAAGCAAAAGGGGCGAAAAGAACCTGGCCAGTCGGCAAAATCCGGGCGCGGGGAACAGCTATGTCGGAATGACGGAAAGGGCCCGCCCCTGGGTCGTCCCGCCCAACCGGCACGGTTTCGCCGGCACGGTTTTTCGGCAAAAAAAAAGGGCGGCCGAAGCCGCCCTTTCTCGTCACGATGCCGAAAGGTCTAGAACAGAACCAGATCGGAAGCGCTGTCCAGGTTCGACCCGGTAATGGTGTTGAACGATGCGCCCACAACCGCAC
>CAXBMB010000026.1:0-47882 GCA_963976695.1 uncultured Rhodovibrionaceae bacterium
CGGATTTGCCAGTCGTCTTGCGCGGCCAGGAACAGGCTGCCGCCGCCACTGGCCTCGATCAGGTCGGCCAGCGGGGCCGTGCTGGAGCGGAGATCGAGATATTCCCTGGGATTGAGGGGGCCGGCGGCGGCCAGGGCGGTGTTGGCGCCATCGCTCACTCGGTAGAGGCCGAATTGGCGTAGCGCCAGGCCGGCGCGCGCTCGGCCGGGTGCGTCTTCTTGAAGCGGGAGTTGCAGGGTTTCACCGTCGGGGCGCGTCACCGTCAGGTCCGGCAGGTCGGCCCGCAGCGACCGCCGCCGCACCTCCAGTCGATCGCCCTCCACCCAGGCGCTGAGCTGCTCTTCTTCCAGTTCGGGTTCGCGCATCAGCCAGTGGGCAATCCGCCGGATCAACTCGGCGCTGGGCCCGCCGCCCTCAAATCCGCGCGACCACAGCCAGATTTGCTCGCTGGTCAACTGCGCCACCCGCCCGTCGCCCTTTCGATCCAAAATCAGCAGCGGCAGGTTGTCGCGTCCGGTCATCGTCACCTGGCCGCTTTGGATCTCGGTTTCAACCTGGCGGAACCAGCGACCCCAGCCGGGCTGCGGCGGCGGGTCTGTCGCGCCGTCGAGAGCCGGGGGTTGGCTTCCGGGCAGACCGGCGGTCACCGGGTGGCGCCGCCCCAGTTCGGTGACCCGCGGGTAGAAGCCGCCTTCCACGATCTCGCCGGTTGGGATCGCCGGGAAGATGCGCGACAGCGGCGTGCGGTAGAGAGAGCGCGGGGTGGCGAAAGCCGGGCCGAGCGCGGTCAGCAACGCGCCGCCCTGCTCCACGTAGCGGGCAACGTTTTCCAGATAGAGCGTCGGCAGAACGCCGCGCCGCTGATAGCGGTCAAAAATAATCAGATCGAAATCATCGAGCTTGACTTCAAACAGCTCGCGGGTGGGAAAGGCGATCAGGGAAAGCTCATTGATCGGGGTGCCGTCCTGCTTTTCCGGCGGCCGCAAGATGGTGAAATGGACCAGATCAACCGCCGGATCGGATTTGAGAATGTTGCGCCAACCGCGCTCGCCCGGATGGGGTTCGCCGGACACCAGCAAGACCCGCAGCCGGTCGCGCACGCCGTTGATCGTCATGGTGGCTTGATTGTTGACCTCACTCAACTCGCCCGCCAACGGGGCGACCTGCAGTTCAATGACACTGGGTCCGCGGTGGGCGAGGGTCAGTTGGATTTTGGTTTCTTCGCCGGGGCTGAGCAGCACGGTCTGCTGCGGCTGTCCATCAAGGCGCAAAGACACCGGGATCTTTTGCGGCCCCGCCGGCGGCGGGGCGCCGCTGTAGAGGTCCTCGACCACCAGCAGCAGCTCCAGCGGGCGACCGACAATCCCAAAAGATGGCGCCTGGCGAACGATCAGGCGGCGATCCCGCTCCACCGGCGCGCCGCTGCGCAGCAGATGGATCGGTGCGGTGACGCCCAACCCGTCGAGCTGGTCGGGAACATCGTCAACCTGACCGTCACTGATCAGAAAAATTCCGGCCAGGCGATCGCGGGAGATTTCGCCGAGCGCCTGTTGAACTTTGGCGAACAGCTGGGTGCCGGTGTCGCCGTCGCCCGGCGCGGGCGCCTCGGCCCGATAGATCCGACTTTCGGTATTGGGTAGTTTTTTCAACTGCGCGTCGAGACGCGCGGCGGCGGCGGCGGTTTGGACGGGACGGTCGCCGATCTGTTGGCTGGGACTTTCATCGACCACCACCACGGCAATATCCGGCAGACCAACGCGCTGTTCCCGCAGCATCGAGGGGTTGGCCAGCAGCAGCAGAAGCAGCAACAAAAACAGGCCGCGCGGCAGCAGGCTCCAGCCCGCGCCGCGCCAGGCCGCCAGCAAGCTCACGCCCAGGGCGGCCAGCGCCAGCCCGGCAAGCAACGCCCAGGGAACAAGCGGCGACCATGCCAGGCTTAAACTGTCCATTGTCGGTCTACCTTTGTCATCCGGCTACTGCCCCAAGCGCTCGAGAATGAAGGGAACATGAACCTGATCGGCCTTATAGTTGCCGGTTAGCGCGTACATGGTCAGGTTGACTCCCACCCGATAGGCCTGCTCGCGCTGTGGTTCGCCGCCGGGCACCACCGCGTAGAGCGGGCGGGCCAAATCATCCATCGCCCAGGCCGCCGCCAGGTCGTTGGCAGTGATGATGACCGAGGAGACCCCGTCGTTGTCGGTTTCCGCGGGCTGTTCCGCCCAAAGGGTTTGTCCGGCGTAGCGGCCGGGAAATTCCTGCAACAGGTAGAAAGTCTTGGTGAGCACATGATCGGGGGGCAGGGGGGCCAAGGGGGGAATGGCGAGCCCTTCGCTCAGGCGGCGCAGGGCCTGCTGGCCCAGGCTGGCTTGGCCGAAAAAATTTGCCTCCGACGAGGGGTCCCTCAGGTCAATCACCAACAAGCCGCCCCGGTCGAGGTAGCGATTGAGGTCGCGCCGGGCGGCGCGGTCCAAATCCGCCTGCTCCGGTGAGATCGGCCAGTAGAGCAACGGATAAAAGGCCAATTCATCCCTGCCCAAGGTCACGCCCTTTGGCGCGGCCGGCTCGACCGCGGTCCGCAGGGTCAAGACCCGACTGAGCCCGGCCAGGCCATCCTGACTGAGTCGATCCAGGGCCGGGACGCCGGTTCGGACATAGGCCAGCCGGGTTTCGCGGGCCGAAGCCAGGGCGGCCCGGTCATCCAGCAGCGTCGGCTGTTGCGCCGCCGCCGGGGTGGCGCCCGATAGCGCCGCCAGCAAACTGGGTAGGAAGACCGCCAGGACCGCCTTGCCCGTGCGGCGGTCGGGCAGCAACAGCCCGCGCAGCCAGAGGCTGGCGAGTTGATCGAGCAGCGCCAGCAGCAGCGCGGCGCTCAACAGGCCGCCGATCAGGGCCTGCTCTTCGCGTGGTTCATAGCCGGCCAGCGCGACATTGCCCGGCAGGGGATCAAGCAGCGGCAGGGTGGTAACCCGATCCGAAAGGTTTAACGCCCGCCGGCGGTCGGGGGGGCCGTAAAGGCCGGGCGGATGATCCGGGGTCAGGCGGCCCGCCGCCAGGTCGCTTTCCTTGATGGCCTGCACCGTGCGCGCCGGGGGCCGCAAGCGGCCGAAGGCGTCCAGGCTTTGCCGGGGCTGCAGCAGGGCGTCGCCGGTTCCGCCGCCGCTTTCCACCCCCTGGCTGAGCAACACCAGTTTTTGCAGCAGCTCGACGAACAGGCCGGACAGTGAAAGATTGGACCAGTCGGTGTTGGCGCTGGTGTGAACCAACACCAGCCAGCCCTTGCCCCGCTGTTCGGCGGTGATTAGCGGTGTGCCGTCGTCCAGCCGGGCCCAGGTTTTGCCGGCCAGATCCAGCGAGGGTTCGGCCAAGACCTGGCGGGACACGAAAACATCCGCCGGAACAGGCAAGCCAAAGAACGGGGAGTTTTCGGGGAAGGCCGCCAGGCGCGCCGGGCGGTCCCAGGTCATCGCGCCCCCCAAGGCGCGACTGCCCTGGCGCAGGCGCACCGGCAACAGGTCCGGCGCGGCGGCGGCCGACCGGGCGCCGGCGAAGCGCAGCAAAAGGCCGCCGGCCTCGATCCACTGGGTTAGGGCGGGCTTTGAGGTTTCCGCAATCGGTCCGAGATCGGGCAAGGCGATGATCGCCAAATCCTTGGTCAGCAGCGTCTCCAGGGGGGCCTTTGCAACTTCGGTGAAGGGCGACAGCGCGCGCTCCAGATAGTAGAGATCCGACAGCAAGGGCTGGATCTCTTGGTCACCCGCGCCGCCCGCCAGGCCGACGGGGCGGCGGCGCCAGCGCTCATCAACCAGCAGGCTGGTCCCGGCGCTTTCTTCGGCTTCAACGCTCAGGCGGGCGATGCGGTTGCGCAACTCCAGCGGTAGGGCCAGATCGGCGCTGGCCAGGGTCTCGCCGTCCTCAAAGATCAGCGGGATGCGCTGCAGCAGCCGCTGTTCGTCATCAAATGCGCGCAGGAAAACCGTCTCGCGGCCTTGGGCGCCGGGCCGCAACAGCGCCGCGCGCAGGTCCAAGCCATCGGCTTGCAAGGGCAACAGCAGCCGGGCCCGCTCCGCTTCGGGGTCGAGATGAACGGTCAGCGGGCCCAGGCGCTGCAACTGCGCCAGCAACGCGCGGCCTTGAGCTTTTGCGCGCGCGGTCTGTTGCGCCGCCTGGACGGCTGATCGGGCGGCATCCGAAGCGGAAGGCGCGGGATTCTCGTCTTCCAGGCCGGTTGCCGCCAGGCCATCGCTCAGCCAAATCACATCGCCGCGAATCGGCGGCGTGAAGTTGGCGAGCCGCTGGGTCAGTTTTTCATAATCGCTGGGCCAGGGGCGGGGCTGGAGACCGCCGAGATTGGCTCTTAGGTTTTCGGGCCGTTGCAGGTCAAGCGGCGGCCCTTGCGGGGTCCGGGGATCGGGGGCGGTGGGCAACAGCAGAACCGGGCGGTTTTGCCGGTCGGCCTGGATCAACAGCCGGGTCAGCAGGGCTTGGCGCTTGGGCCACTGTCGCGCGGACGACCAACCGTTGTCGACCACCAAAATCACCGGTCCCTGCGCCGCGCCGATCTCCGAATCGGGATTGAGCAGCGGTCGGGCCAGCGCCAGGATAACCAGGGTCACCAGCAGCAGCCGCAAGGCCAGCAGCCACCAGGGGGTTCGATCGGGCACCTGCTCCTTGGGGCGCAGTCCGAGCAGCAGCCGCAGGGCTGGAAAACGAATGCGGCGGGCTTTTGGCGGGGTTGCCTTCAGCAGCCACCAAAGCAGCGGCAGCAGCAGCAGCAACAGCAGCAGCCAGGGGCTGGCGAAGGCGAGAGGACCGAGGCTTAACATCAAGCTCCCTCGCCGGTCGCCCCGGCAGCGCCGTACGGCGGCAAGCTGAGCGGGTTTAACGCGGCATAGAGGCTGAGCAACGCCGCCTTGGGCGCGCTGTCGCTGCGAAAGCTGGTCATCCGCCAGCCGACCTTTCGGGCCAGTGTTTCCAGGCCCTCCTGCTGCAGCGCCAGGCGCTGCAGATAGGCGTCGCGGACCCGCTCCGTTCGGCTCAGCAGCCAACCGGTTTCGCCGCGCAGGTCCTCAAACCGAATGCGCCCGCGATAGGGTAGGCTGGCCTCGGCGGGGTCGAGGATCTGCACCAGCAATCCCGATAGACCCTGTTCGGCGTAGTCGCGCACCCGGGCTTCGATTTCCGCCAGGGGCAGAAGAAAGTCGGAAAACCAGATGGTCTGGGCATGACGCGGCAGCGCCACCTTGGCCGGCAGCGATGGGCCGCCGGGCCCGCCGGGGCGGTCGTCCGCGTCTCGACCGTCCCGACCGCTTTGGGCCGCTTGATCTTGGGCGGCTTGATCCAGCTGCAGCGCCAAATTCAGGATGGTCGCCTTGTCGTTGCGCGGCGGCACGCCGCTTTCCAGCAGACTCAACCGCTCGCCGCTGCGCGCCAGCAGGATCGCCAGGGCGAGAAGCTGCTGGTCGGCGAACGCGCGCTTGGACGGCAGGTTGGGATCGGACCGCCAATCCATGGCGCGGGAAGGATCGCGCCAGAAGTAGACGGACTGCGCGGCCTCCCACTCCAACTCGCGGACGAAGGTCCGATCGCTCTTGGCGGTTTGCCGCCAGTCGATGCGTTGCGGGTGGTCGCCGGGTTCATAGATTCGGAACTGCCAGAAAGACTCGCCCTGGCCGACCCGCCGGCGGCCATGCACCCCCTGGATGATCGACGCGGCGACCCTTTCGGCCGCCAGCAAGAGTGGCGGAAAGTTGCCCGCCAGCTCCTCCGCGCCCAGTTGCAGATTCTGGGCGTGGGCAGCCCGGCCCATCGGGGCGATTGCCGGGCGGGTCGCTCGAGGGTCTGTTTGGCGCGCCATGATCGGCCTATCGATAGTCGCTGCAGAGCCGCTCAATAATGTCATCCACGGTGACACCGTCGGCTCTCGCGGAAAAATTGAGCGCCATGCGGTGGCGAAGCACCGGGCCCGACATGGCGATGACATCGTCAATCGACGGCGCGAAGCGGCCATCCAACAGCGCGCGCGCCCGGACCGCCAGCATCAGCGCCTGGCTGGCGCGCGGGCCCGGCCCCCAGGCGACCTGGGCCTTGATCTCTGGCAGGTCGCTGGTTACCGGCCGGCCGCGCCGGACCAGGCCCAGGATGGCCTCCAGAACGCTGGTGCCCACCGGCAAGCGGCGCACCAGCCGCTGCGCCTTCAGCAGACCGTCGCCGGTCAGGATTTGTCGTGGCGCCTTGTCTTCTATGCCGGTGGTGGCGAGCAGCATTTGCTGTTCGGCCGCGGCGTCGGGATAGCCGACGTCGATCTGCAGGAAAAAGCGATCCAACTGCGCCTCGGGCAGCGGATAGGTGCCTTCGTGCTCCAGCGGGTTCTGGGTGGCCAAGACGTGAAAGGGGCGCGGCAGGTCATGGGGCTTGCCGGAAACACTCACCTGATTTTCCTGCATGGCCTGCAGCAGGGCGGATTGGGTCCGGGGGCTGGCGCGGTTGATCTCATCGGCCATCAGCAGTTGGGTGAACACCGGGCCGGGGATGAAGCGGAACCGTCGCTTCCCATTGGCCTGCTCCTCCAGCACTTCGGAGCCCAAAATGTCGGTTGGCATCAGGTCCGGCGTGCACTGCACCCGATTGCTTTCCAGCCCGATGATCGTGCCGAGCGTTTCCACCAACCGGGTCTTCGCCAGACCGGGCACGCCGATCAGCAGCGCATGGCCGCCACCGAGCAGAGTAATGAGGGTTTGATCGACGACCTCTTTTTGGCCGAAGATAACCTCGCCGATGGCGGCGCGGACAGCGGTCAACTGATTGCTGAGCGACTGGATTTCCTCCGCGAGCTTCACGGCATCGATTTCAGATGGTGGCGTGCTGAGAGTCGTCACGTTAGGCTTCCTGCTGATGGTGGACAGATCTGTCGAAAGACCAATACCCGATCCAACGCCCTCTGTTTGACCTGTAAATAATTGTAGGGGATCACATGCAAGCTGGCGAGTCACCCGACACAGCAAATTTTCCCTCTTGCGGCGATTTTGATATCCGCATCGCCCGGGACGGAACTTGGTTTTATCGCGGCACGCCGATCGGCCGTTTGCCGCTGGTCAAGCTGTTTTCCACAGTTTTGCGGCGTGAAGATGACGGCCGGTATTGGCTGGTCACGCCGGTGGAGCGCGGCCTGATCGAGGTTGAAGACGCGCCCTTCATCGCCGTTGAACTTGTCGTGAAGGGCCAGGGACGTGAACAGGAGCTGTGGTTCCGCAGCAACGTTGATGATTGGGTGGTTCTGGATCAGGAACATCGCCTGCGGGTGAGCCATGATCCTGAAACCCAGGAGCCGCGTCCCTATATTACAATGCGTAAGGGGCTGGAGGCGCTGCTGGTCCGTTCGGTGTTCTATCAATTGGTGGCGCTGGCCGAAACCGAGACCGAGACGGCGGACAGCGCGCCCCGACTGGGGGTGTGGAGCAAAGGCTGCTTTTTCCCGCTGGACGCCGCCGAAACGGTCCCGGCCCCCGCCTCCGGCGATCCCGGTGATGAGGAGAACGACAAGCCGTGATGGTGAGCCAGATCAAGGCGCTGTTGGCGCGGCGCCAGCCGGGCGCGCGCCGGGCCCCCGGCCCCGAAGGGCTGCCCGGCCAAGCGCTGCGGGGAGACCACGATCTTAACCCGGACTTTTATCGGCCCGGCCATCGTTTGACCGGCGCGGCGGTGCTGGTGCCCTTGATCAAGCGCCGCGGCGGCCTGACGGTTTTGCTGACCCGTCGCACCGACCATCTGCATGATCACGCCGGGCAGGTCGCCTTTCCCGGCGGGCGAATCGACCCCATTGACGGCGGGGTGGTGGACACGGCGCTGCGCGAAACCGAGGAAGAGGTGGGGCTGGCGCGTCGCCACATCGAGGTGGTCGGCCGCCTGGACACCTATATCACGCGCACCGGCTTTGATGTCACGCCGGTGGTGGGAGTGGTTCAGCCGCCGTTTGAGCTGGAGTTGGACGCCTTTGAGGTGGCCGAGGCCTTTGAAGTGCCGCTTTCGCTGTTTCTCGATCTGAAAAATCGGGAGATCCAAACCTGGGAGTTCGAGGGTATTACGCGCTATTTCTATGTCTATCCCTACCGGGATTACTTTATCTGGGGCGCCACCGCCGGCATGCTGAACAACCTGGCGGAAATTCTGACCTCCGCGACCAAGGGCTGACGGCTCTTGGGGGCGTTCTCCGGTTGGTTTCGCGTCCGCCTCTCAGCGCCGCTGCGGGACCTTGGGTGGACCCCTGGCGCTTCGGCATCTTGGTTCGTCAGTTGACCGCCCTGATCGTGGCTGTCCCAACGGTGGCTGTCCCAACCGTGGCGGTTCTGGCATGTGACGGCTTCACCCCTAACAAAGAATGGCAGGTGCCATGCTACGTCGGTTCTTAACGCTGATTTTACCGCTGACCTTGCCGTTTCTGGTCTACTGGGGCTATCTGCTGATCGCCCGTTGGAAGGCGCGCCGCACGGCGCAGGGAACCTTGCCGGGCTGGGCCGACGCGCCTTGGACGCTGATCATCGGCTGCAGCCTGGTGTTGATGATCGCGTCACTGCTGTTTTTTCGTTTTGTGGTGGAAGAGCAGATGTTGCCGCCGCCGCCGCCGATTGACCTGGTCGATCCCGGTTTTCCAGCCGGAAAGGGCTGAGAGTGCGCGAAAGACAATTCCCTTGGTGCAATAAATAAGTCAGTATAGCTAACTTATTTTACCGGCCGCGGCTTTTCCGATTGAAGAACTGGGGGCAAGCCGGGCCGCGGGCCGCAAGCAGGGGAGTGTGTTGCTTGATGACAATCAATCTTTGGACGCTGCTGTCCTTCACCTTGGCGGCGTCGATCACACCGGGGCCGAACAATGTCATGCTGACCGCCTCGGGCGCCAATTTCGGCTATATCCGGACCTTGCCGCACATCGTCGGCATCGCGGTGGGTTTCGGCAGCCTGATCCTGCTGGTCGGTTTGGGCTTGGGAAGCCTGTTTCAAGCCTATCCGGCGCTGCATGAGATTTTGCGCTATGTCGGCGGGCTCTATCTGCTTTATCTGGCTTGGCGGATCGTCGGGGCGACGCTGGCCGCCGAAAGCGGCAAAGCCCGCCCGCTGACGCTGCTGGAAGCGGCGGGTTTTCAATTCGCCAATCCGAAAGCCTGGATCATGGCGGTGACGGCCATCACCACCTTCACCACCCCGGGCGGCCTCTACCTGTTGGAAACGCTGGTCGTCACCGCGACCTTCTTGCTGGTGTCGGTGTTCAGCACGGCGATTTGGACGCTTTCCGGGCAAGTCATCGGTCGGTTTCTAACTTCCGGTCGTATCCGTCTGGCCTTCAACCTGCTGATGGCTGCGCTGCTGGTGCTCTCCGTCGCGGTTTTGTTCCTGGCCGATCTGAGCTAGCTTTGCTGGCTCAGTCAGGTAAGTTGGCGCGGGTGCGCTGCCGCATTCGGTGTCGGCCGGCCGCCAGACCTTATTCTTTGTTTCCCGCAGGTGTGGCATGTCGCCATCGCATCGCCTTTCGCCCCAGCCTTGGATGACCCAGCCGGAAACCCAGGCCGTGCTGAAGGCCTTGTCGCCCGCTGGCCAAGAGTTGCGTTTTGTCGGCGGCTGCGTGCGCGATGCGATTCTGGGGCGGCCGGTGAACGATTTGGATATCGCCACCGCCGATCTTCCCGACGAGGTCATCCAGCTGTTGGTGCGGGCTGAAATCAAGGCGGTGCCGACCGGCTTGGCCCACGGCACAGTCACAGCCCTGGTCAATCATATCCCGTTCGAGATCACCACCCTGCGGCGGGACGTCGAGACCGATGGTCGGCGGGCCACGGTGGCCTTTACCCAAGATTGGCGGGAAGACGCCGCCCGCCGGGATCTGACCATCAACGCGCTTTCCTGCCGGCCAGACGGTGAAATTTTTGACTACTTCGGCGGTCTTGACGATTTGCGGGCCGGCCGGGTGCGCTTTGTCGGGTCGGCGGCGCAGCGCATTGCCGAGGATTACCTGAGGATCTTGCGGTTCTTCCGCTTCCAGGCGCGCTATGGGCGCGACGCGGCGGACGCGCAAGCGTTGCAGGCGGTCACCCAGGCGGCGCCGAAGCTGTCGCGGCTTTCCGGCGAGCGGGTGAGAAGCGAACTGCTGCGGCTGCTGGAGGTCGCCGATCCCTTGCCGACCCTGGCCGTGATGCGGGACCGGGAAATCCTGGCGACGGTGTTGCCGGAGGCGACGGACCTTGCGACCTTGAAAAGCGTGCTGGATCTCCAGCCGGACGCGCCGGCCTTCCTGCGCTTGGCCGCCTGGCTGACCGGCGACGCGGCGGCGGCCCAAGCCATCGCCGAGCGCCTGCGCCTGTCCAACAGCCAGGCGCGTCTGCTGGCGACCTATCTATCGCCGCCGCTGCCGGCGGCGCTCACCGCGCAGGCGAGGTTGGACGCGAAAGCGCTCAAGCTGTCGTTCTACCGCCAGGGGCGCCAACGGGGCCTGGAGTTGCTGCTGCTGCAATTGGGGCGGCAGGCCTTGGCGTCGCCGGACCGCCGGGCGGCGGTTTGGCGCGAGGCGCAGGCCCTCGCCGCGGCCTGGACCGACCCCAACTTTCCGGTCAGAGGGGCGGACCTGCTGGCCTGTGGGCTGGAAAATGGTCCGGAGGTGGGGCGCGCGCTGCGGAAACTGGAAAATTGGTGGATCGAACAGGATTACCAGCCCGACCGGCAAGCCTGCCTGCGCGCCCTGGCGCAGCTTTAACACCGCCCCCCTATCGGCTTTTTTCCCGGGTGGGTCAGTCCTGGTAGCCGGTGGACTTGCGGTCCAGCAGGCGGCGCAGGGCGGGCCAGGTTTGCGCCGTATGGAGCGGCTTGGCCACCGGGGCCAGGATATCGCCATCCTGGGTCGGCTGGGCGATCGGCAAGCCGACCTGCTGGGCAGCCAGTTGCAGGACGCAGGCCCGATCCAGGCGCTGCGCCAGCAAGAAGGCTTCGGCGAGGGTGGGCGCAACCAGCAAAATTCCCTGATCGCGAACCAGCAGCGCCGGGGCCTCGTCGAGGTCTTCCAGCAGCTTGTCGGTGATCTGCGCGCCGGCCATCAGCGGGAGGTGGCTGTAGTAAACCTCGAAAGGAAGCCCGACGGCATGGCGGGCCTGGGCGGCCAGCCGTTGTCCCATCATCGCCAGGGTCAAGGCGGCGTTGCTGGGCAGCAGGACAACCGCGCCGACAGCCGGCCTGGCGGCCAGAAGCGCGCGCACGAAGGCCGCATTGCCCGGCTCCGGCAGGTGGTCGGAGCTGGAAAGAACGCGGCCGGCCGTATCGGCCCGCAGAAGGTCCGATGCCCGCAGCTCTTCGTGAAAGTGTCCCGCCGGCGCCAGCAGGAACTGCTCCGGCTGGTCCAGACAGCGTTGCGCCAGCAGGCCCTGATCCAGGCTGGCCAGGTCGAAATAGGCCAACAGCCGATGGGCGGCGGCGAGGTCGACGCGCTGTCGCCATTCGCTGTCCGTGACACCGAGGGGATTGTTGCGCGTGGGGACGATGGTTACGACCGACATGGGAACGCCTATTTGCTTGCGGGAGACTGGATTTCTTGGAAACGGAAAAGGTCCGGCAAGCGCGCGCCGCCGGACTGCGACCCTGCGCTTGAGTGCCGCGCGGTCGCCCCACTCCTGGCGGCCGGCTTTGGTCGGAAAACGACTCTCTTTACCGTTACGCCGTGAAAAATCGGCCGCGGCGGCGCCTTTGCCGGCCAGGCGGGACGGTCACGCCGCAGGGGGCGGCCGGGTGATCCGCTTGTTACGGCCAGATGGCTTCGGGGGGCAAGGACATCAGGATGGCTTCGGGATTGCCGCCGGTCATCAAGCCGAAGCGGGTGCCGCGATCATAGACCAGATTAAACTCGGCATAGCGGCCCCGATAGATCAGTTGGGCCCGGCGCTGCGCCGCCGTCCAGGGCTGTTCCATGTGGCGGCGGATCAGGCGGGGATAGATCTCCAGAAAGGCCCGCCCCACATCCTGGGTGAAGTCAAAGTCCGCTTGCCAGTCGCCGCCAAAAGGATTTTTGTCCGGCAGGCCCGCGCCCAGGTAGTCGTAAAAAATGCCGCCAACCCCCCGGGCGCACTGGCGGTGCTTGATGTAGAAATATTCGTCGCACCACTGTTTGAAGTGGGGAAAGTAGCCAGCATCCCGCTGGTCGCACACCGCCTGAAAGGCGGCGTGGAAATCGGCAGTGTCCTGCGCCTGCGGCAGGGGTGGATTGAGATCCGCGCCACCGCCGAACCAGCGCTTTGTCGTCACGATGTGCCGGGTGTTCATATGCACGGCAGGCACCAGGGGCGAGTGCGGGTGCGCCACCAGGGAAATTCCCGCCGCCCAGAAGTTGGGGTCTTTGTCGGCGCCAGGTATTTCCTTGGCGAAGGCCGGTGAGAAAGCGCCGTGAACCTGGGAAATGTTGACCCCGACCTTTTCGAAGACCCGGCCCTTCATGATCGCCATGGTGCCGCCGCCGCCCGGCTGGCCGGTGGTCGGGTCGGTGCGGTCCCAGCGCTGTTGCGCAAACCGCCCCGGGGCTTGATCGCGCAATTGTGAAAGCCGGTCATCGGCCCCTGCCTGCTCGCCGGTGAAGTCGTCTTCGATCTGCTCGAAGGTCGCGCAGATTTGATCGCGCAGGGTCGCAAACCAGGCGCTGGCGCGGGCCTTTCCCGCGTCCAGGGTAACGGCGCTGTCGGGGGGGCAGGGCTTGGTCATGTCAGTCACTTTCTGGCGCGTGCGGCGGGGCGAGCTGGAGCGGGGCAAAGGCCTTGGTTTGGCGCAGCGCCTCGCCCAAGACCATGCCGGCGGCGACGGCGATATTGAGCGAGCGCAAGCCGGGCTGCAATGGCACGATGATCCGGGCGTCGACCTGGCGGTGCACCGGATCGGGCACGCCCGCCGATTCGCGGCCCAAAAGCAGGGTGTCCTCGGCCCGGAAACAAAAATCCGTGTAGGCGGTCTGCGCCTTGGTGGTCAACAGGATCACCCGCTGGCGCGGCACCTGGCAAAAGGCGCGCCAGGAGCTGTGGCGCCGGACATCCGCCGCGTCCAGGTAATCCATGCCGGCGCGGCGCAGGCGTTTGTCGTCCAGCACGAAGCCGCAAGGCTCGATGATATCCAGCCCGACGCCCAGACAGGCGGCCAGACGAATCAAGGTGCCGCAGTTTTGGGGAATGTCCGGTTCATAGAGGGCGAGGCGCATTTGTCGGTCTCTGCAGTTTGCTCTGAATTTTGATTGGGCTAGGATGGCGGGTCTGATGACCGCCGGCGGGGGGTCCCTGGGGAGTTCCCTGGGGGGGGCGTGGGGGTTTCGGGGCGAGAATTCAAGGAAAAAAGTCCGGCCTCCCTCTGGACAACGGGTAAAGTCGGGCCCGCGAGCGTTTGGGTTTCTAACCCTTGTTGCATAGAATTCCCTTCCGTGGCCTTTACTTTGGCCCAAACTTTCCTCTATATGCAGGCCGTCGTGCAGGTTGGATACGCGGGGCCTTGCGGCCCTAGGTCGCACTGTCCGTTTAACCGTGCAGGGCGTAAAAGAAATCGAGCTATGCCCCCAATTCGGTGGGAGAGAGTGGGGGCTTCTTCGCCCGCCACGATGACAGACAAGGGACATGTAAACATGTCAGACAGCACGAATGCTGCAAAGAGCGCCGATAACGAAGCGCGCCGGGATTTTCTCTATCTAGCCGCAGGTGCCATGGGCGTCGTTGGCGCGGGAGCCTTCGTTTGGCCCCTGGTCAACTCCATGAATCCTTCCGCCGACGTCCTGGCCGTCGCCAGCGTCGAAGTGGATGTCAGCCCCATTGAGGTTGGTCAGGCCATCACCGTGACTTGGCGCGGCAAGCCGGTCTTCATCCGGCATCGCACCGGTGAAGAAATTCAGCAAGCCGCAGCGGTCCCGATGGATGCGCTGATTGATCCACAGACCGACGCCGAGCGGGTGGTCAAGCCCGAGCTTTTGGTGATGGTCGGGATTTGCACGCACTTGGGTTGTGTGCCGTTGGGCCAGCGGCCGAGCGAGCCAAAAGGTGACTTTGGTGGCTGGTTCTGCCCCTGCCACGGGTCGCACTATGACACCTCCGGTCGAATTCGTAAGGGGCCTGCCCCCCTCAATCTGGTTGTGCCAAATTACGAGTTCACGAACGACACCACCATCAAGGTCGGGTGAGGGACGTAAGAGCGATGAGCAACGGATTCAATACAAGCAAAGGCGTGATCGGCTGGATCGATTATCGTCTTCCGATTTTCTCCTATATGAACGAGCATCTGGTCGACTATCCGGCGCCCAGAAACCTGAATTACCTGTGGAATTTCGGCTCGTTGGCCGGAATCATGCTGGTGGTGATGATTGTCAGCGGCGTCATTCTCGCCATGCAGTACACCCCGCAGGTGGACATGGCTTTTCAGTCGGTCGAACGCATCATGCGGGACGTCAACGGCGGCTGGCTGATTCGTTACATGCACGCCAACGGGGCGTCCTTCTTCTTCATCGTGGTTTACCTGCACATCGTGCGGGGGATGTACTACGGGTCCTATAAGGCGCCGCGCGAAATTCTTTGGATCCTGGGCGTTATCATCCTGCTTTTGATGATGGCGACCGCATTCATGGGCTATGTGCTGCCCTGGGGCCAGATGTCCTTCTGGGGCGCCACGGTGATCACCAATCTCTTCTCGGCGATCCCGCTGATCGGCCCGGATATCGTCACCTTCCTGTGGGGCGGTTTTTCGGTTGGCAATCCCACACTGAATCGCTTCTTCGCGCTGCACTACCTGCTGCCTTTCGTGATCTTCGCGGTGGTGTTCCTGCACCTCTGGGCACTGCATCGCTTCGGCTCCAACAACCCGCTGGGCATCGACGCCAAGGGACCGCAGGACAAAATTCCGTTCCACCCCTACTACACCACCAAGGATCTCTTTGGTTTGGGTGTGTTCATGATGATTTTCGCGGCGGTGATCTTCTTCTCGCCGAACCTGCTGGCGCTGCCGGACAACTATATCGAAGCCAATCCGTTGAGCACCCCAGCGCACATTGTCCCGGAATGGTATTTCCTGCCCTACTACGCCATGTTGCGGGCCATCACGTTTGATATCGGCATTCCTTTCACCGACATCGTTCTGATCCCGGCCAAGCTGGGCGGGGTGATCACCATGTTCGCGTCGCTGATCGTGCTGTGCTTCCTGCCTTGGCTGGACAGCTCGCCGGTTCGCTCGGGGCGCTTCCGTCCGGTCTTCAAGTGGTTCTTCCTGATTTTGCTGCTTGACCTTATCGCGCTCACCTATCTGGGCAGCAAGCCGGCCGAACAGCCCTATGTCCTGGCGGCGCAATTCGCCACGGCGTTCTACTTTATCTACATGCTCGTTATCCTACCGCTGCTGGGCAAACTGGAACGGCCCAAACCCCTGCCGGCCTCGATCAGTGAGGCGGTGCTTAAGGGGGGAGCCGCTGGGGCTTCCGCCACCGCTATGCCGATGGAGAAAGCCTAATGAAAAGCTTGACCAAACTTGCGGCGATCGCCGTTGTTTCGCTGGGCTTGGCCTCTCCGGCTCTGGCGGCCGAGAATAATGAGCTGCCCAAGCAGAATTGGTCCTTCGACGGCATCTTTGGCGCCTTTGACAAGGCGGAGCTGCAGCGCGGATTTCAGGTCTATGCCCAGGTCTGCGCGAGCTGTCACTCGCTGAGCTATGTGTCCTATCGCAATCTGTTGGACCTGGGCTACAGCCAGGAGGAGGTCAAAGCCTTCGCCGCCGAGTACGAAGTGGAAGACGGTCCGGACGATGACGGTGAAATGTACACCCGTCCGGCCCAGCCTTCCGATCGCTTCGTTTCGCCCTTCGCCAACCCGCAGGCCGCCCGCGCCTCCAACGGGGGGGCCCTGCCGCCGGATCTGTCCTTGATGGCGAAAGCCCGCGAGGGCGGCCCGGATTACATCTATGCGCTGATGACCGGTTTCCAGGATGAGGCGCCAGACGGCGCGCCGCTGCCGGATGGCATGTACTACAACGCGTACTTCCCCAGCCACAAGATCGCCATGGCGCCGCCGCTGGGCGAGGATGCGGTGGAGTACGCCAGCGGTTTGGCGGCAACCACCGAGCAGATGGCAAAGGATGTCACCGCCTTCTTGATGTGGACCGCCGAGCCGAAGTTGGACGAACGTCACAGCACCGGCCTGGCCGTGTTGATCTTCCTGGCCGTCTTCACCGCCCTGAGCTATGCGGTGAAGCGTAAGGTTTGGGCCAAGCTGCACTAGCCGGGTGATCGACAGGGCTGCTGCGTTCGGCGCATCGGCTCTGTCGTGACCGCTGCGGGCATTTCTTGATAACCGGGCGAGGCGCGGCGCCAACGGGACTGCTTGGCGAGTTCGGCTGAACCGCTCCGACTCTGGACTTGACGGACCAAGATCGATGGAAAAGGCTGCCTTTCGGGGTGGCCTTTTTTTTACCTTTTCCCTGATCGATCCCACCCGGGGTTGATCCCGGGGTTGATCCCTGGCGCTATTGCCAGCGCCGGGGTGAGGGCGATTAATTCGACGCGCCGAAGCTTTCCGCTGTGCCCGCGCCGCGGCGCGCGGCTACTATAGCGCCGGGGCGACAGGGCGAACCGAACAGGCGCTGAAGACCGGGCGAACTGAAAAGCCCCCAAAGACCGGGCGTAACGAAATAGAAAGAACCGCTATATGGCTGAAGCTTCTTCCTCTCCTTCCCCGGTGTCGCCGGTGATCGGCGTGATCGGCGGCAGCGGTGTCTATGACATCGAAGGCCTAACCGATACCCAGTGGCGCGCTGTCGAGACTCCCTTTGGCCGGCCCTCCGATGAGCTGTTGTTCGGCAAGCTGGCGGGGCAGCCGGTGGTGTTTTTGCCGCGCCATGGCCGGGGGCACGTGCTTAATCCGACGGAAATCAACTATCGCGCCAATATCGATGCGCTGAAGCGCGCCGGGGTCACCGAGGTGCTCTCGCTCAGCGCCGTGGGCTCGCTCAAGGAAGGGCTGCCGCCGGGAACCTTCATGCTGGTGGATCAGTTCATCGACCGCACCTTTGCGCGGCAGAAAAGCTTCTTTACCGACGGCCTGGTGGCGCATGTCTCGACCGCCCATCCGGTCTGTGGGCGGCTGGGCGCGGCCTTGCTTCAGGCCGC
The DNA here is from genome assembly GCA_963976695.1 of uncultured Rhodovibrionaceae bacterium. Classification (GTDB taxonomy): domain Bacteria; phylum Pseudomonadota; class Alphaproteobacteria; order Kiloniellales; family DSM-21159; genus CAXBMB01. The sequence continues at coordinate 17,141 of CAXBMB010000026.1, forward strand.
CGATGACGTCAACCTCCGGCTGGTCAAGGGCGGAACCTATCTGGCCATGGAGGGGCCACAGTTTTCCACCCTGGCGGAGTCCAATCTCTATCGCAGCTGGGGATGCGATGTGATCGGCATGACCAACATGCCGGAGGCCAAGTTGGCGCGCGAGGCGGAGCTTTGTTACGCCACGGTGGCCATGGTGACCGACTTTGACTGTTGGCACCCGGACCATGACAATGTCACGGTGGAGCAGGTGGTCAAGGTGCTGTTGAGCAACGCCGACCGCGCGCGCGCGCTGGTCAAGACCGTCATTCCCTATTTGACCCGGCAGCAGACGGTCTGTCAGCAGGGCTGTCAGCGGGCTTTGGACGCGGCCCTGATCACCCATCCCGACAAGCGCGACCCGGCGGCGGTAAAACGCTTGTCGGCCATTGCGGGGCGGGCCCTGGCGGCGCAGGGCTGAGCAACCGCCCGCCACGGCAACAGTTGAGGCCAGTTCGGCCGGAGAGAGAGCATGGGCGAAGCAAGGCGACACAAGCGCACCATCTGGGTGGCGGCGGACGGCGAAACAGTGGAGATCATTGACCAGACGTTGCTGCCGCACCGCTATCAGGTGGCGCAGCTGCGAAACGTTGAGGAGGCCGCGCACGCCATTTCGGCGATGCAGGTGCGCGGCGCGCCGCTGATCGGGGTCACGGCGGCCTACGGCCTGGCCCTGGCCCTGCGCCGCGATCCCGGCGACAGCAGCTTGCAGGCCGCTTATGAGCAATTGCTGGCAACCCGGCCGACGGCGATTAATCTAAAGTGGGCGCTGGAGGAGATGCGCCGCCATCTGCGCCCGCTGGCGGCGGCGGAACGGGGGCCAGCGGCCTACGCCAAGGCTGCCCGGTTGGCCGACGAGGACGCCGAGATGAGTCGCCGCATCGGCCAGCATGGCCTGGGCGTTCTGGAGGGTCTGGCCGAGCAGAAAGCGTCCGGACCGCTGAACATCCTGACCCATTGCAACGCCGGGTCGTTGGCCACCATTGAGTGGGGGACGGCCACCGCGCCGATTTACGCAGCCCATGAAAAGGGTCTGGCTGTTCATGTCTGGGTCGATGAAACCCGTCCGCGCAATCAGGGCGCGGCGCTCACCGCCTGGGAGCTTCAGCAGGCGGGGGTGCCGCATACGGTGATCGCCGACAATGTCGGCGGCCACTTGATGCAGCACGGTCAGGTGGATCTTTGCATCACCGGCACCGACCGCACCACCGCCAGCGGCGATGTCTGCAACAAGATCGGCACCTACCTGAAGGCGCTGGCCGCCAAGGACAACGGTGTGCCCTTCTATGTCGCGCTGCCGGGCTCGACCATTGACTGGACGCTGTCGGACGGTGTGGCGGGAATTCCGATTGAGCAGCGCGCTGGCCGGGAGGTAACCCATCTTACCGGCCGCACCGACGATGGCCGGCTGGAGACCGTCGATATTGTTTCGCCCGGCTCGCCGGTGGCCAACTATGCCTTCGACGTGACGCCGGCCCGACTGGTGACCGGCTTGATCACCGAACGCGGGGTGACGACCAGCACGGCCGAGGGTCTGCTGGCGCTCTATCCGGAACAGGCTTGAGGCCATGGACAAGCAGGCGCTGAAGGCAACCCTGGTCGCCGCCGCTCGGCGGATGAACCAGCTGGGCATCAATCAGGGGTCATCCGGCAATCTGGGGGTTCGTCTGCCCAGCGCGCTGGGCGCGGGCTTTCTGGTAACCCCCTCGGGCCTGGACTATGAGGCAATGACCGCAGCGGACATTGTGGAGATGGACTTCTCCGGCGACTGGCAGGTGGCGGCCGCCGGGCGTAAGCCGACCAGCGAGTGGCGCTTCCATCGCGATATTCTCGCCCAGCGGCCCGAGTTCGGCGCGGTGGTTCACAGCCATGCGATTTTCGCCACCACGCTGGCCTGTCTGGGCAAGTCCATACCAGCCTTTCACTACATGGTGGCGATCGCCGGCGGGACCGACATTCGTTGCTGCGGCTATGAAACCTTTGGCAGCGCGGCGTTAAGTCACGCGGTTTTGGCAGCCTTGGAGGGTCGCAAGGCCTGTCTTTTGGGGCATCATGGCTTGATTGCCTGTGGTCGGGATTTGACCGAGGCGCTGAAAATTGCCGTCGAGGTTGAAACCCTGGCCAATCAATACTGGCGGGTGCTGCAACTGGCCGCCGAGCCTCCCCTGTTGAGCGCGGCGGAAATGTCAAAGGTGTTGGAGAAGTTCGCCGCGGGCTATGGCTACGCCAGCGGCCCCGGCGCGGCGCCGGCGGACCCGGCGGATCAAACGGGGGACGCGGCGCCGGTGGGGAAGTAAAAAGCTGGGCAGGAGAGGGGGCAACCATGATCACCGCCATCGAGGGACTGGACCACGCGCTGGTGGGGGTACAGGACCTGGAAGCCGCGCGACGGAACTGGACGCGGCTGGGCTTTCACGCCTGCCCGCGCGGTCGACACATCGGCTGGGGCACGGCCAACTACTGCTTGATGTTTGCGCAGAACTATATCGAACTGCTGGGCATTGTCGATCCGACGAAGTTCACCAACAACCTGGATCACTTCCTTGCCCAGCGTGAAGGTTTCCTGGGCTTGGCCTTTCGCAGCGGTGACGCCGAGGTGACGGCGGATTTTTTGCGGCGGCAAGGCGGCGAGGTGGTCGGCCCGACGGAGTTGAAGCGGGTCATTGAACTGCCGGCGGGCGATGCCTTGCCGGCTTTTCGGCTGGTTCATCCCGAGCGGCGTCAGGTGCCGGGGCTCAGCGCCTTTTTCTGCCAGCATTTGAGCGCCGACCTGGTGTGGCAGGCGGCCTTTCTCACCCATCCCAACGGCGCGCTGGGAATCAAGGGGGTGGTGACGGTTGTGGCGGAACCAGGGGCGCTGGCGCAGGACTACGGCGCGTTGTTCGGTGCCGAGGCCGTGGCGGTCAGCGACGGCATGGTGGCGGTGCGCGCCGGTAACTGCGGCTTGACCTTCGCCACGGCGCAGGCGTTGGCGGAGGTGATCTATCCGGCGCTGCCCGCGCCGCCGGACCTGTCCGAACCCTATACCCTGGCGCTACAAATCGCGGTGGCCGACCTGCAGGCCACCGAGGCCTTTTTCACCGCCGCCGCCGTGCCCTTCCTTGGCTTGGGCGATCGCTTGCTGCTGTCCCCGGCGCAGGCAAATGGCGTGCTGCTGGAATTTCTTCCGGCCGTGCCGGAGGGTGGAGACCCTGACGCCGCGCCCGGGCCTAGCGTGTGACCGCTAACCCCGCCGCCAGGGCGGCGATCAGCTTGGTCGGTCGCCAGGCGCGCTTCTCCGTGCCGTTGATGGCGGCGAAGACCTGCCCCACGGCCTCGGCCGCCGATTGGTGGACGCTTTCGTTGAGGCCCGGCTTGGGTTTGATTTTCCAGTAGGTCGACGCGGCGCGTTGGTCTTTTGGGGTGCGATACAGTTGGTAGGCTTCCGGGACATAGGCCAAATGCTGCTTCGCCAGCAGGCCGGCGGCGCCGATGAACCCGGCCAGCCCCCGCGCCGCATAGGCGCCCCGGGAAAAGCCGAAGAGGAAGATTTCCTCGTCGCCGGTATAGTTGTTGGCCAGGAATCGATAGGCCTGCATGATATTCTTGGAAATGCCCTGGCCAAGGCCGCCGCCGACAATTTTGCCGATCGGACCCTGGGTGCCGATCCCGGTGTCGTAGTAGATAATCTGATCGGCGCCGTCGGGTGCGCAGGGCAAAATGGCCCGAACCATCTTTAGGACATTGGTGGTTTCGCTTTTATCCCCGGCCTTGGTGAAGCGTTCCGGCTCGTTCCAGGTGCCGTCCAGGCAGAGAACAATCGGACGTTTGCCCCTGGGGATGGTTTTGGCAGCGGCGTCTGTTGGTTTTGTGCTGGCACCCATGTCCCCCGGCCTCCTGTCGCCCCCGTCTCCCCTTTGTCTCCGCCTCCTGTTGCGCCACTTTCCCTAGCGCGGGAACGAAAGTTTACCCGGTTGGCGCAGCTCTTACTAGCAGGGGAGCGACCGAAAATGCGGCGCTTGGCGCTTGGCGCTTGGTTTCCGTCGTCAAGCAGTCTGCCATCGCTCGAGAGTGGGCGGCGTCACGGCCTGGCGCGGATCACGTTATGCGCCCCGGCAGGCCGATCCGACGCTAGACGTTGAAGCGGAAGTGGAAGACGTCACCGTCCTGCACCAGGTACTCCTTGCCCTCGGCGCGCATCTTGCCGGCATCCTTGGCGCCCTGTTCGCCGCCGGTTTCGATAAAGTCGTGGTAGGCGATGGTTTCGGCGCGAATGAAGCCGCGCTCGAAATCGGTATGGATCACCCCGGCCGCATTGGGCGCTTTCGCCCCATTCTGGACGGTCCAGGCGCGGGCCTCCTTGGGGCCGATGGTGAAGAAGGTCAGCAGGTGCAACAGTTGGTAGCCGGCGTGAATCAGGCGCGCCAAACCGGTTTCGCGCAGCCCCAGGGTCTCCAGGAATTCCTGCTTTTCCTCGGCGCTTTCCAGGGCCGCGACCTCGGCTTCGATGGCGGCGGAGATGACGACGAAACCGGCGCCCTCCCGTTCCGCCATTTCACGGACCTGCTCGCTCATGGCATTGCCTTCGGCGGCGTCTTCCTCGGCCACGTTGGCAACGTAGAGCACCGGTTTGGCGGTCAGCAGGTTCAGCGATTTCAACACCGGCTGCAGCGCCTTGCTGACCACCACGGTGCGCGCCAGTTGACCGTCGGAAAGCGCGGCGATCACCGGTTCGAGCACCTGGACCCGTTCCTTGGCTTCCTTGTCATTGCCCTTGGCGCGCTTGGCGGCGTTGATGAGCTGCTTTTCACAGCTTTCCAGATCCGCCAGCATCAGTTCGGTGTTGATGGTCTCGGCGTCGCGCAGCGGATCCACCGAACCGTCCACATGGGTGATATCGCCGTCAAAGCAGCGCAGCACCTGGATGATCGCGTCGGTTTCGCGGATGTTGGCCAGGAACTGGTTGCCCAGACCCTCGCCCTTGGACGCCCCGCGCACCAGTCCGGCGATATCGACGAATTCCAACTGGGTTGGAACGATTTTCTGCGACTTGGCGATTTTCGCCAGCCTTTCCAACCGGGGGTCGGGCACGGCCACCCGTCCGGTATTGGGTTCGATGGTGCAGAAAGGATAGTTGGCGGCCTCGGCGGCGGCCGTCTCGGTCAGTGCATTGAAAAGCGTGGACTTGCCGACGTTGGGAAGCCCGACAATACCGCAATTGAAACCCATGTTAGCTGTCGCTTTCTTTCTTCTTGCCGCCCAGTTTGTCGCGGGCGGCTTTCAGGGCCTGTGCCAGCAGGCCGTCCGGCTGGTCGGGGCGGGCCTGGGTCGATGGAGGCGCGGCGTCGCCGGGCGGGGATGCCTGTTCGGGCGTCTTGCCCGCCGCTGTCTTGTCGGCGCGCGCCGGCCGGTCGACCGGTGCTTTGTTGGCGCGCGGTGGAAACAGCGCCTGATTGACTTTCGACAGGAACCTGCTGTCGCCTTGGGGGCTATTGTCCAGCAGGTCGGCTGTTTCGGACGCCAGGGCCGCCAGCAAACTTTCCAGCCAATCGTGATCGGCCTTGGAAAAGTCCCCCAGCACATGACCGTGAACGCGGTCCTTGACGCCGGGATGCCCAATTCCCAGACGGATGCGCTTGAAATCCGGTCCCAGATGCGCATCGAGCGACCGCAGGCCATTGTGGCCCGCCGCGCCGCCGCCGAGCTTAATCTTGACCTTGCCCGGCGCCAGATCCAGCTCGTCATGGAACACCAGAATGTCGGCGGGCGGAATTTTATAGAAGTGGGCGGCGGCGCCGACGCTGCGACCCGACTCGTTCATGTAGGTCAGCGGTTTTAGCGCGATCACCTTCCGTCCGGCGATGCTGCCTTCGGCCAATTCGCCCTGGAATCGCTTGCGCCACGGCAAAAAGCCGTGGCGCTGTGCGATGGCGTCAAGCGCCATGAAGCCAATGTTGTGGCGGTTTTTGGCATAACGGGGGCCGGGATTGCCGAGCCCAACAAGCAACAGCATGATCTGGCCCCTCGTTTTGCTTCCTAAACAGCGGCGCCGAAGGATTAGGCGTCGTCGTCAACCGCGCTGATCTCGATTTCCTCATCGAGGTCGCCTTCTTCGTCGGCCGCGGCGTCCGCGGCTTCGGATTTAAGGCCACTGGAGGTGACGATGGTGGCGATGGTGAAGTCACGGTCGGTGATCACCGGTTCGGCCCCCGCTGGCAGGTCCAAGACGTTGGAGAAGTGCAGCGAGTCGCCGAGATCGGCTTTCGACAGGTCAACGGTGATGAACTCGGGGATGGCGTCAGCCGACACCAAAAGCTCCACCGTGTGGCGGGTCGTGTTCAGCACGCCGCCCTTGACCAGACCCGGGCATTCCTTTTCATCGGAGAAGTGCACGGGAACGTCGACTTTCACCTTGGTGGTTTTACCAACGCGCAGGAAGTCGATGTGCTCCGGCCAATCGGTTACCGGGTGGAAGGCGATGTCACGGGCGAGAACCCGGTGGTGTTTTCCGCCGGCCTCGATGTCGAAGATTCGGGTGAAAAATCCCGGCTTCTTCAGTTCGACGACCAAGTCCCGGTTGGACAGAGAGATCATCACCGGGGTCTGTTTGTTGCCGTAGATCACGGCCGGTACGCGGCCCGCGCGACGTGTGGCACGGGCGGCCCCCTTCCCGGCCCGTTCCCGCAGTTCGGCGGTCAGCTTGTTAATTTCGGTCATTGGACGACGCTCCTTGGTTTGTCCAATCGAACGGACGGCTTGCCCGTTCGAAGTTATGGCCCAACCTCCAGGGGTGTTGGGCCAGGAACCTTCGGCTGGTTATGCCGAGGGGTATTCAAAAAGGCTGGAAACCGACTTGGCCTCGCTAATCCGGCTGATGGCTTGGCCCAGCAGCGGCGCGATGGAAAGTTGGCGCATGTTCTGCGACACGCGCATGGCTTCGGTCGCTTGAATTGAGTCCGTGGTGACCAGGGTCTCCATCGGAGAGGAGGAGACACGGGCCACCGCGCCGCCCGACAACACCCCATGGCTGACATAGGCGCTAACCGCGGTGGCGCCGGCTTGCTTGAGCGCGGCCGCCGCGTTGCACAGCGTTCCGGCGGAATCGACGATATCATCCACCAGGATGCAGCGGCGGCCGCGGACGTCGCCGATGATGTTCATCACCTCGGAGACCCCGGCGCGCTCGCGGCGCTTGTCGATGATCGCCAGGTCGGCGTCGATGCGCTTGGCGATGGCGCGGGCGCGCACCACGCCGCCGATGTCCGGGGAGACGATGGTGATGTCGTCGTCGCCATAGCGTTCCTGAATGTCCTGAACGAAGACCGGCGCGGCAAAGAGGTTGTCCGTCGGGATATCGAAGAAGCCCTGAATCTGGCCGGCGTGCAGATCAAGCGTCAAAACGCGATTCGCGCCCGCGGTGGTAATCAGGTTGGCGACCAGCTTGGCGGAAATTGGCGTCCGGGGGCCGGACTTTCGATCTTGGCGGGCATAGCCATAGTAGGGCAGAACGGCGGTAATGCTGCGGGCCGAGCCGCGCTTCAACGCGTCGATGGTAACCAGCAACTCCATCAGGTTGTCATTGACCGGAAAGGAGGTGGACTGAATGAGAAAAACATCCTCGCCCCGGACGTTCTCGTGAATCTCGACGAATACTTCCAGATCGGAGAAACGGCGCACCGACGCGTTGGTCAGCGGCAGATTAAGATAGGCCGAAATTGCTTCGGCCAACGGCCGATTGGAATTTCCGGTGATGATTTTCATGCCCAGGGTTCCCGTGCCATGCGCGCATATAAAGCGTTCGCGTGGGGGCGGCCCCTCGCAAGCGGGCGGAACATATCAACGGCATCGCCTCCTGTAAACGCTTTAGAGGCGGAGAAACGCGACCTTAACCGGACTCCGTGACAGGTCTGCCTTGCGTGCGCAGCAAGATGCCGCTGGTCGGCGGTGCCGATTTTTGCCGACTTTGGCCGACGCTCGGCTTTCAGTGACGATATTTTTCCCGCTGTTCCCAGCCTTGCGTCGGCAATCTGTTCCCCGGTCTGGTGCGGTCCGGATCGGGCCAGCGAGCAGGGCCCGAGCTTGGTCAGCCGGCGATCCGCTGCTGCCCGGCCTGGGCCAAGAGGTCCTTGATCCCCTGGAAGGCGGCGCGGGAAATCTGATAGGCCAGCGCGCCCCACGCGCCGTCCAAGGCGCCAACCGGAACCAGGTTGGCCTGCGAAATTTCGCCCAGCAGCTTCCCGTCTATGGCGGCGGGCCCGGTGAGATTGGGATCGAGGTAGGAAACCTGCCAGGTCAGCGTGACAACCTGCTGATTGTTTTTCGGCTCGCCCAGCGTAACCAGACAGCGGATCAGCAGGTCGCCGGGTTCGGCAATCTCCGTCGACGGCAGATCGGTGTCCTGCAAAATCCGTCTAAAGGCGCGGTGCAGGGAGTCGTTGCCGTCGCCTGGCGCCCCCTGTACGCCGGTAATCACAAGACGGGCGCCGGGAAATCCTGGCAACTTGACCGCTTGCAGCGGATCGCCCAAAAGCTGGTCAGCCAGGGACTTGGCCGCTTGCCGGGCCAGCTTGCGAAACAGCTTGCGGTCGCCGCGCCGCCATAGCGATTGGGCGACAATTACCTCTTCCCGGCTGTTGGCGGCGGTGTCGCCGGCCGGATCAACCACCCGCCAATCGATCCGCAGCAGATTTTCCTCGGCCGACATCGCCAGCAACCGGGCGGTTGATTCCAACCGCAGCCCGGCTTTCAGGGGTGCGGGGCTTTCGGCCTTTCGCACCAGCAGACCTTCGCCCACCAGCGCCTCCTCCAGCGCATCGGCAAAGAGCAGCGGCTGGCCCGGCGCGTCGCCCTGGGTCGGTTCGATCACCAGCATGGAGCTTTCGGCCAATAGCCGAAGGTTCAGGCCGTTCTTGTTGTCCGGCTGATAGGGTTGGGGCAGTTGCCCGCAAGCCGCCAACGCCAGCGGGGCCAGCAGCGCCAGGCCGATCAAGGCGCGACGACGGATCACCATCCGGTGGTGGGGGTCAGGAAGTAAAGGCATGAAGCGTTGCCGTGGCGCAAGAAAGACGAGAGGAAAGGCCGTCGGAGTCGGGCGCCGCGCCGCCGTGGCCGCTACGCGGCGCACATGGCGAGCAGTCCCAGCAGGGAAGCCAAAAGCAGGATGATGATGTAGGGCATGGCAAGGCTTTCAAGCGAAGGCGGCTCCAGAAGCGCTGCCGGTCCGGCGGTTTTTCCGTGGTCGCGCTGGTGAGCGCCGCTGTCTTGTCTGGTTTCGTCCCGTCCCGCCCGGCTTTGTCACTGTACGGCTAAAGGATCATCATCTCCAGCGGCGCGCGCGAGAGTGATTGCGGTCCCTTTTCGGTGACCACCGAAGTGCGACCCAGCGACATGGCCAGGTTCCTGTCGCTGTCGAAAATGATGATGTGGACGAAAAACACCATGCCCGCGCTCATCACCACCGGGTTGTCGTGATAGAGCATCGGCCAGTCCATCCAGTTGGGGGCGTAGGTCGTGCCCAGGGAATAGCCGCAGGCGTTCATTCGGTGCGCTTGGTAGCCGGCCTTGTCCAGCACCCGGGCGTGGGCGTCGAAGGCCCGGCCAACCAGGTTGCCCGGCTTGAACTGCTCTTCCACCGCCAACAGCGCCTCGTGGGCGACGCTGTGCATGTCGAGCTGGCGCTGCGGCGCCTCGCCCAGGGCGAGGGTGCGCATCATCGCGGCGTGGTAGTGGCGATAGGCGCCGGCCCATTCAAGCGTCAGTTGGTCGTTTGAATCGAGATGACGGCGGCCGGTGTAATAGCGACAGAGCAGCGCTTGTGGGCCCGAGCCGATGATGAACTCGTTGGCCGGGTCGTCCCCGCCGCCGCGATAGATGGCGCCCTGCATGGCGGCGAGAATGTCCCCCTCGAAGGCCCCCGGCCTGGCTTTTTCCAGCGCGGCGGCATAGGCGTCATCGGCCAGTTCCCCGGCGCGTTTGACGTAGACCAACTCGGCCGGGCTTTTGATCACCCGCAGCTTGGACACCAGGTAGGAGGCGTCCGCCAGGGTGCAAAACCCGTCAAGCGCGGCTTCCAGCTTCTTGCAGTTAGCCCCGGTGAGGCCATAGGCCTCGTATTCCACGCCGAGTTTTTTCCCTTGCGCGCCCTGCTCCTGCAGCAGGTCGCGCAGCTGCTCCGCCGGTCGGGCGTCGGGCTTGTCGACCCAAATGCGAATGTCTTGAATGACCGAGGTTTGCTGGGCCTGCCGCAGGTCCGGCGCGCGGGTAATCAGGGCGAAGCGCCCGTCGGCGTCCAGGTAGAGGCATTGAAAAAAGACATAGCCGAAGGTGTCGTAGCCGGTCAGGTAAAACATCGATTCCTGTCGAAAGACCAACAGGCCGTCCAAACCCTCTTCGCGCATCGCCGCGCAGGCGCGCGCACGACGCGCGGCCAATTCTTCTTCAGAAAAATGTAACGGCATAACCAGCCTCGGTCCTTCTTGTTGAGAGCAAAACCGCCGGGAGAAAACTTGCCGGGCGCGAAGATAAGTCCAAAGGAAAGTTCCCCAAGCAAAGGACTTTCAGCAGCCAGAAAGATAGGGCGCGCCGGCAAGCAGGTCTAGCGCCGAGACGGCGGGCGCGCCGATGATCAAGGAAAATCACTTCATCCCGTCGTTTCGTTTTCCAGGTAAATCAGGGACAGCCCCCGGCCATAGTCGCTTTCCCGGCGATGGCAGGTGCGCCGGTAGCTGAAAAAGCTCTCGGCGTCGGCATAGGTGTCGTGGGGCAGGCATCCGATTTGCGCCACACCGGCTTTTTTCAATTGCCGGCGGACAAAGCCCTTGAGATCGAAATGGGGCCTGCCGCCGTCGGCTCTCGGCCAAAAGAAGCCCGCGTTTTCCGGATCGTCGGCCAGAAAAGGCGCAAGAAATTCCGGCGCCACTTCGTAGGAGGCATGGGCGATGCAGGGGCCGATGGCGGCGATGATGTTGGCCCGTTTGGCCCCCAGGTCCTCCATTGCCGCCACCGTTGCCTTGAGCACGCCGCCAATGGCGCCTTTCCACCCGGCGTGGGCAGCGCCGATGACCCCGGCGGTGGCATCGGCCAACAGCACCGGGGCGCAGTCGGCGGTGAGCACGCCCAGCGCCAGTCCAGGCTGCCGGGTGACGGTGGCGTCGGCGCGGGGCGACGCCTCGGGCCGCCAGGGACCGGTGACCTCCACCACCGCCGCCGAGTGGATCTGATGGCAGGTCAGCAGCGGGCCCTGTGGAAGACCGGCGCGTTGTAAGGCGATCAGGCGGTTGGCGGCCACGTCGGCGGCGCTGTCATTGGAGCCAAAACCGCAGTTGAGCCCTTCATAGATCCCACGGCTCTGCCCGCCTTTGCGGGTGAGAAAGCCGTGGCGAACCGCGGGCAAATTATTCAAATTCTGATCGGTCAGCATGGGCCTGAGCCTGGGGGCGCGCGAGGTGGAAAGAAGCGCTTGGCGCTTCGTTCCTGTCGTCCATCACCCGCTAATAGGTTGAGAAAAGACGGATTCCATTGGAGCCGATCCGACTCTAGCGCAAAAAATCGGCAAAGGGAATTGCCTCAACCCGGGTTGTTTTTAGGGGTGGCTTGGGTTTCACCCGGGTCTTGGGATGTCGGGAAGCCGGCCAGATCCGGGCCGTCGGAGGTGGTCAGCGCGAGGACCTTGAACAGCCGGCCCATCTCTGCGTCGCCGGTGAGGCGTTTGCGCGCCTCGGCGATGTCCTTGGCCTGGCTGGCGGTTGCCTGGGCGATCAGTTGGCTGGCCCGCTGGTCAAGGCCGAGGTGGGTTAGAAATTCGCCTTGAGTCACCGGCGGCAGCGGCCTGGCGCCGCCGGCTTGGGCGGCTTCGGCCAGCGCTTGGAAGTTCACGTGGGCGGTGATATCGGCGCTGCCGGGGTCGCGCAGCACCGGGTGATAGCGGTGGGCGCGCAGCGCCTGCAGGCTGTCTCCCGCCTGGGTTTTCAAATAGCCATAGTCGACAATCAGCGCCGCCCCGCCCTGCGCCGCCAACCGTTGCCCGATCGCCTGGGCGATGGCGTTGCCGGCGGGGCAGAGTTCCGCCACTGCGCCGATGTCCGCCGGCGGCAGGCCCAGCAACCGGTTGCCCGGCACGGCGGCGGCCAGGCCAAAAACCAACTCGGTGCCGGCGTCGTTAATGCCGATCCGCCGTTCCGCCCAACCCTGGCGGGTGCGTTGATACTGATGAATGGGCAGGGCGTCGAAAAACTCGTTGGCCAGCAGCAAAAGCGGGGCTGAGGTCGGTAGCTGGTCGACCGAGTCGTGCCAGGTCACCTCGAGGTCGCCAAGGGCTTGGGCTTGGCGCCGCCGGAGGCTCGGGCTGACCTCGACCAGATGGATTTCCAGCGCCGCCAGGAACGCCGGAACGCCCTTGGCCGCGCGCAGCAGGTCGGCCATCAAGGTGCCCCGCCCGGGGCCGAGTTCGGCCAGGATTACCCGTGGCGGCGCGCCCAGGTTGACCCAGCAGTCGGCGCACCACAGACCGAGCAATTCGCCGAACATCTGGCTGATTTCCGGCGCGGTGATGAAGTCGCCGCGCCGGCCGAAGGGGTCTTTCCCGTCGGCTTGCTGGCGGCTGTAGTAGCCCAGGTGCGGGTCGGTCAGCACCTGGGCCATGTAGTCCGCCAGACTTAGCGGGCCGTCCAGTTGAATGCGTCGGACCAGTTGGTCGAACAGCGCGCTCATGCCAACTTATGGGCTTTCGACCAGTAGACCAGGAACAGGCCGCCCAGAACCATCGGGATCGACAGCAACTGGCCCATGGTGATGGGGCCGAAGATAAAGCCCAGATGGGCATCGGGCTGGCGGAACAGCTCGCCAACCAACCGGGCCAGGCCGTAGCCCAGCAGGAAGTAGCCCGACATCATGCCTTTGTAGGCCAGCGCGCCGCCACGGGCCAAAAAGAAGAACACCACCAAAAGCAGCAGTCCCTCCAAGCCGGCCTGATAGAGTTGGCTGGGGTGGCGCGGATCGGGTCCGCCGCGCGGGAAAATTACCGCCCAGGGCACGTCGGTGACCCGACCGACAAGCTCGCCGTTGATAAAGTTCGCGATCCGCCCCAGACCCAGGCCGATCGGGGTGGCGACGGCGGTGATATCCATGATGCGGAAATAGGAAATCTTGTATTTTCGGGCAAAGAGGAACACCGCGACGATGACGCCGAGCAGGCCGCCGTGGAAGGCCATGCCGCCTTGCCAGACGTAAAAAATCTCGATCGGATTGGCCAGGTAGTAGCCGGGTTTGTAGAACAAGATATAGCCCAGTCGGCCGCCGAGCACGACGCCCAGGGTCGCCCAGAGCAGAAAATCGTCAATCTGCAGTTCGGTGATCCCCGAGCCGCCTTTGCCGAAGTAGTTTTGTCGGGTCAGCCAACGGCAGTATTGCCAGCCCAAGATCAGTCCGATGACATAGGCCAGGGCATACCAGCGAATGGCCAGGGGGCCGAACTGGACGATGACGGGATCAAAGTCGGGGAAGGTCAGGGCGGCCAGGGAAAAGGGCAAGGAAAGGGAATCCATGAATGTGTCCTTATCTACGGGAACATTTTTCGTGCCGACTAAAATGCTCGTCAAGTTGGCGAGGGGGACGAAGGATCCGGTCAAGACGATTCCGGCTTGTAGCGTTACATCGGCAGGTCGCCAAAGTTAAAAAAGGTTAATTCGCAAGCTAGCGGTGGGGGTCGTCGGTCATCAGATAGTCCCGCAGGTACTGACCGATGCCGTCTTCCAAGCTGGTGAAGGGCTGATCGTAGCCGGCGGCGTGCAGGCGCGCCATGTTCGCCTCGGTGAAGTATTGATACTTGGCGCGAAGCGCTTCCGGCGTGGGAATGAACTCGATATTTTCCGGTTTTCCCATGGTTTTGAAGACCGCCCTGGCCAGGTCATGGAATGAGCGGGCCTTGCCGGTGCCGACGTTGAACAGGCCGGAGGTTTGTCGGCTGTCCAGCAGCCAGAGCACCACCTTCACCACGTCGCCGACCCAGATGAAATCCCGCAGTTGGCCGCCATCTTCGTAGTCCGGATGGTGGGACTGGAACAGCCGGGCGTTCTCGCCGCTGCTGATCTGGTTGAACAGATGCAACGGCACGGAGGCTTGGGCTTGCTTGTGCTGCTCATTGGGGCCGTAGACATTGAAAAATTTCAACCCCGCCCACAGCGGCGGCGCGATGTGGCCAAGCTCGAGACGACGGGCGACCCATCGGTCAAACAGATGCTTGCTCCAGCCGTAGCCGTTGAGCGGCCGCAGTTTGGCCTGGTGGGCGCGCGAGTCGCAATCGTCGAAGCCGTGGCTGCCGTCGCCATAGGTGGCGGCCGAGGAGGCGTAGATGAAGGGGGTGCCGTTGGTGACGCACCAGCGCCAGAGCTTCTGCGAGAGGTTGAGGTTGTTTTCCACCAGTGCGTCGCCGTCGCGCTCGGTGGTGGCGGAGATTGCCCCCATGTGGATCACCGCGGTAACGCCGTAGCTGGTGCTCAGCCAGTGATCCAGGTTCTCCGGCGCGACGATTTCCTCAAGCTCGTGTTTTGCCAGGTTGCGCCATTTGTCGCCCTTTTTTAACCAATCGCAAACCACGACCCGCTCGCCCCGTTCGGCGAGCGCGGCCACCAGGTTGGATCCAATAAAGCCAGCACCGCCGGTTACCAAAATCATTGCCGTCTCCTCTTTGCTTCGCTGATCTTATAGGGCCTGGCCGGGACTGTGAAAACCAACTTTCCTGTTGCCGCCGGCCGATCTTCCGGATCCTTTCGCCGCGAAAGGGCGTTTGCGTCCCCCCCGGCCCGAAAAAGGGTGGCTCCCGGGGTCGTGGCGTGATTTAGTCGGGCCTCGCACTTGTGCGCCCTGCGCCGCCCACGGTCTTGAGCGCCTGTTTGCCGTTGCCTCGGCTGGGACGGCAAGTGCGGGATCTGGACAGAACAGGAGCTGGTGGAATGCAAACCCAAAATCGACTGCTTGATGATGTCGCGCGTCTGTTTAGCGGCGCGGTGGGCATGGCCTCTGGCGTGCGCGGTGAGGTCGAGGCGCAGTTCCGCCAGCAGTTTGAAAAAATCCTCGCCCAGATGGACCTGGTGACTCGTGAAGAATATGAGGTGACGCGCGACATGGCGGCGAAGGCGCGCGACGCCCAGGAGCAACTGCTCGAGCGGGTGGCGAAGCTGGAAGCCGCCCTGGCGGCGGTTCAACCGAAAGCGCCGGCCGCCAAGCGGGCCGCCAAATCGGCAGGCAATCCGGCGGCCAAACCTCGCGCCAAGGCCAGTACAGCCAAGGCGAGCACCGCCAAGGCCAGTACCACGAAGGCCAGCCCCGCCAAGGCCAGCCCCGCCCCCGGCGGCGGCGCCGACGACAAGACGGCTTCTTGATTGGTCGCGCTTTCGACCGGCAAAATCGCTGAGATCTTTGTCGACGCTGGCGGTGGCGACGGTGTCGGCGTCAGGGCCGCCTGTCGTCCGGCTTCGGCGCGGACGAGGTGACCAGCCAAACCCCGGCCATGATCACCGCGATGCCCAGCAGGGCCTGAAGGCTCCAGCTCTCGCCAAAGTTTCCCAATCCATTGGCGATTAGATAGACCAGCACGTAGCTGAGCGACAGCAAGGGATAGGCCTGGGACAGCGGCAGGTGGCTCAAGGCCCCCAGCCATGCGACCAGGGAAAATCCATAGGCGGCCAGGCCGGCGAACACCCAGGACAAAGCGGCCCAGGGCATCAGCGGCAGCACCGACAGCAGGCCGCTGTCGGCGGTTGGCATCAGGGCGACCAGGTCGGCGGCGGGCGGCAACCGCAGCATTCCCCATTTCATCGCCAGTTGCGCAAAGCTCACCAGCAGAATGCTGACGGTCGCGCAGCCGTAGCCAAATCGCCGGGTCATGCGCTGGTTCCCAAGATCACCACGCCGACAATGATCAGTCCAACCCCAAGCCAGCGCGTGAGCGGCATCGCCTCGTTAAAGCTGAAGCGGGCGACCAGCGCCATGACGGCGAAGTTGACGGCGAGCAGCGGGTAGGCCACCCCGACCGGCAGGATCCTTAGAACCAGAAGCCAAAAAAACGCCCCCAGGCCCAGCAGCAGCAGCGCCGCCAGCAGCCAGGGTTCGTGGTATCGCGACAGTCCGCGTCGTTCGCCGGCGCGCCGATGAATCCGCTGGACGGCGAGTTTTTGCGCCACCTGACCGGCGCAGGTGCAGCCCAGGGATAGCAGCACCCAGAGCCACACCATCACGGGGTTTTCCGGTAAAGATAGAGGTGGAAGCGCCCCTGGTCCCGCTGCAGATCAGGCGGCGGGAACTCGCCCTGTTCGGGCCGATTTTTGCGCCGGAGCAACAACGCCACGTCGCCTTGTTTTTGATGCTCGGTGATGGCCTGGCCGATCGCCTCCGGCCGGATATAGCGGTCTTGCGCGTCGGCGTAGTCCAGTCCGTAGGCCACCTCTCCCTTGCCGCCCCACAGCAGCAGATCCGGTTTTTTCAGTTGCCAGGCGATGGCGGCGGCCAAGCCGACATTGTTGGTAATCACCGTGGTTTGGGCGTCGATATCGGCGGCAATATTCTGCAGGAATACCTCCGGCGCCTTGCTGTCGATGATCGACTGCGGCACCACAAAGGGCGTCAGCAGCATGAAAGCCATCGGCATGGCGGCGACCTGAGCCATACTGGCGCGCGGCTTTTTCAACAGCCACCAGGCCAGGGCGGCCCAACTGCCAAGCACCGCCAGCGCCAGGATCGGCTTGTAGGCCTCGTCGAGCGCGTAGACCGGCGCCTTGCCAATCAGTCCGGTGACCATCAGCAGCAGGCCAACCACGGCAAGACCGGTAAAGGCGAGGTTGCTCCAGCCCAGCCATTTCAGGGCCTTGTCCGCCTCGGCGTCGAGGTAGCGCTTCAGGCCGCTGCCGAAGAAGATCGCCAGTGGCGCAAAGATCGGCAGGATGTAGGTGGGCAGCTTGCCGCTGGCGATCGAGAGCAGCAGCAAGGGCGCGGCGAACCACAGCAGCAGATAGAGATAGAAGCTGCCGTCTTGCTGCCAGACCTTTGACTTGACGCTGGGAATCAACGCCAGCGCCCAAGGCATGGCCCCGAGAGCCAGCCAGGGGATATAAAACCAGAAAGGCGCGCCATGCTGGGCGTCTTTGCCCGAAAAGCGGCGGATGTGCTCCTCCCAGAAGAAATAATTCCAGAAGTCGGGTTCCTGCAAGTGGATGCTGATCGCCCAGGGGGCGGCGACCGACGCCGCGGCAATCACCGCCAAGACGCCGTATCCGACAAGCTCGCGCCAGCGCCGCTTGATCAACATGAAGGGGACAATGGCGACGATCAGCAGGGCCAGGGCGACGAACCCCTTGGTCAGGAAGGCGGCGCCGCAGAGCAGACCGAACAGCAGATGGCGGCGCAGCCGCTGCCGCCGGTTTTCCGCCAGATAGGCCCAGTAGTAGGCGCAAAAAGCGGCGGTTATCCAGAACGCCAGCAGGGAATCCAGAACGGCGAAGCTGCCGATCATGTAAACAATAAAGAAGCTCAGATAGATGGTCGCGGCGAACAGCGCGCTGCGCTGGCATTGCAGCACCCGCCGGGTCAGCCAGAAAATCAGCAGCGCCGCGCCAATGGCCGATAGGGCTGACAGACTGCGAATGGCAAAGTTGCTCTCGCCAAAAATCAATTGGCCCAGGTTGTTGGCCCAGTACCCCATCACCGGCTTTTCAAAATATCTCAGATTGAGAAAGTGCGGCGTGATCCAGTCGCCGCTGCTGATCATCTCGCGGCTGATTTCCGCGTAGCGGGCCTCATCCGGGATCCATAGCGGGCGCAACCCAAGCGGCAGCAGATACAGCGGCAGCAAGGCAAAGGGGATAAGCCAGCTTAAGCGGGTCAACACCGAGGAGGCTCCTTCAGGATAAACTGGACTCCTGCCAACCGACCCAGCCTTCGCGGCCGGGAAGATCGGCCATCGCGATGCGGTCGGCGGCAAGCGACTTTCGGTCGCCGATCAGTCGACCGAGCGGCACAAAACGGATGTGGCGTTCTTTCGCCTGGCGCAGCAAATCGTCAAAGGCGTCAGCCATGATCCCACCTTCCACCTCCGCGTGGATGGTGTAGCAATGAAAGGCGCCCGGAGTCATTTTATTTACGATGAAATCATTATAGCCCTCGGGCGTGGTCTGGCGACCGACAACTTCGTCGAAGGTGGGCAGGTCAACCGGCACCTGCGGGGTGCCCGGCCGGCCGTCGGCCAGCAGCGGCCGAAAGGGCTGATGGCCGCGACAGTCACTGTTGTAGCGAAATTGGAACTCTTCCTTGATGTCAGCGGTGCGGCGGTCGCAGCGCCAGCCGGCGACCGCCGAACAGTCGGGGCGGCGACCGATGATGTTGCCAAGACGCTCGACCCCCAAGTTGATCTGCCGGCGGACCTCGGCGTCGGACCATCGTTGAAGATGGACCTGCCAGGCGTGATGATCCCAGGCGTGCAGGCCGACCTCATGCGCGTCCTGCGCCGACTTGATGGTTGACGCCAGCGCCTGGCCGATGTCGGGGCCGGGCCAGAAGGTGCCGCAGCGCAGAATTCCCCAGCCATAGAGCCCGGGGGCGTTGGACAGCAGCATCTTCTTCAGGAACGTCGGCTTCAGCAGCCGCCAGGCGTGGCGGCCCATGTTGTCCGGCCCGACGGAAAAGAAGAAGCTGGCCTGGATGTTGTGCTTTTCCAGCAGCGCCAGCAAACGCGGAACGCCCAGTTTGGTGCCGCGAAAGGTGTCGACGTCGACGCGCAAACCAACAGTGCTCGGCTCTGGCACGGTTCTGCTCTCCTATCAGCCCTTGAGTCCGGCTCCGCTGCCCGCGATGGCCGCCCTGTCGGCTGCCGCTCGGGTCTTCGCCGGCGGGGGGGTCATGTCGCCAGGGCGCGCAGGTCGGCGGGACGGGAGGGTCGTCCAACCTCGGTTTCCAGGAAGTAGTTCAAGGTCTTTTCGACCGACTCTTCGAAATCAATGGTCGGTTCCCAGTCCAAGAGGCGCTTGGCGTTTTTGATGCTGGGCTTGCGATGCGCGACGTCCTGATAACCCTGGCCGTAGAAGTTCTGGCTTTCCACCTCGACCAACCCGGCAAAGGGCGGAAAATGGTCGCGCAAGGGGTGGGTCTCGAATTTCGTCAGCAGAATTTCAGCCAGTTGCCTGATGCTGGCCTCGTTGTCCGGCGCGCCGATGTTGATGATTTGCCGGTCGCACAGTCCGTCCTTGTTCTCGATAATTCGAAAGAGCGCTTCCACCCCGTCGCTGATGTCGGTGAAACAGCGTTTTTGCTGGCCGCCGTCCACCAGCCTGATGGGGGTTCCCTCCACCAGGTTCAGGATCAATTGCGTGATGGCGCGCGAACTGCCCAGGCGCGCGGAATTGAGGCTGTCCAGGCGCGGCCCCATCCAGTTGAAGGGGCGGAACAGCGTAAATTTCAAGCGCTCCTTTTCGCCGTAGGCCCAGATCACCCGATCAAGCAACTGCTTGGAGACCGAGTAGATCCAGCGCTGCTTTTCGATCGGTCCGACAATCAGGCGGGATTTGTCCTCATCAAATTCGGCGTCATCGCACATGCCGTAAACTTCGGACGTCGAGGGGAAAATGATGCGCTTCTTGTACTTCACGCAGTAGCGCACGATGCGCAGGTTTTCTTCAAAATCCAACTCGAAGACGCGGAGCGGGTTGCGGGTGTATTCGATCGGGGTCGCGATGGCGACCAGCGGCAAGACCACGTCGCACTTCTTGATGTGATATTCGATCCACTCGGTGTGGATCGAAATGTCGCCCTCGACAAAATGAAAGCGCGGGTGATCGAGGAAGCGTTCAATGGCGTGCTTGCCGATGTCCAGGCCGTAAACCTCGTAGGTGTCCTGGCTCAAGAGCCGTTCGGTCAAGTGGTTGCCGATGAATCCGTTGACTCCCAGGATCAGAACCTTGGTTTTTCTTTTTTTGTTCAGCTGGGTCAAGACCTTGGCCTTGAGTATCATCCCCTCGACCAGGTTCATGTCGCGGGCCAATTGCGCGCCGCTTGAATAGAGACCCGGCTCCGGCTGGCCGGCGTTGATCTGCAGCACCCCGGTCTTGCAGGCGATTTGCAGCGGATCGATCGACAAGATGGTGCCGGGCGCTTTGTCGCTGTTGACGTCAAGCGCCTGGGTTTTCCACACCAGCATCTTTCGGTCGCCGCTGAAGGTGAAGGCGCCGGGGTAGGGGGCGGTCACCGCTCGGACCAGATTGTGGAGATCGCGGGCCGGGCGATTCCAGTGAAGTTCGCCGTCTTCGGGGCCGCGTCGGCCAAAGCTGCTGGCTTGGTTTTCGTCTTGCGGCTGCAAGGTCGGGGCGCCGGTTTTGAACGTTGGCAGCACCCGGGCCAGCAGGTCGCCGGCGGCGTCGCGCAACTTGTTTTGCAGGGTTAGGGCGGTGTCGGTCTCGGTGATGGCGACGCTTTGCTGCGCGGCGATTGGTCCGGCGTCCGGCTTGGCGACCATCTTGTGAAGAGTGACGCCGGTTTCCCGCTCGCCCTTGACCAGAACCCAATTGGCCGGCGCGCGCCCACGGTAGCGCGGCAGCAGCGAGCCGTGCAGGTTGAAGGCGCCCTGCGGCGGGATGTCGAGAATCTCAGCACACAGCAGGTGGCGGTAGTAGAAGGAGAAGATGGCGCTGGGCGCCATGTCGCGGATGCGCTCTACCCACAGCGGGTGGTTGACGTCGGCCGGGGCGTAGGTCGGCAGATTGTGTTCCGCGGCCAACTGGGCAACCGAGTCGAAGAAGCGGTTTTCCTTGGGGTCGTCCACATGGGTGAAGACCGCCGCGATCTCAATGCCGGTTGCCAACAACTGCCGGATGCCTTCACAGCCAATGTCACTGTAGGCGAAAACAATAGCTTTCATCTTGATCCCTGCTTGTGAGCGTCCGCCAATCACCTGTCGCCTGGTGGCGACTCGGCGATCAAGGCGACGGCTCAGCTCTTGACCTTGCCGGCGCGGCTTTGCGGGTCGGTGGCGCGCACCACCTGCTGAATGAAATAGCGCGGCCGCGCCCGGACGTCATTGTAGATCCGTCCTATGTACTCCCCCAACAAGCCCATGCCAATGAACTGTGCGCCGATAAACATGAAGAGAAAGGCGAAGAGGGTAAAGACCCCGTCCCCGGCCCAGGCCGCGCCGAAAATCAACCGGGTGGTGAGCAGCAGCAGGCCGAAGAACAGCCCCAGGGAGGCGATGCCGACCCCCAGGATCGAAAGGAACCGCAATGGCGCGCTGGTCATGCAGGTGACCATGTCGAACATCAGATTGATCAGGCGCAGGAAGCTGTACTTGGATTCGCCATGCTCTCTTTCGCTGTGGCGGACCGAAATTTCCGTCGCCCGGCGGGCAAAGCTGTTGGCCAGCACCGGAATGAAGGTAGAGCGTTCTTGGCACTGCAACATGGCGTCGACGATGTGGCGGCGGTAGGCGCGCAGCATGCAGCCATAGTCGGTCATGTCCACACCCGTGGCGCTCCGCACCGACAGATTGATGACTTTCGAAGCCAGACGGCGAAACAGGCTGTCCTGTCGATTGACCCGCCGGGTGCCGACCACGTCGTAGCCTTCGGCGGCGGCGGCCACCAGATTGGGGATCTCCTCGGGCGGGTTCTGCAGATCGGCGTCCAGGGTGATGATCAGGTCGCCGCTGGCCTCGGCAAAGCCCGCCATCAAGGCCGAATGCTGGCCGTAGTTGCGGTTGAGAAAGATCGCCACCACCTTGCTGTCGGCCGGCTTTGCCGCCGCCGCCAGAATGTCGGCGCTGCCGTCGCGGCTGCCGTCGTCCACCAGGATGATTTCGTAGGCGCCAGCCAGGCCGGCGCATGCGGCGCTGGTGCGCTGCAGCAACTCCGGCAGGCAGTGTTCCTCGTTAAACACCGGGATGACGATGGAGACGCATTTGATTTCAGAATCCAAAAACACGATTAGGCCCGTTCCAATATCTGCTGAATGGCGGAAACCACCCGATTGACGTCGCCCAGTTCCATATCGGGAAACAGCGGTAGGGAGCAGATCCGCTCAGAATTCCAACTGGTGTTGGGCAGCGCCCGGTCCAGATCGCCGAAGCGCTGGCGATAGTACCTGTGGGTGTGGGCGGCCCGGAAATGGATGCCGGTTCCGATGTCCAGCTCCTTCAGCTGGGCCATGAAGCGATCCCGGTCCAGGCCACACTTATCCTGTTCGACCCGAACAATAAAGAGATGCCAGGCGTGCAGGAAATCATAGCCGCTCGGAAAGCCGAGGGGGGTGATGCCGGTCAGACCGGCAAGCTTCTCACGGTAGGCCCGGGCCAGCCGGGCGCGCTTTTCATTGATGCCATCGAGCCGGTTTAACTGCGTCAGGCCGATGACCGCGTTGATGTCCGCCAGATTGTACTTGAAGCCCGGCTGAAGCACCTCGGCCTGCGGGGCGCGGCCTTGGGTTTGGCGATCGAAGGCATCGACCGCCAGGCCGTGGAAGCGGAGCTGGCGAATTTGGTCGGCGACGCCGGCGTCGTCGCTCACCACCATGCCGCCTTCGGCGCAGGTGACGTTTTTTATCGCGTGAAAGGAAAAGACCGACAGGCCGGCGCCGCCGACCGGGGCGCCCTTGTAGTGGGTGCCGACCGCGTGGGCGCTATCCTGGATCAGCGTCACCCCGTGGGCCTGGGCCAGCTCGCTCAGCGGGTCCAGGTCCAGGGCGGCGCCGGCATAGTGAACCAGCACCATGGCTTTGGTTCGCGGGGTGATTTTCGCCGCCACCGCGTCCGGCGAGGCCATCAGCGTGTCCCGGTCCACGTCGACGAAGACCGGAGTCGCGCCGAGCAGACAAATCAGGTTGACGGTCGAAACCCAGGTCATCGAGGGGGTGATCACTTCGTCGCCTTCGCCGATCCCCAAGGCCAGGAGACAGAGATGCATGCCGGCGGTGGCCGAACAGAGCGCCACCGCGTGTTTGGCGCCGACGGTTTGCGCGAAGCGTTGCTCCAACTCGGCGCACTTGGGCCCGGTGGTAATCCAGCCGGAGCGCATAACCTCAGCCACAGCCGCGATTTCTTCCTCCGTCACATTGGGACGGGAGAATGGCAGAAAAGACATGAAATGCTCGCTTGAACAAAGTGGAGAAACAGGCGGGCGAAGACAGGTCGCGCCACGCGGCCCATTCAAACCAAAGAACAGCAGAAATTCGACACCGGCTCCCTTGCCGCCTTGCCGCATCGTTATACCCCAGGGCCCAGGTCGGGAGCACACAAAAAAAAGCCGGGAAATACAGAACCGGAACCGGCCGCGATAAAACGGCCTGCGGTGGTTTTGCCGCCAGCCGGCGCGGGCGACTCGTCCGCGCACGGGGACAGGTGGGGACAACATGCGGGGGCAAGAGACGCCGACGCGCGGCGCGGTTTGGCGAAAAAGCCGGGAAAAACGTTCTTTTCAGTGGATTCTTCATCAAGCTGTTGCACCGCGATTCCGATTAGGGCACGCTACATATCGTAGGTATGGCGATCTCAAGCCCGATATGTCGGTGTCCACGGACTCTATTGGGAAGATTGTCTGAATAGCCCCAAGACCGGTCCTTGGGTGCGCCTCAGGGGAGAGACAGGCCATGGAAATGCTGACTCAAAATCAGGCGAGTATTTCCCACAATCCGCTGGATGTATTGGAGGAGTTGGTTGCCGCCAACGACTGGGCGCACGACCGCGCCAGTGATCGCGAACTGGTGGTTCAGATCAAAGGCAAATGGGCTGACTACAACGTTTGTTCGTTCTGGCAACCCGAAGTGGGGGCGATGTATCTTTCCTGCCAACTGGATATCAAGGTTCCGGCGCTGCGCCGCGAGGCGCTGCGCGAGGTGCTGGTGGCGGCCAACGAACAGCTCTGGATGGGCCACTTTGATTTTTGCAGCGACGACGACCTGCTGCTGTTCCGCCACACCATTCCCCTGCGCGGCACCAGCGGCGTGTCGGTCGAGCAACTTGAGGACATGGTGGATACCGCTTTGATCGAGTGCGATCGGATCTATCCGGCCATGCAGATGGTGATTTGGGGGGGGCAAGCCCCCGCCGATGCCATCGCGGTGGCGTTGATGGACACGATTGGGGAGGCCTAGGGGCAATGTCCGAATCTCCGTCCGGATCGTTGTCCGGGGCGCTGCTGCTGATCGGGTGTGGCAAGATGGGCGGCGCGCTGCTGTCCGGTTGGCTCAAGCGCGGCATCAAGGCCGAGCAGGTTCATATCGTCGATCCCTTTCTGGATCAGGTGAAGGCGGCCTTCGATGGCGAGGCGCTGCACTATTACAGCCGGATCGCCGATCTGCCCGCGACGCTGCGGCCCGCGCTGGTGCTGCTGGCGGTCAAGCCGCAGATGATGGACCAGGTGATGGCCTCCCTGGCGGCTATTGTTGACCGCGACACGCTGTTTCTTTCCATCGCCGCCGGCAAAACCCTCGATTATTTTCAGCAGCACTTGGGCGCGGAGGCCCTGGTGGTCCGCGCCATGCCCAACACCCCGGCGGCGGTCGGACGCGGCATGACCGTGCTGGTCGCCAAGGCCGGCGTGCGCGACGACCAGAAGGCGCTCTGCGCCGATCTCTTGCGCGCCGTCGGAGAGGTCGCCTGGGTCGAGGATGAAGAGCTGATCAATCCCGTTACCGCGCTTTCCGGCGGGGGGCCGGCCTATGTTTTCCTGCTGATTGAAACGCTGGCCCAAGCCGGCGTCGCCGCCGGCCTGCCGGCCGAGCTTGCCATGCGTCTGGCCCGCACCACAGTGGCCGGCGCGGGCGAACTGGTCCAGCAGTCCGACCAGCCGGCCGCCACCTTGCGCCAGAACGTCACCAGCCCCAACGGTACCACCCTGGAAGCACTCAAGGTTTTGATGGCCGATGACGGCTTGCAGCCGCTGATGACCAAGGCCATCGCCGCAGCGAGCAATCGCAGCAGGGAACTGGCCGGCTAGGGTTGATCGGTTTAACTGGATCCTTTGTGATCTGGTCTGATGACCCGCGATTCCACCCGGTTGGCGGGGGGGCGACAATGGCGTCGCGCCAGGGGCTTGCTGTGACCTCGATCACACCGTTGGACCGGGTTTGCGGTTGGGTTTTCTTTGGCGACATGTGGCATGTGGGGGTTTGAATGGGTGAGGAGCTAAAATCATCGGCCCAACGGGTGCAGGCGGCGCTGCGGGCGCAGGGGGTGGACCTGAAGGTGCGGGAATTTCCGGCCGGCACGCGCACGGCGCAGGATGCCGCCACGGCCATTGGCTGCGCGGTGGCGCAGATCGCCAAGTCGTTGATTTTCCGGGGCAAGAGCAGCGACGCCTCGGTGCTGGTGGTGGCCTCCGGGGCCAACCAGGTCGATGAAAAGAAGGTGGCGGGGCTGTTGGGCGAGAAAATCGGCCGGGCCGATGCGCAATTCGTGCGAGCCAAAACCGGGTTTGCCATCGGCGGCGTGCCGCCCCTGGGCCACCTGGAGCCGCCCCGGGTCCTGCTGGATGAAGAGCTGTTGGCGTTGGGCGAGATTTGGGCGGCGGCGGGCACGCCCCAGGCGGTCTTCGCGCTGCGCGCCGAGGACCTGCCGCGCCTGACCGGTGGGGTGTTCGCCGACGTGAAAAAGACGTGAAGATAAGGTGGGGCAGGGGCGCGCCGGCGATCCCCCGTTTGATTTTGCCGGGTGATTTGTCGGGTGATTTGCCGCGCCGCCGGTTGCGGGGTTTCGTCCGGCGGACAAATATTTCCGGGCGGTTTTGTTGATCTTGTGACTGGTAGCTTGCGGGGAAGTGCCTACCTGTTATGGGTAAGGTCGCGTTTTCGAAGGTCAAGACAGATGAGGAGAGATCAGCATGGCCGCAACGAAAAGCCGGAAAAAGAAGGACCCGGCGGTTGAAATTGAAACCGCTGCGCTGCGGTTGGCCGCGCAGCGGTCGTGGGATGATCTGAGCCTGCGCGATATCGCCGAGGAAGCAAAACTGCCGCTGTCTGAGGTTTTCCCCCACTATCGGAGCAAGGTCGCCATTCTGCGTGGCTTTACCGACCGCATTGATCTGGAGGTCTTGAGTCAGGCGGCGGCGGAAAAGGCCGCGCCCGACGCGCCGCGCGAAGGGCCCCGGGATCGCCTGTTCAATGTGCTGATGCTGCGCTTCGAAAGCCTGCAGCCGTACCGTCTGGCGCTGGCCGGCATCGCCCAGTCGCAGCTGCGCCACCCGATGATCGGGCTCGCCACCTCCTGCCAGCTCAGCCGTTCGTTGGACTGGATGTTGGAAGCCGCGGAAATCGACTGCCGGGGCTTTGGCGGCCTGTTGCGCCGCAAGGGCATCATGGCGGCCTATTTGGCCAGCTTGCGGGTCTTCCTGAGGGATGACAGTGACGACCTGGCCAAGACCATGGCGGCGTTGGACAGCTATTTGCGGCGCGGCGAAAAGGCATTGAGTTGCTGCGATGGCTGGCGCCACCGGCGCGACCGCCGTCGGGCGGAAGCCGACGACGCGGCGCCTGTCGGCGGGGCGGAAGCGACGCCCGCTTAGGCCCAGCCCTGCGGCGCGGCGGCTCTCAATCGTCTGCTAGAAGAGCGCCGGCTTCTTCCAGATCGTCCTGTGATGTTTCGCCCGGATCTGGCGCGTTCCGCGATTTCACGGGTTTCGGCGGCGCTGCTTGCCAGGACTTGAGATTGGCGGCGACAAGATCGTAAAAGCTCAGTAAATTTCGTTCCAAGTCCTCGATGAAGGTCTTTCGGCCGCCAAAGCGTTTCCCGAGGCTTTCGACCCGGATAATTTCGAAGTTATGCGGAACGGATTCGGAATTCTCGGCCTGGATCAGGAGCGGATCGGCGCGCAGGCTGGCGATACTCTTTGTGGTTGGCGCGGCCCGTCCGGGCCAGTGGGCTCGCAGCAACAGGCAGTCGTCGTCTTTGGGACGCATCCGCAAGACCCAGTTCACCCGGGCTTTCGTTGTTTTCCGGTCGCCGGGGGCTTTCAGAGCCATTGAGGCTGAAACCGTGCGCCGGGCGACGTCAGCGCAGACCTCAATGTCCGAGGCGCAATCGGGCACGCGAATCGTCGACGATAAGATGTGTGCGTCAACGAGCGTGGCGATCTGGACCTTTCGCTGTCCGACGGGGTCATCCGTGAGTTTGCGCGCGACCCTCGCCCTGACCTGGGTTCCGATGTGGCCCGAGAGATGCAAGCAGAGATCGCGTTCCTCCACCAGCCTTCCACGTCCGGAGAGGTTTTCCGCAGTGCCTCGTGGTTTGCCACGGATTGCGTGATGTCTTTCCATGACGGAGCCATCTGGGTGAAATGCTCGATCCCGGTCGCCGGGTGTGCAAGGAAATGGTTGAGCTGCGACAGTAGATAAGTCTGCTCCGCATCTTCGACAGTTTCTTGATAGGTCAAAATTTTGCAGACGGTCACCAGCCAAGGCCATGACCAGTGGTATAGGCTTACCTTTCGGAGCTGGGTTTTTTGAATCGATACCGGCGAATGTTCCGGCTTGGCAGTGAACTGATTGGAGATGGTTATCACCGCATCAATCCCGTTTACCTTGGCCAGTTCGATGTATTTTTGGACCTGGTCTTCGGTCAGGGGTCTCTTGCCGATCTTTGCCTCTACAAGCGCAGTCCACTCCGATCTTCCTGTATTGACGACGATCAAACCGTCCGGCCGGCAGCCACCGTCGGATTTAATTTTAACGACAACCTCGGTAAAGGCTCGGATCTTGGTGTACTTTCCCACGCGGATTCCGACGGTGGCCAACACTTCTTCGGCCAAAGCGGGAATCTGGGTCATTACCGCCAAGAAAATCGAGGCAACACGCTTTTCTCTGCTGGTTTCAGCGAGGATCGGAAATAGCCTAGCTTCGTCTCCGCTCATGATGAAATCTGGCCGATTGATCATGAAACTGCTCCCTAGCAAAAGAGCATAAAGTATTCCACGCAACTATTAATAGCAATATGGCGCGAAGATCTCGAATAGTGGTTATGCGGACGGCGCCGGGAAACTATCGCTCGGGTATTCTATCTTTTATGATCCCAGCGCACGATTTTCGCACACGCTGCGTCCGGCGCAGTTTTTCCGCCACGCCAAGCAAGCCAATGCTGTAAGCCGTCGGGATCCGGCGAGAACGAAAAAAGGGCCGTCCCCGGGGGATCGGCCCTTTTTCATTCGTCAGGCGGGGTTTTACGCCGCCGAGCTGGCGGCGGCGGCGGCTTTCTTGTCGCCGCGCGCCACCAATTCGTCATAGGCGTTGAGCAGCTTGAAGGTCACGTCGCCGGGGGTGAACTGGTAGTCGCCAATGGCGCGCACCGGGGTGACCTCGACGGCGGTGCCGGTCAGGAAGACTTCCTGGGTGTTGGCGAACTCTTCAGGCATGATCGGCCGCTCGATCACCGCGTAGCCAAAGGATTTGGCCAAATCGATCACCGTGCGACGGGTAATGCCGTCCAGGAAGCAGTCAGGGGTTGGGGTGTGAAGCTCGCCATCCTGCACCAGGAAGATGTTGGCCCCGGTGGCTTCGGCCACCTGGCCGCGCCAGTCCAGCATCAGGGCGTCGTTATAGCCCTTGGCTTCGGCTTCGTGCTTGGACAGCGTGCAGATCATGTAGAGCCCGGCGGCCTTGGAATGCACCGGCGCCGAGGCCGGGTTGGGGCGCTGATACTTGGCGAAGGCCATGCGGATGCCCTGCATGCGCGCCTCGGGCGAGAAGTAGGCCGGCCATTCCCAGGCGGCAATCGCCATGTTGACTTTATTCTTCTGACCAGAAACCCCCATCATCTCCGAGCCGCGCCAAGCCACCGGGCGGACGTAGCCGTCAACAATGCCATTCTTTTCCAGCAGCGCCATGGTGACGGCGTCGATTTCTTCCACCGAATAGGGAATCTCGAAGTCCATGAGATTGGCGGACTTGTGGAGGCGCGCGTGGTGTTCGGTCATTTTGAAGACCTCACCATTGTAGGCGCGCTCGCCTTCGAATACGGCGCTGGCGTAGTGCAGCCCGTGGGTCAGGACGTGTATTTTCGCGTCCTTCCACTCCACAAATTCACCGTTCATCCAAATGACGCCGTCACGATCATCGAAAGGAAGCATGGAAAAGCCGGGTCCTCTGGCCCTATATAAGTTCCGTTACAGTTTGGCGGCTTGGGAGTTGGCTTGCTATGCTTTGTCCCAAGCGGTGACCATCTGCCGGGTTGGCTGGTTTCGAAAGAGCCGCCAGAATTTTTCGTTACTGACGACGGGGTAATTTTGTTACTTTCTGTCTCTCTAAACAAGGCCTTGGTAACAACATGACCGATATATGTCAACATGGCTGACTTAAAAACCAACGTTAATCCGCTTTTCCTACGTGAGGAAGAACTGCGTCAAGGCATCGAAATGCTGTTCTTCGCCTACCGGGATTTCACCGCACAACCAGATGAAATACTTGAAGAATATGGTTTTGGCCGGGCTCATCACCGGGTCATCTACTTCGTTGGGCGCAACCCTGGTATGCCGGTGAGTGATTTGTTGCAAATTTTGCGTATCACCAAGCAATCGCTGTCGCGGGTTTTGGGACAAATGGTGCGCGAGGGCTTTATCGAGCAGCGCAAGGGCGAGCAAGATCGCCGCCAGCGGCTGCTTTATCTCACCGAAAAGGGCAATGCGCTGGAAAGCCGCCTGACCGGGGAGCAGTTGGATCGTTTCGCCAAGGCCTATCGCAGCGTGGGGGCCGACGCGGTCGAGGGTTTTCGCCTGGTGATGATGGGCCTGATCAACGACCAGGACCGCCGCCGTTTTGACCCGGAGCCGGGAATGCCGCCCCGGCTGAGGATCAAGAAGTAGGTGGCGCAAATCACCGCTGCCGCGCGGGGTGCGTCGTCACACCACCAATGGCCTTGTCAGCGGAGGCAAAAAGACCTTTGATGGCGCGAAGAGCTAGGTGCAACCGGATCAGGGCCCTATAGTTTCATCATGGTACCTGAACTCTCGCCTCACATCCTGGTGGTCGATGACGACACCAGACTGCGCGATCTGCTGAAGCGCTTTCTGACCGATCAGGGATTTCTGGTCTCGACCGCCCATGACGCCGCCGACGCGCGGGCCAAGCTGGCGGGAATGGACTTCGATCTTCTGGTGCTGGATATCATGATGCCGGGAGAAAACGGCCTGGCCCTGACCCAGGCCCTGCGGGAAAGCCGGCAGGTGCCGATCCTGCTGCTGACGGCGATGGATGAAATGGAAGACCGCATCGCCGGTTTTGAAACCGGCGCCGACGACTATCTGACCAAACCCTTCGAACCGCGCGAATTGGTGCTGCGGATCAACGCCATCTTGCGACGGACCGTCGGCAACACGGTCGCCGCCACCGGCCAGCAGGTCCGCTTTGGCGCCTTTGTGTTCGACCTGAAGCGTGAAGAGCTGCGTCGCGGCGACGCTTTCGTGCGCCTGACCTCGGTCGAGGCCTCGCTGCTCAGCGCCCTGGCCAAAACCGGCGGCGCGGCGGTCAGCCGCGAGGACCTGGCGGCGGCCAGCCCTGAAATTCGCAACAGTCGAACCATCGACGTACAGATGACGCGGCTGCGCCGAAAGATCGAGGAAGACCCTAAGTATCCGCGCTATCTCCAGACTGTACGTGGCACGGGCTACGTATTGCTGCCTGATTGATCGGGAGGGGGTCCATGGTCGCAAAAGACAGCCGCAAGGCGCTCGATTCCACGGACGGGTCCGCTGCAACCAGCGGGTCGGCCCCAAAGTCGGCCCCGAAG
>CAXBMB010000027.1:0-47063 GCA_963976695.1 uncultured Rhodovibrionaceae bacterium
GCCGGCGCGGACAGGGCGGGCGTGGCGGGAAGCGACGAAGAGGGAAGCGACGCGGGATATCCGACGCGATGGGCGGGGTCTACCGCCGCCGCCGTTGGATCTTGCAACATGGCAAATAAGTCTCCCAGGAAGGCACGAAACAAACAGAATCACCTAAGGCCCGGCTGCCTAAATAAGCGCCGGGTTGGTAATTCGAATGGCCAGAGCCTTGCGGGAAACCGTCAACATCATTTGCAAAAACTACGAAGCACGCCCGGTCCTGTCAAGGGGGCCAGGCCCGCCGCCCGCGCGGGGCGTGGCGGGAAGGCGCCGGCCGGCGCCGCGCCGGGCGAGCAGCCAGTCCTGAACCGCCCCCCAGGATGGGCTGGCCGGGCGGCGGGAGAGCAACGCGGTTTTGCCGGGCTTGTGAACGCCATGTAACGTTTCGGAACCGGCCGGTGAAGCCGACAAATTCCGCTTACACCTACCCCGTGTGCCAACTCTGGATTATGGAAAATACACGCAGAGAAAAGGATTTTTTTCTATTCTTCAACTTATTGATTCAACTGTATATATTCCAGCATTCCCGTTTCCATCAACCGGTTCCCTGGTCGCTGTCTTCCGCTCACTTTTTGTTACGAAACGGCGACAGCTTTTCGCGGCGCTGCGTGCAACACTCCGAACGCTCGCCACCGGGCAACCTGCAACAGATACGAAGGGTCTCCATCCGGCAAGGGCGGTCTGGCACGGGAGGGAATCAGATGGATAATTACCAAACCCGCAACCTATTTTTCCAGGACTTCGAACCTTGGGAGCGGCAGCTGACGCTCGACGACAAACACCTGTCGCTGCACACCGATGCCAACTTGGACTTTCGCGCCCCGCTGTTGCGCGATCTGACCAACTACTGGACAAAAGTACGCGCCAGCAAGCAGATGCCCAGGCGCGCCGACGTTGACCCCGCCGACATGCGGTTTCTGTTGCCGCATGTCTTTCTGATTGATGTCCGCCCGCTGCCGCTACAGTTCCGCTGGCGTCTGTTGGGCACCCAAGTCAGCAAGTATGTCGGCTATCGACAAAGCGGCCGTTGGTTCCATGATGTCTATGACAGCCAGACGCACGACAGATTCGTTGGATCCTTCAACGACTGTCTTGGGCGGCGGCGTCCCACCCGCGTTCACGGCAAGGCTTGGTTCGCGCCGCAGGACTATCTCGCCTACGAGGCGGTTTACCTGCCGCTGTCGGCCGATGGCGTGAACGTGAATATGATCTTGGGCGGCCTGATCTTCACCCCCTCCTATTGGCTGGAAAGCAAGGATATGGATAAAGACCGGGGGCTGGAGCTGATCTGCCGCGGCTGACCCGGCTAGCGGCCAGCGGCCAGCGGCCAATCCTGTCGCTGGCGGGCCCTCTCCCCCGACAAAAAATCCCGCCGGCCCCAGCGGGATTCGCACCGGTCGGCCGCACAACGCAATCCGCGCCAATCGGTCGCCGGGTGAGGCGCGCTGCCGCTGTGATTGTGGTTGTGGCGCTGCCGTGTAGAACTTGTCCCATAGCGCCTCCTTTCAATCAGTTGAAAAGATCGCACCCTCAAACCTGGTATCGAACAGTGCCCAGCGCCGAAGGCGGTCAAACATCCGGTTGACTGAGTTCGCTCTGTCGCAGCATCAAGTTATGCGGCTTGTTGCGCGTGGTCGCAGCAATGAATTTCGACAGTTATGTGCGAGAGCCAGGGCAGGTCTTGAAGCTTGGCTTTGTAAAAGTCGGGCGCCTGGGGACTATCGGATACAATCGATACGATCAACGCCATATGGCCCGGACCGATTTGCCACAGATGCAGATCGGAAAGCCGATCCCCATTGCGTTCGAGGATGTGGCGGATTTTCTCCGAGATTACGGGGTCCGGCATGGCGTCGAGCAGAACGGCCCCCGCGCCCCGAAGCAGTCCCCACGACCAGCGGGCGATGACGACACCGCCAACGATTCCCATCAGCGGGTCCATCCAGAGCCACCCGTAGAACCGCCCGGCGAGCAGCGCGGCAATCGCCAAAACGGAAGTCAGCGCATCGGTGAGGACATGGAAATAAGCGGAGCGAATGTTGTGATCCTGATGGCGAGGCCCATGCGCGTGCTGGTGATCATCATGCCGATCATGGTCATGGAGGTGATGGTCGTGACCGCCGCCATCATGGAGCAGCCACGCGCTCACCAGATTGACGACCAGCCCAAGAACGGCCACGGCGATGGCCTCATTGAAACGAATAGAGATCGGCGCTGTAAGGCGGACTACGGATTCGGACCCGATCGCCAAGGCGATAACGGCCATCATCACGGCGCTCGAATACCCGGCCAGCTCTCCGAGCTTACCGGTTCCGAAGGTAAAGCAGGCGTCATGGGCGTGGCGGCGTGCGTAGAGGTAGGCGGCGGCCGTAATCGTCAACGCCCCGGCATGGGTCGCCATGTGAAAGCCGTCGGCCAGCAACGCCATCGACCCGAACGCTATTCCGGCGACAATCTCGCCAACCATCATCACCGCCGTCAGACCAATGACGATCCAGGTTCGCCGCTCATTGCGGGCGTGATCAGCCCCAAGGAAAACATGACCGTGCTGCCAGGATTCGACTGTATCAGAGTGCATTGGACGCCCCGCTTAAAAATATTTTGTAATTTCGCGAAACTCCGCGATTCTCTGTTGCCCTTCAGGCGACAATGGTCCGGCGACCTCATCCAGATGATGGTCGATGTGGTCCAGAATGAGCAACTGCTTGGTCTTTTCGAGCGCCTTGATCACCGCCTGCATCTGCTGGGCAATAGCAAGCCCCTCCCGTCCTTCGGCGACCATACGGACGACGGAAGCGAGATGGCCTTCCGCGCGGCGAAGACGCTTGAGAATATCCGGATTGTTGGCATGGCTCATGAGTTATCCTATCCTCTAGGAGAGGATACATACGTGATGAAAGGGAAAGAGTCCATTGCGGATCGTCATGTGACGCGGAATGCCTGGCCCAACCCAAAGTGCGTCCGAGACGACGCTGCCGAGAACGGTCGTCGGACGTCGCTGGTTAGCCTCATTCCTGGCAGCGCACGAACAGCTTCTTCCCTCCCGTCAGAAATGAACTGCCCTCCGGAAATTGGACAGGTCTGTAGACTCTAATTTTGGTATCTACTGATCTTTGAAGACAGGAAATCAGCAATGACGACACGCAAGCGACACAAGGCGGCGGTCAAGGCCCTGGGTGCGCTAGAGGTTATCAAGGGCGCGCAGACGGCCTCCGATTTGGCGAGCCGGGTCGGCGTTCACCCGACGACGATCCATCAATGGAAGAAGGCGCTCCACATCAAGATCGAGGAGTTGACGATCGCCAACTAATTTTTGTCCGAAAAGATCGCGCCATCAAACCTTGGGATCAAACAGCTAGGCGGCTTGGGGCTGGTTGCTGGCCACCAGATCCAAAATGGCTTCCATGATGGCGGTCATATCATAGTCCTTGGGCGTATAGACCGCCGCCACCCCCGCGGCCTTGAGCGCGGCGGCGTCCGCGCTGGGGATGATTCCCCCCACCACCAGATGCACCTCTTTCAGCCCGACCTTCTCCAGGCGCGCCAGCGTCTCCGTCACCAAGGGAAGATGGCTGCCGGAAAGAATCGAAAGCCCAATAACATGGACGCCTTCTTCCAGGGCGGTGTTGACGATCTGCGCCGGGGTCAGACGGATGCCTTCATAAACCACTTCGAAACCGGCGTCACGGGCCCGGACGGCAATCTGCTCGGCCCCGTTGGAGTGACCGTCCAAACCCGGCTTGCCGACCAGGATCTTGATCCGGCGGCCGGTGCGCTGGGCGTGCGCCTTCACCTTCTGGCGCAAGTCCGCCAGCGGCCCCTGGTCGCCCAGCGCAGCCCTGGCGCGGCCAACGCCGGTCGGGGCGCGGTATTCGCCAAACACCTGCCGCAAGGCATCGGCCCACTCCCCGGTGGTGGCCCCGGCGTGGGCGCAGGCAATCGAGGCCTCCATGATGTTGCCATGGCCTTCCGCCGCAGCCTTCAGCGTCGCCAGGGCTTGTGAAACCGCCGGCCCGTCGCGCTGCGCGCGCCAGGCTTGCAAGCGGGCGAGATGCTCGGCCTCGGCATTGACGTCAGCGGACATGATGCCGCCGTCGCCCCCGGCGGTCAGCGGGCTGGTTTCGCTCTCGGTCCAGCGGTTGACCCCGACAACGATCTGCCCGCCCTCCTCAATGGCGCGAAAGCGCTGGACCGCGCTTTCCACCAGCTTTTCCTTCATGTAGCCCGACTCGACTGCGGCGACGGCGCCGCCCAGGGCGTCGATCCGCGCCAGTTCCGCGCGGGCCCCGGCGGCCAGGTCGGCAACCTTGGCCTCAATCTCCGGATTGCCGGTGAAGATATCCCCGTACTCCAGCAGGTCCGTTTCATAGGCGAGGATCTGCTGCAGGCGCAGCGACCATTGCTGATCCCAGGGGCGGGGCAAGCCCAGCGCCTCGTTCCAGGCAGGAAGCTGGACGGCGCGCGCCCGGGCATCCTTGGACAGCACCACGGCGAGCATTTCAATCAGAATCCGATAGACGTTGTTTTCCGGCTGCTGCTCGGTCAATCCCAGGGAATTGACCTGCACGCCATAGCGGAAGCGCCGGTATTTGGCATCGGTCACCCCGTAGCGGGTCCGGCAAAGCTCGTCCCACAGCAGCACAAAGGCGCGCATCTTGCACATCTCGGTGACGAACCGAACCCCGGCGTTGACGAAAAAGGAAATCCGCCCCACCACCCGGGCGAAATCAGCCTCGGGCACCTGGCCACCGGCCTTCAAGCTGTCCAGCACCGCTTGGGCGGTGGCCAGAGCAAAGGCCAGTTCCTGCTCGGGCGTGGCGCCGGCTTCCTGCAGGTGGTAGCTGCAAACGTTGGTCGGGTTCCACTTGGGAACTTCCTTATAGGTGAAGGAGATCACGTCGCTGATCAACCGGAGCGAGGGCTTGGGCGGGAAGATATAGGTGCCGCGCGACAGATACTCCTTGATGATGTCGTTTTGCACCGTCCCGGTCAGCAGCTTGCGGTCGGCGCCCTGCCGCTCGGCGCAGGCGATGTAGAGCGCCAGCAGCCAGGGGGCGGTGGCGTTGATGGTCATCGAGGTGTTCATCTTTTCCAGCGGAATATCCTGGAACAGGCTTTCCATGTCCCCCAGATGGGAGATCGGCACGCCAACCTTGCCAACCTCGCCGCGCGCCAAGGGATGATCGCTGTCGTAACCGGTTTGGGTCGGCAGATCAAAAGCCACCGACAGGCCGGTCTGACCCTTGCTCAGATTGCTGCGATAGAGCTTGTTGGAGGCCTGGGCGGTGGAATGACCGGCGTAGGTCCGAATCAACCAGGGACGGTCCCGCACCGGCCCCGCCTGATCGTCCGCGCCGGCGCCCCGCGCCGCCTCGGCAGTTTGTTGCGTCGCACCACTCATCACGCCAACCTTTCACCTAACCTCGCCAAAATACCGTTATTCTTTCTCACTGAAGCAGTTCTCGGATGTATTATTTCCAAATCTCCGCCATTTACGCAAGAATGATTTTTGTGCATTGCAAAAGACACTACAGATTTGTATGAGTCAAGGAAAGCCCAATGCCTGCACCCGGCCCGTTCGGGGGCAGCGCAGCAAGAAGGCAAGCACCAGCAACGATCGGGCGACGCAGCGTCAACCGTCGGAATCCCTGTCATTGGGAAGAGGACGGAGGGTAAGGTCGTCAAGCCCGTTCGTGAGAGAACCCGTTTTGAGGAGGCTGCCGCGCCATGACCGAGTCGGCTGAAGTGATCAACCTGCATCCAGGGCAGGTACAGAAGGACCTTTACGAAATCGGCGAAATCCCGCCCCTGGGCCATGTGCCCAAGCGCATGTATGCCTGGGCCATCCGGCGCGAGCGCGAGGGTGAACCCGAGCAGGCCATGCTGCAGGAAGTGGTTGATGTGCCAACGCTGGACAGCCACGACGTTCTGGTGATGGTGATGGCCGCCGGGGTCAACTACAACGGCGTCTGGGCCGGGCTCGGCAATCCCATATCGGTGTTTGACGTTCACGGCGCCGACTACCACATCGCCGGTTCGGACGCGGCAGGCGTGGTCTACGCCGTCGGGTCGAAAGTCAAGCGCTGGAAAGTCGGCGACGAAGTGGTCGTTCACTGCAACCAGGATGACGGCGACGACGAGGAGTGCAACGGCGGCGACCCGATGTTCTCCCCCAGCCAGCGCATCTGGGGCTATGAAACGCCCGACGGCTCCTTTGCCCAGTTCTGCCGCGTCCAGGACCGCCAGTTAATGGTCCGTCCCCGGCATCTGACCTGGGAGGAAAGCGCCTGCTACACCCTGACGCTGGCCACCGCCTATCGCATGCTTTTCGGCCACCGCCCGCATATCCTGCGGCCGGGCCACAATGTACTGGTCTGGGGCGCGTCCGGCGGCCTGGGCTCGATGGCCATTCAGCTGATCTCGACGGCGGGGGCCAACCCCATCGGGGTGATCTCTGACGAGACCAAGCGGGACTTTGTTCTGGGGCTCGGCGCCAAGGGCGTGATCAACCGCAAGGATTTCGACTGCTGGGGGCAGCTACCGCCGGTCAATGGCTCGGAATTCAAGGGCTACATGAGCCGGGTTCGCGCCTTCGGCAAGGCGATTTGGGAAATCACCGGCAAGGGCAACGACGTCGATTTCGTGTTCGAGCATCCCGGCGAACAGACCTTCCCGGTTTCCTGCGTGGTGGTGAAACGCGGCGGCATGGTGGTTTTCTGCGCCGGCACCACCGGCTTCAACCTGACCATGGACGCCCGCTTTGTCTGGATGCGCCAGAAGCGCATTCAGGGCAGCCACTTCGCCAATCTGAAGCAGGCCGCCCAGGCCAACCAACTGATGGTCGAGCGGCGCTTGGATCCCTGCATGAGCGAAGTCTTCTCCTGGGCCGACATTCCGCGCGCCCACACCAAGATGCTTCGCAACCTGCACAAGCCCGGCAACATGGCCGTGCTGGTGCAGTCCAAGCACCCCGGCCTGCGCACACTGGATGACGCCATCGAAGCCTAGCCAAGTGATCGACGGCGTTGGCGCGCGCGGCGCGCCAACGCCGTCGACACGTCCCCTCCAGCTGGCCGATCAGCAGCGACTTCACACCGCGATTTGTTCGTTTTATTCGCTGAAATTTTTTGGTGGAATTGGGGTGCGCCAGAAGCAAGCGGCTGGCGTCGCGCTTTTCCTCCTCCCCCCACCCGTCAAAGCCTGTTGACGGCCCCCGGGGAAGGGAGTGACCCCGCCCGCCGCAAACCAAACCAACACCCCAGTTCCACAACCAAGACCCCCGCTCCACAACCAAGACCAGGACCGCCATGACCAGCAACAGCCTGCTCGAGAACACCCTTTCCGCCAACCTCCTGATCGACGGGTTACTGCCAACCTGCCGGGCGGCGCTGTCGGCCGCCGAGGCTTTCGAGCAGGCCGCCCGCGGCGCCGTGGCGGCCTTGGTGGCCCCCCAGGGCAAGGTCTCGGCGCGTCTGGTGGAGCAGGAGCAAACCGCCGCCCACGGCCTGGCCTGGCTGGCAACCTATGTGGCGGCGCTGCGCGAAAGCCTGCATTGGGCGACCCAGCTGCAGGAGGCGGGCAGGCTGAACGAACTGGAGCAGTTGATGCTGCAGTGCGCCTTCGGCGAGTACCTGCAGCAGATGGTCGGCGGCATCGCCATGAGCCAGGTGGAGGTGCTACGCCCCCAGGATCTGGGTCTGGACGATACGGCGCAGGCGGCTTTTTCCACCGCTCCGGTCAAGCTGCTGCAGGCGCGCGGCAATAACCCAGCGGTGCGCCAACGCATCGCGACGCTGATCTATGACGGCAACCTGGACGGCAACTTCGGCGACCGCGGTTACGACGAAACCGAGGGCCTGATTGCCGACCAGTTCCGTAAAATCGCCGACCAGCACAGCGACGCCGCGCACCAGTGGCACCTGAACGACACCCTCATTCCGATGGAAGTGGTGGCGCAGTTGGCCGACCTGGGGGTGTTCGGCCTGACCATCCCCGAGGACTGGGGCGGGTTCGGCATGGGCAAGACCGCCATGTGCGTGGTGACCGAAGAACTGAGCCGGGGCTACATCGGCCTGGGCTCCCTCGGCACCCGCTCGGAAATCGCCGCCGAATTGATTCGGCTCGGCGGAACCGAACAGCAGAAGGCCCACTGGCTGCCGAAAATCGCCAGCGGCGAAACCCTACCCACGGCGGTCTTTACCGAGCCCAATACCGGGTCGGACCTGGGCGCGCTGCGCACCCGGGCGCTCAAGGAGGGGGCGCACTATCGAATCTCCGGCAACAAAACCTGGATCACCCACGCCGCCCGCACCGATGTGATGACCCTGCTGGTGCGCACCAATCCCGAGGAAAAGGGCTACAAGGGCCTGTCGATGTTCCTGGCGGAAAAACCGCGCGGCAGCCAGGAAACCCCCTTCCCGGCGCCGGGCATGACCGGCGGTGAAATCCAGGTGTTGGGCTACCGTGGCATGAAGGAATACGAACTGGCTTTCGACGGCTTCGAGGTCAAGGTCGAGAACCTACTGGGCGGGGTGGAGGGCCAGGGGTTCAAGCAACTGATGGCCACCTTCGAAAGCGCCCGCATTCAAACCGCCGCCCGCGCCGTTGGCGTGGCCCAATGCGCGCTGGAACTGGGCCTGACCTACGCCAAGGAACGCAGCCAGTTCGGCAAGGCACTGATCAACTTTCCCCGGGTCGGCGGCAAACTGGCCTGGATGGCGGTGGAAACCATGCTGGCCCGTCAACTCACGCTGTTTTCGGCGCGGGAAAAAGACAGCGACCGGCGGTGCGATATCGAAGCGGGAATGGCCAAGCTCTTGGCCGCGCGGGTCGCCTGGTCCAATGCCGACAATGCCCTGCAGATCCACGGCGGCAACGGCTACGCCCTGGAATACAAAATCTCGCGCGTACTCTGCGACGCCCGGATCCTCAATATTTTCGAGGGCGCTGCGGAAATTCAGGCCCAGGTCATTGCCCGGGGCCTGCTAACCCCGGGGCGCAATGGCTAATCCGAACCGCCGGGGTTGATCCACCGCGCCGGCCAAAGAACGATCCGGGCAGCGGCGGCGTGCGGCTCCCGGCGTCGTCGCTGGGCGAAGCGGCACCGGGGGGCGAAGCGGCACCGGGGGGGCGAAGCGGCGCCGGGGGGCGAAGCGGCACCGGGGGGGCGAAGCGGCGCCGGGGGACGAAATGCCGCAATCGACGGCCCGGCCCCCAGCGCCCCCCCCGGGATCGGATCGCTTCCAGTGGACTGACCAGGTGATCCGGTTTGAACGGTGACCCCAGCTTCGCCCCCCCCTATTGGCGGGCGCTTGACCACGGTTTCGAAGCGCCAAGCGCTGCTTTGCACGCCGATCGTCCGCTCGCCGGCTGGCATTGAGATTTTATTTTTCCCGCTATGCGATAAGCTATTTGTTTTGCATAGGCCCATGCAAAAAAGTTGCTTGCAAAAGCTTGCATACAGCCTGATTTCCACGCAGGTTCGCCAAGCTGTTAAGCTTCGGCTTTTTTCCAGCTTCGGTTTCGGCCGCCAAGGATTCTTGATTACCTTGTTAACTTACCTGCTTATTCTAATCGGCTTCGTGCTTCTGCTCGGCGGAGGGGAGTTTCTGGTGCGCGGGGCGGTTGACCTTGCGCACCGGCTCGGCGTTTCCCCGCTGGTCATTGGTCTTACCGTGGTCGGCTTCGGCACCTCCGCGCCGGAATTGGTGGCCAGCATCAAGGCGGTATTCAACGGCGCGCCGGGCTTGGCGGTCGGCACGGTGATCGGCTCCAACATCTCCAACGGCCTGCTGGTCTTGGGGGCCGCCGCGTTGATCACCCCGATCCTGTGCAAGCGCGAAGCCTTCATCCGTGACGGCTCCATGCTGCTGGGCGCGACCCTCCTGACCATCGTCATCTGCATCACCTCGGCGCGAATTACCCGGTGGGAAGGCGGGCTGCTGTTCCTGCTGGTGATCGCCTTTGTCGTCTTCTCCTACTATTCGGACATGAAGACCAAGGACGCCGGCGCCGAACTTCACGAGGCGGAAGCGGGGGTAATAGACCGGATTGACGGGCCGATATGGAAGCCCCTGATCGTGGTGATCGGCGGCCTGATCGGCGTGCTGTTTGGCGCCAGCCTGCTGGTCGACAATGCAATCGTCTTGGCCAGGGACCTGGGGGTCTCCGATACGGTCATCGGCCTCTCGGTGGTGGCCATCGGCACCTCCTTGCCGGAGCTGGCCACCGCCTTGATCGCCGCCTTCAAGCGGCAAGCCGATGTGGCGCTGGGCAATGTTATCGGCTCAAATATCTTCAACCTGCTGGGCATCCTGGGCACCACCGCGCTGTTCAAACCGATCCAGATGCCCGACGACATTCTGTCCTTTGATCTCTGGGCGTTGCTGGCCACCACCGTCTTGCTGATCGTGACCGCGATCAGCGGCTGGCGCTTCAGCCGCTGGGAAGGCGCGCTGTTCCTCGCGGTCTATGCCGGCTACCTCACCATTGTCGCCCTGCCGAGCCTGCGTGCGACAATCGGCCTTCTGTGAAAAAGGTCTGTCTGTTACTATCCTTTTCAACCGGTCGGCTCGGCGCCGACTTTCCCCCCTGGACCGAATTGCCCAAACCGCCGTTCGGTTCTGCGCTGTTGATCTGAAGGTCTGGCTGTTTTCGAAATTGACGATGCAATTTCAAACCGCGCGGACAAAAACTTGGTAATTTCATGAACGGTACTCTCGTAACTCTCGTCGTCATCGCCGCGGTCCTAACGCTCGGCGTGCTCTTTACCGGCCTTATCTCCATGGCGCGGGGCGGCGAATTCAATCTGAAATACGGGAACCGCCTGATGCAGCTGCGCGTGGCGGTCCAAGCCGTCGCTTTGGTACTCTTCGTTGTCGCCATGCTGATAGCAAAGGGTTAACCTGCGGTGTTCCATAGCCTGCGATGACAGTTTGGCGCGGCTTGAATGGAACCACGGCGCGATTTCATTTAAACCATGGATCCACCTGTTATCGCCATATCAAGCGGGTGATTGATGACGGACGGGACGCGCCAAGCGCTGCTTTTTTCCAAGTCGATCACACTCTAGACAATGGATCACCATGGTAAAACTTACCCGCATTTACACCCGCGGCGGCGACAAGGGAAAAACCTCCCTGGGCACTGGCCAGCGGGTCGTCAAACATGACCTGCGTGTTGAAGCCTACGGCACGGTGGACGAGGTCAACGCGGTTGTCGGTCTGGCGCGGCTCTACAGCCGCGAGCCGGAACGGGACGGCGCCGCCGACCCTTCACTCGACGCCCTGCTGTCACTGATCCAAAACGACCTTTTTGACCTGGGCGCGGATCTCTGTTGCCCTCCCAGCGAAAAAGACGACGCCCCCGACGCGCCCCCGTCGCTGCGAATCGTTGCCGCGCAGGTGACCCGGCTGGAGCAGGAGATCGATCGCTACAACAGCGATCTCGAGCCCCTGACCTCTTTCATTCTGCCCGGCGGTTCGGCGGCGGCCGCCCATTTCCACCTAGCCCGGACCCTGGCGCGGCGCGCCGAACGGCGCCTTACCGCGCTGGCGGCGGTCGAGACCGTCAATCCGAAAGCCGTTCATTATATCAATCGCTTGTCCGACTTGTTCTTCGTCCTCGCCCGCCACAGCAATGACCAGGGCCGCGACGATGTTTTATGGGTTCCGGGGAAGAACCGATAAACCTTAAACAAATCAAATGTTTGGTAAGCGGAAAA
Organism: uncultured Rhodovibrionaceae bacterium; assembly: GCA_963976695.1. Lineage (GTDB taxonomy): Bacteria > Pseudomonadota > Alphaproteobacteria > Kiloniellales > DSM-21159 > CAXBMB01. The sequence goes on from CAXBMB010000027.1 coordinate 11,762, forward strand.
ACAGATGTTGCACAGTGATTGACAGCTTTTCGTCATCTACCTATTGTGCGGTCGCAACACATGGGGCGAAAGCCTCCCACTGGTGTTTGCATGCTAAGTAATGCGCACCTTGTCCAGCGAGCAAGAGATTGAGCTGAAACATGAAGGTACTCGTCGCCGTAAAACGCGTGATTGACGCTTACGTCAAGGTTCGCGTGAAGTCGGATGGAACTGGGGTTGAAACCCAGAACGTCAAAATGTCAATGAACCCGTTCTGTGAAATTGCCGTCGAAGAGGCGATTCGCATGAAGGAAGCGGGCATCGCCTCTGAAATTATCGTGGTTTCCTGTGGCGCACAGTCCAGCCAGGAGACCATCCGCACGGCCTTGGCCATGGGTGCGGATCGGGGTGTGTTGGTTGAAACCGACGAAACCTTGGAGCCCCTGGCGATCGCCAAGCTACTCAAGGGCGTGGTCGAGAAGGAGCAGCCGGACGTGGTGCTGCTCGGCAAGCAGGCCGTCGACAACGACTACAACCAGACCGGCCAAATGCTGTCCGCGCTGCTCGGCTGGTCCCAGGCGACCTTCGCCTCCAAGCTGGAAAAGACCGATGGCGCGCTCAAGGTCACCCGCGAAGTTGACGGCGGCCTGGAAACCATCCAGGTGACGCTGCCCGCCGTGGTCACCGCCGACCTGCGCTTGAACGAACCGCGCTACGCCTCCCTGCCCAACATCATGAAGGCGAAGAAAAAGCCGATCGACAAAATGACCCCCGATGAACTGGGCGTTGATGTGACCCCGCGCCTGAGCGTGTTGAAGGTTACCGAGCCGGCCGAACGCAAAGCGGGCGTGAAGGTCGAAAGCGTCGCCGAACTGGTCGACAAACTGAAGAACGAAGCAAAGGTGATCTGATGAGCATCCTTATTCTCGCAGACCACGAGAACGGCGCCCTGCACGCCGGCACCTACAACGCGGTCGCCGCTGGGCAGGCCCTTGGTGGTGACATCCATGTCCTGGTCGCCGGCAACGACTGCGCCGCGACCGCCCAGGCCGCCGCAAAGATTGACGGCGTGGCCAAGGTGCTTACCGCCGACGCCGAGATCTACGGCCATGGCCTGGCGGAAAATGTCGCCCCGCTGGTGGTTCAGCTGGCCAAGGGCTACAGTCATATTCTGGCGCCCTCCGCCACCTCCGGTAAAAACATTCTGCCCCGGGTCGCGGCGCTGCTCGACGTTCAGCAGATCTCCGACATCACCGCCGTGGAAAGCGCCGACACCTTTGTCCGCCCGATCTACGCCGGCAATGCGCTGGCCACGGTTCAGTCCAGCGACAAGGTGAAGGTCATCACCGTGCGCACCACCGCCTTTGAGCCCGCCGCCGCCGAAGGCGGTTCGGCGACCATCGAAGCGCTTGCCTCTGGCGCCGACGCGGCGCTGTCCGCTTTCCTGGGCCAGGAGCTGACCAAGTCGGAACGCCCTGAATTGACCACCGCCAAGATCGTGATCTCCGGTGGCCGCGGCATGCAGTCCGGCGAAAACTTCGCCATGCTGGAGCGAATTGCCGACAAGCTGGGGGCCGCTGTCGGCGCCAGCCGCGCCGCGGTGGATGCCGGCTATGTCCCCAACGACTACCAAGTGGGTCAGACCGGCAAGGTGGTTGCCCCCGACCTCTACATCGCGGTCGGCATCTCCGGCGCGATTCAGCACTTGGCCGGCATGAAGGACTCCAAGGTCATCGTCGCCATCAACAAGGACGAAGAAGCCCCGATCTTCCAGGTCGCCGACTATGGCCTGGTGGCGGATCTCTTCACCGCCGTGCCCGAACTGGAAGCCGCTCTCGACTAAGGCCGGATCGGTTTAACTGGCCTCCCGTTTAAACCGCAGCGCCGCTTCCTATCGGTATCCTGGCGGGCAAGTCACGCCAGAGTCGGTCACAGGCTCGGGCGGCGGCGACGCGAAGTCCGCTTCCGCGCGCCGGTAGAAACGATTAACTGGAATTGCCTTTTGCAATTGCTGGATGAAAGTAAAGTAAGGCTTGGAAGGCGAGGGCTTTCCAAGCCTTATTCTTATGCCCTACTGGCCAAACATTAGAGAACCATGGTCATTTCGCGGCGCGGCGCGCCCGCCAGCCGCCCTTGACTATGGAATCTTTGCCTGCGGCATTTTATTGCAATGCAATAAAAGCTTGACCCGCGCCCATGCCCGGTCTTCAATCCGCAGGCTTCAATAAAAATAATTTCCCAACTTCCAACCCTTTTGAGAACCGCTGACCATGTCTGACCAGTCCAACGCGCAGTCCATTCCTGAAGAAATCAAGACCATTGGCATCATCGGCGCCGGCCAGATGGGCAGCGGCATCGTCCATGTCTGCGCGCTGGCCGGTTATGATGTAAAACTCCAGGACGTCAATCAGGAACAGATCGACAAGGCGCTGGCCAAAATCGGCGCCAACATGGACCGTCAGATCAAGCGCCAGTTGATCCAACCGGCCGACAAGCAGGCCGCCCTGGCCCACATCGAAAACAGCACGGACATCGCCCTATTTGGCGACTGCGATGTGGTGATCGAGGCGGCGACGGAAAACGAGGATCTGAAGCGCCAGATTTTCAACCAGCTCTGCCCGGTGCTGCGCAAAGACACCATTGTCTGCACCAACACCTCGTCGATTTCGGTAACCCGGCTGGCGGCGGGCACGGATCGGCCCGAGCGCTTCATGGGCATGCACTTCATGAACCCGGTGCCCTTGATGCAGCTGGTCGAGCTGATCCGCGGAATCGCCACCAGCGAGCCGACCTTTTCGGCAATTCGCGGCCTGACCGACCGGCTGGGCAAGACTTCGGTCGCCGCCGAGGATTTTCCGGCCTTTATCGTCAACCGCATCCTGCTGCCGATGATCAACGAGGCGGTTTATACCCTCTATGAAGGCGTGGGCTCGGTCGAGGCCATCGACACGGCGATGAAGCTGGGCGCCAATCACCCGATGGGCCCGCTGGAACTGGCCGACTTCATCGGTCTGGACACCTGCCTGGCCATCATGTTCGTGCTGTATGAAGGACTCGCCGACAGCAAGTATCGGCCCTGTCCGCTGCTGGTGAAATACGTCGAGGCCGGCTGGATCGGACGGAAAGCCGGGCGCGGCTTCTATGACTACAACGGCGAGATCCCCGTTCCCACCCGCTAGTCGGGTGTGACCGACCGAGACGGCGGCGTCACGCTGCCTCTGGACGCTTTTGCAAATAGTAATTCAACAGGGTTTCCACCTCGGGGCTGTCCCACTCCATGGCGCCGAGCAGGCCGCCGATCACCCGGCCCCGGGCGTCGATCAGATAGGTGGTTGGCAAGCCGCGCACACCCAATGCCTGCGCCAGCTCGGCGCGGGGATCGAGGTAGTACCCCAGGCTATCCAACGCCAGTTCGGCATAGAAGGGTGTTACCTGCGCGATGCCCAGGCGGTCGTTCGAGACCGTGAGCACCTCCAGCCCCCGGTCCTTGAACTTGGCCTGCAGGCGATTGAGCGACGGCATTTCGCGCACGCAGGGCGCACACCAGGTGGCCCAAAAATTAACCAGCAGCACCTTGCCCTGGAAGTCGGCGAGGGTGATAGTGCTTTGCTGGCCGTCGACGAACAGCCCGAACGGCGTGGTGGGCGCGCGCGGCGGCGGGTCAAATAGCAAGAAGTTATCCTGCAAGACCCCGTTCAAGGGCGGCGGCTTCGAAGCCTGCGCCTGCCCTCCCGGTCCACCGGTCGCAGACGCCGCCGCAAGGGATCGAGCGCCGCCCAAACCAACTGTGCCAAAGACGAACAGCAGCCCTGCGGCTAGAAAAAACGTAAAAAGCTTTCGTTTTCCCGTCCCCATCCGTTACATCATCCCATCCAAGTTATTTGAAACACAAGTCATCGAGCAAAGCCCGTGAGCGACGCAAAAAAACCTGAGATCCAGCCTGCCAACGCCATGTGGGGCGGCCGCTTTTCCGGCGGTCCCGCCGAAGTCATGGAACTGATCAACCCCTCGATCGACTTTGATCGACGTTTTTACCGGCAAGACATCCGCGCCAGTCAGGCGCACGCCGACATGCTGAGCGCGCAAAAGATCATCTCAAAGGAAGATGGGGCGGCGATCCAAGCCGGTCTAGAGCAAATCCTTCAAGAAATCGAGAGCGGCGCCTTCCAATATTCGCGCGCCCTGGAAGACATCCACATGAATGTGGAAGCGCGGCTGAAGGAAATCATCGGCGACGTCGCCGGGCGCCTGCACACCGGGCGATCCCGCAACGACCAGGTGGCCACCGACTTCCGCCTCTGGGTGCGTGACGCCATCGATTCGCTGGATGGTCAGTTGCAGGACCTGCAGGCCGCCCTCATGGAGCAGGCGGAAACCGAAGCCGAGACCGCCATGCCCGGCTACACCCACCTGCAGGCGGCCCAGCCGGTAACCTTCGGCCACCACCTGATGGCCTACACCGAGATGTTCGGCCGTGATCGCGGACGCTTCGCCGACTGCCGCCGCCGGCTCAACGAATGCCCGCTGGGCTCGGCCGCGCTGGCCGGCACCTCCTTTCCCCTCGACCGGGAACGGACCGCCAAGGCCCTGGGGTTTGATCGCCCGACCGCCAATTCCCTGGACGGGGTCAGCGACCGCGACTTCGTCATCGAATTTCTGGCCGCCGCATCCATCACCTCCGTGCATCTTTCCCGCTTTGCCGAGGAAGTCATCATCTGGTGTGTTTCCGGCTTCGACTTTATCGAGCTGAGTGACGCCTTCACCACCGGCAGTTCGATCATGCCGCAGAAGAAAAATCCCGATGCGGCGGAGCTGATCAAGGGCAAGACCGGCCGCGTGGTTGGCGCGCTCAACGCCTTGCTGATCGTCATGAAGGGATTGCCCTTGGCCTTCTGCAAGGACATGCAGGAAGACAAGGAACCGCTGTTCGACGCCTACGACACCCTGGCTGTTTGCCTGGCCGCCACCACCGGCATGGTGCGCGACCTCCGCGCCAAGCGGGAGAAGATGGCCGCCGCCACCGCCGAAGGCTTCATCACCGCGACCGATCTGGCCGACTGGCTGGTGCGCACGCTGGGCCTGCCATTCCGCGACGCCCATCACATCACCGGCAGCCTGGTCGCCAAGGCCGAACGCGAGGGCGTGGATCTATCGGGGTTGAGCCTGGAAGACATGCGGGCCGTGGAGCCTCGCATCACCGAGGGTATTTTCGAGGTGCTGACCGTGGCGCGCTCGATCGCCAGCCGAACCTCCCAGGGCGGCACCGCGCCGACCCGGGTGCGCGAAGCCATCGCCACGGCGCGGCAGCGCTTTCTCTGACCGCGCACGCGGCTGCGGCTTTGCCGGCCCGCCGTTCCACCCTATTGGGGTTACGTCGATTCTCTGCGATAAATTGACTCTTCGTTCATCGCCTTTGATCTCGCCCGAGGAAAGTTCACCCATGCGCCACGGAAAACCATCTTCGTCTTATCTGGCCGGCAGAGGCCTGGTTGCGGTTGTTTTGGCCGCCTTCGCGCTATCGGCCTGTGGCAAGGTTGGCCCGATCAAACCGCCGGAAGGCCAGGAGTCGAGCTACCGCTATCCCAAGACCTATCCCGCGCCGGAAAGCGTTCTGCCCGCGCCGCAAGAAAACCAAGCCAGCGATGACCCGGCGCAAAACAAGACGAAGGCCTATGAGACGCTCAACCCCCAGCCGGGTCGCTACGATCCGCTGAGCACGACCAGCAAGACCTATGGACCGAAAGAATGACCCCTCCCTCTCCCCAGTCCCACGGCGAAGAGTATCAATACCGTGACGGTCAGCTGCATGTCGAAGCCGTTGCCCTGGCGCGCCTGGCCCAGGCGGTCGGCAGCCCCTGCTTTGTCTACTCCAGCGCCGGTCTGGAGCGAACCTATCGTCGATTCAGCGCGGCCCTGAGCGCCACCGGTCTGGACATCTCCATCTGCTACGCCATCAAGGCCAATCCCCACCAGGCGGTGATTCGCACCTTCGCGGCCCTGGGCGCCGGCGCTGATGTGGTGTCAGAAGGCGAACTGCGCCGGGCTTTGGCGGCAGGCATCCCGGCGGACAAGGTTGTGTTTGCCGGCGTTGGAAAGACCAAGGAGGAACTGGATTTCGCCCTCCACCAGAACATCAAGCAGTTCAACGTGGAATCGGCGCAGGAGCTGAAGGCGCTGAGCGCCGTCGCGGTGACGCGCGACAAGACGGCGACCGTGGTGCTGCGCATCAACCCCCATGTCGACGCGCGCACTCACGCCAAAATCACCACCGGCAAGTCCGACAACAAATTCGGCATCAACATTGACCAGGCCCCGGCGGTGATGGATCTGGCCCAGTCGCTGCCCGGCATCAAGCTGGAAGGTTTTTCCGTCCATATCGGCTCGCAATTGACCGAGTTGGCGCCCTTCGAAGCCGCCTACCGCCGCATCGCCGAGCTGTTCACCGCGTTCCGGGCCAAGGGCTATCCGCTGCAACACCTGGACCTGGGCGGCGGCCTGGGCATTGCCTACCAGGGCCAAGAACTGCCCACGCCGGAAGACTACGCGGCCTTGGTCAAGCGCACCTTGGGCAATCTGGGCGTGCCGCTGGTGGTCGAGCCCGGACGCTACCTGGTGGGCGACTGCGGTCTGCTGCTGACCCGCGTCATCTACGTCAAGGAGGGCTCCAGCCGTCGTTTCGTGATCGCCGACGCGGCGATGAATGACCTGATCCGCCCGACCCTTTACGAAGCCTGGCACGACATTCTCCCGGTTGCGGAAGCCGCCAAGGATGCGACCTACCAACCGGCCGATCTGGTGGGGCCAATCTGCGAAAGCGGCGACTACCTCGCCTTGCAGCGCCCGCTGCCGCCGCTGACGGCCGACGATCTGCTCACGGTTTTTTCAACCGGAGCCTATGGCGCAACCATGTCTTCGACCTATAATTCCAGACGCACCGCCCCCGAGGTCATGGTGCGCGGCGATAGCTGGTCGGTAATCAGCCCGCGCCCAACTTTTGACGAAATGATCGCCAAGGATTTACTTCCAGACTGGCTATCGTCGGAGGCGGCCGCCGAATAGGCCGTCGCCGACTGGCGACGGGTCCTTGGAAAATGGGGAGCGCCCGTCGCGCGACAACCGGCGCTCCTGAAACCGGAAGGCCATCCCTAATGGGGTGGCCCGGCCAACAAGAGGAGCGCTTCGGGCTGTGATCTGGCCTTTTGCCAAGCCCTCCCGCCGGAACGGGACAGCAAACCGGCCGCCCCGGCGGGACGGCGCGCGCCGGCCGCTGTCACCCCGCGCGCTTCAGTCCCACCTCTTTTGGGCCAAGGCGGCCCTGGCCTGGGAACGGCTCTGGCCGCTGCTGTGGCCGCCGGCGGCGCTGATCGCGGCTTTCCTGATCGTTGCGCTGTTTGATCTGCTCCCACGGCTTGCCGGCTGGCTGCACACCGCCCTGCTGGCGGGATTCGTCCTCGGGCTGGCCGCCGCCTTGCTGCGCCTGTGGCGAAAATTCGACTGGCCCAGCCATTCGGCGGCCCGGCGGCGTCTCGAACGGTTGAACGGCCTGCCCCATCGACCGCTGGCGCTGTTGGACGACCGGCTGCCGGAACAGCTCGACGACCCCGGCAGCCGTCTGCTGTGGCAGGTCTATCAGACGCGCACGCGCGGCGATCTGGCGGACTTGAAAAATCACTGGCCGGAAAGCTCCTGGCTGAAGCAAAACCCCTGGGAGCTGCGCGGGCTGCTGGCGCTGCTGCTGCTGGTCGCCCTGGTGGTGGCCGGGCCCGAGCGCGGCGCCCGATTGTCCCAGGCCGTGCAGCCGCGCTTTGCGGCGCCCGATCTTTCGGCGCCGCGCGGCTTTGACGCCTGGATCACCCCGCCCGCCTACACCGGCCTGCCCCCCCGCTACCTCGGATCCCTGGGCAAGAACGTGGCGCGGGAAGACCCGATCCCGGTTCCCCAGAACACCCGCTTCTTGGCGCAGGTCCAAGGCGGCGCGGCGTTGCCGCAGCTCAACATTGACGGACAGGCGCAAGCTTTCGAGCGGGAAACCGACCAGCTGTTCCGGCTGGAGATGGCGTTAACCCGGGGCGCGCAACTGCAACTCACCCAGGATGGGCAGCCCTTGCAAAGCTGGCGGATCAACCTGATCCCCGACAGCCGTCCGGTGATCCGCTATCTCAGCCCCCCCGGCCGAACCGGACGGGGCGCCCTGCAACTGCACTATCGGGCCGAAGACGACTATGGCCTTCGCCAACTCACACTGATCGTTAGCCGGCAGAACGGCGCGGACGCGCGCCTGGAGCTTCCGCTGTCTTTGCCGCTGGCGCCCAACAACAAGCTGGTGGAGAGCCGCCTCTACCAAGATTTAGGCGCCCACCGCTGGGCCGGGCTGCCGGTCACCGTGACCCTGCGCGGGGAAGATGAGTTGGGCCAGTTTGGCCAAAGTGAAAGCCTTGCCATCATCTTGCCCCAGCGAAACTTCAGCCATCCGCTGGCGCGGGCGCTGATCGCGCTGCGGCGCGACTTGGCGCGCACCCCCAACGCGCGAATGCCGGTCAGCCTGGCCTTGGAGAAGCTGCGAAAACAGCCCGAAGGCTACGGCAACGACCTGGTGGTGGCTCTGGGGTTGAGCGTGGCCAGCCAAGGTCTGGCCCAGGACCGCCGCGCCACCGCCGTCGGCGAGGCGCAGGACCTGCTGTGGTACCTGGCGCTGCATCTGGAGCAGGGAAGCGTCACCCTGGCCGAGCAGAACCTGCGCGCCCTGCAACAGGAACTGCTCGACGCGCTGGCCAACGATGCCCCGCAGGAGGAAATTGATCGCCTCATGCAGGCGGTGGAAGCCGCCATGGACCGCTTCTTGCAGGCATTGGTGGAACAGGCCCGCCAGCAGCGTCGCCAGGACGGCGCCGACCCGACCCTGAGCCCCGACCTGCCGGAAAATGCCGAAATTCTCGATCGTGACGACCTGCGCGACCTGCTTGACCAGGCGCGGCAACTGGCGCAGATCGGCGCCAGGGATCAAGCGCGCCGGATGCTCGAGCAACTGCAGCAGATGCTGGAAAACCTGCAAGCGCGCACGCAGAGCGGGACCACCAGCCAGCAAACCCAGGACGCCCGCGCGCTGATGCAGCGCATGGACCAACTGCGGCGCGATCAACAGTCGCTGCTGGATCGAACCTTTCAGCAACGGCAGCAGGACAAGGGCCTGGGACGGCAACGAGGCAATCAGCCCACGCAGGACGGCGAACAGGGAAGAGACGGCAAACAGGGGCGGCAGAGTTCCAACAGCGGCGACGCCAGCGCGCAGGAGCTACTGCGGCGTGAGCTGGGAGATATCATGCGGCGCTTTGGAAATCTGACCGGTCAGATTCCCCGCCAGCTCAGCAATGCCGAACAGGCCATGCGGGCCGCCCGCGACGCCTTCAACCAGGGATCGCCGGAAATGGCGCTCAATCCCCAGATGGAGGCCGTCGATCAACTGCAACAGGGCCTGGACGTTATGCTGGAGTCGTTGCGGCAACAAATCGGCAAGGGCAGCGGCAACGAAGGCGGCGCGCGCGGCGACCAACCGGGCCAGGGCGATGATCCCCTGGGCCGCGGCGGCGGCCAGCAGCCCAATCAAAATGAGAAGATCGTCCCCACCGACGTCGATCTGCCCAAGGCGAAGGCGATTTTGAACGAACTTCAGCGCCGACGGGGCGAACAGCAGCGCCCGGCGCTCGAACTGGACTATCTGGATCGCCTGCTAGACCGCTTCTGAGGCCGTCGAAACGGCAAACCGCGCAGCAGAACGCAGCGGGACGCGGCAGGGACCCACGACCGGGCGAAGAAGCAAGCGGCCCGTCAGTCGGCCTTGATCAAGCCCAACGCGTCGTCGACCGCATCACAGACCTGCTTCAAGGTGAAGGGCTTGACCAGCACGCCGCTGATCAACTCCTCAAGATTGTGGGCGCGTTGCCGCTCGGCGGAATAGCCGGTCATCATCAAGATCGGCAGATCCGGCTGGTCGCGGGTCACCTTCAACGCCAGACCGATGCCATCGAGACCGGGCATGGAAATATCGGTCAGCAGAAGGTCATAGTCCTGGCCGTCCAAAGCCTCCAGGGCCTGAACGCCGTCCTCCACCTCCGTTGTCTCATAGCCGCGATGCGCCAACGCCCGCGCCACAAAGGTGCGAACGGAGGTATCGTCTTCAGCAATAAGCACACGAACCATCGCGCCAGCCTCCCTTCCTGACTTGACCGGCCTCGGCAACCGACCCGCTCAACCCAGCATAGTCCAGCCGATCGATGAGTTGCCACAGCGGCAAGCCCTGCTGTTCGACTCAAGGAGCATTGTCCTGCACTATAGATGAATATATCTATGGTAAACAATGGCCATCGCCAAGCGCTTAACGAATCACAACAAGATAAACCGCTATTTTGACGGGCAGATTGTAGTAGCTGCCCAATCAGGATCGGTCATCATTTGCTTTATTCCAGGGCGTCGGCAATCATCAAGAACAAAGCCGCCGACAAAGGGCCGGCGGCTTGCTCAATTGCTCATGCGGCGCTTGTTTTACCGCGTGACTCGCCCGATCCGGCACCGAGATTCAACACGTTAACCGCGACTGGCTGTGCCTAAACCAATTGTTGATGGACTAATTGTTGATCGCCGGTTCATCGATGAAATCGACCGAAAGACGGGTCGCGCCGGGCAGCTCTTCGACCGAGGTTTCGAACGGCACTGTCTCGCCCGGTTCCACATCGCCGCCGCCGATTTCAAACGTCCAGCTTTTCAGCGGCTGGTCATCCTTCATAACGCGCGCCACCAGCTTTGGCGACGGTCGCGGACGCACCCCGACGTTGCGCACTTCACCGTCAATCAGCCAAATTTTCCGGCCGTCAACTTCCTGCGCGGTGGTTTTAACCCCCGGAACGACCACGAAGCCCGGGTAGGGAACCTCCACAGCGATCCCGGCCAGGTCATAGAGCTTGGCGGTCACCGGAAGCAGCGCCACCACCCGGCTCTTATAAAACCAGCCGCCGCCAACCAGGCCGCCAATCACCAGCAGCAATAGCAGCCAGCCGAAAACCAGCCCCGCCTTGCCTTTCGGCTTGGACTTGGCGACCGGCCGAGTGCCGGCGCGGCGGCGGCGACGCTCGAAAGCGGCCTCCTCCTCATCCACCTCGGGACCGGCCATGAAAGAGCCGAGAGAGCCGACGATTTCTTCTTCGCCGAGTTGCTGCGATGGGTCCGCATTGCTGTCGGCGGGGCTGTCGTCAGGGTCTGACGACGGCGGCGTCGACTCGGGGATAGGCGCGGGCTGATGCCAGATGTGCTGACATTTTGTGCAGCGAACTTTTCTGCCCTCCTGTCCAATGGCAGAATCCGGCACCCGGAAACGGGTACTACAAACGGGACAAGCGAGTTCCATGGACTGACCGCGGCTCTTTTTTCTGGTGACAGGACGATAAGTCTTATACCCGCGAGCTTTAGTCCAAGGCAAGCAAAGCTCGCGGGCTTTGCCACTGCTTTACCTGCGTGCGTCGGCATGGCAAGTTCGGCCTGACGGTCCATCGAGTCGTCTTCAGGAAGGACGCCAGGCCATTGGTTCGCTTTGAAAATGTCAGTCTTCAGTATGGGAACGGCCCGGAGATTCTTCGCCGGCTCTCGTTCCATTTGGAACCGGGGTCCTTCCAGTTTCTCCTCGGCTCCAGCGGCGCGGGTAAATCTTCGCTGCTCAAACTGCTTTACCTTGGTCAGCGGCCGAGCCAGGGCCGTTTGAGCCTGTTCGGTCGGGATGTGGCGGAAATCTCGCGCGAAGACCGGGCGCTGATGCGCCGACGCATTGGCGTGGTCTTCCAGGACTTCCGGCTGATCGACCACCTTTCCACCTTTGAAAACGTCGCCCTTCCCTTGCGCATTCTCGGCACCGCCGAGGGCAAGATCAAATCCATGGTGATCGAACTGCTCGATTGGGTCGGGCTGAGTGACTGTCTGGAGGCCAGCCCGGCGACGCTCTCCGGCGGTCAGCAACAACGGGTGGCCATTGCCCGCGCGGTCATCGGACGCCCCAGCCTGCTGTTGGCCGACGAGCCCACCGGCAACGTCGACGACCGCATTGCCGAGCGGCTGCTCTATCTCTTTCAGGAGCTTCACCGCAACGGCACCACCGTGTTGATCGCCACCCATAACGAGCCCTTGACCCAGACTTTTCCCCATCCGCGGTTGCGCTTGAAGGGCGGGGCGGTTTTGATGGAAGCCGCCGACCGCGCGACGCCCAGAAAAGATCGCCTGGGCCTGTGATGATCGGCGCGCAGCCATGAACGAGACCAACAGGCCGGGACGCACGGACCTTGCTTGCTTCAGACCGGTCCGGCTTTGACAGGAGAACAGCGGCGGTGAAAACTCTGACCCGGCATCGCGACTTACCGCTCAGCAAAGACGCGTCGGCCAAATACCTGCCCTGGCTGATCGCCTTCATGGTCTATCTCACCGTGCTGGCCTTGGTGGCGGCCCTGTCGATGCAGAAGATCTCCCAGCGCTGGGACTCGGCGCTCGCCGGGCGTCTGACGGTGCAAATTCCCGCCGATTCAACCGGTGATGCCGCAAACCAGCAGCAGCGGGTTCAGGCGGCGATCCAGGTGTTGAAAGATACCCCCAAGGTCACCTTCATCGATGTGCTGAGCCAGAGCCAAATCGCCGATCTGCTGCGGCCTTGGCTTGGCGAGATGGCCGAATCCGCCGAATTGCCGCTGCCCAATCTCATCGCCGTCAGCCTGGACAGCCGGTCCCTGCTGTTGCCGCCCGGTCTGGCCGAACGCCTGGAGGCGGCGGTGCCCGGGGCCATTGTCGACGATCATCAGCGCTGGCTCGGCGGCCTGATCGACCTGGCCCGGTCGATTGAATTGGCGGCCTTTACCGTGGTGCTGTTCAGTGGTTTTGCCGCCGTGATCACCATTGTCTTTGTTACCCGCACCGGTCTGTCGATTCACAAACAGGTGATCTCACTGCTCCATCTGATGGGCGCCAAGGATCGTTATATCGCCAGCCAATTCCAAAATCATGCTCTGCGCACCGGCCTGAAGGGCGGGATCCTTGGCCTGGTCGCCGCCTTGGCCTCGGTTTACTTCCTGACCTATCTTCTGGCGCGCAACGCCACGGCATTGCTGCCCGACCTAAGCTTGAATGTGATGGACGGGATTATCCTCGTGCTGGTGCCGCTGGTGGTCGCCCTGGTGGCCATGCTCACCGCCCGCACCACGGTCCTGCGTCTGCTCGCGCGCCTGCCCTGAAGGTTCTGTCCATCATGCTCTGTCCTTGTCAGCCCATAGCCGGCTTCCTTCGCCAGGGGGAGGCGCCGCGATGAAAAGCGGCTTTCAACGCCACACCCGCCGGTTTTCCACCTTCGACGGCTGGCTTGGCCGTCTGTTCCTGCTGGCCTCGCTGTTGGTCGGGCTTTTCCTGGCCGGGTTGGCCTGGTTCGCCCAGCAACTGCCCGAGCCGGAAGCCAAGCCCTGGGCGCGCATTGAGGCGCTGGTGGTCTTGACCGGGGGCAGCGATCGGCTGTCGCGGGGTCTGGCGCTGCTCGATCGCGGCCTGGCCGACAAGGCGCTGATCTCCGGCGTCTATCGCGGCGTGGAGGTGGGCGAACTGCTGCGCCTTGCCGAGCAGGACCCCAACGAACTGCGCTGCTGTATCGTTCTGGGCTATGAGGCCGACAACACCCATGGCAACGCCGAAGAAACCGCCCGCTGGGTCAAGGAAGAGGGTTTTACCTCGCTACGCCTGGTGACCGCCGTCTACCATATGCCCCGCAGTTTGATTGAATTTCGCCGCGCCCTGCCAGAGATAACGATCATTCCCCACCCGGTCTTCCCGGAAGCCTTTCATGGCGACGATTGGTGGCTCTGGCCGGGCAGCACGGGTTTGCTGGCCTCGGAGTTCTTGAAATACCTGCTGGCTCAAGGCAAGTATTTCCTCACCGAGCTGTTTACAGCCTTTCCCTCGACTCAGGAGTGACCCTAACGTGCTGATCCTGCGCTCCGCGCTGTTCAATCTTTTCTTTTATTTTTGGACCGCGTTCTCTCTCGTGATCGTGCTGCCGACCATGCTGCTGGGCTGGCGGGTGTGCTATATCTGCGGCCGACTTTGGCCCTGGGGCCTGTTGATCGGCCTGCGCCTGCTGGTGGGGATAAAATACCGCGTTGAGGGGCTGGAGAATTTGCCGCCCGAACCCTACCTTTTTGCCAGCAAACACCAGTCAACCTGGGAGACAGCGGTCTTTCCGCTGATTGTGCCCTGCCCGGTCTTCGTGCTGAAAAAGGAGCTGCTCTCCATTCCGCTGTTCGGGTGGTATCTGCGCCTGTTCGGCGACATTGCCATTGACCGGACCAAAGGCGCCTCCGCCCTCAAAGCCATGGTCAAGGCCGGCAAGCAGCGGGCGGCGGAGGGCCGCAGCATCATCATTTACCCCGAAGGCACCCGGACCATGCCGGGCCAGTCCCAACCCTATCTCCCCGGCGTGGCCGCGCTCTATCAAGCGGTCAACCTGCCGGTGGTGCCGGTGGCGCTCAACTCCGGCTGTTTCTGGCGACGCCATGCCTTCATCAAGTACCCCGGCACCATCGTGGTGCGGATCCTGCCGCCGATCCCGCCGGCCTTGCCGCGCAAGGTCTTCATGGCCCAACTGGTGGACGCGATCGAGACCCACAGCAAGCAACTGGCGCAAAACGCCAACGTCCGACGGGCCGACGCGCTGGCCGACGAGGCGCGCGGCTAGCGTCGAAGCGACGCGCCGAGCCGTGCTTGGCTTGCCAGTGGAAAAACCTGTGGATAAATACCGCGCTATCCATAAAATGGCACGGCGGGAACCGGCGACACCCAACCCGGCGTAAACCGCTGCCGGGGTTGGGGGACCCGCAAAGCCGCCATGACGCCGCCGATGGCGGGTTGCCCCGCGTCCGGGCGCGCCATCAAAGCATGGCGACAAAACATCTGACCGCCGGGCAAGACATGGTGGCGCAAGAAACCCTGAATTTTCAATTAACTTCCCAGGGCTGAAAGAAAAAGAACCCGATCAAGTCCGCCCGTTACCTGCCTTGCCGCAAGTTAATCAGACCACGGGCGTAACGAGTAATCCGATGACCGAGCTGTCTCCTCTTTCCGAGCAAATATGGCGGGCCAAATATCAGCTCAAGACCGGCGACGCCCAGCCTGTGGACAACAGCATCTCCGATAGCTGGCGACGGGTCGCGCGGGCCTTGGCCGCGCCCGAGGCCGATCCCGACGCCTGGGCGGCCGCCTTCGAGGGGGCGCTGCGGGACTTTGCCTTCCTGCCGGCCGGACGAATCCTCGCCGGCGCCGGCAGCGACCGGCAGGTCACGCTGTTCAATTGCTTTGTCATGGGCGCCATACCCGACTCGATGGACGGCATTTTCAGCCACCTGCGCGAAGCGGCGCTGACCCTTCAGCAGGGCGGCGGCATCGGCTATGATTTTTCCAGCCTGCGCCCGAAAGGCGCGCCGGTTTTAAGACTGGGGTCCGACGCCTCCGGTCCGGTCAGCTTCATGGACGTTTGGGACGCCATGTGCGCCACCATACTTTCGGCCGGATCGCGGCGCGGCGCGATGATGGCGACCCTGCGCTGCGACCACCCGGATATCGAGACATTCATCCACGCCAAACAGCAGACCGGGCGGCTGACCAACTTCAATCTGTCGGTGCTGGTCAGCGACACCTTCATGCAGGCGGTTCGCCAAAACGACTCCTGGACGCTGCAGTTTGCCGGCCGACCCTACCGCAGCCTTCCCGCGCGCGCCCTCTGGCGCAAGATCATGGAAGCCACCTACAGCAGCGCCGAACCCGGCGTGATTTTCATCGACCGGGTCAATGCCGAAAACAATCTCGGGTACTGCGAAACCATCGCCGCCACCAACCCCTGCGGCGAGCAGCCGCTGCCTCCCTATGGCGCCTGCCTGTTGGGGTCGATCAACCTGGCGGCCTTGGTGCGCCAGCCCTTTGCGCCGGCGGCCGCGCTCGATCTGTCGGAATTGATCCGCCTGACGACGCTTGCCGTGCGGATGCTGGACAACGCCATTGATGTCTCGCGCTTTCCCTTGCAAGCACAGCGCCAGGAGGCGCTGGCCAAGCGGCGCATCGGGCTGGGCATCACCGGCCTGGCCGACGCGCTGATTTACTGTGGCCTGACCTATGGATCGCAGGAAGCGGTGCGCGCTGTCGAGCTGTGGCTGCGCACGTTGCGCGACGCCGCCTATCAAGCCTCTTGCGATCTGGCCAAGGAAAAGGGCGCTTTTCCGCTGTTCGACGGCCCGGCGCTGCTGGCGCGGCCACAGCTTCAGTCCCTGCCGCCGCCGCTTCGCCAGGCGATCGCCGCGCAGGGCCTGCGCAACGGCCTGCTGACCTCAATCGCGCCGACGGGCACAATTTCACTGTTGGCCGGCAACGTCTCGTCGGGCCTGGAGCCGGTCTTTGCTTTTGAACACCAGCGCCAGTTTCGGCAGAACGACGGGTCGCGACAGGTCGCCAAGGTGATCAACCCGGCCTATCGGCTGTTCCGTGAGAAATTTGGCGCCGCCGCCGACCTGCCGACGTTCTTTATCGAAGCCGACAGCCTGACCCCCCAGGCCCATTTGGTCATGCAGGCGGCGGCGCAGAAATATATCGACGCCGCGGTATCGAAGACCATCAACCTGCCCGAAAGCATCGCCTTCAACGATTTTGAGCAGATCTATCTCAACGCCTATGATTTGGGCTGCAAGGGCTGCACCACCTATCGCCCCAGCGCCTTGCGCGGCGCGGTGCTGGAAAGGCAAGACAGCGGAACCGGCGACGAAACGGCGGGCGCCCGGTCAACCGACAGCCAGCCCCGGCAAAGCCCGGATCACTCCGTGGTTTACATGGCCGAACCCCTCGCCCGGCCGGAAATGCTGCAGGGCCGCAGCTACAAGCTGTCTTGGCCGGAAAGCGACCACGCGATTTACATCACCGTCAACGACATCAAACAGGACAACCGACTGCGGCCCTTCGAGGTTTTCATCAACTCAAAGAATATGGAGCATTACGCCTGGACCGTGGCCTTGACCCGGATGATCTCGGCGGTCTTCCGGCGCGGCGGCGATGTGTCCTTCGTGGTCGAGGAGTTGAAAGCGGTCTTCGATCCCCGCGGCGGCGCGTGGCTGGAGGGCCAGTACGTGCCCTCGCTGCTGGCCGCCATCGGGGGGGTGATCGAGCGTCACATGCAAGACATCGGCTTCCTGACCCCGGCCGAGCCGACAACGGCGCAGCGCGGTCGAGCAGCCCGCACCGCGCAGGCCGGGCCGGTCGCCGCCACACCCAGCGCCAGCGCGGCAGAGAACCGTCCCGCCGCCTTGGCCAAACCCTGTCCACGCTGCGGCGCCCGGACGCTGATCCGCCAGGAAGGCTGCGATCTCTGCACCAGTTGCGGGCACTCGAAATGCGCTTGAGGCCCCGCGCGTTGCGCGCCAGGCGGATCGACGGACCAAGGCAACCCGCCGCGACCGGGCGGTGATGAATTGACAAAGGGCGGCGGCTGGGGGTTTGTTGGAACCGAACATTCAAGTCGCCACAGCACCCGCCTTCCGCGCCAGCCACGCCACGAAAGGGAAAGCCTAGATCATGAGCAAACAACGCCTCTGCCGCGCCTGCCAGGCCAAGCTGGGGATCGACGACGACCTCTGCGCGGCCTGCGGCGCGCGCAATCCGGTGGTGGTTCCCTGGTACGGCAAGGCGCTGGGCGCGGTGATCGCGCTGATCATCATTTTGCTTCTGGTGGACGTCAACGACGTGATGAAGCTGCTGGGGGGGTAGGGTGCGATCGCCAGCCTCGATCGCATCTCTGTCGCCAAGCACCCGCCAAGGGGCTGGCGCGGGGCGGAGGCCGCGAAACTTCCCAAGGATCGTCGGGGGATTGGCAGCTCCAACGCCCGACAGCCCCAAGCGACCGCCCCGCAAAGCGTCCCGGCTTACGTGGCGTCGACCTGGCGGAGCAGGTGCCGCAGCAGCCGATCATGTATGCCGAGCGCCTCCAGGTGGCGGTTGGTGTTGCTGAGGTACTCGCGACAGCTGCCCCGCTGGCCCTGGCCCTGGCAAATCAACTTGGCGGTCTGTTCGACGGTCATCCGGCCGGTATATTGCAGGTGGGTCGGCTCCACCACGAAGGCCAGCGCCTCAACCTCGCCCTGCTGGGTTTTGCACACCTTCCAAAGCGGGTGATAAACCCCGGTAATCATCTCCCGTTCCCAGAGATAATCCAGGGCCGCTTCGGCCTCGCCCGCCGGCACCCGGTAAACCATGCCGTGGCAGCAGCCGCCGCGATCCAGCCCCAGCACCAGACCGGGCTTTTCCCGCGTGCCGCGATAGCGGTGGGAATAGACGCAAAAGCGCCGATGGTAACCGTAGAGCAACGCCTGGCGCACCTCGACGTGGGCAAATCCCGGGTTCCACATCAAGGAGCCGTAGCCGAACACCCAGTAGTCTTTCCCTGGGCGCAGTTTCGGCCGCGCGCGCAAAACAATTGCCTCATCCAGGTCTGACAGATCTCGGGTGGTGGGATCTTGCGGTGTTTTTGTTGCCATGCCCAGGCCAGCAGTCGAGCGTGTGATCAACCAAGAAAGCAGCGCGCCGCGCTTCGTTTCTGTCGTCAAACGCCCGCTAATAGGTTGATCAGAGGCGGATTACCGATCCAAACGCGATCACCAAGCGATCCCGTTTGAACCGATCCGACTCTAGCGACACCGCCCGCCAGGTCAAAGGCCTCCTGGGAACAAACCCTTTGAAGCACGGGCCGCTGTTGCCGATCATCCTCTAATCGACTGATAACAGGCGGAAAATTACCGGCGGCTCACCGGCGTCGCCCGCAGTTGCGCCAATTATTCGGAGCCCCGATCATCCGGACCTTGGGTTTTTGCCGCCGCGGCGCGCGGCTCGCGAGCGTCGAAGGTACCGGCCTGGCCCTCTTCAATAATCCCCCGGCGGATGGCGCGGGTGCGGGTAAAGAGCTTCTCCAGGGTTTCGCCCTCGCCCCAACGGATGGCGCGCTGTAGCGCCGTCAGGTCCTCGTTGAAGCGCTGCAGAATTTCCAGCACCGCTTCGCGATTGTTGAGGAAGATGTCGCGCCACATCACCGGATCCGAGCCCGCGATCCGGGTAAAATCACGGAAGCCGCCGGCGGAAAAGCGGATCACCTCGGCCCGCTCGCTTTCCTCCAGGTCGGCGGCGGTGCCAACAATGGTGTACGCGATGATGTGCGGCAGATGGGAGGTGATGCCCAAAACCCTGTCGTGGTGCGTGGCCTCCATGATCTCCACGCGAGAGCCACAGGCCTCCCAAAGCGCCTGCACCTGGGCGATGGCCGCGTCATCTTCGCCCGGCGAGGGGGTGAGAATGCAGTGGCGGTTCTCAAACAGCTCGGCAAAGCCTGCTTCTGGCCCGCTGTGCTCGGTCCCGGCGACCGGATGGCCAGGCACCAGATGCACCCCCTCGGGGATCAGCGCGCCCAAATCTCGCAGCACCGCCTGCTTGACCGACCCCACGTCGGTCACAATCATCCCGGGCCGCAGCGCCGGCGCGATGGCGGCGCCGATTTCGGCATAGGCCCCCACCGGCGCGCAGATCACCACCAGGTCGGCGTCCTTTACCGCCTCGGCCGGATCGAGAAAAACCCGATCGCAGATTCCCAACGCCAAGGTCTTGTCCAGGGTGGCCTGGCTACGGGCCGTGCCGATGATCTCGCCGACCAACCCCCGCTCCTTGCACGCCCGCGCCAAAGACGAGCCCAACAGCCCCACACCGATCAAGGTCATGCGGCCAAACAGTTGTGTTTCAGTCATTGTTCCAAATCTTCCAGTGCGCCAACCACCGCTTGCATCTCTTCTTCCGTACCCAAGGTCACCCTCAGATAGTCCGGCAAGCCGTAGCCGGCCACGGCGCGCACCAGCACGCCGCGACTCTTGAAGTGCGCCAGCGCCTTCTGCGCATCCGGAAAACGAACAATAACGAAGTTGCCCACCGACGGCTCCACCCGCAGATTGAACCGGGCGCACTGCGCGGTGAACCAGGTCATCATCCGGCTGTTGTGGCGAAGCGACGCCGCAACGAAGGCCTGATCCTGGACCGCCGCCACACCCGCCGCCTGGGCGGGGGTGGAAACATTGAACGGCCCCCGCACCCGGTTCAGCACGTCGGCGACCTGGGCCGAACAGTAGGCCCAGCCCAGACGCACCGACCCCAGCCCGTAGATCTTTGAAAAGGTCCGGGTCATGACCACATTGTCATGGGTTTCCACCAAGGCCTGGCCGTCGCCATAGTCGTCGGCTTCCACATACTCGGCATAGGCCGCGTCGATCACCAACAGAATATCATCGCGCAGGCCGTCGCGCAGTCGCCGCAGGTCGGCGGCGGAGAGATAGCTTCCGGTCGGGTTGTTGGGGTTGGCGATAAAGCAGATCCGCGTTCGCGCGGTGACCGCCGCCAGCAGCGCCTCCACGTCGGCGGTAAGGTTGCTTTCCGGAGCCGCCACCGGCGTGGCGCCCACCGTGCGCGCCGAAATGGCGTACATCAGGAAACCGTGTTGGCTGTACAGCACCTCATCGCCCGGCCCGGCATAGCTACGCACCAGCAAGCTGATCAGCTCATCGGACCCGGCGCCGCAGACGATGCGGTCGGCGTCGAGTTCGTACTGCGCCGCCAGCGCCCGGCGGAGCCCGCTTGCCCCGCCGTCCGGATAACGATGCAGCTCCCCGGCCATCGCATGATAGGCTTCCGCCGCCTTGGCACTGCAGCCCAGCGGGTTCTCGTTGGAAGCCAAGCGATAGACACGCTCAACACCCTCGACCTTAGAGTCTCCGCCAACGTAGGCTGCGATATCCATGATGCCGGGGCGCGGGGTCAAAGCCATCACCGTATCTCCTTTTTCCTTACCGGGGTTTTCTAACTGGGTCTTGTTCGGGAAGTTCGCTCGGGGGTTTTTCCTGGCGGGCCGGCCCCGCCCGGCAGAAAGTTGGGCGGCGTTCCGACCGGGGCGTCAACCTAGTGGTCGAGCGCCAATTCTTCTTCGGTCAGTGGCTCGGCATAGGCGCCGATCACCGAAAAGTCGTTATAGATCTCGCCCAGGTTGTTTGCCAGATCGCGCAGCCGGTCATCTTCGCGGGTCACGAAGCCCTCGACTTCGAAAGCGTGCAGCCAGCGGTCCGGGTCGTCATACCAAACCGCCGTTTCACCGGCCACGAATCCCGCGCTTTCCAGCTTGGTCTTGATCGCGCTCCGGCTGACCTGGGCCGACAGCTCCAGCACCAACAGGCTGCGATCCCGGCCGCTTTCTTCCGGCTTGGCCAGGCCGATAATCATCCCATCGACCCGGCTGGTGGCGTTGAGGCTGGCGGCCGGCTTGGCAAAGGGCAGGCGCGCCAGCACCCGGGGAACATTCTTGTTTCGCCGAGCCAGGTGACGCCACCAGGGGTCTTTCGAATCCGTGTCCAGACTGGACAGCAGGCCAACCGAGGCCTCGCCCTGTTCCACCGCGTTGATGACCCGCACGGCCGAGCTTTCTTCGATGATTGGCGTTTCGACCCCAAAGTGATCGCGGGCCAGCGCCATCAGACTGTCATTGCCCGGCTGGGCCTCGACCGTGACCTGAAAGGGCCCCTGCTGGGCCAGCGACGCGGCAAAGATTTCCCGCCAGATCCGCACCATCACGGCTTTCGACAGCGGCCCATTGGGCAACTTCAGCAGCTGACGCAAAACCACCGCCTCGCGGCCCGGACGCATGGTCGCCTTGGCAGAGCCCTTGGCTTGGCCAACCTTGCGCGAAATTTCCGTGCGACGGACCAACAGCTCATGCAGCGAGCGGTCGATCGCGTCGATCTCTTGGCGCAGCTTGTCGAGGGGCACTTTTGCAGCCATGGCTTTTTAGTATTTCTTTGTCGGAGATAGGGCAGGTAGTGATAGTCGCAGAAAAGATCAAAATCAAAAGGAAAGAACTTTTTCCTCGCAAGCTTTTGTCAACAGGATGGGCCTGAACCGACGCCCGGTCTTCGCGCGTCACCGCCGCCGTTCGGGTGCCGGTTTGCTGTTTCGGTACCGCGGGGGCTGCGCGGAACATTGACAGACGGCACGCCAAAGCCCTTATTGGGGCGCGTTGGCCGGTTGCCTCCCAACCCCGCGACGACATCGGACCCACCGACCCATCCCTATCTCAGATACCTGGAAAACACATCGCACCATGTCCACGCCGGACTCGCCACCTCCCCCCGCCATTCCGCCGGTGACCGCCAGTCCGTCCGCCGTAACGGCCGACCCGCCAGCGGTTGTCCACAGCGCCGTCACCTTCCAGGCGGACCAGGAGCTGCAGCTCGACAGTGGGGCCGTCCTCAAGGGCGTCACCGTCGCCTACCGCTGCTATGGGGAACTGAACGCCGACAAAAGCAACGCCATCTTGGTCTGCCATGCCCTCACCGGCGACCAGTATGTGGCCGAGGAACACCCGCTGACCGGCCGCGCCGGCTGGTGGGAAATTATGGTCGGTCCGGGCCGTCCCCTCGACACCAACCGCTATCACATCATCTGCTCCAACATTATCGGCGGCTGCATGGGCTCCACCGGGCCCAAGGAAATCAATCCGGATACCGGCGAGCCCTGGGGGGTGGATTTTCCGGTGGTGACCATCAACGACATGGTTCGGGCGCAGAAAATGCTCATCGACCACCTGGACATCGACAAGCTGTTCGCGGTGATCGGCGGCTCCATGGGCGGCATGCAGGTGCTGGCCTGGGCCGCCAACTATCCCGACAAACTCTACGCCGCGGTGCCGATCGCAACCGCCGGCCACCACACCGCGCAGAACATCGCCTTTCACGAAATCGGGCGGCAGGCCATTCTGGCCGACCCGGACTGGTGCGGCGGTCGATATCTGGAGGCCGGCAAAAGCCCGCGTCGCGGCCTGGCCGTGGCGCGGATGACCGCCCATGTCACCTATCTGTCCGAGCCCGCCTTGCAGCGCAAGTTCGGGCGGCGGCTGCAGGACCGCAAGACCCTTACCTACGGTTTCGACGCCGACTTTCAGGTGGAAAGCTACCTCCGCTATCAAGGCTCGGCCTTTGTCAGCCGCTTCGACGCCAATTCCTATCTCTACATCACCCGGGCGATGGACTATTTCGATCTGGCCGCCGATCAGAAAGACGGCAAGCTGGCCGAGGTCTTCCGCGACACGCCGGTGCGCTTCTGCATGGTGTCCTTTTCTTCCGACTGGCTTTTCCCGACCCGGGAATCCAAACGGCTGGTGCACGCGCTCAACGCGGTCGCCGCCGATGTTTCCTTCGTCGAGATCGAAAGTGACGGCGGACACGATTCCTTCCTGTTGAACGTGCCCGAGTTTCACGCCACCTTGCACGGCTTTCTCAACGGCTGCGCCGAACAATGCGGCCTGCCGATTGACGATCTCGCCCCGGTGAGCAAACGCGTTCAAGATCCCGCCAAGGACCGCATCACGTGACAAAAGACCGCACCATTTCGTCGATCCGCGCCGACCTTCAATTGATCGCCGATATGATCGATCCCGGCAGCCGGGTGCTGGATGTCGGCTGTGAAGACGGCGCGCTGCTGGACTATTTGGTGCACAACAAACAGGTCGTCGGCCGCGGCATGGAACTCAGCCAGAAGGGCGTCAACGCCTCGGTCAGCCACGGCCTTTCGGTCATCCAGGGCGACGCCGACGAGAATCTGATCGACTATCCCGATCAGGCTTTCGACTACGTGGTGCTGTCAAAAACCCTGCAGGCCACCCGGCGGCCCAAGGAGGTGCTCAACCAGCTGGTGCGCATCGGCCGGCGGGCGATCGTGTCCTTTCCCAATTTCGGCTATTGGAAGGTGCGTTGGTCGCTGGCCTATCAGGGCCGCATGCCGATGACCAAATCCCTGCCGGTTTGCTGGTACGAGACCGAGAACATTCATTTCTGCACCATTCGGGACTTCATCGGACTGACCCGGGAATGCGGCATTACGGTGGACAAGGCCATGTCGATAAGCGCCAACCGCCAGGCGCGGGAAATCACCAACCTGTCCCGCGCCAACCTCTTCGGCCGCGACGGCATCTTCCTGCTGCGAAAAAAATAACCCGGCCGATCCGACGGGGCCGGCGTCAGTCCTGCCGGACGGCCTTGTTGACCGGCAGCGGCTTGGTCTGCCATGTCTGGCGCAGCACCGACCCCAGCGCCGGCTGAGGTCGGGGAAAGCGCACCACCGCACCGCGATGACGGTGCGGCTCCGCCCGGACAGCCGTGCCGGCATAGACCTGTTTGCTGGCCTCGATCACGTTGACGCCGGCAAAGTGCGGCACCCAACGGCGGCCGATCCGTTCCCAGGCCGCAGCCGAACGCAGCAGCCAGGAAGACTTGGTCGGCGGCAGATAGAGCGCCCGGCCGGTGCGCAAGGGGGTGAAATTGTTGTCGCGCAGCAGCCGGGATATCTGCGCCGGCGAGAAAGGATAGCCACAGCCAAAGGGGGTCCGTTCCAGGCGCGCCCAGAGCCCCCGACGGTTGGGCACCACCACCAGCAAACGGGCCTCGCCCTTCATCACCCGCCAGACCTCCTGCATCATATCACGCAGGTAATCGCCGTTTTCCACGCAGTGCACCAGCAGCACCCGGTCGACCGAGTAGTCTGGCAGCGGCAATTCGGTTTCATCCACCAAGCCGACCGCATTGGGCCCCTCGGGCGGCCAATGAACCACCCCTTGCGCCGCCGGCATCAGCGAAATCACCCGCTCGGCCTTGCTGGTAAACTGGCGCAAATAGGGCGTGGCAAAGCCCAGCCCCAGCACCACCTCGCCGGAGACATCGGGCCAAAAATTGCGCAGCCGCTGGCTAATCATATGCCGGGCGACCTGACCGGTGCGGCTTTCATAAAATTCGCGAAGGTCTACGACGTCATTCCACATGCGCCGGAGTTTAACCCAACACGCGCCGAAGCTGAATCGCTTTCTGCGCCCAGGCCCCGAACGTCGATGTCAACCGCTACTCCAGAGGTGTCGTTCCGGCGGAAGAAGGGAACAGCGCCTGTGCGGGCAAGGCAACTTGGAGAGAACCCGCCGGCCTGCTAGGCTGCCGGCAAGCGCAGGGTCCGCGCCCCTATGACCAACGACTTTTCAGGTTGTCCCGCATGTCGAAGCTGCAAATTCATCAAATTCCGGTGCTCAGCGATAACTACGTCTATCTGGCCCACTGCCCGGAAACCGGCGACACCGCAGTGGTCGACCCGGCGCTGGCCGCGCCGGTGCTGACCGAGGCCAACCGGCTGGGCTGGGCCATCACCCATATTCTCAACACCCACCATCACGGCGATCACATCGGCGGGAATGCTGAAATTCAGGCCGCAACCGGCTGTCGGATCGTCGCCGCCCAGGCGGATCGTCACCGCATTCCCAACATCGCCACGGCGGTGGACGAAGGCGACCGGGTCAAGCTGGGCAACGCCGAAGCCCAGGTCTTTGAGGTGCCCGGCCACACCAGCGGGCATATCGCCTACTGGTTCGCCGACAGCGATGCGCTGTTTTGTGGCGATACGCTGTTCGCCCTGGGCTGTGGACGGATGTTTGAAGGCACCCCGAGCCAGTTTTGGTCCTCGCTGGAAAAACTGCGCGCCCTGCCCGACCGCACCCGGGTTTACTGCGCCCACGAGTACACCCAGGCCAACGCCCGCTTCGCCTTGAGCATCGACCCGACCAACCCGGACCTGCTGGCGCGCAGCGGCGAAATCGATGCCGCCCGCGCCCAAGGCCGCCCCACCGTTCCCTCGCTGTTGGGCATGGAAAAACGCACCAACCCCTTTTTGCGCGCCGACAAGCCGGAGCTGGCCGGCAACCTGGGCATGGCCGGCGGAAATCCGATCGCGGTTTTCGCCGAAACACGCCACCGGAAAGATGTCTTTTAACCTTCCCGCCCGGTGATGTGGCCTGGTGATGTGGCCTGGTGACGCCGCCAGGTCCAGCACAGCGCCATCCACACCCCAGACAACAGGATCACGCCTGATGAAGTTGCGCTATTCCTCCGCCAGTCCCTTCGTGCGAAAAGTTTTGATTATGGCCCAGGAAACTGGCCTGCTGTCGCGTATCGACGTGCTTCCGGCCGATCCTTTCGGTGACGATCTCAGTGATATCGAGCAGCACAATCCGCTGGGCAAGGTTCCGGCGCTGATAACCGAACAGGACGGCGCCTTCGTCAATTCCTACTCCGCCTGTGAGTACCTGGACAGCCTGCATGACGGTCCGAAGTTCCTGCCCGCCAACGGCCCGGAGCGCTGGAAGGTGCAGCAGCTCCACGGCCTGGCCGACGGCATTCTCGATGCGGCGGTCGGCCAGGTTTACGAGGTCGTGCGGCGGCCCGCGCAGTACAGCTATCCCCAGAACAGCGCCCGCCTGACCAACAAGATAAACAAGGCGCTGGATTATCTGGAAAGTCAGGTCGCGGATTTCGACGCCGCCTTGAACCTGGGCAGCATCACACTGGTCTGCGCCCTCGACTATCTCGACTTCCGCCTCAGCGAAGCCATCGACTGGCGGGCCAATCGCCCGTCGCTGGAAGCCTGGCATGACCGGCTGTCCGATCGGCCGTCCTTCAAGCAAACCCTGCCCCATCTCTAGAAGAGGGAGATCGGAGTCGGATCGACTGAGAAAACAGCGCTTGGCGCGGCGGCGACCTGCCGCCGATGCTTGCTTTTCATCGGCGGCGTTGCGAGGCTGCGGCAAGGGTGACATCAAACAGCGGGAGAGGGTGGATGCTGGACGCGCGTCAAATTATCGACAGGTTGGGTCTGCACCCCCACCCCGAAGGGGGCTATTTTCGCGAGACCTACCGGCATCTCGCCCCCGGCGGCGGGCGGGGTCTTTCCACGGCCATCTACTATCTGTTGCCCGAAGGCGAGCGCAGTCACTGGCACCGGGTCGATGCGGTGGAAATTTGGCATTGGTACGGCGGCGCGCCGCTGGCCCTGTCGCTGTCCGGCGACGGCCTGAATGTGGAAAGTCACCAGTTGGGCAGTGACATTGCCGCCGGTCAACGGCCCCAGGTCATCGTTCCCGCCGACGCGTGGCAATCGGCGGAAAGCCTGGGGCCCTGGACCTTGGTGGGCTGCACCGTTTCTCCCGCTTTCGTGTTTGAAGGCTTCGAAATGGCCGCCGCCGACTGGATGCCGGGATAGATCCGGACGCCGGCAGCCGTTTCGTCCCGGCGCGCCCGCCGAGCGAACGTGCGAGCGGCGAAGAAAGCACCGCTTGGCGCGTCAACACCGCCGCCAAGCACCCGCCAACAGACGGTGGCGATGCGCGCAGAGCCACACGTCCTCAACCCGTTGGATTAAACCGCATGAAGATTGTCGAAGCCGCCGGCGCCCCCCGTGAGTTGGGTCGCGCCCTGGGCGAAGCCGGCAAAACCGCCCTGGCCGAAGATGCCTTCAACACCGCCCAATTCCAAAGCCTCAGCCAATGGCTTGGCAGCGCCCGGCTGACGCAGATCCTGACGGCGGCAACCCAGGCATTCCCCGAGATCGTCGAAGAAATCCGGGGCATTGCCGAGGGGGCCGGGCAGCCCTTCGAAAAGGTCTTCCTGTGGAACTGTCGCGGCGACCTTCGCGATCTGGCGCGCTCCGACGATGACGGCTGCACCACCCTGTTGCTGCCGCGCGACGACCAGCATCCAGCAACCATCGGTCATAACGAGGACGGCGCGCCCGCCTTCCAGGGCAAGGGCTTCATGCTTGAGGCCCGACCGGATCAGGGCCCGGCCTTCCACGCCTTTTGCTACCCCGGCATGCTGGCCGGGCACGCCTTTGGCATGAACGACCGGGGGCTGGTGCAGACCATCAACAACATTCGCCCCCACGACCTCACCGTCGGCATCCCGCGCCACATCATCACCCGCGCCATCCTGGCCTGCGAGAACCTGGCGCAGGCGCTGGCCCTAACCCGCCGCACCGATCGGGCCTCGGGCTTTCACCACAACCTCGGGGAGGCCCGCAGCCAGCGGCTGTTTTCCGTCGAGGCCCCGGCCAGCGGCTGTCTGGCCCGCGAAGTCACCCGGCGGAGCGCCCATGCCAATCACCTGCTGAACTCGGCGTTCAGCGCCCTGCCGCAGGACGTCACCGCCTCGTCCGACAGCCGCCAACAGCGCGCCGACAGCTTATTGGCCGCGGCACAGGCCGCCGACGGCGACCCGCTGCCCATCCTGTTCGACAGGGACAATGCCGCGCTGCCGATCCTCTGCCGGGCCGAGCAGACCAGCAACGAAAGCTATACCCTGGCCAGCGCTTGGTTCCGTCTGTCTGCTGATCAGCTGTCGCTCACCGTCCATCATGGCCCGGACCGGGCCGCGGTCTACCAAAGCGGCTTTTCGCTGGGGTAAGTTATCGCGCGCCAAACCATTCGCCGCGCCGCGTCATAGCGCCGCCAGCAGGGCGGGCAGGTCGCGATAGTCGTCGAACAGCGCCAAGGCGCCCGCCGCGCGCAGCTTGTCTTCCTGATCGTCGGGCAGATGGCTGGCCCCCAGATAGCCCACCACCGGCACGCCGGCGGCCACCGCGCCCTGCACGCCGGTCACCGAGTCCTCGATCACCAGGGCGCGGGCGGGCGTGACCGCCAGACTGTGGCAGACGAAAAGATGAAGATCGGCGGCCGGCTTGGGCCGGGCCACCAGCGCGGCGCTGAACTGCCGGCGTCGGGGAAAAAACCTGTCCAGCTTGACAAGCTCCAAGGCCTTTGCCAAGCGATCGACGGCGGCGTTGGAGGCAACGCAACAGGCCCCGGGCCAGTCGGCCAGAAACGCCGCCAGGCCGGGCATGGCTTGCAGGTCATCGGCAAACAACGCCAGGGCGCGGGCCGCCACGGTCTGCGGGAAATCGGCCGGCAGCGGCCGGCCTTGTTCGCGCGCGACGAACTCGGCGATATGGCCATCGGTCCAACCGGCGAAGCGCTGGGCCACTGCATCGTCGCCATAGTCGAAGCCCTGGGCGCGAAGCGTCTCGGCGACCGCGCGACAGGCCAACACCTCGCTGTCGATCAGCACGCCGTCACAGTCGAATATCAGCAGTTCGGGGGTCATGGGCGCGGCCTCATCGGGTCAGGCTTGGCGGCGACGGCGCGCCGGCGCGGCGGGCGCGACCGTTATCGCCGACGCGTGATATAACAACCGCCGCCCAGGCCAGGAAGACCTCACGGCCGGCCGCCGTCCTTGAACGCCTCGTCCAGCTCCACCTGATAGCCGGTAACCAGGCGGTTGGTTTCAGAGGCCATGCCGATAACCGCCATCAGTTCGGCGTATTGCCCGGCGCTCATCCCCTTGGTTCGGGCTGCCGCGGTGTGGCTGTTGATGCAGTAGGTACAGCCCTGGGCGATGGAAACCGCCATGTAGATCATCTCCTTGGTCAGCGGGTCCAAGGCCCCGGGCGCCATCACCTGCTTGAGACTTTCCCAGGTGCGCCGCAGGGTCGCTGGATCATTGGCCAGCGCCTTCCAGAAATTGTTGACCCAGTCGCTGTTGCGGGTCGCCATGATGTCGTCGTAGACGGCTTTGACCTCGGCGCTCGCCGCTTGATAATCAATCAGGGGAACTGTCGCCATATCGGTTTTCCTTTTCGCTTTTCCGGTCGGCTGTTCTGCCCGTCAAATCCATTGTTGCCGGGTCTGTTGCCGCGTCGCCATGGCCGGGGCGCGGGCGGCGCGGAGACAGTCTGCGCCAAGCCGGCGCCGGCCCACAAGGCTTGCGGGGCATAAGGGTTGTGCGTCAAGTCGGGCTCGTCGGCGGCAAGGCAATGGGCGAAGCTGGGGGGTGATTTTTCGCCTGGTGTTTCACTTTCTGCAAGGTTGACCATGCCCCATTGCATCATTGAATACAGCGCCGCCCTTGCGGAGGAGTTGGAGATTGGCCAGCTTGTCGACCGGGTCCATCACGCGACCCTGGCCAGCGGGCTGTTCGCGGAAAAAGACATCAAAATCCGGGCGATCGCCTACCCGCACAGCCGCAATGGCCTGACCGGCCGCGCCCAGGTCGCCACCACCGTCAAGCTGCTTCCGGGCCGCGCGGCGGCGCAGAAGGAACGGCTCGGCACAGGCGTGCTGGCGGCCCTCCAGACTTTTCTCGGCGACAGCGCCAGCAGCTCGGTGGAAATCGTCGATCTGTCGCCTGCCTATTTCAAGTAGGCGCAAAAAAAAGGGGGACCCGGCGGGCTGTCCCGACGTTTCCCCTTTTTCGCGGCCTATCGCCGTTGCCAAAACCCCACTGTCGGCACAAGCGCTAGCCGGCGCGATGGTGGACGCGATTGGCGGACGCAGTGCCGGGCGCGGTGGCGGGCCCTCACCGGGGCGCGCCGGTTTCACGGTTGCAGCCGGGTCACCTGGTGGTTCCGTTGCAACCGACCCGACTCTAGACCATGTACTGGCCGCCGTTGGCGGTGAGGGTCGCACCGGTGATGAAGCCGGCCTTGTCGCTGGCCAGGAAGGTCACGCAGTTGGCGATTTCCTCGGGCTCACCCAAACGCCCCACCGGTATCTCCGGCAAGATCTTTGTCTTCAGCACCTCCTCGGGCACGGCCAGCACCATCTCCGTCCCGATATAGCCCGGCGCCACCACATTGGCGGTGATGCCCTTGGCGGCGTTTTCCTGGGCCACAGCCTTGGTAAAGCCAATCACCCCGGCCTTGGCGGCGGAATAGTTGACCTGGCCGAACTGGCCTTTTTGTCCGTTGATGGAGGAAATGGAAATAATCCGGCCGAAGCCGCGTCCGCGCATCCCCTCGATGACATTGCGGGTCATGTTAAACAGAGAATCCAGATTGGTGGTCATGACCGCCTTCCAGTTTTCCAGCGTCATGCGATGCAAGGTTCCGTCGCGGGTAATACCGGCATTGTTGACCAGCACGTCGATCGGGCCCAGGTCGGCTTCCACCTTCGCCACGCCGTCCGCACAGGCCTGAAATTCGCCAACATCCCATTTATAGGTGTGGATTCCGGTGGCTGCGGTAAAGGCTGCGGCAGCTTCGTCATTGCCGTGATAGGTGGCGGCTACCTGATAGCCCGCATTCTTCAACCCCCTGCTGATCGCCGCACCAATGCCTCTGGTGCCGCCGGTAACCAAAGCTACATGCGCCATACTTTCAATCCTCCCAAGGATTACCTCTTCGTCGTTACTCAGGGCCAACCACGCAGCCCGCTCGCACATCATTCGCCTGCAAATAAAAACCCTTGATCGAATAATGCCTGAAGATATTCTAGTGCAAAGATGCGATTCCGCTAGCGTAGATTTTACCTCCACCCAGCTTGCATAACGCGACGGTGCGCGGACGCGGCCGACCGGCGGCGCGGAAGGTCCGGCAAAAAAAACAGACCCGGCCGTTGGGCAACCCGCGCCGCATGGAAAAACGCCGAAGGCGCTGACGCCTGTTGCCAAGCGTCAGCGCCTTCGGTTGGCCATCAGAACCGATCCGACTCGCAAGCACCCTGTTGGCGGGCGGTTGACGACAGAGTCGACGCGCGGCTTTCTTGGTCGATTCGCAGACCCGTCGCGCGTGACAATCGGTCGCGCGCGACTTCGCGGCGTCAGTCGCGCTCGACGCACATGGCGATGCCCATGCCGCCGCCAATGCACAGGGTGGCCAGACCCTTTTTCGCATCGCGCTTCTGCATTTCGTACAGCAGGGTAACCAGCACCCGCGCACCGGAGGCCCCGATCGGGTGGCCCAGGGCGATGGCGCCGCCGTTGACGTTGACCTTCTCCGGATCGAAACCCAAATCCTTCAACACCGCCAAGGACTGCGCGGCGAAGGCTTCGTTCGATTCGATCAGATCCAGATCCTCGACCTTCCAGCCGGCCAGCTCCAGCGCCTTGCGGCTCGACGGGATCGGACCGGTGCCCATGATCGCCGGATCAACGCCGCAGGTGGCCCAGGATTTGATGCGGGCCAAGGGCTTGCTGCCCCGCGCGGTGGCTTCCTCGGTCGACATCAGCACCAAAGCCGCCGCGCCGTCATTGATCCCGCTGGCGTTGCCGGCGGTCACCGTGCCGTCCTTTTCGAAGGCCGGACGCAACCGCCCCAGGGATTCGACGGTGGTGCCGTGCTTGGGATATTCGTCGTCGGCCACCACAATGTCGCCCTTGCGGGTCTTGACGGTGACCGGCGCGATCTCATCCTTGAAGCGGCCGGATTTCTGAGCGGCTTCGGCCTTGTTCTGCGACGCGGCGGCGAAAGCGTCCTGCTCGTCGCGGGTCAATTGCCATTTCTTCGCAATGTTTTCCGCCGTATTGCCCATGTGATAGCCGTTGAAGGCATCCCAAAGACCGTCCTTGATCATGGTGTCGACAAATTTCATGTCGCCCATTTTCTGGCCGTTGCGCAGATGCGCGCAGTGCGGCGACTGGCTCATCGATTCTTGCCCGCCGGCGACGACGATCTGGCTGTCGCCCGACTTGATGGCCTGCAGCCCCAAGGCCACGGTGCGCAGACCGGAACCACAAAGTTGGTTGATCTGATAGGCGGTCTTTTCCTGCGGGATGCCCGCCGCCATCGCGGCTTGACGGGCCGGATTCTGACCTGTCCCGGCGATCAGGATCTGACCCATGATCACCTCGTCCACATCGGCGGCTTCGATGCCCGCCCGCTTCATCGCGGCTTTGATGGCGATGGTGCCCAATTCAGAGGCAGCAAGGGAAGACAACCCGCCGCTGAAAGATCCAACCGGGGTGCGCGCAGCCCCCACAATGACGATGTCGCTCATTTCCTTGTCCTCTCCACTTCGCATAATCGCTGAAAGGGGAAAGCCGCAGGGCTTTCCTCGCCTTTGAATTTCGTTGTGCCGATCCGACGTCCCGCATAAGGGGCGCAAATTGATTTCGTTGCAACGCACAAATTCCCTGGCAGCTTAGCCAAGGTCTACCGACAAGCGCAAGCCTTGCGCCAGGCGCCGCGCCGACAGGCTCGGGCGGCGGTCCGACCGCCGCAACGCCCGCGGCGGCGCGAGATTTGGCATCTGTCCAGGCCCCGGACCCGGGGGCTTTTGACCCCTGCGGCAGCGCCCTCTCACGCCACTTTCTCACGCCACTTTCAAATGGTCCGGCGGCGCCGAAAAAAAAGAGCCGCCAACAAAAGGTCGCAGGCAAGACCCCGCAAAGCGCCACCTTCCAAATCAAGCCGGCTTTAGCCGGGCGCGGCGGGCATCAGATAGTTATGCCGGCGGAACGACGGCCGCTGGCGCATCAGGGTAAACCAGTTGCCCAGATGGCTGAACGGCAACAGGCGGTGCTGCCCCTCGGGCGTTTCAGAAAAATAAAACATCATCGGCGCCAGCAGCAGGTCGGCCAGCCCCAACTCGGCCCCCGACAGCCAAAGACTGCGGCCCAGCCGGTCATCCAGCGCATCGCAAACCCGGTCGATCAGTGGCAGCGTCTCCAAGAACAGGGCGGGATCGACGAACTGGTCCTGGTCGAGCCAGGCGCGTCGCGGGCCGACCAGTTGGGTCACCACCCGGGGATAAACATAGGCATCGATAACCGAGATCCACTGGTTCATCTTCGCCCGATCCCGAACATCCGCGGGCTGCAAGGCCGGCCCGTCGAAGGCTTCGTCCAGATAGCGGCAAATGGCGTTGGTTTCGAACAGCCTGAAATCCCCCTGCTGCAAGATCGGCACCTTGCCAAAGGGATGCAAAGCCAGGTGCTCGGGACCTTCAAAGTCCAGATCCCAGCCGGTCCGATAACCTAACCCCTTTTCCTCGCAGGTCATCAACACCGCCCGGAGGTAAACACTTTCGGGAAACCCATGGATCACCAGATCAGGCGGCATCGTTCCTCCTTGCAAAGGTCGCTGTGGCAAAAATAACTGATCGAACCTGGGGATAATGCTGGCCAGGGCGGCTGATCTTCCCCGAAAGCCCGGAGAAATCAAGGCCCGGCGCCGAGGCCGCCAAAAAAATCCCGCGCCAGCGTCCCGACGCCAGAAGAAATCAGGCCACGCTGTGGGTCAGCCACCGGGCAAGCGGTCGCCAGACCTTCTCCGGCGCGCCCCGACTGACCACCATGCCGATGTGGCCGGCCGGCGGACGAAGAATTTGGCACGCCGGAATGGCCTCGCCCAGCGCCAGGGCCGACCCCGGCGGAACGATGCGATCCTGGGCCGGCACCAGACACAGGCTGGGCAAGGTCAAACGGCCGGGATCGACCACCTGCCCGGCCAGCCGCCACCGGCCGCGGGCCGGGCTGTTGTCGCCGTACCACTCACCCAGGCAGACCTGGGCCACCTCCTTCGCCAGGGGCACGCCGTCGTTCAGCCAATCCTCCAGGGCGACGAAGGCGCGGGCGCCCGCGCTGTCCTGCTCCAGCGCGACAAACCGCAGGAACTTGCGCAGACAGTTTTCCGGATCGATCGCCGCGAACAGCGCCTGAATGGCGTCGACCGGCAGTTCGCCGGTGACTTCCATGGTCCAGCGGTGGGCGGCGAGGCTGGTCAGCGCCGTGGCCTTCTGCCCCGCGCCGCCGGCGGAAAAGTCCCAAGGCGTGGCCAGCAGCGCTAACCCGGCCAAGTCCTTTTGCCGCCGCAGCGCCAGCCCCAGGGCCAGCAACCCGCCCATGCAATAGCCCCCCAGGATCGGCGGCGGGCCGCCCCGCGCCAACACCGCGTCCAAGGCGGCTTCCAGCCGCCCGGCAATGTAGTCGGTCAGGGTGAATTGACGCTCCTCGGCGCCCGGTGCGCCCCAGTCCACCAGATAGGGATGGAAGCCCTGGTCGGCCAACCAGCGCAGCAGACTGCAGTCTTCCGAAAGGTCCAGAATGTAGCCGCGGTTGATCAGCGACGGCACCATGAGAAGGGGGCGGCCGGGACCGGCGCGCTTGGCCGATGTCTTGCCATAGTCCAGCAGGCGGGTCGTGCCGTCCCGCCAAACCACCTCGGGATCCGTCAGGGTTCGCTGGTAACTGTGCCGGCGATAGCGGGCGATCCCTTCGATGAAATCTCGGCTGCGCGATTGAATTTCCTTCTGCAACGCCTGATCAAACAGCTCGTCCGGCAGGGTTTGCAGTTCCGCCGCCAGCGCCGCCGCCCGGCTCTTCAAGTCCGGTCTCGTAGGCAGCAAGCCGCGCTTCAAGAACGGCCAGGCGGCGCGTGAGCTCATCCAGGTCGCGGCGGCGACGCTGAGATGCAGCGGCAGCGGGCGCGGTCCCAGCCGGATCGGCGTCGCCGCCTTGTCCGGTTGCTTTTCCGGCGGCTCCTGCCCGCTTTGCTTGCCCTGCGCCATGCTGTTCACCCGCTGTTTCCTGTTGGCCCTTGCGGCGTGCGGGCTGCGCGCCCG
>CAXBMB010000028.1:0-47059 GCA_963976695.1 uncultured Rhodovibrionaceae bacterium
CACTCTTCTCGATCGCTTTCCCGATTGGCTTTCGGCAGCCGTGGTGCTGGCGTGATGACGGAGGCGTCCCGCGTAGCGCGAAAAACGCCTGCCCGAGGTGAGGGAGACGATGATTTCTCTCTCCCCTGGCCAGGTTTTGCCGGTCTGGATTGTCGTTTCTTTGCTTCCTCGCGGTGGCTGGCGACACGCAACGGATTTGCCGCAGCCGACAGGACCGCGCCGTCATCACCTGAAAGAACTTTGCGCCGACACTGCAGTCACCGATATGCAAATGAAAAACATCACAATTTCAAGATATTGGAATTTTTGATGGACAAGAGGTGTCGTTTTTCGGGACGCTAGGACCAAGCGACAAAGAAATTGTCTCACAAAAGAACAGGGAGCGAACAATGGCTTTTTTCAAACGTAATGGTAAGCCCATGCCCGAGACGATCGTGCGCATGGCCGAGACCGCCAACTCAAGCGAGGTAAATCGCCGTGAGTTTCTGGCTCTCGCCAGCGCTTTTGGCGCCACCACCGCCACCGCTTACGCCATGCTGGGCCTGACCGCGCCCAAGCGGGCCCTGGCCCAAGGCAAGAAGGGCGGCACCCTTCTGGTCTCGATGAACGTGCGAGAGCTCAAGGATCCCCGCACCTTCGATTGGTCGGAAATGGGCAACGTCGCCCGGCAATTCCTTGAACCCTTGGTGGAGTACACCTCCGACTTCACCTTTAGGGGCAAGCTGATCGAGAGCTGGGAGATCAACGACGACGCCACGGAATACACGCTGAACGTCCGCAAGGGCGTTACCTGGAACAACGGCGATGACTTCACCGCCGATGACGTGGTCTTCAACATCAACCGTTGGTGCGACAAATCGGTTGAGGGTAATTCCATGAGCGCCCGCATGGACACCTTGGTCGATCCTGACACCGGCAAGGCGCGGGACGGGGTGATCAAGAAGGTCGACGACTTTACGGTGAAGCTCTTCCTGCCCAAATCCGACATCACCATCATCCCCGGCTTCTCCGACTATCCCGGACTGATTGTCCACAGCCGCTATGAGGAAATGGGCAGCGATCTGGCGGCCAACCCGATCGGCACCGGCCCCTTCCTGCTGGAAACCATGGAGGTGAGCACCACCGCGGTGGTCAAGCGGCGCGAAAATGGCTGGTGGGGCGGCGAGCCCTATCTGGACGGCGTGACCTTCATCGATTACGGCACCGACCCCTCGGCGGAAGTGGCGGCCTTCGAGTCCGGTGAAATTCACACCAACTATCAGACCCCGGCGGACTATGTGGAAATCATGGACAGCCTGGGCCTGCAGAAGTCCGAGGTGGTGACCTCCGCGACCGTTGTCGCCCGCACCAACGTCAGCAACAAACCCTATGACGACCCCCGCGTCCGACGGGCGCTGCAAATGGCCGTGGACAACACGACCGTGCTGCAGCTGGGCTACGGCGGGGCGGGAACCCCGGCTGAAAACCATCACGTCAGCCCGATCCATCCGGAATACTTCAAACTTCCGGCGCAGAAGCGCGATGTGGAAGGCGCCCGCAAGCTGATGGAAGAAGCGGGCATGATGGATTACGAGCATGAGCTCATCTCCATCGATGACGATTGGCGGCGCAACACCACCGACACCATCGCCGCGCAGATTCGCGAAGCCGGCATCAAGGTGAAACGCACCGTGCTGCCCGGTTCGACCTTCTGGAACGATTGGACCAAGTACCCCTACTCCACCACCAACTGGAATATGCGGCCGCTGGGCGTGCAGGTTCTGGCCTTGGCCTA
Organism: uncultured Rhodovibrionaceae bacterium; assembly: GCA_963976695.1. GTDB lineage: Bacteria > Pseudomonadota > Alphaproteobacteria > Kiloniellales > DSM-21159 > CAXBMB01. The sequence goes on from CAXBMB010000028.1 coordinate 1,775, forward strand.
TCGCACCGGTGAAGCCTGGAATGAAACGGGTTACTCCAACCCTGAATTCGACGAAAAGCTGGGCAAGGCGCTTACGGTCGCCGACGCCGAAAAACGTCGGGTGCTGATGGAAGACATCGAAAAAATTCTTCAGGATTCCGGCGTCATGATTCAGCCCTACTGGCGCTCGCTCTTCAAACACTCGGCCGAGGGGGTGATGAACAATCCCATGCATCCCACCTTCGAAATGCACTATCACGACGTTTGGCTGGATCTCTAACCGCGCGACCGGGAACAAACGGGGGAGGGATAGAACTCTATCTCTCCCCCTTTCCAGCTTCGCATCCCTGTAGCAGTGACGAGATGTGCGCCCATGCTGACCTTTATTCTCCGACGGACGGGCGTCATGGTGTTAACCATGATTTGCTTAACCATCTTGGTTTTCGCCCTCGTCAACCTTGAGCCCAACCTGCGCAAGCTTTCCATCAGCCAAACCAACATGCGCGCCAGCGATGCCCAGATCGAAAGCTGGCTGCAAAGGAACGGCTATCGCGAGCCCTTCTTGGAGCGGTACGCAGCCTGGCTGGGCGTCTGGCCGAAGCAACCCGGCGTCGACCGGGAAACCGGCGAACCGGTTCCGCGCTTCCGCTTCTGCGCCGAAGCGGCCGAGCCGACCTTTGCCGGTGTGCTGCAAGGCGATTTCGGGTGCTCGACCAAATTCAAGGAAAAGGTCAGCACGCAGATCTTCCCGGCCTTGGGCGCCACCGGAATTCTGATGTTCTGGGTGATGGCCGTGATGGTGCCCAGTGCGCTGATCATCGGCGTTTTGGCGGGCATGCGTGAAGGCACCCGAACCGATCGAAGTCTGTCCATCCTGTCGATCAGCAGCACCGCGACGCCGGAGTATGTGTCAGGCGTGGTCTTCACCGTGATCTTCGCCTCCTGGCTCGGTTGGCTCAATGGATCGGCGGCGACCGCGACCAGCAAGGGGATTACCTTCTACAACTTCGCGCTGCCGGTGATGACCATGTCGATCTACGGCATGGGTTATGTCGCCCGGATGACCCGGGCGGCCATGGTCGAGGTCATGACCGCGCAATATATCCGAACCGCCCGATTGAAGGGGCTGAGTTTTTCCGGCGTGGTGCTCAAGCACGCGCTGCGCAATGCCCTGATCGCCCCCTTCACGGTGATCATGCTGCAGTTCCCCTGGCTGCTAACCGGCGTGGTGATCGTCGAGATCATGTTCCGATACCAAGGCTTCGGCTTTACCTTGGTGGCCGCGGCGGGCAACAACGACATCGATCTGCTGTTGGCCATCTCGCTCATCTCGGTGGTTGTGGTGCTGACCACCCAGTTGATCTCGGACATCGGCTACGTGTTTCTCAATCCGCGCATCCGTGTCGCGTAAGGAGGCGGTTGTGGAAGATCTTTCGACCTACCAAGTCATTCTTCAGATCCTCGGCCGCTTCATCCCGGTTTGGATTGCGCTCGCCCTGGTCATGGCGCCCAGCTACCTGTTCCGTCACCGGCTGGGACTTTACGGCCAATTGTTCGGCTCCGGGGTGGGAATCGCCGGCCTGAGCATTGTCGGATTCTGGATTTTTACCGCGATCTTCGCGGACCTGATCGCGCCTTTTGATCCGCTGGCGATTTCCGTGGCGATGAAGAACAAAATGCCCGGCGCGATCGACGCGGCCTCGGGCCAGGCCTATCTGCTGGGCGGGGACAAGCTGGCCCGCGACGTCTTTTCCCGGATGGTCTACGGCTCTCGAATCGTGCTGATCATCGCCCCGGCGGCAACGCTGTTTGCGCTGATGGTGGGGATTTCACTTGGGCTGCCGGCGGGCTATTTCGGCGGCAAGCTTGACAGCCTTCTGTCCTTCCTGGCCAATCTGGTTCTGGCCTTCCCGGTGATCCTGCTGTTTTACCTGCTGGTGACGCCGGGAATCACCGACACGCCCATTCCCTTCGCCATGGCGGGGGTCTTCTTTTTCTTTCCCATCCTGTTTTTCGCCACGCTGTTCTACACCCGCTTCAGAAAGCGGCGCACGCTGCTCTATCTGCAGCTGGGCCTGACCTTTTTGCTCGGCGGGTGGATCTACAGCGGCCTGGTGTTCGACATGGATCCTTTCGGAATCGTGTCGATCGACGCCAACGAACTGAACATCTTCGTGGCGGTGGTCTTTGCCACCAGCCCGGCGGTGTTCCGCATCGTTCGCGGCCTGGTGATGGACATTAAAACCCGCGACTACACCGCCGCCGCCCAAACCCGCGGCGAGTCGGCCTGGTACATCATGCTGTGGGAAATCCTGCCCAATGCCCGCGGTCCGCTGATCGTCGATGCCTGCCTGCGCATTGGCTACACGACCATCCTGCTGGGCACACTGGGGTACTTCGGCTTGGGCATGGCCCCGGAAAGTCCGGACTGGGGCACCGCCATCAAGGACGGCTCGCGCCTGCTGCGGCTTTACGTCCATCCGGCCCTTCCCCCCGCCCTTGCGCTGATGTCTTTCGTGCTCGGCTTGAACTTGCTGGCCGACAGCCTGCGCGAAGAATCCCTGAAGGATTGAAGAGGCTCCAACCATGACAGATACCCCGATTCTGGAAATCGAGAACCTTTTCATTTCCTTCTTCACCCGCTCGATGGAAATCCCGGCGGTGATGGATTTTTCCTGCAAGGTCATGCCGGGCGAAACCATGGGGCTGGTTGGCGAGTCCGGCTGCGGGAAATCCACCGTCGCCCTGGGCATCATGCGCGACCTCTCAAACGTCGGCAAAATCACCGGCGGCACCATCAAGTTCCAGGGCCGCGACATGAGCGAGATGTCGGACGCCGAACTGCAGAGCATTCGCGGCGCGAAAATCTCGATGATCTATCAGGAACCCATGGCCAGCCTGAATCCGGCGATGAAAATCGGCAAGCAGTTGATGGAAGTGCCGCTGATCCACGAGAAAGTTTCCAAAGAAGAAGCATGGCAACGCTCCATGGAAATGCTCGAATCGGTTCGCTTGCCCGACCCCGAGCGGATCATGCGCGCCTACCCACACCAGCTTTCCGGCGGCCAACAGCAGCGCATCGTCATCGCCATGGCCCTGCTGCCCAATCCCTCCTTGCTGTTGCTGGATGAACCCACAACCGCCCTGGATGTGACCGTGGAAGCCGGCATCGTCGACCTGGTGAAGGACCTGGGCAAGCAGTTCGGCACCTCGATGCTGTTCATCTCCCACAATCTGGGTTTGATTCTTGAGACCTGCGATCGCATGACCGTGATGTACTCCGGCGAGGCGGTGGAAACCGGCTCGGTGGCCGACGTCTTTGACCGGATGCAGCACCCCTACACCCAGGGCCTCTTCCGCTCCATTCCCCTGCCCGGGGCCGACAAGAACAGCCGGCCGCTGATCGCCATTCCCGGCCAGTTGCCGCTGCCCTACGCCCGCCCAAAGGGGTGCAATTTCGGCCCGCGCTGCCATGAGTTCCGTGAAGGTCTATGCGAAAACAATGCGATCCCGATGATCCCGGTGCCGAACCAGGAAAACCATAATTCCCGCTGCCTGCGTTTTCAGGAAATCGATTGGGCGGCCCCGCCGACCGACCAGAAGCAAAGCGATCCCGTGACGCCGGGAAAAGAGATTCTGAAGATCGATAAACTGAAGAAATACTACCATGTCGCCTCCAATGAAATCTTCGGCGGCAAAAACACCAAGACAGTGAAGGCCAACGAAACCATCAGCCTGAGCGCCCGCGAGTCGGAGACCGTGGCGATTGTCGGCGAGTCGGGCTGCGGTAAGTCCACCTTGGCGAAGGTCCTGTTGGGTTTGGAAACCGCCACCGAAGGCACCATCCAACTGGAAGGCCGGGAAATCCAGTCGATTGAGGTGGAAGACCGGGGGGCCGAAACCATCTCCGCCATCCAGATGGTCTTCCAGAACCCCTTCGACACGCTCAATCCCAGCCACACCGTCGGCTCGCAAATCATGCGCACCCTGGAAGTCTTCAACATCGGCAAGAGCCAGGCCGACCGACGCCAGCGCATGCTGGAGCTGCTGGATCTGGTCAAGTTGCCCCGGGTGTTTGAAAGCCGCATGCCGCGCCAGCTCTCCGGCGGGCAGAAGCAGCGCATCGGCGTGGCCCGCGCCTTTGCCGGGCACCCCAAGGTGGTGGTGGCCGACGAACCTGTTTCGGCGCTGGATGTTTCGGTCCAGGCCGCCGTCACCGAACTGCTGATGGACATTCAGCGCGAGTCCAAGACCACCATGCTGTTTATCAGCCACGACCTATCGGTGGTGCGCTACATCGCCGACCGGGTGGTGGTGATGTACCTGGGCCATATTGTCGAGCAGGGCAACACCGATCAGGTGTTTTCGCCGCCCTACCATCCCTATACCGAGGCCCTGCTTTCGGCCATCCCCATCGCCGATCGCTCGGTGCGCAAGAAACACGTGGTGCTGGAGGGCGATATTCCCTCGGCGATGAACCCGCCCACCGGCTGCCCCTTCCAAACCCGCTGCCGATTTAAATCCCAAGTGCCCGACCGGCTGTGCGAAATTGAAGTGCCGCCGGTGGTGACCCTGGCCGACGGCCACACCGTCAAGTGCCATCTCAGCGACGCCGAGTTCCAGGCCATGGAACCGGTGATCACCAGCAACAAAACCGCCGCCGAATAGGCCGCCCGCAGGCCGCGGCGCTCCCGTCACCCGGCGTGCGGCGGCCCGCGTCACCCGGCGTGCGGCGGCCCGCGCCGCCGGCCGAACGCAGATGCACGATCAGAGTTGATCGATCACCGCCGCCATGGCGTCCAGCCCCGCCTCGCCCAGCTTCCGGCAGCGCTCGGGCGACCACCCCTGAACGTCGTCGGGACCGTCAAGCGTGTCCTTGAACGGCATTTCCAAGGTCATGGAAAGACAGTCGAAGGCCTGCGCGATGGCGTTGGAGGCAATGGTCAGATTGGCCGCGCCGGGGGCGTTCCTGGGATAGCCCTGCGCCGTCTGGAAATCCGGATTGGCCCGCTGCAGCGCCTGTTTGAAATCGCCCAACAACTTCTCCAGCCGCGCGCTCCAGCCGGGAATCCCCTCGGTGCCGGCAATGAAATTGTACGGCAGCGCTTCATCGCCATGCACATCGAGACAAAAGTCCAGCCCAACGGCCCGCATTTTCTGGCGCACCAGATAAACCTCCGGACTGCGGGCCAGCGAGGGCTGCTGCCACTCCCGGTTCAGGTTGGCCCCGGCGGCGTTGGTGCGCAGGTGTCCCCGACGGCTGCCGTCGGGGTTCATGTTGGGCACCACAAAAAAGTCGGCCTTGTCCAACAACGCGCGGGCCAGCGGATCGTCCGGATCCAGCAACCGCCCGAGAAATCCCTCAATCCACCATTCCGCCATGGTTTCACCCGGATGCTGGCGCGCCATGACCCACAGCCTTTTCTTCCGCTCCCCGCCCCCTGGCGCCGCGATTTCCAGCAGGTCCAGATCCTGGCCGTCCAGACTTTGCCCGAGCACCTGAGGGACAACCCGAGGGGAGCCCTGCGCCCAGGCGATCAGGTCGGCGTGCCGCTCCATCGAATAGGGGGCGAAATAGGCATAGAAAACCGCGTTGGCGTCGGGACAGTGGCGGATGGTCAGGGTCTGGCCATCGTAGCTGCTGGGCACCCGAAACCAGGTCTGACGGTCGTAGGACGCCACCGCTTGATAGCCCTCCCAGCCCTTCGGATAGGCCGCGCCGCCGGCGTTGGTGAGTTTTAGCGTGCAGTCCTGGCCCTGTGCGCCGCTGAGCCGAAAGTAGAACCATTGATAAAAATCAGACGCTTCGTCCTTGTTGATTTCCAAACGGATATCGGCCGGATCGTCGCACGCCACAGAGGTAATATTGCCGCCGTCGAAATTGCTGCTGATCTTCATGCTGGTTCTCATTCCTATTCCCTCCGAAAGGGTTGTGGTCCCTGCGCTTTGCCGCCAAGCTGCTGTGCTCCTTCGCGGTTTATCCTCGACGGTCCCGGACTTGGCAAAAAAAGAAGCGCCAAACGCTTCGACTCTGTCGCCGGGCACCGTTCAATAGCGGGGCGAGAGGCGAAGTCACGGCTTCAACGGCACCACCCGGGTGATGCCGTTTGAACCGACCCGACTCTAGCGATTAACCGCGCGGATACAATGCCCGCCGGGCGAAGAAAACGACCCGCCCCGCCGGCTTGAACGAGAGGAACGATCCCATGACCCAGACCGCCCTAATTGTCGGCGCCGGCAGCGGCTTGAGCGCCGCGCTCGCGCGCTGTTTCGCCCAAGAAGGTTTCACCCTGGCGCTGGCCGCCCGCAATAGGGATAAGTTGGCCGAGCTGCGCGCCGAAACCGGCGCCCACCTCTATGGCTGCGACGCCACGGTGCCGGAACAGGTGGCGCAACTCTTTCAGTCCGTTGCCGCCGATCTCGGCGCGCCGGACGTGGTGATCTACAACCCCTCCCTGCGGGTGACCGGCCCACTGGTCGACCTGGACCCCGCCGAGGTTGAACGGGTTCTTGCGGTCACCGCCTTCGGGGCCTTTTTGGTGGGTCAGCAGGCGGCGCGCCACATGCTGGCGGCTGGCGGCGGGGCAATCCTGTTCACCGGCGCCTCGGCCGGGGTCAAGGGCTATCCGCGCTCGGCGCCCTTTGCCATGGGCAAGTTCGCGCTGCGCGGCCTCTGCCAGTCCATGGCGCGCGAACTGGCGCCGCAAAATATTCATGTCGCCCACTTTGTGATCGACGGCATTATCCGCTCGGCCACCCGCGGCGCGCCCTTCGACGACCCGGAAAGAACCCTGGATCCGATGGAAATCGCCAAAACCTATCTGGCGATCGCCCACCAGCACCCCAGCGCCTGGACCTGGGAGATGGAGCTGCGGCCCGCCAGCGAGACCTTTTAAACGGTGCGCAGGCTCGTTAGACGGCGCCCAGACTCGCTAGACAGCGCGCAAACTCGGCGCCTTCAGTCCAAACTGGCCTGGGCCGGCGACCGGGGCGCGGCTTAAAAACCTTCCACCGGCTCCTGACAGAGGAAGCCAAGCGCCTGCCGCCCCGGCAGGAAAAAATACCCCCCGCCTTTCATGGTAACGAAGGACGGCAGGTTGGTGATCCGGCAACCGCCGCCTTTGCCCGGGATGGAAAAGTCGCTTTTCGTTCCGGCCGGGGCCAACAGCGGATCAACCTCGCCGCGCAGCACATCGAAGTCGGGGGAGTTCACCCAGGTCTGCTGCACGAACTCGAACTGCCGCGCCAGATCGGCGTTGAAACACACAAACAGCAGGCCCTGGCGGTCCTCGTCCTGATAGGGGCGGCCGCGGCGCAGAATCCGGTGACGGCGGGTGATCTCGACCTGGGCCTGCGCGCCGGGCTTGAAGCTGTCGCGGGGATTGGCGCGACGGATGTGTGCGCCCAGCGGACAGCGCAGCCCCTGGGGATCGATCTCGCCGAAGCGGAAATCATTGTCCGAGCGGTTGCCCGCCTCCGGGGCCTGGGCTTGCCGTTCCGTCTGACTGGCGGGTCTGTCCGGGTTGCGCACCAGCGAACTTCCATCCTGCCATCGCCCGACCATTTTCGCCGCCAGCCAGTCGCCGCTAACCGGTTGGTGCTGTCCGCCCTCGGCGCTCAGTTCCGCCGCCTTTGCCGTGGTAAAGGCATGGAAACCGGCCACGTCCTGCTCCAGCTGGCGCAGCACCAGATAGCTGCCGTTGCGGCCAAAATCGTGTCGACGCGGCAGATCTGGAGCGCCGAATTCCGGCATTTTCAACGGGAGCGCGCCACTCACCATCGCCAGGTGGTGATCCGGGTCGCTTTCCTTCAGCACGGTGGGGCTGGCCGGGTAATAGCCCCGGTTGTCCCGGTAGCCCAAGATAAACTCGCCCGGCTTGACCAGATCATCGGCAAAATGTCCGCCCCGGTCGGCGCGCAAGGTGCCCTCGACAACCGGCTGGGACACCCCGTCGCGAAACCCGAACGGCTCCTTGAAGCCCGGCGCTTTCAGCGATTTCAGCGCAATGGCGTGACATTCCACCAGCTTCGCCGCCTTGAGTTTCGCGCGCAGCCGCGCCGACAGGCGCTTCATCTGGCTGGGCGTGCGGGTGTAGAGCAGCAACACCAGATCGCATCCGGCCTCATCGGCGTCCCGCCACAGCCAGTCTGCTTGATTTTCATCGCCGACGATCCGGCCCCGGCTGGCCATGCCCTGCACAAAGGACGCCGGAAACGATCCCAGGCCCTCGCTGGACTCCGGGCCGGGCAGTCCGAGCTTGTGCAGACCCTGGGCGGAAAAGGCGATGGTCAGGGCGGCGGAACGGGGCGGCTGCTCGCCAAAGCTAATCGCCAGGTCGTCGTCCCGGTCGGCAAACGTCAACGCCCGCAGCAACTGCCGCGCCCCGGCCGGGTCGGTAAAGCGCAGGGCCAGGCACAGTCCCTGTTCCAGCTTGCCCAGTCCACCGAACAGCAGAGTCTGGATCTGCGCGCCCTGCAGTTCGTCCAGCGGACGGGCCAAGGAGCCGAAGCAGCTCATCCAGGCCCGCGCCGCCGAACTGCTGCGGGCCCGCGCCAGACCGTCGCGCACCAGGGCATTGGTGTGGATTTGGTCGGCGGTCAACCGAGGAAAGCGGCTATACCAAACTTGGGTTTCCACCTGCTGGCGGCGCACCCAGCGCTTAAAGCCGCCGGCGTCGGCGGCGCCATCGAACATCAGCCAGCGGGACCTGGGAAAGCCCACGGCGTTACTCCAGGCCGCCGTTTGCCCCTCGGAAGCCTTGGATACGAAGTCTTCCAAGTAGCTTTCCCAGGAGCCGTCGTAGTTGGACTGAAAAATCAATTTCTCGGTCCCTGGCGGGCGAAACCAGCGGGCATAGTGAATGCTGCCCATATCCACCACGTAGCCCGGACGGAACCAGTGGACGACCTCCTGATAGATCGCCTCAAGCGCCAGGGCCAGGGTGACCTTGCGCAGCCAGCCCGGCTTCAGGTCGGAAACCGACGTGATGTGGTTTTGCGCATAGCCGGGATGGTCCTCGGTGTCCTTGAGCAGAGCCATATGGGCCTGACTGGGCGGGCGAAGGTCCGGCTGATCGCGCTTTTCCCGCGCGCGCAGCGACAGCGCAAGGCCGCCGACCAGCCCCAGCGGCAGCAGCAGGAAAGTCCCAAGGGTGATGAACAGGGCGCCCAGCAGGCTCTCCGCCGTCAGACCATAGAGCCCCAGCGCAAAAAGGCTGGCCGACAGAATTATCCAGCGATAGCGTTTTTTCATCGCCGGCGAGGCCAGGAACAAGCCCAGGGCCTGGGTCAACGCGCGCTCTTTGTAGCTGGAGACGCCAAGACGCCGCCCCGAAGGCCGATAGAGCAGATCCGACCAGTCAGGTGACGCGCGCAGCTCGGCGCGCAGTTTCTGCAAACTGATCCAGGGCCGATCCGCATCGCCATCAAGCTCGCCGTCAAGCTCGCCGTCAAGCTCGCCATGGTAGCGGCCGAGCTTTTCCCGGGCCAGGTGATAGAGGGCGTTTTCACGGTCAATCTGGGCGATCGAATAGTCGGTCATGCCGGAGAAGTTCAGCCCAATGGCCCCCCAGGGTTTTCGCTGGAAACGCACCCGATGGCCACGCAGAAACTCCGCCAGGTCCTTGGCGTCCTCCACCCCGGCGACAAAGGCCAAGGCCGGCTGGAGAAGGTCGCCGGCCGCGCGCAGAATTTTCCGCAGCGCGGCGTCTTCGGGACCATCGACGTTCAACTCGATGTTCAGCCGATGGTCGGGCTGTTCGGGACGCCCCAGATCGACAATCGCCAGCGACGCGAAATGCACCACACCGGTGGCGTCCAACGCCGTGCGCAGCGCCGCGCTGGCCGGATGGCCCAGGTTGCGCAGCGCCTGTTTGGCCGCCGCGATGTCGGCGCCGATCTTGATCGGCAGCAGCAAGTTGAACAGGTTTTGCTCGGCTTGGCCGCTGTCGGGGTTAAACCGCAGGTTCAGGTGGCGGGGAAAGGGTCCGGCGCGCACCATCCGCGCCGTGGCTTGGGCGGGTTTCAGGTCGGGGCATGAAAACAGCGCCAACAGGCTCTCGGTGATCACCACGCGCGCCAACTGCTGGCCGATGCAGTCGTGCAGGCCGGCGCCGAACATCAGGTTGGGGTCGAGCGCCGTCCGGTTGGGGTCAAAGCGCTCCGGATCCTTGACCGCCCGGGGGTCGCGCAGCGCCGAGGCCGTCGCCGCCAGCACCATCTCCCCCTTGCGCACCGGATAACCGCCCGCGCGGGCCTGCCCGATCACGCAATCCCTTGCCGCATAGCGCAACTGACCGGGTAACAGGCCCGGCTTGAAGCGGGCCGCCTCAAACAGCACCCGGGCCAACTGTTCGCGGTCCCCGGCGCACGCCGCCGCGATTGCCTGGCGGCGCGCGTCCTGCTTTTTGAAAACAACTTCCAACAGATGTCCTGCGGCCATGGTGTTGGTGGGGACAAACCCGGTCACCATGCCGAAGAAAATCGCGCGAATGCCCGCATCGGTCAGGGTATCGGCCGCCAAGCTGCCGTCGACCTCCAGACGCGCGCCTTGTTCGCGCAACGCAATCATCCGCGACAGCAGCGTATCGGCGCGCAGGTCGGCGGGTTGGGCGACGACTTTTCGGATCTGCGCGGTCAGCAGACGGCGCAGCCGCGCCGCGCCGATCAAGGCCTGTTGCCGGATCGTGGGATTGCCGGAGAAGTCGGCGAACAGCAGCGCGGTGACCGCCATGGCCCAGTCGGCAAAACCATCGGGATCATCGGTTTCCAGGCCGTAGAGATCCAGGCAGGCCTCGGTCGCCGCCCGCGTCACCAGATCCTTCATCACATCAATGCGGCCGCCCGAATCCGCCAGCAGCGCGGCGCTGACCTCCTCGGTCTTGCGGCGAACCCGGTCGAGGTCCTCGGCCCGCAACACGCGCAGCATGATCTCACGCTGGCGGTGATGGTCCAGCTCGTCGCTGCCCAGGGCGAAGGTGACGCCGCCGGCCATTTCCTTCATCTCCGGGCCGAAGGGAACCTTGAACAGGTCCGGCCTGGCCAGCACCTCCATGACGTCGTCATGGCGGGTCAGCCAGATCAGGCCCTGCAGCCGCACCCGTGGTCGGAAGCGGCGAAGAATGACCAGCAGAAGCGGCAGGGCGGCGGAAACCAATTTCGCCTTGAGACGGCCGATCCAATTTTTCGGATCGGCGGCGTGCAGATCGAAAGGAATAAGATCCACGGCGGTGGGGGATAGTTTTTCCTGGCGTTGGGCTTCTTCGATTTTCGCAAAGTATTTGAGCACTTCCTTTTCCCTCTTTTTCAGGAGAGGCCAGGAAAGGTTTCGGCCCCCGCACGTCAAGGAAATCACCCGATCGGCGGCAGCCGGATCAGCCTGCTTCGATTTTCCACCAACCACGCTTCCACAAACCACCGAATCGGATCAATGTTACCATAACAACGGGAACAGAAGAGCCTTTTTCCCGCCAGAGTGGGCAGGATCGCCGTCACGTCGCCGCCTGTTGCCCCCCCCGGGGCGGTCACTTGCCGGCCGGCGTCACCACTCGACGATGACCGCGCTCTTTGGGTCCGGCAGGCGCGGTTCCGCCGCCTTCTTGTCAAAGCCCAGTTCCTCGAGGAAGCGGTCGCACCAGACGGTCTCGCTAAAGGGCAGCCAGGTAATATCCTCCGCCTGCAGGCCCGGGCGGGCCTTAAACAGGTCGTTGCGCGCCAGCGCCGCCTGCGCGCTGTCGCCGGAATTGAGCAGCGCGGAAAATTTTATCATATGGGCGTACCAATAGGTCGCGCGCCGCCCGAGGGCCAACTGCGCCTTCTGTACGGCCAAGCTCCACTGCCCCATCATCCAATAGGCCATGGCCTGCTCGCCGTGCAGATAGAACAGGTGATGGTCATCCGGGCTAAGCCGCAGGGCGGTTTCCAACGGCGCCAGCGCCTTTTCCGGCTCCCCGGAAAGCGTGCAAATGCCTCCCAACTGCGCATGGGCGACGGCCAGGCTGGGCGACAGCCGTATGGCCTCTTCGATCAGCGACCTGGCCTGCGGCATGCGCCGCAGCCAGACTTCGGCGGTCGCCGCCAGCCAGAAGGCCCGCCCATCGGTGTTGTCGGCAACAATCGACTTCTGCGCCAGTTCGCGCACCCGTTTGATATCGGCCAGCGTGCCGCGGGTCGCCCACAGCCGCCACAGCAGACACCAGGTCAACTGAATCAGCGCTTCGGGCGCGTCGGGCGCCAGGTCATGGGCCTGGCGAAAACAGTCTTCGGCCAGCAGTGAGTCTTGCCGGGAGAGCTGGTGAAGGTGCCACCGTCCGCGCCAGACAAGGTTGTTGAAGTCGGCCGAGGTGACGGTGACGTTGCGGGCCCGCTGCTGTTCCGCCGCGCTGATCTTTGCATCCAGGGTGCCGACGATTTCATCCACCACTTCGCTCAGAACCCCCGGTGCGTCGCCGGCATTGACTTCAAAGCGCCCGAACCACTTGATGAAGCCGTTGTCGCACTGAACCAGCCGCAGCGCCATCTGATAGTGATCGCCAAAGTTCCGCACCGCGCCTTGCAGGACATAGCGCGCGCCCAAGCGCGCCGCAAAGTCCCTCGGCTCCGCGCCGTCGCCGTGCTGGTAGTTAAAGGTGGAGCTGCGCGCGATCACCGCCAGCCAGCGCAGCCGCGACAGCCGCTCGATCAGATCCTCGCTCAAGCCTTCGGCGAAGTGATCAATGCGCGGCTTGCCAGTTCGATTTTCCAACGGCAGGACGGCGAGAATGGTTCGATCCGCAAGGCTGGCCGCCCCGTCGGCGGGGAGACTGTCCGGTTGCGCCGGATCGCTTTCCGCCCGACCGCCGCGCGCGGCCAGAAAGGCCTGGAGCTTGCTTTCCCAATAGCTGCGCTGATCGCGGACCCAGTTCTCGAACTCCGGGTCGGCCACGTCGACGCCTTCGAGAAACTCCGGCAGGTCACTGGCCTGGAAGTCCCGCTCCAGCGTGCCCTCCAGCAGTTGCAGCACGTCCACCCGCACCCGCGAGAGATCGATGGACAGATTGACGCCGGAGCTGACCAACAGATCCCGCTGCGCCCCCAGGGCCTTGCGAAGCGCGCTCAAGGCTTGCCGCAGGCTGGCGCTGCCCTGGGCGTCGCCCCGGTCGCTCCACAGCTTGTCTTGCAGCCATCGGCGCGCCCGGGCGCCTTGCGGCGCGACCAGCAGCAGGGCGAGCAGCGCGCAGGCTTTGCGCCCCTTCGGCGCCCGGTCCTTTCCATCGCGGTCCAGCAGCCGCACGGCGCCCAGAAGCTGTATGGAAAGGCAAACGCCCGTTCCGTTATCGGAAGAGCTGTTCAAAACACCCACCTTGAAGAATTCACAACAACCATCTTACTGACAAATCACCAACCCGTCGGCCTTGTGATCGCCATTACCGCGACTCTATTCCGCGCCCGCAAAGAAAAGGCGGATCCGTGACTTGCAAGACAAGAATACGCTCCGAATGTGACGCGTTCAATTTTCTTATCCGGTTTCTTATTCGACGAATTTTAATTGGGAAAATTTTCGCGCCCGTCCCTCTATCCGCCCCGCCGGGGCAGGCGGTCACGCCGGAGCCAGCGCCCGGCTGGCGAAATCGTCGAGATAGCGCCGCCAGGTCTCGAAGCCCAGCGCCTCGGCCCGCGCCATGACCGCGTCGACGGCGGTGCGATCCCGGCGCTCCAGCACCTCGGCCAAGGCGTCGGCGCCGGCCGCCACCAAATCGCACCAAGGCAAGGGTTCGGCCGCGAAGGCGTCGCGCAATGCCTGGGCAAGGCGGCGCGCCTCATCGGGCCAGCCTTGTTCGGCGGCGGCAAGCGCGGCGTCGCGGTACAGCCAAAGCGAATTGTAGGCCAGATAGCCGGCGGCCATCAGGGTTTCAGCTTCCGCCAGCGCGGCGCGACAGACCTGGGGATCATCGGCGGCGCGCGCCACCACACCCAGCGTCATCGGCAGGCAAAATCTCGGCGCGGTCTCTCGGGCGATGGCCACGGCGCGCTGGCCCAGGGTCAGCGCCTCCGCCCCGGCACCCCAATAGAGGGCGACTTTCGCTTGAAACATCAGGTTGAGCGCGACGAAGCGGTGCGCCTCCAACTCCTCGGCGAGTTGGACCGAATCGACAAACAGCCGGTTGGCGGCGGACAATTCCCCGGCTTCCAAAAGCACCTTGCCGAGACAGCTCCCCCGGGCGGTCAATTCAGCCCGCCGGTCGCCCGCCGCCAGCGCCATTTCCACCGCCTGCTGGCAATCCTGGCGCGCCTCGTCGATACGGCAGAGATACAGCCGCATATGACCGCGCAACGAGATATTGGCGCTGACAATGGCTTCCAGGCCATGCTGCGCGGCAATTTTCACGCAGGCGTCGTAGGCCTGCTCGGCCGAGGCAAGCCGCGCCCGGGCGAATTGGGCATCGCCGACGCCGCTCAACGCGCGGGCCTCGGCTTCCGGATCGGCCATCCGGCGGGCGACGGAAAGCGCGGCTTGTTGCGAGGCCAGGCACCGCTCGGCCTCGCCCAGCGGAAAGAGAATGTTGCCGCGCAGCACATGAAGCCGCAGCCAGTCCGCATCCCGGTCCACCCGCGCGGCCAAAACTTCCGACAGCTCCAACTCCGCCAGCGCCTCGTCGGCGCGGTCGAGGATCCGCAGACTTTCAACCAGATCAAGCCGCGCGGCCAGTTCCCAGGCGTCGTCGGCCCCGGCCACCGTCCCCTGAAGTCCGGCGGTGTAGTAAGTTGCCGCCTCTGAATGAGCCCAGAGGGCCGCCGAATGACGGGCCGCCGTCAGCCAATAGGGGGCGGCCTCGGCGGGGCGGCCGGCACCGAGCAGATGACGCGCAATCACTTCCGGTTCCGTCGAGCTGCCCTGGGCGATGCGATGGTCGGCGATTTCACCATGCACCCGGCGGCGCGTGCTGTGCAGCAGCGTTTCATAGGCGGCGTCCTGAAAAAGCGCGTGACGGAAGGCGTAGCCGCCGTCGCGCTCGACCAGCAATCCGCTGGACAACAGTCGATCCAGCGCCGCTCCCAAGTGCTGGTCATTTAGTTCGGCAAGGCTGGCCAGATCCGCGCGCCGGAACGAGCGTCCGACCACCGAAGCCAACTGCGCCACCCGTTTGGCCGATCCCACCGAATCCAGCCGCGCAAGCAGCGATTCCTGAAGTGAAACCGGAATCCCATCGCTCTCCCCCCGTTCGACGACGCCGGTCAACTCCTCCAGGAACAGCGGCAGGCCGCCGGCCCGTTCGACAATCCGCTGGCAGGTGGCGGGGGGCAGTCGGGTCTTCGCCACCGCTTCGACCAAAAGGGCGGATTCCTTGCCGTCTAGCGCCGCCAGGTCGATTCTTGTCCCCCCCAGGTTGTCGGTCAGATCATCGGCGCGGGCCCCGGGACGGCTGGCAAGCAGCAGCAGCAGCGGCTGCTTGGCCAGACGGCGACGCAGCAGCGCCAGCAGTTCGGCGGTGGTTGGATCAATCCAATGAATATCCTCAATGAACAGCAGCAGGGGACCGGCCGCGAGCCGCCGCGCCAACTGTTCGAGAATGCTATCGAACAGCACCCGCCGCTGCGCCGCGCCGCGCGCGCCGCCGGCGTCCCTGCTGGACTCGATCACCAACTGCGCGCCGGGCAGTGGGTGGAGCGGTTGATTGCCTTGAAAGGCGGAGCAGGTCCAGACCTCCAGCTGGGCGGGCGCTTGGATCTTGATAAATTCCTGAACCAGCCGGGTTTTGCCAATCCCGGGCGGACCGCAAAGATGAAAGATCTCGAGCCCCCCGGCGCGGCCGACCCTTTCCCAGGCTTCCGCCATGCGGCGCAGGGCATCCTGGCGTCCGACGAAGGCGGCGGCGGACACCAGGGCCTGGGGGCGTTCGGCCAGACCTTCGATCCGCCAGGCCTTGGTCGGCCGGGGAATGCCTTTCAGGGAAACCGCGCCCAGCGGCGTGAGCTTGAACCGCTCCAACAGCCGATGGCTTGTCCCCTCGCTGACGATAATTTCATTCTGCGCCGCGATGGCCTGAAGGCGGGCGGCAAGGTTTGGCGTGACCCCCAGCACCGCGCGCTCTTCAGCGGTTTCGGCCCCGACAATATCCCCGACCACCACCTCGCCGGTGGCGATACCAACCCGCACCGCCGGCCGCTGGCCGGGGGAGTACTCCAGGTCGGGAACCACCTTCACCAGGTCAAGCGCCGCGCGAACCGCCCGCTGCGCGTCATCGTCGTGGGCCGTCGGATAGCCGAAGTAGGCCAGCACGCCGTCGCCCATGAACTTGGCCAGATAGCCGCCATAGCGGGCCAGAACGCGGCTGCAGGCTTCCTGATAGGCGGCGATCAGCGCCCGGTAATCCTCCAGTTCCAACTCGCTGGACAGGCGGGTCGAGTCCATCAAGTCGCAAAACAACACCGTCAGCAACCGCCGCTCGGCTTCATCCGAGGCGGCGGTCCTGGCTCCAGTGGGAAAGGCGGTCGAGGCGGCGGCCGCCTGGCTCGCCCGGGCCGCTTCATGCGTCAGCGCCGCTTGCAGGATGCGCCGATGCCCCAGCAGCAAGCCCAACGCGACCAAATCCGGCTCGCCGAGATGGGCCAGGCTGTCGCGGTCCACCCCATTGCGCTCAAAAACCTCGGCATACTGCTCCAGCCCCAGTTTTTTCAGCCAGCCTGCCAGATCGCTCATTCCACGCCTCCCACCAAACGCAACTCTTGCGCTGGGCCGCATCACGCACGGCTCCTATGGTTATAGAGAAGCTTGAAACAAACAAATAGATCAGCAGGCGATTCCGTTTAAACCGCTCCGACTTGTCCGATGAATATCTCTAGATAATGGATTTACGGTGACGGTCCTGCCACAGTTCCAGCAGGGCCAGCGCCGCCACGGCCAACCCCAGCACCACATGCCAGACACGCAGCGTCCCGCCGTAGGACAGGATAACCGGAGAAGTGGCGATCCAAATGCCGGCGGCCAGCTGGGTATATTCCTCCCACCGCTGAAACGCCATCAACTCTAGCAAGGCCAGCCAGATGATCAGGATTCCGACCATTCCGGTGCTGGTTTCGACGGCGGTACGGATCTCAGCGCCGGCGAGCATCGGCGACAAAACGATCAGCAGACCAAGACCAACGACGCAGAAGTCTTCCCAGCCCCGATGGGTGGAAAGCCATCGCTGTTGACGTGAACCCCTCATCACAACACCTCCATATCAGCAGATTATGACCGGCATCACCCGACCGTCCGAGAAGGCGTTGAAAGACCTCACCCCGCCTCCATCGGTAAATCAAGTATATGCTTTCTATGTTTTATGACAAAATGACGCAGCGGACAAGTGTCGCAGTCAACCCGGCAAACCGCCGGCCATCGCTGGACCTACATTCCGGGGGTTCTCATCAAGCCGGCGCAACCTTTATCGCCGCCATCAGTGCTCCGTTTTGGCGGAACCTGTCATGGCTGGCCTTGCCCGGCTGGAGGACAGTGAAATAAATATTGCCGTCGCCCAAAGGGCGCGGGGGGCGCGGGGGGCGGCGGCTATTGATGTCCCCAGTCGTCGGGGTCCGCCGAATTGTTGGGGGACAGGCCGATGATGTCGCCGTCGGTCGCGCAACCCAGGCCGAGAACCGTCCGGTTCGCATAGGAAAAATATGCGCTCACCTGGTTGATTTCGAGGATTTCACCGTCGTCAAACCCGGCCGCGCGCATGGCCTGGATGCTGCTTTGCGTCACCGTCGCCGGCGCAAGGGTGAGGGTTTGCGCATAGGCCATGGCCAGCTTCTGCTTGGCGTCGAGCGGCGCCGCCGCCAGGTCGCGGGCCTCAATCGCCGCCCATAGGGCGTTGGCCCTGTCGTCATCGGCCAGCAGACGTTTCAACCCGGCGAAATGGTGATCCACGCAGTAGCCGCAGTTGTTGAGCGAACTGACCCAAACGCCCAGCGTTTCAAGGAACCACGTCGGCACGCTGTTGCTGCTGTGGTGCAAGACATGCTTGTAGAGGGCCATATGGCCTTCCATGGTATGGGGCCGCAAGGAGTGCACCATCATGATGTTGTCGACGTTGTTGTCCGGCCCCTTCACCCGGTCATACAGCTTCTTCAACCGGCCGGAGGCTTCGTCGTAGGCAATTGTATCAATCCAGGGCATGGCGCATTCTCGTTTTGCTGTTGCGGCTATTCGGCCTCGACTTGGCCTCGACCGGGCGGTGCTCGCGGGGGGGAGGGTCGGCGGCTATCCCAGCAGCAGGGAGTCGTCGGCCAGCTCTTCGCCCTGCTCGCGCTTGAACAGGTTGAGCAGGTCGCTGACCTCCATGCCGTCGCGCGCCGCCCCGCTGGCGTCAAAAACAATCTTTCCCCGGTGGAACATGATGGTGCGTTCCCCGGTATGCAGGGCCTGGGCCATGGAGTGGGTGACCATGATCGCGGTCAGCTTCAACTCGGCCACCACCTGCTTGGACAGCGCCAGCACGAAATCGGCGGTCTTCGGATCCAAGGCGGCGGTGTGCTCATCCAACAGCAGCACTTCGGTTTCCCCGGTTGTCGCCATCAACAGCGAAACCGCCTGGCGCTGCCCGCCCGACAGCAGCCCCACCTTGTCGTCCATCCGATTTTCCAACCCCAGGCCGAGAATTTTCAACCGTTCGGCGGCCTGCGCGCGCAGGCCGCCGGTCACCGCGAACCGAAAACCGCGCGGCTTGGTTCGGCCATAGGCCAGCGCGAAGTTCTCCAGAATGCTCAAGTCCTCGCAGGTGCCCATCTTCGGGTCCTGAAAAACCCGAGACAGGAACCGTGCCCGTTCGTTGACCTGCCAGCCGGTGACCTCTTTGCCGGTCACCTCGACCTTGCCGGAATGGACCGGAACGGTGCCGGCAATGACATTCAGCGAGGTGGACTTGCCCGCGCCATTCGAACCGATAACCGTCAGAAACTGGCCCTTGGGCACGTGCAGGTCGACCCCGCGCAACGCCTTGGTTTCCAGCGGCGTGCCTTGGTTGAAGGTGACATGGATATCGCTCAGGCGGATCATTTGCGTCGCCCCTTCTTCAACAGCGAGATGCCGGATTTTTGGCCGATCAGCGCGAGCATGACCAGCAGCGCGGTGACCAGTTGCACGTCGGACGCCTGCAGGCCAAGAAAATCGGCATTCAGCGCCAGGGCAACCGCCAGCCGGTACAGAATCGCGCCGATCAGGCAGGCCAGGGTCGCCAGGAAAATGGTCCGCGAGGGCAAGATCGACATGCCGACGATCACCGAGGCCAGGCCGACGATGATCACGCCGATACCCATATAGGCGTCGGCGGCGCCGAAGATTTGGGCAAACAGCGCCCCGGCGATGGCGGTCAGGGCGTTGGCCAGGCCAACCCCGTAGAGCTTCATCTTGCCGACGTCCACGCCGTTGGCTTCCGCCATCGCCGGGTTCGCCCCCGCCGCCCGCATGGAAATACCCCAGCCGGTGGCCAACAAGGCGTCCAAGCCGAACTTCAGCAGCAGGGCGATCACCCCGAGGAAGATCGGATTGATGATATAGCCGGGCACGCCATAACCCTCGAAATAGCTGAACACCGTCTCCACCCCCAGCAGCGGCTTGTTCGGTCCGCTCATGATCCGGAGGTTGATCGAATAGAGTCCGATGGCGACCAGAATGCCGGACAGGATATGCAAGATGTGAAAGCGCACAGTCAGGTAGGCGGTGACATAGCCCGCCGCAAACCCAGCCCCGCCGGCGGCCAGGGTCGCCAGCCAAGGGTTCGCCCCCGCCCCGACGATCAAGGTGGCGGCCACCGCGGCGCCGAGTGGGAAACTGCCTTCCACCGTCAAATCCGGAAAATCGAGGATCTTGAAGGTCAGGTAAGCGCCAAGCGCCACCAGACCAAAGATGAACCCGGTCTCCAGGGTGCCGAGGATCTCGTACAAGGACATAGGAACAGACTCTTTCTTGCACCCGCGCCTTGACGGCAGGGAAGCTTATTTGACAGCGACTTGAGTGGCGGCGCGGCGACCGGTGGTGCAGCGGGGTCTTTCGCCTGCCCGACCGCGTCAACCGGGCAGGCAAAGAATTCAAGGTCTATTCGATGATTTGCGTGGCCTCGGCCAGAACATCCGCCGGCACGGTGACGCCCATTTTCTTTGCCGAGGCTTGATTGATCACGATCTTGAACTTGTCAACCACCTTGTAGGCCATCACCGCGTCGATATCGCCGATTTTCTTGCCGTCCAGCACGTCGGCGGCCATGTCGCCGACGACCCGGCCAACCGCATAGTAGTTCAGCCCGACCGACGCCAGAGCGCCCCGTTCAACCCCGCTGGTTTCACCGGTGAAGACCGGCATGTCGGTGTCCCAGCCGATCTTCACAATCGCTTCAAGCGCCGCGACGACGGTGGTGTCGTTGGGGATGTAGATCAGATCGACTTTGCCGATCAGTTTCTTGGCCGCCAGGATCACTTCGTTGGTGGTCGGCGCCGGCGATTCGACGATCTCATAGCCGCGCGGCGCGCCTTCTTGCTTGATCCGGCTCAGGGTGGCCAGCGCGTTATCCAGGCCGGGATTGTAGATGAAGCCGATTTTCTTCATGCCCGGGACGATACGGGCGAAAAGATCAAGCTGCGCGCCGATCGGCGCCGCGTCGGATACGCCGGAGATGTTTCCTCCCGGCTTCTCATACCGGCTGATCAGCTTTGCCTTGATCGGATCGGTGACGGTGGCGAAAACGATCGGAATGGTCTTGGTGGCCGACACCATCGCCTGGGAGGTCGGCGTGGTGATCGGCACGATCACGTCCGGGTTCGAGCCGACGAACTTCTTGGCGATCTGCTGCTGGGTGGGCATGTTGCCGTTGGCATTCTGATAATCAATGGTGATCGTCTTGCCGTCGATATAGCCCCGCGCCGCCAGCGCCTCGACAATACCGTTCTTGGTATCCACCAGGGCCGGCACCTCGACGATTGTCGAAATGGCGACTTTCTTCATCTCGGCGGCCTGAGCCGAGGCAAGCGCCAACCCCGCAAGCGCGCCAGCGGCCGCCAATTTGAGAATCGCGTGCATTGTTGTTCTCCCTTTTTCTGAGCGAAGTTCCGACGCTCCGCCCTGCCATGACAGTCCGCCCTGTCTTAGCATGCCGCCCCGGCTTGGCAAGTCTCTCGCTTTTTCGGTGCGCCGGCCAGGGCGGCACCAGGGCGGTGGCGAAATCGCGCCGGAAGCAAAGCCCCTCAGCGCTGCTTTGCCCGCCCCCGGCCGTCCTATAGCTCGAACAGCCGCCCGGGCCCGACGTTTCTGTGATCGCCGGCCAGCCGCAGCAGATGCCAGGCCAGGGCCTGGTTGCTGGAGATAACCGGTTTTCCCAACCGCTGCTCGGCCTCGGCGAGAAGGCCAAGGGTTCGCAAATTGGTGCAGGAGGCAAAGACCGCGTCGCACGCGCTGTTGCGGCCGATGTCGAGGATCGCCTGCAAGGTCGAAGCCTGGGAAATCCGCGAGACCACCTGCTCTTCCTGCTGCTCGAAGGAGCCAAAACCGGTCACCTGAAAGCCATTTTCCTCCAGCAGTCGCCGCATGGCCTGCGAGACCTCGGGAAGATAGGGCGTCAGAAAGCCCAGCCGCCAAGCCCCCAGCGCCTTGCAGCCCGCCATCACCGCCGTGATGGGATCGGTGACCGCCACACCGGGGTGGTGGCTTTGCACCTTGGCCGCAACCACCTTCTGGCCGATCACCGTCGCGCCGGACGTGCAGGCATAGCCGATGGCGTCGAAGGCGACGCCCTTGGGCAACAGCGCCGCCGTGCGGGGCAGCTCCCGCGCCATTTCAGCCAGCGTTTCCTTGGTGACCGTGGGGTGGCTTGGGATCCGGGCGTGATACAGCGCAATGCCGGGATCGGCGTAGAGTTGCCGCAGTTCGTTTTCCAGCGTTTCGTCGGACTGGAGAACGATCACCCCGAGCGTCGCCCTGCGCGCCCCGTCCTCTTCCAGTGCGAATGGCAAGCCCATGATAACCTCACTTCCCGATCATCTTGCGCGCGGCCGGTTATAAGGTCGACGGGCCGCCGCGCCACACCGGTTTACACCAAATCACGTCACGAGTCCGGCTGCACCGATCCGACCCTAGATCACCGGCAATTCGGGGGCCGCCCGGGTTGTCAGCAAGACCGGCGCCGCCTCGGTGATCAGAATATTTTCCTCATGCACCATCATCTTGCCGCCGGCATAGCTCAGGCTGGGTTCCAGCGTCATCACCATGTTCGGCTGCAGGATGGTCCGATCATGGACGACGTTCGACGGCCACTCGGTCAACTGGATGCCGAGCCCGTGGCCATAGCGCCCGACGTCGGAGGGGCCGCCGCCAAGCACCTGGTGCATGGCGTCAAACAGCGCGGCCGCGCTGTTGCCGGGTCGGGCGGCGGCCAAGCCGGCCTCGGTGGCCAGCCAGAGTTTCTCATAGGCCGCGCACGCCGTCGCCGCGGCCCGTCCGATGGCGAAATTGCGATCAAAGTCGCAGAAGTAACCGCGCAGCGTCGCGCCGGTGTCCAACATCAGCACATCGCCCTCGCGCAGCGGCGCGTCACTGGGCGGCGAGATCACATCGCCGTAGCCGCCCTGGCCGGCGGCGCCGACCAGATAGGGCACGTCTTCCGCGCCTTCCTGAAGCAGGGCAATCTTGAAAGCCCGAAAGGCCTGGTCCAAGGGTTGGCCGGCGTGAAAAAGATCCTTGGCCCGTCCGAACGCCGCGCTGCCGATGCCGCAGATCCGCCGAAGAATGGCGATTTCCGCCTCGGACTTGACCATGCGCAGCCGCTTGACCAGCTGCGTGCAGTCGACAAACGCCGCGTCGCTGGCCGCGCGCAGCGCCTCAAAATCACCCAAGGGCATGCGCAAGCTCGATTCCGGGCCCATGGGAAGCCCGACACGGGCAAAGCCTTTGAGCGCCTGCGTCAACAGACTGACGCCGTCATCGCTGGCATGGGGGGACGACCAGGTGCGAATATCGCGAACCCAGGTTTTGCCCATCAGGTCGGCGCCAATGGCCGGGACCACCGCGATGACGGCGCCCCGGGCCGGAACAATCAGAAACCAGGGGCGCGTCGGGCTCTGCCAGAACAGGGTTCGAAAGCCTGAAAAATAGCGCACCTCCGCCTCGGTGCAAAACAGCAGGGCGTCAAGCTTTTCTTCCGCCATGGCCTGCTGGGCGCGCGCCAGGCGAAGCTGGAATTCCGCCACGTCAAAATCGCTCATCTGCCGTTTCCTTGCTGCTGCCGGTTCCCGCGCCGGTGATCAAACCTGTCGCCCTCGCTGGCACAAGGCGCCGCGCGAGACAGTGGATGCTACCGCAAAGCCGACCTTTTGGAAGGATTTCCAGCCGCGTCACCCCGGCCCGACGGTTCAGCCTACGGGAGATATTCCAGGACCCGGCGAATTTCCGCGCCTTTTCCCTTCGCATGCCGGGCGATTTCCGCGTCCATGACGCAGATATGCTGCAGCCACCAGCGGCGCAGATCGTCATGCACCGCCAGCCGGGCCTGCCAGTCCGACTCCCGCCGCCAGGTCGCCAGCAGCTCTCGCACCTTGCGGTCATGTTCTTGATGTTCGCGGCGGTGGCTTTCGAAATCCGGATCGCCGCAGAGTTCCAGAACAGCTTCTTCGCGGCGCAGATGTAACAGCGTGCGGTCGAGCAACTGCTCGGAAATGCTGTTCACCGCCGCCTCGGTGAGGTCGCGCCGGGCCATCTTGTTCAACAGTTGGATAACGACCTGATGATCCCGGTCCATGGCGTCCAGGCCACAGCTCAGTTTCTTGTCCCAAAAAATAATCCGCTTGTTCGAGGCCAAGGGAAGCTCGAACCAAAAGGTGCTGCCGACGCCTTTCTGGCTTTCAAAGCCGATGCGCCCGGACATCCGCTCCACCAGCAGCTTGGTGACCGTCAGGCCGATCCCCATGCCCTCGCTTGCCACCTTGGAGTTGGCGTTCAAGCGGTGAAACATCTGGAAAATGTTTTCCTGATCCTCGTCGGCGATGCCGATGCCGCTGTCAATGATGGACAGCCGCAGGAACCCGTCGTCGGTTTCCTGCCCGCGCAGCCGCACCGCGCCCTGATCGTGATTGTACTTCACCGCGTTGGTCAAGAGATTAACCAGGACCTGGCGCAGGCGAAGTTGGTCGGTGCACAGCAGAACCGGGCCGCGATCGCTGAACTGATCGTCGATTCTGATCCCGCGCTTTTCGGCCAGGAAACCGGCGAAGGCCAGACTGTTCCGCACCACATCGTTGGCCGAGCTGTGTTCAAAGTGCAGCGCAATCTGATCGGACTCGATCATCACCAGATCCAGGATATCGTTCACCAGCCCAAGAAGATGCTTGCCCGCCGACAGAATGCTTCCAACCTGGTCTTTTTGCGGCGGCGGCAGGGGCGCCCGGCTATTGAGAAGCAGCAGCTCGGAAAACCCCAAGATGGCGTTCAAGGGCGTGCGCAGCTCATGGCTCATGCTGGCCAGGAACTCGGACTTGACCCGGTTGGCGCGCTCGGCCTCGTCCTTGGCCATGCGAAGCTGTGTTTCCACCTTTTTCCGCTGCGATATATCGACAACGACCCCGCGCAAGCCGATCTGGCTGCCGGCGCGCAAAATCGGCGAGCTATAGGCCAGAACCGGCAGAAGGTCGCCGCCCTTGCGCTGGCCCAGGCACTCCATCCCCTTGCCGCGCGTCCGACCTTGCTGCAACGCCCGCGCCACATTCCGCGACCCGCCCCGCGGCGACCGATCAACAAGCAGGTCAGCGACCGTCAAACCGGCAAGCAGGTCGGCGGGGGACAGGCCGAACAGCTTGAGGGTTTTCTTGTTGCAGTAGGTCAAGCGGCCCAGCGCGTCGGCCTCGAAAACCGACAGCGGCAACAGGTCCGTCAACGCGCGGAACCGCTGCTCGCTTTCGCCAAGCGCCGACATGCTGCTTCGCAGGTCGCGGCGCAGGCCGTTGATGGCCGACACCAGTACGTCGAGTTCATCGCGGCGGTCGGCGCGACGGTCCGCCTGGAGGCCCGGATAGGGATCCGGGTGGGGATCCGGGCGGCGGCCGACCCAAGGGAAAACCGACCCGCGGCCGAGCTGAAGCGGGGCCTCGGGCGCGTCGATCTGCATGCCGGTGACATAGTTGCTCACCTGCTTCAGGTGACGGGTGACCAGCGCGTAAACCAGGAAATAGATGAAAAAGGCTATCAAGAAGGTCTTGATTGCCTGGGTAACCAAGATAATCGCAACCTTGTCCCACAGCGCCTGATAGATCTGCGCCAAGGTCGCGGTAACGCTCAGAACACCAATTTTCACCCCCTCCCCGGCGGCTTGATCGCCGTAGAGCAAGGTAAAGCGGCGCTGCACCTGCAAGCGCGGCTCGGGCAGGCGACCGAGAAGCCTGTCCGCCAGGCCGTCGACCTGCAACGCCACATGGGCAATATTGGGCAGGTTCAGCATTTCCTTGAGCTGGACGGTAATGTCGCGCTCATCCATCACCCACACGTCGTTCGTGAGCGAATTTAGCTGACTGGACTCAATGATCTGGAACGCCTTGTCGATCTCTCGAACATCGACGCGATAATCGAAATATAGCTGAACCGCAGTACCTATTAGTGTAAGAACACCACTAACCGCCAAAATCCAAAGGGTTATCTTTTTTCCCAAAGAAAATTTCGCAGGCTCTAGCTTGGTTAAATTCGCCGTCATTTAGTTTCTCTACGTACGGATCACTGACGGCATCTCCAGATTCGCAATGACCAGATTTTATTACTGATCAACGTGATCAGGAGTTCTTAGATCAACTTGTTACCTCACAATAGTCGCAGCGACTGTTAATTTTTCACTAAAACGGCGCCGTCCTTGGCAAAAGGCCGGGGAGCAGGTGACCCGCGCCGCCGGTTAAAAATCAGGATTTGTCACCAGACAGCTGGCGGTTGCCGGGTTGCACGCCAGCAAAATGTTATAGAGCGTGCTCAGCCGCACCAGGGCCTTGACGTCGACGTCGTGGGGCTGTGTCGACATTGGATCGATGAAAAAGATCAGCACATCCAGTTGTCCTTCACTGATCATCGCGCCCAATTGCTGGTCCCCGCCCAACGGCCCGCTTTTCAGACAGGTCACCGCCAAGCCGGTCTCGGCGACGACCATGCCGCCGGTGGTTCCCGTTCCCCAGAGCTGGTGTCGCGACAGCAACGCGCGATGGGCTTCAACCCACTGCAGCATATCGTTCTTCTTCTCATCATGGGCGACCAGTGCGATCCGTTTTTGTGACAAGGTGGTATTCCTTTGCAGGATGATGGTGACTGCTGGCTTGGCGGGGCGCGATTATCCGGCGCGGCGGGCCCCAAGCCCCCGTTCACCGCGACGTTCACCGCGACGTTCACCGCGGAATTTATCGCCAACCGCACCGGGCGGCACAAGAAAACACAAAGCCAGCATCCCGACAACCGCCGGGCCGGCACCCGGCCAACCAACCGCGCCGAGCAACCAGGCGGCCGTCGTCCCAAAACCCGTCGCCCCGGAAAGCCGCACCGCCCGCCGCGCCTTGTTTTTTGTTTTTGCCGTCGCTACGGTTTTGGCGAGCCGCCGCGACGGCCCGCGACGACAACCCGCCCCGCCGTGATCCGCCGGCGATCGGCGGCATCGCAAAGGAAAGCGCCCGACATGACCCGTAAAAGACAGGGTCCGTAAAAGACATGGCCCGTAAAATCAGAGTCGCCGCCGTCGGCGCCGGTTACTTCAGCCGGTTCCACTATGACGCCTGGCGGCGCTTGGACTCGGTCGAACTGGTGGGACTTTGCGATCAGGACCCAGACCGCGCCAAGGAGCTTGCCGCACGCCACGACGTTGGCGCTGTTTTTACCGACGTAGCGGCGATGCTTGACAGCCTCCAGCCGGATCTGCTGGACATCATTACCCCGCCTGTGACGCACCGCAGCTGCGTCACCGCCGCCGTCGACCGCGGCATCCTGGCAATCTGCCAAAAACCCTTCACCCCCGACCTCGCGACGGCCGAAGCGCTGGTTGACGACATCAAGCGGCAAGCCAGCCGCGTGGTCATCCATGAAAACTTTCGCTTCCAGCCCTGGTATCAACAGCTGAAAAAGCTATTGGATCGGCAGCTTCTGGGCGATCTCTACCAGGTCTCCTTTTGGCTGCGTCCCGGCGATGGACAAGGGCCGGAGGCCTACCTGGCCCGCCAGCCCTATTTCCAGCAAATGGACCGCTTCCTGGTTCACGAAACCGCCATCCACCTGATCGACGTTTTCCGATATCTGTTTGGCGACATCACCTCGCTGTTCGCCCAGTTGGACCGGCTGAACCCGGTGATCGCCGGCGAAGATGCCGGGATCATCCTGTTCAACTTCGCCAGCGGCCTGCGCGGCCTGTTTGACGGCAATCGCCTTGTCGATCACCGGGCGAAGAACACCCGCCTCACCATGGGGGAAATGCGGATTGAAGGATCCGCAGGCACCTTGAGTTTGAACGGCGACGGCGAAATTCACCTGCGCAAACACGGCGCCGCCGCAGCTGAAGGCCAGACCTATGCCTGGCGCGATCAAGGCTTTGGCGGCGACTGTGTCTACCGGCTCAACCAGCACGTCGTCGCGCACCTGCTTGACGGCGCGGCGCTGATGAATCGAGCCGAAGACTACCTGGTGAACCTGCGGGTGGAAGAAGCGATTTACCACGCCAACGCCCAAGCGGCGCGCATCAACCTGTCGGCCCAGGGCCATCAGACGGCGACCGGGGCCTGATCCGGCCACTCAAAGGGTCGCCGCCAGGATGATCACCGCGATCAGCCCGGCCAGGGCCAGATAGATCAGCGTGCGGTCCTTTTTCTCCGGCGCCTCTTGCCTCGAAGTGGTGTCTTTTCGGGTCGCATCTTCCGGGATTATCCCTTCCAGTGTTGTCCCTGCCGAGATTGCCAGTTCCGGCGCGCCGGACGGGGCCTGTGCGCCACCCGCCAGGCAAGCCCCGGTGAGCGCGGCTTGGGGCGGCCGTTCCACGGTCACCAGTTGCTGAAAGGTCGAGAAAAATTGATCGGCCAATTTCTTCGCGGTGCTGTCGATTAAGCGTCCCCCCAACTGGGCCATCTTGCCGCCGACCCTTGCCGCCACCTCATAGCGCAGCAGGGTGCCCCCCTCGCGCGCCGCCAAATTCACCTTGGCGCTGCCGGAAGCGTGGCCCGCCGCGCCCCCCTTGCCGGAGCCGGAAATGGTATAGCCGGTTGGCGGATTGAGGTCCGACAGCGTGACCTCGCCGGAAAATTTCGCCTTCACCGGACCGATCTTGACCGTCACCTTGGCGGTCATTTCCGTTGCGGAGGTTTTCACCACCTCTTCGCAGCCCGGAATGGCCTGCTGCAAGATCTCAACATCGTTCAACGCGGCATAGACCGCCTCCTGGGGGGCGGCAATTACCACTTCACCTGTCATGTTCATCGGGCCGGATCTCCTCTGTTAACGTTCAAAATCAGCCTTTTGGGCCGGGCGTCTTGCTGGGTCCTCCGGGACGCCGCTGCGCGCCAGCCAGGGCGGGATCGACCGCCTTGCCACTGCGCCAGACCACCAGCTCGGCCAGAATGGACAGCGCGATCTCCTCGGGCGTTCGCGCGCCGATATCGAGCCCCGCCGGCGACCGAAGCCGATCCAGCGCGGGGCGCAGCGTCGCGTCGTCTTGCAAGCTTTCCGTCAGACGGTCGGCTTTTCGGCGACTGCCGACAAAGGCGCAGTAGCCGCTGTCGAGGCGCAGCGCCGCCTTCAGCGCCGCCGCA
This sequence comes from uncultured Rhodovibrionaceae bacterium, assembly GCA_963976695.1. Lineage (GTDB taxonomy): Bacteria > Pseudomonadota > Alphaproteobacteria > Kiloniellales > DSM-21159 > CAXBMB01. Next base: position 30,503 of record CAXBMB010000028.1, read on the forward strand.
TCGCCCTTGCCCTGGGTCGCCACCACCACCGCCGCCCCGGGCGCGGCCCGACAAACCTGAAAGTCGGGCAGAAAACACACCTCCGGCAGCAGGCCGCTTGCCTCCAATCGCGCTTGATCCTGCGCCGCCGCGGACAGCGTGACGGCATAACCCGCCCCCACCCCCAGGCGCGCCACGGCCTGGGCGCAGGGCGACGCCCCCAATACGATCAGGCTGGGGCGGGGCAGGATCGGTTCGACAAACAGTTCAGTGGTGCCGCCGCTGGGGCAACCCGACGGCTGTTCCTCGGCCCCGGCCACGATCTGACCCGGCACCGCGTTCGGGCGCACTCTGATCATCCGGGGCTGCCCATCGGCCAGCGCGGCGCGCGCCGCGCGGCGGGCCGCCGCCTGGTTGCAGCCGCCGCCGATCCAACCGTCAAGCGCGCCATCGGCCTGCACCACCGCCTTGGCCCCGGCCTTGGCCGAGGTCAGGTCCTGGGTTCGCACCACGGTGACCAGGGCGAAAGGGATCGCCGCGGCCTTGAGGCGGGCCATGCAGTCAATCAGCTTGTCGCTCTGCTGAGTCATGAAAAAGGTCCCTCCCGTCACCGTCAAAGCTTCGCCAGATAGGGTTCGAGGGCCGCCAGGCTCGCCAGGTTGTGCGCCGGGGCGAAGAGATCGATATGCGGCAGCGCCGCCGCCATGCCGACGGCGGTCGGGCGATAGTCACGCCAACCGATCATCGGATTGAGCCAGATGATTTTCTTGGCCCGCTTGCCGATCCGGGCCATTTCCGCCGCCAGCTGTTGCGGACTGCCGGTGTCGTAGCCGTCGCTGACGATCAGCACGGCGGTTCGGCGGGTCAGCACCTGTTTGGCCTGCTGCCGGTTGAAGCTCTCAAGGCATTCGCCGATGCGCGTTCCGCCGAGCCAGCCCTGGGAAATCAGCGCCATCCGGGCGAGGGCGCGCGCGCGGTTGCGGTCGCGCAGCGTCGCCGACACCTGCACCAAACGGGTATGAAAAACAAAGGCTTCGGTCCGACTGACCTGCCCCAGCAGGGCGGAGATAAAGCGCAGGAAAAAGGTGCTGTAGAGGCTCATCGACCCGCTGGCGTCAAGCAGCAGAACCAGCTTGAGCGGCTGTTCCCGGCGCTTACGAAAAGCCAATCGAAGCGGCAGGCCGCCGGTCGGGATGGATTGGTGAATCACCCGCCGAACATCCAAGCGCCCACCTTGGCGCCGTCGTTTTTCCCGCCGTCCCAACCGATAGCGCAAGCGGGCCGCCAGCCGCACCGCCAGGGCCTCGATTTCCTTCATCTGATGGGGATCCTCGATGTGGCGAAGATCGGTGGTCATCAGATTTTCCGCCGCTGACGCGCCGCCGCGGCGACCTTCGCCGCCCTGGGCGCCGGCCAGGTCCTCACCGCGTTGGCTTTCGATGATTTGCCGCCAGCTTGCCGCCTTGCCGGCGTCTCCGGCCAGCTTGCGCGCTGGCGCGCCGGGGCGCTGTTCGAGCCTGGCTTGCGCGCGCTTGCGACCGTGGGACAGCCAATAGGTGTGGAACAGTTCGTCAAACCGCCGCCAATCACCCGCCCCACCGCACAGCAGGGCTTTCAGTCCGGCGCGCAATGCCCGGGGTCGGTGAAGCGCCAGTTGGCTGGCCATCCGGCCGGCGTCGGCGGTTTCCTTGGCGCCGATGGTAAAGCCCTGGCGTCGCAACAGCCGGATGAAGCCGAGCAACCGCCGGGTCAGGGGACAGCATTGGCCGGAAAATAGGGGCTGAACCGAGGCGGCGGTCATGGCGCTATACCGCTTTGGCGACCAGGCGTTCGCTCACCTCGCGCGGCACGGCCTGTTGGTCTTCATGGGTTTTGAGCAGGCAAAGCAGGCTGTCTTGCAGCAGGTCGAAATCTTCCGTCAGGTTGCCCACCTCAAGTCCGGCCAGCGCCGCCGCCCAATCCAGGGTTTCGGCGACGCCGGGCTTGCGCTGCAGATCTTCGCGCCGCAGCGCCTGAACAAAGCGCACGATCTGGCCCGCCAACTTCACCTCGATATCCGGCTGGCGCGCCAGCAGAATGCGCAGTTCCTTATCCTCGCTGGGGAAATCAACATAGTGGTAAAGACAGCGGCGGCGCAGCGCGTCGCTCAATTCCCTGGTGCCGTTGGAAGTCAGGATCACCCTGGGGTGGGAGCGGGCCGTCAGGGTGCCCAGTTCTGGAACCGATACTTGAAAATCCGACAGCACTTCCAGCAGATAGGCTTCGAATTCCTCGTCGGCTCGGTCAATCTCGTCGATCAGGAGAACGGGCGGCTGCTCCTGGGAGATGGACTGCAGAAGCGGGCGTTTGAGCAAAAAACTTTCGTCGAAGACATGCGCTTCCTTTTCCTGCGCCGTGCGATTCTCGCCCTCCCAAATCTTGATGGCCAGGAGTTGACGCTGGTAATCCCATTCATAGACCGCCGCCGAGGCGTCCAGGCCTTCATAGCACTGCAGGCGAATGAGGTTGGTCTCCAGCAGGGTGGCGAGCGCCTTGGCCACCTCGGTTTTTCCGACCCCGGCCTCGCCTTCCAGCAGCAGCGGGCGTTGCAGCCGCGCCATCAGGGTCAGCGCCATGGCCAACTGCTTGTCGGCGATATAGCCCAAGTCGGCCAGTCGCCGGAGATAATCTGCCTGTTGCATTACCAGCCCTTACAAAAAATCACCCCCAACACCCGCTTGCGGGAAAGCCAGACCGGTGCGGGCCTGGGTGCGGGTGCAGGTGCGGGACCGCGCCGGTGATCGGCGATCCAAACGGAATCACCCCGCGATGGGATTACGCCGCTCGGACTCGCGCGACGCTGTTCCGACTCGCGCGACGCGGTCCCGCACCGTTATCGGTCAGTCGCTCAACCCCAGGGCGTGACACTGCTGCCAGACCCGCCAGTGGGTGTGCGGCATGGGCATGTGTTTGACGCCCAGGTGCGCAAAGGCATCAATCACCGCGTTGGAAAAGGCCGGCACCCCGCCGACATTGGGACTTTCGCCCACACCCTTGGCGCCGATCGGATGGTGCGGCGAGGGGGTCACGGTGAAGTCGGTTTCCCAATGGGGCGTCTCCACCGCGGTGGGGATAAAGAAGTCCATCAGGCTGGCGCCCTGGACGTTGCCCCACTGGTCGTAGACGATCTCCTGGCCCAAGGCGATGGCGAAGGCCTCGGTCAAACCGCCATGAACCTGGCCCTCAATCACCATCGGATTGATCCGGGTTCCGCAGTCATCCAACGCATAGAACGAGCGGACCTTTGTTTCGCCGGTATCCCTGTCGATATCGACGACGCAGATGTAGGCGCCAAAGGGATAGGTCATGTTGGGCGGGTCGTAGTAATCCACCGCCTCCAAGCCGGGTTCCATGCCGTCTGGCAGGTTGTTGTAGGCCGCCCAGGCGATTTCCTTCATGGTCGACTGCTTTTCCGGCAGGCCCCGCACCTTGAAGCGGTCGACGTCCCACTCCAGGTCGTCCTCGCTCACCTCCAGCAGATGGGCGGCGATGGCCTGCGCCTTGGCGCGGATCTTCCGCCCGGCCCGGGCGGCGGCGGCGCCGGCGACCGGGGTGGAGCGCGAGCCATAGGTTCCCAGGCCGTAGGGCGCGGTGCGGGTGTCGCCTTCCTCGATCTGAATGTCTTCCGAGGGAATGCCGACCTCGGTCGCCAGAATTTGGGCGTAGGTGGTTTCGTGGGCCTGTCCCTGGGACTTGGTTCCAAGGCGGGCGATGGCGCTGCCGGTCGGGTGGATGCGGATCTCGCAGGAATCGAACATGGCCACGCCAAGGATATCGCAGTTGCGCGACGGTCCGGCGCCGACGATTTCGGTAAAGGTGGCAAGACCGATGCCCATCAGTTCACCCTTGGCCCGCTTCTCGGCCTGCTCGCGGCGCAGCGCGTCATAGCCGACCGCCTGCAGACCCTGCTTCAACGCGGCGGGGTAGTTTCCGCTGTCGTATTCCCAGCCCAGGGCCGAGGTGTAGGGAAACTGCTCCGGTTGGATAAAGTTCTTCATCCGCAGCGCCGCCGGATCCATGTTCAGCTTTTGCGCCAGCACGTCGACGATGCGCTCCAACATGTAAACCGCTTCAGTCACCCGGAAAGAACAGCGATAGGCCACCCCGCCGGGGGCTTTGTTGGTATAGACGCCGTCGACCGCCACGTGGGCGGTGGGGATGTCGTAGCTGCCGGTGCAGATATGAAAGAACCCGGCGGGGAACTTGGTCGGATCGGCGCAGGCGTCGAAGGCGCCGTGATCGGCCAGGACATGCGCCCGCAGGCCGGTGATCCGTCCCTCCTTGGTCGCCGCCAATTCCGCTGTCATGTGATAGTCGCGGGCGAAGGCCGTGGCGGTGAGGTTTTCGATGCGGTCCTCGACCCACTTCACCGGAACGCCCAGCACAATGGAGGCGACAATGGCGCAGACATAGCCCGGATAGACCCCGACCTTGTTGCCAAAGCCGCCGCCGATATCCGGCGCGATCACATGAACCTTGGCCTCGGGAATGCCCGACAGCAGCGACACCACGGTGCGCACGACATGGGGGGCCTGGAAGGTCCCGTAGATGGTGATTTCACCCTTAACCTTGTCCATGGCGGCCAGACAGGCGCAGGTTTCCAGCGGCGCCGGATGAACCCGCTGATAGCTGATCAACTCCTTCACCGTCACCTCGGCCTGGGCAAAGACCGCGTCGGTGGCGGCCTTCTCGCCCACCTCCCAGTTGAAGATATGATTGACATGCTTGCGCGGGGAATGCGCGCCTTCCAACTTGTCCTTGATGTCTTCACGCAGACAGATGGCGTCGTCGTCCATCGACTTGAACGCATCGACGATCGGCGGCAGTTCTTCATAGTCCACCTCCACAAGCTCCACCGCATCGGCGGCGATATAGCGATCTTCGGCGATGACAAAGGCCACTTCCTGATTCTGGAAGAGGACCTTTTCGTCGGCCAGAACCGCCTGAACGTCGCCCGCCAAGGTCGGCATGTAGTGCAGGTTGAGCGGCTTCAGGTCCGCCGCCGTCAGCACGGCGATCACCCCCGGCAGCTCCAACGCGGCCGAGGCGTCGATCGCCTTGATCCGGGCGTGAGCATAGGGCGAGCGGACAAAGTCGCCGGACAGCATGCCCGGCAGCTTGATGTCGTCGACGTAGTTGCCCCTGCCCTGGATAAAGCGGACATCTTCTTTGCGTTTGCGGGCCGTTCCCACACCGCCCAGCGTTGCTTCGCGCTCCTCGAGCGTCAGTTCCTTTACCTCGGACATCACGCGGCGGCCTCCTCGTTCCGATTGATTTTGTCGGCGGCGTACTGAACCGCCTTGACGATGTTCTGGTACCCGGTGCAGCGGCAGATATTGCCGGACAGGCCCCAGCGAATTTCCTCTTCACTGGGATTGGGATTTTCTTTCAGCAGCCGATGGGCGCGGGTGATCATGCCGGGAGTGCAGAAGCCGCACTGCAAACCGTGACACTGCATGAAGCCTTCTTGCAGCGCCGACAGCGTGCCGTCGGCCGCGGCCATGCCTTCGATGGTGATGATCTGCGCCCCGTCGGCCTGCACGGCGAACAGCGTGCAGCTCTTGACCGACTTTTCATCGATATCCACCGTGCAAGCGCCGCAGTGGCTGGTATCGCAGCCAATGTGCGGCCCGGTCAGCAGCAGATTCTCGCGCAGAAAATGAATCAGCAGCGTCCGGGGCTCGACCAGACCTTCGACCGCTTTGCCGTTGACGGTCATCTTGACGTGTATTGTGCTCATGGGACTCTTTCCTTGTTCAGCGAGACTGCGCGGCGATGAGTGCCCGGCGCAGCATCACGCCGGTGACATGGCGGCGATAGTCCACCGGTCCGCGCAGGTCCGCCGCCGGGTCGGTGATCGCCTTGGCGGCTTCGACCGCAGCGGCGACGGCGGTTTCGTCCAGCCGGCTGCCGACCAAGGCCGCAGCGGCGGCCTGCGCGTAGAGCGGCGTGGCCGCCACGTTGGTCAAGGCCACGGCCGCCGCCTTGCAGCTATCGCCGTCCAGGACCAGCAGCACGGCCACGGCGGCGGTGGCGTAGTCGCCGACCTTGCGCTTCAGCTTCTCATAGGCCCAGAGATGGCCGGCGGCGGGTCGGTCAAAGGACACGGCGGTGAGAATTTCGCCCTCCGCCAGCGCGGTGAAATAGGCCGCTTCGTAGAAGCCGCGCGCCTTGACGCCGCGCCGGCCGCTTGGCCCCTCGAGGTGGTAGGTCGCGTCCAGCGCCTGCATCACCGCCGGCATGTCGTTGCCCGGATCGCCATTGGCGACGTTGCCCCCAAGGGTGCCGCAATAGCGCACCTGGGGATCGGCGATCAGCTTCGCCGTCGCCGCCAGGATCGGACAGGCTTCGGCCAGCGTTGTCGACGCAATGATTTCGTGCTGGCTGGTTAGCGCGCCAAGCCGCACCTCCCGCTCGGTGACGGTGATGCCGCGCAAGCCCCGCAACGCTTGCAAATCGACGAGATGTTCGGGGTTGGCCATGCGCAGTTTCATCATCGGGATCAGGCTGTGCCCGCCCGCCATAACCCGCGCGTCATCGCCATAGCGCGCCAAAAGCGCCACGGCTTCCTCCAGCGACGCCGGGCGATGGTACTGGAACTCTCCTGGTATCATATCCGTCCTCCCTCTTGTCCTTTTCGGATCGGCGAAGGGGACGCCGGCGGTCGCTTGACGACCATGGCCCACCTCCGCTTGGTTGGCGGGCGGGCGATCTGCCGATCGTCGCCCTTTTCCGCGCCAACCGCGCCGAATAAATTCAACGCAAATTATTAGGAGAGGTTCCGACGCCGCGACCTATTGCCGCTGCGCCAATGGCGTCGACTTTGCACGAACAACGGCCTGGCGCGCACGAACGACGGGCTCAACGACGATGCTGCAGTGCAACTTTAACGGTGGTTTTTCGGTCAGACCGGGGGTCGGGGGCGCGGCTTCGGCTCTGCCGTGCACACGCTAGGGGGTCAGGCCCAGGGCCGCCCGCACCCGGGAGACATTGGCGCGGCTGACCGGCACGGTGATGGCCCCCTGGCCGGTCGAGGGTTTTCCAATCGGCCCCTCCATCCGCACCACGCCCTGTTCACGGCGACGCTCGAAAGCGCGGGCGTGACGCAGGTTGACGATGTGGCTGCGATGAACCCGGAGAAAGACGCCGGGGTCGAGTTGGCTTTCCAGGTCCGACAGGGAGATCGAGCAGAAATAGCTCTGCTGGCCATCGAAAACCTTGGTGTAGTGGGCGTCGGCCTGGATGCAGACCACCTGCTGTAGATCCAGCAACAGCACCGCCTTGTTCTTTTCGACCGGCAGCCGATCCAGTAGCGCGCCGCCCGGCGCACCCGGCGCCCTGGGCCGGCCGAGCAACTGTCCCGCCGGGTCGGACGGCGTCCCGCCGGGCGACCCTTCGACCGGACGATCCAGCGGCGTGAGCCCGACCTCGACGGACAGCGGCGGTCCCAGCGGATGGTTCCAACCGGTAAGATAGCTCGGCGTGGCGCGCGCCACCTCCTCCGGCAGCGCCATCAGCAAGAACGCGCCGAACAGAAGGAACGAGGCCACCGCCAGGATGATCGCCAGGCTATAGGGGTCGATGCCCGCATTGATCGCCATCGACGCTTCTGGGTCGGGTGAGAAACGCGCGGCGGCCATGGCGGTGTAGTGCATGCCGGAAATCGCCAGCCCCATCACCATCGCGCCGGCCACCCGCCGGAACAGGCCGGTCAGATTGAAGGTCAGCCACAGCGCCAAGGTCGAGGCGGAAACGCCGACGACAATCGAGGCCAGCACCATGCGCCCGTCGTAGCTGAGTATAAAGTTGGCCTGAATCGCCGACATGCCAAGATAGTGCATCAGGGCGATGCCCGAGCCCATGAACAGCCCCCCCACCGCCACCTTGCCCGGGTTGGGCCGGCCATAGCTGACAACAAACAACCCGATCCCGGTGACCAAAATCGACACCAGGATCGACACCAGCGTCCACAGCAGGTCATAGTTGACCGTAACCGGCAGGCGCAGCGCCAGCATGCCGATGAAGTGCATGGCCCAAATGCCGCCGCCGATGGTGAACGCGGCGCCCGCCAGCAGCGACTTGCGCGCCAAACCGTGATAGCGATGCAAGCGCTGCGCGATCCGCAGTCCGGTGAAGGACCCGAAAATCGCAATCAGTATGGACAGGCCAACAAGTAACGGATCATAGACTCCGGTCATAAGACCGCACGACCCTCCCAATTGCTTGATGCTTGAATTTTTCCGATATTGTGGGCCTTCCAATTAAGGAAGCAAGAAATTTGTCGGCGCCGGCAAATCCGCCGCAAAAAATATCCGGGTGAATGTGCGGGTAAATATTTGGATATTTATCCAGGTCCCTGCCCGGATAAATATCCCGGAAAGCGCCCGCTGATAGGCTGCGGGCAGGCGGGTCACGGTTTGAACGGAATCACCCGGTGATTCCATTCAAACCGATCCGACCCGAGGCGCGCCCTACATCACCGCGCCGATATTCCAGGGAACGAACTCGCAGTCGCCAAAGCCGTTCAGCTCCGACTTGGAGCGGGTGCCGCTTGCCACCTCGATGATCTTGTCGAGGATTTCCCGCCCCACCTCATCGACCGACCGGCCTTGACTGACAATCACGCCGCAGTCGATGTCCATGTCGCTTTCCATGTGCTGGAACATCGTGCTGTTGGTGGCCAGCTTGATCGACGGCACCGGCTTGTTGCCGTAGACCGAACCCCGGCCGGTGGTGAAGCAGATGATGTTCGCGCCCGACGCCACCTGTCCGGTGATGGAACAGGGGTCATAGCCCGGGCTGTCCATGAAGTTCAGCCCCTTGGTGGTGACCGGCTGGCCGTATTTATAGACCCCCATGAGCGGCGAGCGTCCGCCCTTGGCCACCGCGCCCAGGGATTTCTCCAGAATGGTTGTCAAGCCGCCCTTCTTGTTGCCGGGCGAGGGGTTGTTGTTCAACTCACCTCCCAGCTTGCTGGTGTAGTCCTCCCACCAGCGAATCCGCGCCACCAGCTTTTCCCCCACATCCCGGGAGATGGCGCGCCGGGTGAGCAGATGCTCGGCGCCATAGATCTCCGGGGTTTCGCTGAGGATCGCCGTGCCGCCATTGGCGGCCAACAGGTCCGAGGCGCTGCCCAAGGCCGGATTTGCGGTGAGCCCCGAATAGCCGTCGGAACCGCCGCACTGCAGGGCCAGGGTCAGTTCACTGATCGGCTGGGGGCTGCGGACGGTCTGGTTGGCCAGCGGAAGCATCTCACGCACCGCGCCCTTCACCGCCTCGATGGCCTTACGGGTGCCGCCTTCTTCCTGAATGGTAAAGCAACGCAGCAGTTCGCCTTCCTTCAAGCCGAACGCTTCGAGAATAAAGGAGATCTGCAGCGCCTCGCAACCCAGGCCGACCAGCACGATCCCGGCGAAGTTCGGATGGCTGGCAAAACCCCAAAGGGTCCGCTGCAACATCTCGAAGGCCTCGCCGTTGGACGCCATGCCACAGCCCGAGCCATGGATGATGGGAAGGATACCGTCGACGTTGGCAAAGTCGGCGGTGGCCGTCTCTCGGTTCAGTTCGTCGGCCGCCAGCTTGGCCACCGTCGCCGAGCAGTTGACCGTGGTAACGATGCCGATGAAATTACGGGTTCCCACCCGCCCGTTGGACCGGGCGTAGCCTTGGAAGGTCGGGATTTGATCGGTGGGAACATAGGCGACCGGCGGCACCTCACTGCCATAGGCATAGTCCCGGTCGTAGTCGAACATCCGGGCGTTGTGCACATGGACGTGGGCCCCGGCGGCGATGGTCTGGGTGGCCTGGGCGATGATCTGGCCGTACTTGACGATTTCCTCGCCGGCTTGAATGGGGCGCAGGGCCACTTTATGCCCGGCCGGAACCGGCTCGCCGGCCGACGGCAGGTCGGTCCCCAAGGCCCGCCCGACATCAAGCGCTTTTATCGCCACGCCCACGTTGTCCTGCCGATCGAGCACGGTGCAGTAAATTTGGTTATCGATCATGGGTTTCTTCCTTCTTCACGAGGGCGGGAGGCGGGGCATGGGCGATCCACGCTGCCGCTATCCGATCAGGTCACCCCACCCGGCGGCGGGCCTATCCGGCCGGTTCGGCCACCGGGTTAGGGGGTGGTTCAGACGGGTTAGTCGGCCACCACCTGTTGGCGCTGCGTGCCCAGCCCTTCGATACCCAGTTCAATCACGTCGCCGGGCTTCAGGTAGGTCGGCGGCTTCATGCCCATGCCCACGCCCGGCGGGGTTCCGGTCGAAATCACATCGCCCGGCTGCAAGCTCATGAACTGGCTGAGGTGCGCGACGATCTGCGCCACGGTGAACACCATGGTTTGCGTGCTGCCCTGCTGGCGGCTCTCGCCGTTCACCGTCAACCAAAGCTCCAGCTTCTGCGGATCGGCCACCGCGTCGCTGGTCACCAGATAGGGGCCCAACGGGCCAAAGCTGTCGGCCGACTTGCCCTTCACCCACTGCCCGCTGCGCTCGATCTGGAAGGCGCGCTCAGACACATCGTTGATCACGCAATAGCCCGCCACGTGAGACAACGCCTCGGCTTCGCTGACGTACTTGGTGTGCTTGCCGATCACCACGCCCAGTTCCACTTCCCAGTCGGTCTTTTCCGACCCGCGCGGAATATGGACCGGGTCATTGGGACCGGTAATGGCGGAGGTGGCCTTCATGAAAATCACCGGCTCTTCCGGCACCGGCAGCCCCGATTCAGCGGCATGGTCGGAGTAGTTGAGACCAATGCAAATGAACTTGCCGACCTTGCCGACACAGGGTCCCAGCCGCGGCGCGCCGGCAACCAGCGGCAGGCTTTCTGGGTCGGTCGCTCGAATTTTCTCCAGGCTGCCGTTGCTCAGGCTGGCGCCGTCAATGTCTTCCAGCAGGCCACCCAGGTCACGGATCTGGCCGTCGTCATCGAGCAGACCAGGTTTTTCTTGCCCAACCGGGCCATAGCGCAAAAGTTTCATCGGTTGTTTTTCCTCGTTTCACCGGAGCGTCCGGCACGCAAGCAGCATCAGCAGGTGATCTGTTTGCGTGGAACCAAACGCCCGGTCGCCAAAAAATACAGTGCGGGCTTCACGACGGATCGGGCGCGCACCGCGCGTGCTTGATCACGTCGCGCCCCGGCTAAATGGTCCAGCCGCCATCGATGGCGTGGGCCTGGCCTGTGGTATAGGCGGCGGCGTCACTGGCCAGATAGACCACCAGCGCGGCGATTTCCTCCGCCTTGCCCAAGCGCCCCATCGGTTGCCGGGCGATGAATTCGGCCCGCGCCTTTTCATAGTCGCCGGTCGCCCGCAGGCGCTCTTCCAACGACGGCGATTCCACGGTTCCCGGACAGATCGCGTTACAGCGGATGCCCCGGGTAACGAAATCCGCCGCCACGGCCTTGGTCAAACCGATCACCGCGGCCTTGGAAGCCCCGTAAACAAAGCGATTGGGCACGCCGGCGACGCTCGACGCCACCGATGACATGTTGATGATCGAGGCCCCGCCGTTGTCCAGCATGGCCGGCAGGAACGCGCGGATCATCTGGTACATCGCCTTGGCGTTTAGGTTGAAGGAAAAGTCCCAGGCCTCTTCCGAACAGTCGAGAATGCTGCCCCCATCGACAAAACCGGCGCAGTTGAACAAGATGTCCAGCGCCCCCACATCGGCGGCGCAGGCCAGAATCCCCGCGCTGTCGAGCACATCCAACCGGCGGGTTGAGATCGCCGCGGACTCCCGCGCCAGACTGGCCAGATTTTCGGCGTTGATATCGGTCGCGATGACCCTGGCCCCCTCGGCGGCCATGGCCAGCGCCGTCGCCCGGCCGATGCCCTGGCCGGCGGCGGTGATCAACGCGGTTTTTCCTTCTAATCGTCCTGTCACCAAGATCGCTTCCTTCTTGTTATCTGATTGCACATTGACGTTGCATCCGGGCGCGGACCGGCGTGCCGGCCGTTACGCCAGCAAGCTCCGCCTCACGGCTGTCACCAGTGCCACATGCTGCCGTCTTCCAGGCGATTGACCGGCAGATAGGCGCGCTGATAGGGGTAGCGCGCCGCCAGTTTCTCATCAATTTCCACCCCGTGGCCCGGCGTCTCGCCGGGATGGAGATAGCCGTCGGCGAAGCTGTATGCGTGGGGGAAGACCGCGTCGGTTTCCGCGGTATGGCGCATGTATTCCTGGATCCCGAAGTTCGGCACCCAACTGTCGAAATGCAACGCCGCGCCCATACAAACCGGGGAGAGGTCGGTCGCGCCGTGACAGCCGGTGCGCACGTGATAGAGCGCCGCCAGATCCGCGATGCGGCGCAGCTGGGTGATGCCGCCGGCATGTACCACCGTGGCGCGGATGTAATCGATCAGCTGCCCCTCGATCAGATCCTTGCAGTCCCAGATCGAATTGAAAATTTCGCCAACCGCCAGCGGCGTGACGGTGTGCTGACGCACCAGTTTAAAGCTCTCCTGATTTTCCGCCGGCACCGCGTCTTCCAGCCAGAAAAGCCGGTAAGGCTCCAGCGACTTGCCGAGCCGCGCCGCTTCGATCGGGGTCAAGCGGTGGTGCGCATCGTGCAGCAGATGGGGCTCAAAGCCATAGCTTTTGCGCAGCTGTTCAAACAGCTTGGGCGCATGGTCGAGATACTTGGTGGTCGACCAGGTGTTTTCCGACGGCAGATCGGCGTCCGCGGGCTCGTAAAACAGCTTGTCCTTGGCCACGCCGTAGGTGGAATCCAGACCCGGAATGCCGCTTTGGGCGCGAACCGCCTTGTATCCCATCTCTAGGTAGCGCCCGACTTCGTCGACGGTTTCCGCGATGTCCTTGCCGTTGGCGTGGCCGTAAACCATCACCCCCTCGCGGCTCTTGCCGCCAAGCAGTTGATAGAGCGGCAAGCCGGCACACTTGGCCTTGATATCCCACAGGGCGGTGTCCACCGCCGCGATGGCGCTCATGGTCACCGGCCCGCGACGCCAATAGGCGCCGCGATAGAGATACTGCCAGATGTCTTCGATCCGCTGGGCGTCCCGCCCAATCAGCAACGGAACAACGTGGTCCTGCAGATAGGCGGCAACCGCCAGCTCCCGGCCATTGAGGGTGGCGTCGCCGATGCCGGTCACGCCGTCATCGGTTTCAATTATCAAGGTCACGAAGTTGCGACCTGGGCAGCAAACAATCACACGCGCTGCGGTTATTTTCATCGTTCAACGCCTTTTGCTTGGTGCGACGGTGGCCGCGACGGCGGGCCAGACGGTGTCCAGACAGCACCATCCAAGCCCGCCGCGGCCGGCACCAACTTAGCTAAAGTTCTCATCGATAGACCAAGGTCGGCAGCCACAGGGACAGGGACGGCACGAAGGTCAGGATCAACAGCACCGCCACCAGCGGGACAAGAAACGGCGCCGTGGCTACCACGCAGCGTTCAAACGGCACCTCGGAAACCTTGGACAAGACAAAGAGCACCATGCCCACCGGCGGCGTCAGCAGCCCCAGCATCAGGTTGAGGATCAAAATAATGCCGAAATGCACCGGGTCGACGCCGATCTGAATGGCCACCGGCAGCAACACCGGCACCAGGATGGTGATCGCCGCGATGGTTTCCATGAAGCAGCCAATAACCAGCACAAGCAGCGTTATGATCAACAAAATGGCGATCTTGTTGTCGGTAAAGCCCAGCAGCAGGTCGGCGAACTGGTTGGCCACTTGGTTGGCGGTCAGGATCCAGCCAAAGATCGCCGAGGCGGCGACGATCATCAGAATCGCGGCGGTCATTTCAATGGTGTCCATCGACACCCGCATGATCGATTTCCAATTGAGGGTGCGGTAGACCACCACACCGAGGAACATCGAGTACACGACCGCCGCAATGGCCGCTTCCGTGGGGGTAAACAGCCCGGTAACAATGCCGCCGACGATGATTATCGGCGTCATCAGCGGCAAGGCGGCCTCGATCAGCGAGTGCCAGAAGATCGAAAGCCGGAAGCGATCGTCACGCGGATAGCCCCGCCGCTTGGCGTACCACGCGACCATGATCATCAGGGCAAAGGCCATCAGCATCCCGGGAATCAGCCCGGCGGCGAACAGCTGGCCAATCGAGGTATCCGCCACCACGCCATAGATCACCAGAGGCAGGGACGGCGGGATGATCGGCCCGATGGTCGAGGACGCGGCGGTGATGCCGACGGAAAAATCGGTGTCATAGCCGGCGTCGCGCATCGCCTTGATCTCGATGTTTCCCAAGCCGCCAGCGTCGGCCACGGCCGCGCCGGACATGCCGGCGAAGACCACGCTGGCCCCGACGTTCACGTGTCCCAGGCCGCCGTGCATCCAGCCGACCATGGCGCGGGCGAAGCTGAAAATCTTGGTGGTGATCCCGGCGGTATTCATCAAATGACCGGCCAGGATGAAGAAGGGTATGGCAATCAGCGGAAAGGAGTTCACGCCGTTGACCATGTTATGCAGCACCACCAGACTAGGCATGCCGTTGGTGACGATAAAGACCAACGACGACAGACCAAGGGCCACCGCCACCGGGACGCCGATAACCAGCAGCACAAACAGCAGCGCAAAAAGCAGCAGGATAGACATTCGGCTTCCTATTCTGAAATCGCGTGTTCTTCTAGTTCGGCGATGACCTGGGCACTGTCTTGCCGGATTTTGCGGATCAACCAGCACAGTGAATAGATGGCCATGGCGGCAAAACTGGCGGCGACGACCCAATAGACCAGGCTTTTGGGCACATCGATCGAGATCATCTTCTGTTTGGTCTTGAGCGCCAGTTCCACCGAGACCCAGGCCGCAATGCTGTAAAAGCTCAGCGTGATGGCCTCCGCCGTAACGGCCAGCGGCTTGCCGAGCTTCACCGGAGCAAAGCGATAGAAGAATTCAAGAAAGATATGGCTGCCCTTGCGCACGGCAATGACCGCGCCGACAAAGCCCACCATCACCAGCAGAAAACGGGCGATTTCCTCTGTCCATCCCAAGGAGTCATTCAGAACGTAACGGGTGAAGAACTGTAGAAAAACCACAGCCAAAAGAAGCCAGAAGAGCAGAAAGGCGGGGAGGTCGATCCAGCGCACATCCGAGATATCCACCTCGGTCTCTTCCAGGACGAGGGGGGACGGCGACGCCTCGGCGCGCCGTCCCTTCCCATTGTTGTTGCTGTCTGTCATACGATGCAACCTGCGACAATCGCGCGGTCAGAGCGCCTTTAAACGTTTGTACTGCTCCATGGTGTAGGGCACATCGCTGGAGGTCAGTTCGGGCTCGACAGCCTCCATGAAGGGCTTGCGGTCGACGACATTGACCGCCACGCCCTGCGCGCGGAACCACTCGGCCAGGTTCTGCTCGGCGGTGTTGATTTCGTCGGAGGCGCGCTCTGCGGCCTCCTTGGTCACCTGCTTGAGGATCGCGGCGTCGGCGTCACTCATGCCACCCAAGGTCAGGCCGGAAATCACAGTGACCAGAGAATTGATGATGTGACCGGTCAGGTTGATGTTGCTTTGAACTTCATAGAATTTCTTGAACTTGATGGTCGGCAGCGGATTTTCCTGGGCGTCGACCACGCCCTGCTGCAACGCCAGGTAAACTTCCGAGAAAGCCATCGGCGTTGGATTGGCGCCGACCGCCTTGGGGAACATGACGTAGACCGGCGCATTGGGCACGCGGATCTTCAGGCCCTTCATGTCTTCCGGCTTCAGGATCGGCTTGTTGGCGGTGACATGGCGCGCGCCATAGTAAGTCAGCGCGGTAACCGTGTTGCCGGTCGCCTGTCGGTAACCCTCGCCCATCTCGGCGAAGAGGTCGCTGTCGCGGTAGGCTTTCCAATGGTCATAGTCGCGTAGAATGAAGGGATAGTCCGAAATCGCCAGCGGCCCATAGGATTGGGCGGCAAAGGCGGGACCGGTGTAGATGATATCAACGGAACCGATGTTCAGGCCTTCGTTGATGTCGACTTCCTTGCCCAGTGAGGAGGCAGGAAAGACCTTGATATCATAGCGGCCATCGGTCCGCTTCTTGATTTCCTCGGCGGCCCAGAGAGCGGAGGTGTGGTAGGCGGAACCGGATTCGTAGACATGCGCCCACTTCAGCACCTTGGCGGACTGGGCGTTGACGCCGGGGGCGCCCATGACCGCCACGGCGGCGGCGGCCGTGGCGGCCCCAACGACAAACTTACGGCGTGCAATTTTTTTCATAATCTTCCTCCCAATTTCATTTTTGGCTTGATGCCATTTTTGCAACTCGCCTCCCCGGACAGGAAGCGGTGATGCGGTGATCGGTTCCCTGCGCCAACGGCGGCGCAACCGGGTTTTCCCAAGTTTCATTGGCCGTGCGATGGGCAGTCTATCGTGCGAATTTTGTAAGGGCCGTTGCGATCCGCGGCCGACAGGATATCGACAGCAAGCTCGGCAACGACCCGGACTTTTCAACCTTGGGACTTGCCGTCGCGCGGCCGGCCATCCCTATCCCCAAAGATCCAAATGCCGTCTTCAAGCTCCAGACCGGACCGGGAACGCAATCCCCGACCGGATCCGGCAGTCGC
>CAXBMB010000029.1:0-42393 GCA_963976695.1 uncultured Rhodovibrionaceae bacterium
CAAATTACGCCCGCTTCTCGCGGACCTCGTCAAATTACGCCCGCTTCTCGCGGACCTCGTCAAATTACGCCCGCTTCTCGCGGACGGTGGCCTTCAGCTCGGCCGCGTCGTTGTCCATCACCGTGAAGTGTTCCTCGCGCTCAAACAGATCGGCCAGGCGATCCGGCAGGGCGGGTCGATGACCGGTGGCCTGCGCCACGGCGTCGGGGAATTTCGCCGGATGGGCGGTTGCCAGGGAAATCATCGGCACGCTGGCGTCGCGGTGGCAGGCCGCCGCCGCCGCGGTGCCGACCGCCGTATGGGGATCAAGCAGTTCGTTGGTCTCGGCGAAGCGCTGGCTGATTTCCAACAGCGTTTCCCGGTCATCCAGCCGGAAGCCGTCGAAGAGTTCGCGGACTTCGGCCAGGGCGTTGCCACTCACCTGGTAAACGCCGCTGTCACGGAACTGGGTCATGGTCGCGGCTGTCGCCGCCCCGTCCCGACCCAGCAGTTCGAACAGCAGACGCTCGAAATTCGAGGAAACCTGAATATCCATCGAGGGCGACAGCGTTGGCGACACGCCCAGCATTTCCATGCGTCCGCTGTTGAAGAAGCGGGTGAGGATATCGTTGCTGTTCGACCCGACCACCAGCTGTTGGATCGGCAGGCCCATGCGCTTGGCGGCGTAGCCGGCGAAGATGTTGCCGAAATTCCCGGTCGGCACGGCGAAAGCCACCTCGCGGTCCGGCGCGCCCAACGACACGGCCCCGGCGACGTAGTAAACGATCTGCGCCATGATCCGCGCCCAGTTGATGGAGTTCACCGCCGAGAGCTTGACCTCATCGCGGAACTCTTGATCGTTGAACAGCGTCTTCACCAGGTCCTGGCAATCGTCGAAGGTGCCTTTGATGGCGATGTTGTGGACGTTGTCCGCCTGCACCGTGGTCATCTGCCGGCGCTGCACCTCCGAGGTGCGGCCTTCGGGATGGAGGATGAAGATGTCAATCATCTCCCGTCCGCGGCAGGCTTCAATCGCCGCAGAACCGGTGTCGCCGGAGGTGGCGCCGACGATGGTCACCCGTTCGTTCCGCTCCTTCAGCACCTCGTCAAACAGGCAGCCCAGAAGCTGCAAGGCGATGTCCTTGAAGGCCAGGGTCGGCCCATGAAACAACTCCAACAGCCACAAATTGCTGTCGAGCTGCTTCAGCGGCGCCACCGCGTTGTGCTCAAAGCTGGAATAGGCTTCGGCGACGATCAGATCGAAGCGATTCTCCAGGCAGGAGCCGACCAGAAAGGGTTTCATCACCTTTTCCGCCAGTGCCGGATAGGGCAAGCCGCGCAGCGCCCGCAGATCATCGGCGGAAAATTGCGGCCAGCTTTCCGGCAAATAGAGGCCGCCATCGCGGGCCAGGCCGCTCAGAAGAACTTCGTCAAAGGACAGAACAGGCGCGCTGCCCCGGGTAGAAACATACTTCATGGTAACCCCGTTTTGGATCGGACGATCGGCGCGCGCACACCCGCCTGACCGCCACTTGCATCGACCTAGTTGAATCGCGCCCACGGCTTGGCTGTCGGTTCCTGTTGCCCCACCGATCACACTCTAATCGCGGGCGCGAGTGTAACGGTCTTGCCAGCCCCCCTCAACTCCAAGAACGACCGCCAAGAACAAGAAAGCCACCGGCGGGCGCGCTTGCGGTCGTCACCGCCGCCGCCCAATTTCAAAGATAGCGGTGCGTCAAATGCGCCTCGAAAATCCCTGGATTGAGCGGCTCGCCGGTGGCTTCTTCCACCAGCGTCTCGCCGAGATGGAACGAGGCGCGGCTGTGGACCTTTTCACCCAGCCAGGCCATCAGGCCACTGAAATCGCCCCGGGCCAGGGCCGATGGAATATCGGGCCGGTCCTGTTTGGCCTTGGCGAACAGCTGGGCGGCAATCATCGCGCCCAGTGAATAGGTCGGAAAATATCCCCAGGCGCCGTCATACCAGTGAATATCCTGCAGGCAGCCCAGACGATCGGCCGGCGGCGTAATCCCCAGCAGTTGCTGCATCCCCGCGTTCCAGGCCGCCGGCAGCTCGGCCAGCGGCAGGTCCCCCGACAGCAGGGCCTTTTCAAGCCGATAGCGCAAAATGATATGCGCCGGATAAGTCACCTCGTCGGCGTCCACCCGAATAAAACCCGGCGCCACGCGGGTGGTCAGGGCGCGCAGGTTATCGGCCGACCAGGCCGGGCCCGCACCGCCGAAGGCTTCCCGCGCCAAGGGCGCCATGAAAGACAGAAATTCCGGTGACCGACAGGCCTGCATCTCCACCAGCAGGGACTGGCTTTCGTGCAGCGCCATCCCGCGCGCCGCACCCACCGGCTGATAGCGCCAGGCCTTGGGCAGGCCGCGCTCGTACAGCGCATGTCCGGTTTCGTGCAGCACCCCCATCATCGCCGTGGTGAAGTCAGCCTCGTCGTAGCGCGTGGTAATCCGTACATCGTCGGGCACCCCGCCACAGAACGGATGGGCGGAGGTATCCAGACGGCCATGGTCGAAATCAAAGCCCACGGCGCGCATCAGCTTGTGGGCCAGCGCTTCCTGCTTGGCGATCGGAAAAGGGCCTTCCAGCGGCAGGGGGGCCGGACGCGCCGCCTGCACCGTCAGGGCCGCCTGCAGAAAATCCGGCAGAAAGTCCGCCAGCGGATCGAAGATCTCGTCGATCCGCGCGGCGGTCATGGCCGGTTCGTACTGGTCCAGCAAGGCGTCATAGAGCGACACGCCGAAGGCCTGGGCCTTGGCCTGGCCGGCTTCCTGACTGAGTCGCAACACCTCGGCCAGCAACGGCTGAACGCGGGCAAAGTCGGATTGTGGCCGGGCCTCGCGCCACACCATCTCGCAGGCCTTTCCGGCCTTGGCCAGCGCCTCCACCAGACCGGCGTCCAGGGCGGTGGCGTGACGCCAGCCATGACGCATCTCCCGAAGGTTGGCCTGCTGCCAATCGCTTAAATCCGGCAGTTCGTCACTTTCGGCCTGGTCCAGCAGGTCCGCCGTTTCCGGCTGGGTGATGATCTCATGGGCCATCACCTCCAGGGTGGCGAGCTGTTCGCCGCGAGTTTCCGCGCCGCCCGTTGGCATTACCGCCGACATGTCCCATTGCAGCTGGCCCAAGGCGCCCTCCAACACCCCAAGGCGCTTGAAACGGGCGCTCAAGGCATCGTAGGCGGGGCGCGCGTTGGACGGCTTTTGGTCGAGCATGGAACGGTGACTCCTGACAAGAAAACCCGGGCGGGCGGCGCGGAACGGCGCGGCCCATCCTTTCCTCTTCGGCGACAAGGATCAAGGCCGTTTGAAGCAAGGCGGCGCGCCGCCAAACCGCGCGCCATCGCCACGGCCTGCATTTCCAAAGGGCGGCAAACCGGCTATCTTGGCGATCTCGATTGAACACCTCCATCCCCCGACGCTAGGAAATGGCAATGGCACAGCCTCTGTCTCAAAACCCCTCGGCCCGCTATCGCTTTTCCCTGCCGCGCGTCATCGTCTACGCGCTCAGCCTGATTGTCATGGCGCTGTTCGGCCTGGGCCTGCTGGTCAAGCCGGAAACCGCCGGCTGGTCGGCCCTGCTGGCCCCGCTATTTTTACTGCTGATCAGCGGCATTGCCCTGCTGATCCTGCTGCGCCAGCTCAAGTTTTTCGGGCAAGATGTGGTGGTGATCGGCCCGGAGGGAATCCTCGACCGCCGACTGAGCGCCCGGCCCCTGCCCTGGGATCAGATCCTCGCGGCGGAAATCAAAAAGGCCTCGCTCACCAAGACGCTGGTGGTGGTGAAATCCGACAACAAGACGGTCGACTTGGATTTCATCCTGCTCAACGCCGCCCCGCACAACGCGTTTCAGGTCATCCAGGCGCACCTGGCCAAGGGCTGACGGGGCAAAAACCCCGCCGTCAGTTGTTTTGCGGGTGCGACGTTTTGAGGGTGAAGGTCACATAGAAAATCAGCAAAATCGCCGCCAGGGCGTACCAGGTCAGCGCATATTCCAGATGATTGTTGACCAGTTCGATTGAGGTGGGCCGGCCGATCGGCAGCTTATCGCGCCGGCCTTGCGGCGCTTCAACCTGAAAATAGGCTGTGGTCACCACCTGGGCCAGCTTGAGACTGGCCGCCATGGCGGGCGGATCGACATAGATCCAGACGTTGTTTTCCGGGTCATTGACCGGCTTCAACCACTCGTAGCCCGACCAGCCGCCCTGCCGCAGCACCAAGGTCTCCTCCACCAGCCCCGCCGGCAGGCTCGCGGGCCGGCTTGCCGGATCCTTCCGGGCCGAGGGCACCCAGCCGCGATCGACCAGCAGCACCTGGCCGCCTTCCAACTGAAAGGGGGTCAGGATGTTGAAGCCGATTTCATCCTCGTAGATCCGGGCGGCGAGAAACAGCTCCTGCGCGTTGAGATAGCGTCCGGCGACCCGGAACCGCTGGAACAGCTCGGCCTTTTGCGGCGCGCGTTGCAGGATCGCCGGCGTCAGGCGCCCGGGAGGTTGCTGGGCTTGTCTTTCCAGGTCGGCGGTCAACGCCTCTTTCCAGGCCAGGCGCTCCAGCTGCCAGCTTCCCAGTCCCAGCATGAGGGTCAAGAACACCAGGGTAAAAATTGTTGGCAGCGCCTTGGGGCGAAAAGCAACCACGCGATTAATCCTCTGCGTCGGGGTCGTAGTCCAGCTTACCGCTGTCGCTGGCTTGATGTTTGTATTGCAGGGCGATGATGAACGCCTTGAGCGGACGAAGCAGCAGGATCGAGCCGCCGATAATCACGCCGCCCCAAAGCGGTGCCTGAACCCAAATCGGCGGCGAAAAGGCCCCGTCGAACCAGATCGCCAGCGGCACCACGATGGCCCCCAGAATGAACATGATGAAGACGGCGGGGCCATCGCCGCTGTCCGCCTTCGCCAGGTCGAAGCCGCAGACTTGACAGGTCGCGCGCACCGTTAGCAGACCGCGATAGAGTTGGCCCTTGCCACAGCGCGGACAGCGGCAGGTCAGCCCAGCACTAAGCGGGGACAGCGGCGCGTAATAGGGATCGGTCATGCTCGCCTTACCACCTTCACCATCTTCGTTGCCGCCCCCCACAAGCCGTCTGGACGGCTGACGGCGACGAAACCCGAGCTTGGACCCGGCAAAAAATAGGGCGGAGAGACCAGCCCCCCGCCCTGGAGTTGAAGCGCGAGGCGCTTGTTTTCCACTCAATCCGCCTCTTGCTGCATGCTAGGCGCCCGACCCCAGCCAGTAGATGCTGATGAACAGGAAGAGCCAAACCACGTCGACGAAATGCCAGTACCAGGCCGCCGCCTCGAAACCGAAGTGGTGTTCGGGCGTGAAGTGTCCCTTGATGGCGCGGATCAGGCAAACCGCCAGAAATATCGTTCCGACGATCACATGGAAACCGTGGAAGCCGGTGGCCATGTAGAAGGTGGACGAGTAGATGCCGTCGGTGAAGCCGAAGCCGGCGTGGTAATACTCGTAGGCTTGAAAAGAGGTGAAGGCCACGCCCAGGATCACCGTCAGCGCCAATCCCCGAATGGTGTTGACCCGATCGCCTTGCCGGAGGGCGTGATGCGCCCAGGTCACCGTGGAGCCCGACAGCAGCAAAATCATGGTGTTGAGCAGCGGTATGGAAAAGGGATCAAAGGTTTCGATGCCCACCGGCGGCCAAACCCCGCCGGTCGCCTCCACCCGCAGGAACTGGCGCACCTCGTCGGGGAACAAAGAGGCGTCGAAATAGGCCCAGAAGAAAGCGGCGAAGAACATCACCTCGGAAGCAATGAACAGCAACATACCGTAGCGCAGTCCGATCTGGACCACCGGCGTGTGATGGCCTTCGTGCTCGGCCTCGCGAATCACTTCGCGCCACCAGCCGAACATGGACAGCAACACCAGGAAGACGCCGAGAGGCACCACCCAGACGGTGACCTCATGCATCAGCAAGACCGTTCCCGTGGCCAAGATGCCGGCGGAAAAGGCCGCGATCAGCGGCCAAGGACTTGGGGCCACCAAGTGAAATGGATGGTTTTGGCTATGTGCGTCGGTCATTCGATCCCCCAAAAGTCGCGGCTTGGGCCGAGGTAATTGGTTAGTGTGATAACCTAGAGGCGTCGGCAAGACGGTTGTCGTCTTTTCCCCACTCGACACCGCTGGTTTGCGTATCCTTCTCCGCCTGTTCCGCGTTCCATTCATCCAGATCACGGTAGAAGGTATAGGAGAGGGTGATGATGGTAATCGTGTCCAGCGCGGGGTCATCCAGAATCGCCGGGTCGAGATAGTAGGCCACCTCCATCTCGGCTTCCTGCCCCGCTTCCAGCGTCTGTTCACCGAAACAGAAGCAGCGAACCTTGTTGAAGTACTGGCCGACCCGTTCCGGCGTCACATTGAACACCGCCGTTCCCGTTGTTGTCCGCTCCGCCAGACTGCGCGCCCGGAAATAGGCCACTTGCGGCGCGCCCACCCGGGTAAGAATTTGGCGCTGCAGGGTTTTAAATTCCCACGGCAGGCGGGCATTGATATCGGCGTTGAATTGCACCTTGATCACCCGATCGCTGATTTGATCGGGCAAGCTGTCAGACACCCGTGTGGTCCCGCCATATCCGGTTATCTGACTGAACACCCGATAGAGCGGCACCGACGCAAAGGCTAAGCCAACCATCGCCGCGACCACGCTGAACAGGATGACCGCCATACGGGCGTTCTTGCCTGCCTTGGCGTCTGTGCCGCCGCGCTCGGTCAAAGCTTCACCCTCCAATCCGAATGATCGAAACGAAGAAAACCAGCACCACAAACCCCAACAAGGCGAACAGCACCGCATAGTTGCGGTTCTTCTTGGCCTTGTGGACCTCGGAAACGTAGCGTTTCTGTTTGGTTTTTTGCTCAGCCATTGTGGATCCTCCTCAACTCACGGCAAACATGTCAATCAGGCCGGGCGCCCGATCCACAATCAAAAGGGCGAAGAGCAGAAAGAGATAGAAAATCGAGAAGCCAAACATCTGCTTGGCCGGCCTGTCATCATCGCTGCGCAACACACGGACCGCGCAGAACACGAACAGCAGGCTGACCAGCAGCGCCGCCACGCCATAAACCGGACCGGCGATGCCGATCGCACTGGGCGCCACGGCGACCGGTATCAACAGCAGGGTGTAGATCAGCATCTGCCACTTGGTGTGGCGCTTGCCGGCCACCACCGGCAGCATCGGGATCTTGGCCCTGGCGTAGTCGCCCTGGCGGTACAAGGCCAGCGCCCAGAAGTGCGGCGGCGTCCACATGAAGATCAGGCCGAACAGCAGCACCGACGGCAGGTCAATCGTGCCGGTGACCGCGACCCAGCCGATCATCGGCGGAAACGCGCCCGCCGCCCCGCCGATGACAATGTTGTACGGCGTGCGGCGCTTCAACCAGATGGTGTAGACGAAAACATAAAACAGGTTCGCGAAGGCCAGCAGCGCCGCCGCCATCATGTTGATCGCCAGTCCCATCATCAACACGGAAAAAAGTGTCAGAACCACGCCAAACGCCAAGGCTTCGGCCGGCGCCACCTTACCCTGCGGAATCGGTCGGGACTGGGTGCGCCGCATGACGGCATCGATGTCGCGGTCATACCACATGTTGATCGCGCCCGCCGCGCCCGCCGCCACGGCGATGCACAGAATCGCCACCGCCGCCAGGAAGGGATGAATCTCTCCCGGCGCCACCACCAGCCCGGCAATGCCGGTGAACACCACCAGGCTCATCACCCGCGGCTTCAGCAAGGCGATATAGTCCCGCACCTCTTGCGGCTGGGCCCGTATCTGGCTTTCAACGGTACTGCTGTGAGACGTTTCGATCACGGTTTACTCTCTATCGAAATCTGACTGCGCGACCCCTGCCGCTTGACGCGCCGCTGTTCGCGCGGCCGGCCTGTCTGGCGGGGGGATGGGAGGATTGGAACAACCACCCACCCAACGAATTTCCCTCGGGCCCGCTGGCGCGCGCCCGAGGATTGTCACCGGTTACTTGATCGTCGGCAGATCATTGAAGGTGTGGAACGGCGGCGGAGAGGAAACGGTCCACTCCAGCGTCTTCGCCCCCTCGCCCCAAGGATTGTCCGCAACCCGGCGGCCCGCCACCAGGGTGTAGATCAGCAGCAGGATGAAGAACACCGTCGATGCGAAGGTGAGGTAGGAGCCGTAGGAAGAAATCGAGTTCCAACCGGCGAACGCGTCGGGATAGTCGACGTAGCGGCGCGGCATGCCCTGCAGTCCCAGGAAGTGCTGCGGGAAGAAGGTCATGTTCACGCCGATGAACGTGGTAACGAAGTGGATCCATCCGGCTACCTTGGGAATTTCCCGGCCGCTCATCTTGCCCATCCAATAGTAGATCCCGGCGATGATGCCGAAGACCGCCCCAAGACTGAGCACATAGTGGAAGTGAGCGACCACGTAGTAGGTGTCGTGCAGCGCCGTATCCATGCCCGCATTGGCCAGCACCACGCCGGTCACGCCACCGACGGTGAAGAGGAAGATGAAGCCGAGCGCCCAGGCCAGCGGCAGTTCAAAGCGCAAGGAGCCGCCCCACATGGTGGCGATCCAGGAGAAGATCTTTACCCCGGTCGGCACGGCGATGATCATCGTCGCCGCGGTGAAGTAAGCCTTGGTGTCCACGCTAAGGCCGACCGTATACATGTGATGGGCCCAGACCACGAAGCCGACCACGCCGATGGCCACCATGGCGTAGGCCATTCCCAGGTAGCCGAAAATCGGCTTGTTGGAGAAGGTCGAGATGATGTGGCTGATGATCCCGAAGGCCGGCAGAATCATAATGTAGACTTCCGGATGGCCAAAGAACCAGAACAGGTGCTGGAACAGGATCGGATCGCCGCCGCCGGCCGGATCGAAGAACGAGGTGCCGAAATTGCGATCGGTCAGCAGCATGGTGATGGCACCGCCCAGAACCGGCACCGCCAGCAGCAGCAAGAAAGCCGTTACCAGGATCGACCAGGCGAACAGCGGCATCTTGTGCAGCGTCATGCCCGGCGCGCGCATGTTGAAGATGGTGGTGATGAAGTTCACCGCGCCCAGGATTGAACTGGCCCCCGCCAGGTGCAGGGCGAAAATCGCCATATCCACCGAGGGCCCGGGGTGCCCCACCTTACTCGACAGCGGCGGATAAATCGTCCAGCCGGTCCCCGCGCCGGTGTCGACGAAGGCCGACCCCAACAGCAGGAAAAAGGCCGGAACCAACAGCCAAAAGGAGATGTTGTTCATCCGCGGGAAGGCCATGTCCGGCGCGCCGATCATCAGCGGCACGAACCAGTTGCCAAAGCCGCCGATCAAGGCCGGCATCACGACAAAGAAGACCATGATCAGACCGTGAGCGGTAACCACCACGTTCCAGCCCTGGCCCGTATCGTTGAAAAGATCCCCGAAGTATTGAACGCCAGGTTCCTGTAGTTCCATCCGCATCAGCACGGAAAACGCCCCGCCGATCAGACCGGCGATGACGGCAAATATCAGATAGAGCGTGCCGATATCCTTATGGTTCGTCGAACAGAACCATCGGAGGAAAAATCCCGGTTTGTGATCGTAATGATCAACCTGCGCGTCACTGTGAGCCATACTTAATCTCCCCCTACCAAATCAGCGGCTCTTGGAAGCGTCGGCCAGTTGGACCGCGGCTTCAGGAGCCTCGACGGCGGCAAACTCTTCGTAAGCGCTGTCGAGCCACTGTTGGTATTCTGCTTTTGAAACGACCTTGATCATGATGGGCATAAAGGAATGCCCGGTGCCGCAGATTTCTGAGCACTGACCGTAATAGATGCCCTCTTCGCGAATCGGCGAGATCCACAGTTCATTCAAGCGCCCCGGCACGGCGTCTTTCTTGACGCCGAAGGAGGGGAGCGCGAAGGCGTGGATCACGTCGGACGCGGTCAGCAGGACGCGCACCGAGGTGTCGACGGGCAACACCAAGGGATTGTCGACGCCGAGCAAGCGGGGCAGACCGGCGGCCTTGGCTTCCTCGTCGTCGAGCATATAGGAATCAAAGGAGAAGCTGCCCTTTCCCGGGTTCTCCAGCTGGTAGTTCCAATACCACTGAGAGCCGGTGACCTTTACGGTCATGTCGGTTTCCGGAATTTGCTCTTGCGCGTACAGCAGCTTCATCGACGGTATGGCGATCAAGACCAGAATCAAGATGGGCACGGCCGTCCAGATGATTTCAACCAGGGTGTTGTGCGTGGTCTTTGACGGCTTTGGATTGGCGGCGGCGCGAAAGCGGATGGCCACATAAATCATCAACCCCAACACAAACAGGGTAATGGCGATAATAATCCACAGCAGCAGGCTATGGAAATTGACCAACTGATCCATCAGGGCCGTGGCCGAGCCCTGAAAGCTCATGCCCCATTCCGTCGGCTGTCCCGCCGTTTGCGCCAAAGCGCGGCTCATTGTGCCAGCCAGGCCGAGACCAAGCGTCCCAACCACAGCAGCGATACGCGATAGGAGACCCATCTATTTTGATTCCCGTCGTCTCTTCGGGGCGTTGTTTTTTCCAGAACGCGACACGGCTTTGTCCGCTTTCCGATTTGGTCCGTCGCCCCCCGTCGGCGCACAGACCCGTTCCTACGATTCAAGCGCAACCTACGCGAAGATACCAAGCCTCTCAAGCTTGCTTCTTCACGCAGGTTACGGATTTCCCATTCCATTCGTATACACCACACAAGGAATTGATCTCCAGTCCCTTGCGTTGTTTTGACGCAAAGACTTTAGATCGCCCGGGACCGGTTCGGCAAAGATCATTGGCCCGGTTCGGGGGCGTGCGCCCACGCGAGCGGGCGCGGCAAAAGCCGCCAACCCGGCGGAAACCGGCCGACATCTCTCTGTGATTGTTGATCTATTGCCCTTGCCGGACGGTGGCGTCGGCGCAAAAACGCCGCTGGCGGGGCCGCAAAATTAGCCGGCCAGTACGACATAATGTCGCAGCTTTGCCGCGCGGACGACGCGCCGCACCTCCTGGGTCGATGGCGGATCGTCCGGAGTCGGCCGAAATATCGACGCCCGGTCGAGGCTTTTTCGCCGGAATTCTTTCGTCGGAGTTCTTTCGCCGGCTTGGTGAAAAGCAGCGCCCGGAAACAGCGATGCGAGGGCCGCTAAAGCCGGCGCGCGGCGGCGGCGCTTGCCAGCCAGTGATCGACCGGCAAAGAAGCGCCGATCACCCTCGCGTTGATCTGTCCGGCTGGTCCATCTGTCTGGAAATCACCCGACGGATCCGGCGCACCCCGAACCAGACCGACCCGGCAATGATCGGGATCGCCAGTCCGCCGATCAGGTCAACCGACAGCATCGGCACGCCCGCGACTTTCATCGCCTTGGCGGCATAGACCACCAGCCCAACGCCATAGTAGGTGATGGCCGCGACAGAGAGCCCTTCCACCGTTTCCTGCAGCAACACCTGCAGCCGCGCCCGCCGATCCATCGAGGCCAGCAAGTCCCGGTTCTGCTCTTCCAATTTCAGGTCGACGCGGGTGCGCAGCAACTGGCCGGCGCGGGCAACCCGCCTGGACAGGGTGTCCAGCCGGTCGGTGACCGCCTCGCAGGTCCGCATGGCCGGCGTCAGACGGCGATCGATAAACTCGGCCAAGGTCTGCTGACCTTCCAGCCGCTCCTCCCGCAACTCTTCAATGCGCCGTTCAACCAACGAGTAGTACGCCCGCGACGCGGCGAAACGAAAGGCAGTCTCGGCGCCGATCCGCTCGATTTCGGCGGACAGGCCGGTCAGGTCGTCCAGCAGGCGCTGCTCGTCGTTCAGCGCCTGACTGCCGACCAACTGCTGCATGATGGCGGTCAGACGCTCGCCGCTGTCCGCCAGTTCGAGCATGTGGGTCTTGGCCAGTGGAAAAGCCAGAGACGCCATCAGGCGGTAGGTCTCGATTTCAAAAAGCCGCTGCACCAGCCGGCCCGCCTGGCGCGCGCCCAACTGGTCGGCCTGGACCAGAATTCGGCCAAAACCATCTTCGTTAATGCCAAAGTTGATAAAGCCGCGCGCCGCGCCGCCGGCCATGGTCGAACCGGCGAAGTTGGTCGCCCCCATCAGACGCTGCAGCTCTTCTGGCTCCAGCGCGACCCGCTCCTGCGCTTCCAGCTCCAGATGCACTCCCGCCAGAAGATCGCCGGGCAAGGCGTCCAGCCAGTCGTCCGGCACCCGCTGGATCACCGGATGCTCAAAGCGCCCGATGTGACCGTCTTCCATCGTCGGCGCCGGCTCGCGGGCAAAGAAGGTATAGGTGGAAAACTCGGTGTGCCGCTCCCAGCGCAGCCGAAAGCCGCCAAGGTCGGCATAGTGAAAGGCGGCGCCATTGTCGGGCGGCGGCGCGCCCAGGCGCAGGCACAGCGCCGCAACATGGCTCCGCTCGGCCTCATGCGCCTGGACACCGGAAAGCATGGCCAAATGGCTAACCCGCTCGCAGGGCTCCAGATGCATGAAAGGCCGGGTGTGAACCTCTTCCGACAGCAGACGACGCAAAGGATGGTCTCTGGAAATTAGCCTGTTCATCGCGGCGTTCCCTTCCGACGCGCGGCCTGTTGCGGGACCGCACGACAACTTAGTTCAAGAGAGCCGTGATTTTACGGCGCAAGAATGCCATATGATAGAGGACAAGCCGTGGGCTTTCGTTCTAAAAGCGCCGCTTGACGTCACAACTGCCCCTTACGCAAAGGAAACCGCCCCATGTCCCATCTGGCAGAAACCAATCGGCTTTTCAACGAGCGCGCCGGACTCGACCCGGATGCCGCCCAACGCCTGGTGGATGACGCCCTGACCGGTGCGGACGATGGCGAGCTGTTTCTGGAATACCGCCAGTCGGAAGCCTTGGGCTGGGATGACGGCCGATTGAAAAGCGCCGCCTTCGACACCTCGCAGGGCTTTGGGCTGCGCGCCGTCGCCGGGGAAACCTCGGGCTATGCCCATGCCAGCGACCTCAGCGAAGCGGCACTGAAGCGCGCCACCGAAGCGGTCAAGGCAGTCAGCGCCGGCTACGGCGGCACCCTGGCCGCCGCGCCCCGGGGCACCAACAAGCAACTCTACAGCGATGACAATCCACTCAGCGCCCTGTCTTTCGAGCGCAAGGTTGCCCTGCTGGCGGAAATCGACGCCTTTGCCCGCGCCCGCGATCCCCGCGTAAAGCAGGTTTCCGCTTCGCTGGCGGGCAATTGGCAGGCGGTGCAGATCCTGCGCGCCGGCGGCGCGAAATCCGCCGACATCCGCCCCCTGGTGCGGCTCAACGTTTCCGTGGTGATGGCGCAGGACGGCCGGATGGAAAGCGGCTCCTACGGCGGCGGCGGGCGCTTTAGCTATGAAGCGCTGCTGACACAAGACTACTGGCAGGGCGCGGTCATCGAAGCGCTTCGGCAAGCCGAGGTGAACCTAGAATCACAGCCCGCGCCCGCCGGTGAAATGCCCGTGGTGCTGGGACCGGGCTGGCCCGGCATCCTGCTGCATGAAGCGGTCGGCCACGGCCTGGAAGGCGACTTCAATCGCAAGCAGACCTCGACCTTTTCCAACCTGATCGGCGAGCGGGTGGCCGCGCCGGGGGTGACGGTG
Organism: uncultured Rhodovibrionaceae bacterium; assembly: GCA_963976695.1. GTDB lineage: Bacteria > Pseudomonadota > Alphaproteobacteria > Kiloniellales > DSM-21159 > CAXBMB01. The sequence continues at coordinate 13,570 of CAXBMB010000029.1, forward strand.
ATCGACGACGGCACCATCGCCGACCGGCGTGGCTCGTTGACCGTCGATGACGAAGGCACCCCCAGCCAGAAAACCCTGCTGATCGAAGATGGCATTCTGCGCGGCTACATGCAGGACCGGCAAAACGCGCGCCTGATGGGCATGGCGGCCACCGGCAACGGCCGCCGGCAATCCTATGCCCACACGCCCATGCCCCGGATGACCAACACCTACATGCTGGGCGGCGACAAGACGCCGGAGGAAATCCTTCGTTCGGTCAGCAAGGGTCTTTATGCGGTGAACTTCGGCGGCGGCCAGGTCGACATCACCTCCGGCAAGTTCACCTTCTCCTGCACCGAAGCCTACCGGATTGAGGACGGCAAGATCGGCCCGGCGGTCAAGGGGGCGACGCTGATCGGCAACGGCCCCGAGGCGATGCGCAAGGTCGCCATGATCGGCAACGACATGGCGATGGACCCCGGTGTGGGCACCTGCGGCAAGGACGGCCAGGGCGTGCCGGTGGGCGTCGGCCAACCCACCCTGCTGCTCAGTGCAATTACCGTTGGCGGCACCGCCGCCTAAAGTGCGATCAGCGGCGGAGTCGCGCCGCGTTCGGTGGCCGTCACTGCGCCGCCGTCGCCTCCACCTCGAAAAGCCAGCCAGGGTCGGCCAGCTCCGCCACCACCAGCAGGGTTGAGGCGGGCACCGCGCCCTGCAGCATTTCATCGCGCAGTTTACGAAACAGCGCGGTGTCCTCGGCGCGCTTGAGAAAGGCGGTAACCTTGACCAGATCCTCCCTGCCCATGTCGGCGGCGGCCAGAATGGCCAGCAAATTCGCCCAGGCCTGACGCATTTGCGCCTCCACCCCGACCGCCAACCGGCCTTGGCGGTCCACCCCGGCCTGGCCGGAGATGTGAAGCCAGCGGGACGCCCCGGTTATCTCCACGCCGTTGGCGTAGTTGGAAGAGGGCGCGGCGGCCTCGGCGGGATTGAGAAATCGGCGATGTATCGGCATGAAAAGCTCCCTCTCGGTTCGGCGGCGGCGGCAACAGGGCCCAGCCTGTCACGGCCGCCGCCGGTCTTCCAACCGGAAAAACCAACCGACGGGGCGAAGCGCGACTTGTTGCGCCGCCTGCAATCGGTTGGATCCCCCGCTAGCCGACCGCCTGGGCCGCCGCGTCCTGCCCGGCGATGATCGCCGAAAGGGCCCGCAGGAAGGTCGCCATTTCCTGCTCGCTGTTATAGTGACACAGCGAGACCCGCACGCAGCCTTCCAGCTTCAGCGGCTGGAGGATGTTTCCGGAAAAATGGTCGTTCTTGCGCGCATGAACCCGGATGCCCCGTTCACGCAGCGCAGCCACCAGCTCTTCCGCCGACCAGCCGGCCACGGTCAGGGCAACCAGTCCCTCGCGCAAGGGATTGTCAACGCCGCCGATGATCGTCACCTCCGGCATGTCCGCCAGGCCCGGCAGCCCCGCAACACCAAACAACAGGGCGTCGCTCAAGTCCTTTTCATGTTTATGTATCGCCGCGCCGGCCGCCACGATCCGCTGACGGCGATCGTCGGAGGCGGTGAAGTGCCCGCCGAGCCACTCGAAATAATTCACCACCTCGGAAAAGGTCGCATAGGCCGCCGTGTCGCGGGTGCCCAGCTCCCACTGATCGGCCGCCGCGCCGATCAAGCGGTCATGCGGCAGCGCGCCCATACGCTCGGAGACCCAGGCAATGCCGTAGCCGTGGCGGGAAAAAACCTTGTAGGGCGAAATGACGTAGCCGTCGATATCGTAGGCATCAATGTCCAACTGGCCGTGCGCGGCATGCTGAATGCCATCGACAATGATGAAGCAGTTGGGCGAGATCTCCCGAATAAGCTTGGCGATTTCCGCCACCTTCACCGCCATGCCGGTAACCGGGCTGGTGTGCAGGATCGTCGCCACTCGGGTGTCTTTGGTGACAAAGGGCCGGTAGTCTTCCGCCGTCACCGTTCCGGTTGTTGCGTTGTGCGGCACCTGAATATAGGGGCGGTTGGCAATCTTCGACCAGCGCACGCAGGCGCTCACCGAGGCCGGATGCTCCAGCGTGCTGCCAACCACATTGCCCCCCGCCTCAGCCCCCAGCACAGCGGCTGAAATCAACCGAAACAGCAGTTCGGTGCCGCTCTCGCCGACGAACACCGGCCCCTTGGCCGCCCCCAGGAAGGTCCGGATGTCGGCCTTGGCCTGGGTAATGATCGCCACCAGTTCCCGCGACGCCGGATTGTCCCGGCCCTGGTTGTCGGGAATCGCCGCCAGCTCGCTTGCGCGGGCCACCACCGACTTCAAGGTCAGCGCGCCGCCGGCGTTCTCGAGAAAGATTCGCGGGCCTTGGTAGGGGCAGCGCTCGACATGATGGAACCGGGCTCGGATTTCGTTCAACAGGTCGTCATTATTTCTAAACACCGAGGTTAACCTCCAAATCGGAATTAGGTGAATTGGCGGGAAAGTATCCGATCAGCCGCTGGATATAAAACGATTGTTTCTATCGAGATTGTTAGTAAACTTAATCATCATGCGCGCCACCACGCCCCCACTTCACGCCCTGCGCGCCTTCGAGGCCGCCGCCAGGCATCAGAGCTTTAGCCGCGCCGCGGAGGAGCTCTGCGTGACCCCCGGCGCGATCAGCCAGCAGATTTCCGGGCTGGAATCCCGTCTGGGCCTGCTGCTGTTCAAGCGGATCAAGCAACGGCTGGCCCTGACCGACGCCGGCAAAAGCTATCTTCTGCCGCTCAAGGAGTCGCTGGATCGGATCGAATCCGCCACCCTGGACCTGCTGCACCACGGCGGCAGCGGCGGCGAGTTGCAGGTTGGCGTGCTGCCCTCGCTGGCCTCGTTCTGGCTGATTCCCCGTCTGCCGCACTTTGCCCGGCGCCATCCCAGCATCCGCGTCAGCCTCACCACCTTGAACCTGAATTTCGCCTCCGCCGATCGCGCGCCCAATCTGGAGGGTGGATTTATCGATATCGGCTTGTTCTACGGCGACGGCCATTGGGACGATCTGGTTTCCGAGCTGCTGCTGCCGGAATCCCTGATTCCGGTCGCCGCGCCGCAGTTCGTCACGCCGGAAGATCCCTCGGCGCGCGCGCTGCTCGGTCGGCTGGCGCTGCTGCAACACTCGACCCGGCCGCAGAGCTGGCCGGAGTGGTTCCGCCATAACAATCTGCCCGCCCTCAAACCCCAGGGCTTCAGCTTTGAGCATTTTCACATGGTCATCGACGCGGCCAAGGCCGGGCTGGGCGTTGCCCTGGTGCCGCGCCTGTTCGTGCAGCGGGAACTGGAACAGGGCAGGTTGATTGAAATCGCCGGCAAGCCGGTCGACTCCCGACGGGCCTACTATTTGGTCACCGACCCGGCCCGCGCCGAAGACCCCAAGGTGCAGCTGTTTAAATCTTGGGTGCTTGAAGCCGCCGGACGACGGCCCGCCGACAGCCGGTTGGCGCCGGAAGACCAACGGCGCGCGCGCGACGAAGAAGACGAAGACGACTCGGTTTAACCGGCATCACATGGGTGATCCCGTCAAACCCGCGACACCGCCTGCTGTCCGTCGATTGAAGGGCGCCGGGCGCCAAAGCGCTCCCTTCCCGGCTCCCGGCCACGCGCGGGTACTGCGCGCTAGTACTGATAGTCGGCAAAAATCCGGGTCAGATCGCCGTCCCAACGCTTCTGGTGGTCCAGCAGCAGTTGATCGGCGGGAGAGCGGCCATCGCGGACAATGTCCTTCAGCACCTTGAGGAAACCGACTTCATTGGCGCCGGCCGCGTTGGTCATGTCGCGCGCCTGCAAGCCGACGGTGGAAATCTCCAGCATCTCGCGCGCCAATTCAAGCAGCGGCCTGCCGCGGAAGCTGGCGTGCAGGCCCAGCTTCGGCACCGCCGCCCGCAGTTCCTGCATTTCCGCAACCGACCAGTCGCGGACCATATCTTCCGCCGCCGACAGCGCTGTTTCGTCGTACAGCAACCCGACCCACAGCGCCGGCAGCGCGCAAATCCGCGCCCAGGGGCCGCCGTCGGCGCCGCGCATTTCCAAGAACTGCTTCAGGCGCACCTCCGGAAAGGCGGTTGTGAGATGGTCCGCCCAGTCGCTTAGCAAGGGGATTTCCCCGGGCAAGGCAGGCAACTTGCCGGCCATGAAATCGCGAAACGACTGCCCGGCCACGTCAATGAACTTGCCGTCTCGGAACAGGAAATACATCGGCACGTCGAGCATGAAATCCACGTAGCGCTCGAAACCCATGCCCGGCTCGAAAACGAAGGGCAGCATGCCGCAGCGGTCAGGATCGGTGTCGGTCCAGAGTTGGCTGCGGTAGCTTTGGAAGCCGTTGACCTTGCCCTCGCTAAAGGGAGAGCTGGCGAACAGCGCCGTGGCCACCGGTTGCAGCGCCAGGGAAACCCGATACTTGCGCACCATGTCGCGTTCGTCGGCAAAATCCAGGTTGACCTGCACGGTGCAGGAGCGGTGCATCATATCCAGCCCCAGCTTTCCAACCTTGGGCATATAGTTTCTCATGATGACCGAGCGGTCCTTGGGCATCAGGGGCATTTCCGCACGCGACCAGGTGGGCGCGAAGCCCAAGCCAATCATGCCGATGCCCAGGGGTTCACAGATGGTCTTGACCTGGGCCAGGTGGGTGTGAACCTCATTGCAGGTGTCGTGCACGGTTCTCACCGGCGCGCCGGACAGCTCAAACTGCCCCCCCGGCTCCAAGGTGATGGCGCAGCCCTGACTGGTCAGCGCCAGCAGCCGGTCGCCTTCCATCTGACGGGTCCAGCCATAGCGGTCGGCCAGGGCTTCCAGAATGGTGCGGATCGAGCGCGCGCCGTCATAGGGCAGCGGCTTCAGATCGTCCGTGGTGAACACGAACTTTTCGTGCTCCGTGCCAATCCGCCAATCTTCCTTCGGCTTGTTGCCCTTCGACAGTTCGGCGATCAGTTGATCCTTGCTGCTGATCGGCGCGCCTTGGACTTGTGGAGGAGCAGACATGTGCCGTGGCCTTTTCTCTGGTGATCCTTGGCGTCGAAGCGAGTTGGTCTTGGTTCGCCGATCGCCGGGCGTGCCTTATTAAGAACTCATTTTGCGTCAAAGCTCGCGCAGCCTCGCCCGCGCCGTCCATGCAGCCGCCGGACGGAACTCTGGGGACAGAGCTCTTGCACCGGGTCAGTGCCGACCGGAAAGGGGCAAAACCTTCGCCGCGTTGCGCAATGCTTCTAAAAGCTAGATGACCCATGTCACTGGGGTGCGCAAGCACGAAGTCCGTGCCAAAAGATCATCACTCCTATGCCCAATTACGGCAAAATGCGCAATAATCCCGATAATGCTAAGGTTTTTCTGGCGCTTCCGGCACAGATGCGCGGCGCCAATCGCCCGCCAAGGCCTGCAACAGCGTAAGACCCGCCACCACGGCGGTGTCGGCCCGCAAGATTCGCGGGCCCAGTCCGGCGCGCCGCACGAAATCGTAGCCCGAAAGCAACGCCCGCTCGGCGTCGCTAAACCCGCCTTCGGGGCCGATCAACAGCCCCCAGGGGCCGCGCGGCGCCGCGCCGAGCAGTTCGGCGGCGGGCCGCCCACCGCCCGATTCATCGCCCATCAGCAGCAAGCGGCCGGCGGGCCAGCTGTCGAGCACCTGTTTCAGCGGCGCCACCGCGCGGATCTCCGGCAGGCTCAGTCGGTCACACTGCTCGGCCGCCTCGCGGGCCGTGGCCGTCAGGCGCGCCGCATTGACCCGCCCCACCGAGGTATGCTCGGTCATGGTCGGTTGCAGCAGGGAACAGCCCATTTCCGTCGCCTTCTCGACAATCAGATCGCTTCGGCCGCGTTTGACCGGCGCGAAGGCCAGCCACAGATCCTCAGCCGCGCTTTGCGGCCGCAGCAGCGCCCGCAGCGCCAGCGACGCCCGGCCCTTTCCCAGCCCCTCGACCCTGGCGCGCCATTCACCGTCGCGGCCGTTAAACAGCGCCAGTTCAGCGCCCGGCTTAAGCCGCAAGACCGACCGCAGAAAATGCGCATGGTCGGTCGACAGCTCGACAACCAGGCCGGCGGCCAAATCCTGTTCCACAAACAATCGCGTCGCCAATTTCATCGCCCGGTTCTTTCCTGCAAGCCATCGCGTCACCTGACAAAAAGCCTTTCCCCGACGCTCTTTTCAAGCGCAAAGACCTGGCAGGTGGGTCGAAAATGCCTCGACAGCGGCGTGATAGCCCGTCGACAACCCCTCGACAGCAGCCGGCAAAAAAGGGTAGCACCAGAACAAAGCCGACGCCCCCTTGCCCCCTCCTGTCGAAGATCACCACCATGCCCGCCCGCCAAACGCCGCCCCCCTCATCCAACAGCGATCACCAACCCAACCAGGATGTGACCCAGGCCAGCGACATCAAGCTGGACCACTGGAGCTTGCGCGTCACCCCACGCGCGCTACATCCCTACCTGCGGCTGGCCCGGATCGACCGTCCAATCGGCACCTGGCTGTTGCTGCTGCCGACCTGGTGGGCAACCGCGCTGGCGGAAAACCTGACCGGAAGCGGGCCGACGTGGCTGTACTATCTGCTGTTCGCGGTGGGCGCGCTGGTGATGCGTGGGGCCGGCTGCACGGTCAATGACATTGCCGATCGGAAATTCGACGCCCAGGTGGCGCGAACCGCGCTGCGACCAATTCCAAGCGGTCAGGTCTCGGTCAGGCAGGCGCTGGCCTATCTCGGCCTGCTGCTGTTAATCGGACTGGCGGTGCTGCTGCAATTCAATGGCCTGACCATCCTGCTCGGGGTGGCTTCGCTGGCGCTGGTTTTCCCCTACCCGCTGATGAAGCGCATCACCTACTGGCCGCAGCTCTGGCTTGGCCTGACCTTCAATTGGGGCGCCTGGATCGGCTGGACGGCGGTGGCCGGAGAACTGGCGCTCGCCCCGACGCTGCTCTATCTCGGCGGCATCTTCTGGACCCTGGGTTACGACACCATCTACGCCCACCAGGATAAGGAAGACGACATCATGATCGGGGTGAAGTCGACGGCGCTGCGCCTGGCCGACGCCACCCCCGGCTGGCTCTACGGGTTCTACGGCCTGGCGGTGCTGTTCTTCGCGGCCAGCGGCTGGCGGCTTGGCCTGAGCTGGGCCTTCTGGACGGCGCTGGCGATCATGGCCGGTCACTTTGTCTGGCAGGTGAGAACCTTGGCCACGGACGACCCCGACAACTGCCTGAAGCGATTCAAGTCGAACCGCGACGCCGGGCTGATTCTGCTGGCGGGGCTGCTGGCCAGCCAGTGGCTTTGACACGCCGATGAACCGACGCGCCGCCGGCCGGGCACGCTGGGGCGCACCGGATTGCACCAGATTGCACCGGGATGCACCGGGATACACTGGGGCGCGCCAACTCACGACAGGGCAGGAATACCGGCGTCCAAACGATGGTTGGGGCCGGCGATTCGGAACCGGTAATTCGGGGCTCGTGATTCGGGGCTTGTGATTGGGGGCTCGTGATTTGCAGCCTTGCCTTATGGACTGAAGCGCAGTTGCCGCTCGATTTGGCTGATCATTTCCGCCTCATCGCGCAGGTTTAGGATAAAGCTGCGCGGGCCGCGATCCTCGCGCGACGGATCAGGCGCCTGCTCGCGCACATAGGCAATGGCGCTGCGCAGATCCTCCTCGATTACAGGAATGGCGTCCTTGAACGACGGGTAAGCGGCAATCGCGCCGTAAAAAGCCAGGGTAAAGGAGCCGACGATCTTGAGTCGGGCGACAATACTGCCCTCGTCGATGCTTTCGATTTCCAAGTAGAGATGAATGATATCGATAAGTTGACCATTGTGCGCAAAGGTAAATCGCAGATTGATCAATTGATCGGCGATCAACGCCATGTATTGGCGCACCCGGATTTCCGCGTCGGCGTCTTGGGGGGAGCCGTCAAAAATCAAGAACAACTCCCCCAACTTGAGGATCAGCGGCTGACGTCCAGGCTGGGCCTGCGGCGGCAATTCTTCCATCGACATCTTACGACAGGCCTCCTTTCAGGTCGTTTCACCAGGAGGGCGCGAGCGGATCAGTTTATCACCGACAGGCGTCGAAACTCAACCCAGGGTCGCGGCGACGCGGACGACAGCAACGGTTCCGCCGCCAAATTCCCGGCCCGGTTGCTAAAGCGGGCGAAAGTGCGGCATCTGACTGGGCACGGCCTCCCGCGCCAGGGCCGCGGTCAAGCGCGCGCGGCGGGCCGGATCTGCGATGTTGGCCAGAATATGGCTGTCCAGGTCTTCACCGCCATAGTGGCGCTGGCGCACCAGATCCAAGGCCTCTTCCTGGCTGGCGGCGGCCTGACAGCGTCCGGTCGCGGCAATCGCGGCCATCGACAACGGTTCGCCCGTCGCGTCCGCCAAGCAGCCATGCTGACTTTTATAGACGTGCAGCCGCGCCGCGCCAAGCACGGGCGCGACGCCCGGCAGCTCGCACTCCCAAGCCACCCCCTTCAACCAACCGTAGGGATAGTTGCGTCCCTCGGTGGCGTGCATGCGGTGAAGCTGCAGGTCGGTCAGCCAGGTGACCGCCACCCGCACCCGGCAGCCTTGGCGGCGCGTCAGATTGGAGGCGATGGCGCCATAGCGGGTGACATGGGCCGAATAGACCACGTCATATCCTTGCAGCCAAAGATAGGTGACTGGAATGATCTGCTCGGCCGCGGCGGGATCGGCTCCCCGCAATCGAGCGAACTCCGGCCCGTCGAACTTGCGCGCCAATTGGCGGGGCGCGCGGTTGGAGCCATGCCCGAGGACCGCATGACGCCCCCGCAACAGCGCCGGATCCATGTCAACCAGCTGCTGAACCTGGCTTTCCGGTCCCCCGCCGCCGGCAACCTTGGCCCGGCCGACCGCGTCGCGGGCTGGCGCCGCAAGGTGAAAGAAAAAGGATTGCGACGGCGCGTCGAAGGGATAGCCCTTGGCCAGGGCCAGTCGTTGCGCTTTATTTTCTGGCAGAAGCCAGGGCATTTCGCGGTTCTCTCCACACGCCCAAAGAGCGTGACGCCCAAAAGGAGGAAGCCCCCAATAACGCAGGCCCCGAAAAAGCAGGCCGGCCGGAAACGCCCTTATCGCCGGGGATTGTCAACCAGCACATCTTCCCGGAAAGCATGGCCTTCACAGGTCTGGCGATCGCCCACCACCCGCCGAAAATGCCTTTCCCCGAAAAAATCCGAGGATCAAAGCAATCAATCGGTACAGCTGGGTGGTTCGTCGGGATCGGCGGATTCGATGCGGTAGCGGGTGTGAGCTTCGTCCACCGTCCCCCAAGCCAATTTGGACCACTGATCCTTGGCTTGGCCATAGGAAGGATAGGGACCGAACCACTCTTCACTACCGCTAGACGGATTTTGGAAAGCGGTGTCTATATACTCGCCGCCAACGACCCAATACTGTTGCATCTCACTTTTACCTTGCGTCGATTTGGTATGCTTCCGTTCCTCAACAGGATCACGTTACCTAAGCTATTTTGAAAGCGCAACGACTAGAGTTGCTTACAAAGCAGACTTGTCGAGAACGCAACCTTGTTGACGTCTGTTCATCAAAACAGGTGAATATTTATTCTTGCTAAACAAGGCTAGGGAAAAAATTTGTTTCAAATAACCCCAAAATGGGATGCTTTGATGGCAAAAAACCCTTCCCGCCGCCGCGCGGTCCGGAATTTCTTCCCTCGAAAAACCGGCTGAAGCCAAGGTCGTTCAGCCGATCGGTGACAAAAGTCCCCGTCGGAATTTGGGTCCAATCGGGGCCAGACCCAACCGCGTCGCCGGAAAAATTCCCGCCCGCCGCGCCTGAAGATCGATCAGCGAGGCTTTTACTTGCCGGCGGACAGTTGCGTCGAAGTGTCATCCCGGCCCGCGATCCCGGTCTGTCGCCCCGGTCTATAGTGCCCGCCTGCCCGGGCGGGCAGGGATCCGCGCCCGTCGCCGCCGCGCCGCTGCTGGCGGCGACAAAAACCGCGCGGTGTTTTGTCCGACCTGGGCCAGGGGGATGGTCTATACTGCGCCCTCGGCTTTTTCTCTCCACGACGCAACTCATGCGGGCTTGGTCGTGGCGGCCCACCCTGGACACCCCAGCAGGCCCTCTTTTTTTTTGCTTTCGCGTAGGAGTAAACCCCCATGAGTGCATTTGAACTGCCAATTTCCGGCTTTTCGATTTTTGTGATCGTTTTGGTTGTCGTGGCGATTCTTATCGTGTCGCGCGGCATTCGGGTGATCCCGCAAGGATCGGAATGGACGGTTGAGCGCTTTGGCCGCTACACCCGCACCCTGCGCCCCGGTCTCGGTCTGATTATCCCGGTCATCGATCAGATCGGCGCCCGCCTTTCCATGCGCGAGACGGTGCTTGACGTGCCGACCCAGGAAGTGATCACCAAGGACAACGCGCTGGTTCGGGTCGACGGCGTCACCTTTTTCCAGGTGGTGGACGCGGCGGCGGCGGCCTACGAGGTCAACGATCTGGAGCGCGCCATCCTCAACATCACCATGACCAATATCCGAACCGTCATGGGGTCAATGGACCTGGATGAACTGCTGAGCGAACGCGACAAGATCAACGCCCGTCTCCTGTCGATCGTCGACGAGGCGGCCTCGCCGTGGGGCATCAAAGTGACCCGAATCGAAATCAAGGACATCACGCCGCCGGAAGATCTGGTCCAGGCAATGGCGCGACAGATGAAGGCGGAGCGAGAGAAGCGCGCCTTGATCCTGGAGGCGGAAGGCGCGCGGCAAGCCGCCATCCTAAAGGCCGAGGGCGAAAAAAAGGGCCAGGTCTTGGAAGCCGAAGGTCGCCGGGAAGCGGCTTTCCGGGATTCCGAAGCCCGCGAGCGTCAGGCCCAAGCCGAAGCCAAGGCCACGACCGACGTGTCCAACGCGGTCGCCAATGGCGACATCCAGGCCCTGAACTACTTCATTGCCCAGCGCTATACCGACGCCCTGGCCCAGTTCGCCAAGTCCCCGAACCAGAAGACGATGTTCATGCCGATGGAAGCCTCCAGCCTGATCGGCTCCATCGGCGGCATCGCGGAACTGGCCAAGGAGGCCATGAGCGATCAAAAGGACGAGCGCCGCAAGCGGGGCTCCTTGCCCGACAGCGGCAAGCGCTGATCCGCGAGGGGGCGGCGGCAAGCCACGCGGCCCCGCTTGCTTGCTTGGTCCCGCCGGACCATAGTGGCGCGAACGAACGTTAAAGAGGCGGAACAATGCCCGAGGGTTTTACCGTTGAATTCTGGTACTGGTGGGTGGCGGCTCTGGTTCTGATCGGACTGGAGGTTTTCGCACCCGGCTTCATTTTTGTTTGGCTGGCTATTGCCGCGGCGTCGGTGGGCGGGCTGTTGCTGCTGGCGCCGGAGATGAGCTGGCAGTACCAGTGGATCCTTTTCGCGCTGCTGTCGCTGGGCCCGGCGGCGGCCTGGCTGGCCTACCGCCGAACCCGACCAACGCCGGATCCTCAACCAGGTCTCAACCAGCGCGCCGCCGCGCTGATTGGCCAGCGCCTCACCCTGAAAACGCCGATCCAAAATGGGCGCGGCCACGCCATGCTCGCCGGGGGACGCTGGACGCTGACCGCCGATGAGGATCTGCCGGCGGGTAGCCGGGTGAAAATCGTCGCCACCGAAGGCATGAACCTGCGTGTCGAGCAACAGTAAAACCGGTCAACGCTGCGCCAACGCCGCGCCATACCGGGTTCCTTGCCCTGTCGTCTTCCCGGCCCCAGACAACACAGTGGACAGCGCAGTAGACGGCGCGCCGGAAGGCGCAGTGGGTGGTCGGTTGACAGATCAGCCTGCGCCGGTTAGCGTCGCCGCCATGATTGAAGACTCACGCCTTTTGCTGACCAAAAACAATGCCCAGATTGGGCGTTGGTGGCGCCGCTGACATAGCGGCTGCCAACACCCTCCCCTTTCCTGTTGATGACGAGCCGCCTCGGTAGAGAGCGGCTCGATTTTGTTTTGGCTGATGGTTCTCCGAGGCGTAACCAAGATCAGAAAGCCAAAATCCATGATCACCACCGCGGATCTTTCCAAGCCAAAAGCCGACCAGGACAGCCAGATCTTTCACTATATAACCCAAGGCGGCATCGCTATCGCCCGGGCCATCGAGACGCTGACCTACGAGACAGCCCTGCCGCCACTGATCCAGGCGCTGGACCGCAAGCGCGGCGTGGTTCTCTCCTCCTCCTTCGAGTTCCCCAACCGCTATACCCGCTGGGACATCGGCTTCGTCAATCCGCCGCTGGAAGTCTCGGCGAAAGCCGATTGCTTGACGGTGACGGCGCGCAACGCGCGTGGCATCTGCCTGATCCCGGCGATCACCCAAGCCCTGGCCGACTGTGACGGCGCCGAGGCGCTTGAAACCGACGGCGACCGGGTCCGTTGCCGCGTCGGCGCCGATCTGCGGACCCTGCCGGAGGAGGCGCGCACCCGCCGCCGCTCGCTGTTTTCCCTGCTGCGCGCCCTGTTGGCGCTGTTCCACAGCGAGGAAGACGACCATCTGGGGCTTTACGGAGCGTTTGGTTACGACCTGACCTTCCAGCTCGAGCCGCAGGACCTCACCATTGCCCGGCCCGACGACCAGCGCGATCTGCTGCTCTACCTACCCGATGAGTTGATCGTGGTTGACCACATGAAGCAGCAAGCCCAGCGCATCCGCTACGACTTCCGCGCCGAGGACGCCGAAAAGGGCGGGGTAGACACCCGCGCGTTGCCGCGCACCGGGGCCGACTCGACCTTCCGGCCCGCGCCCGCCGCGCTGGGCTCGGCGCTGCGCAACGATCACAAACCCGGCGAGTATCCCGCCGCGGTGGAAAGGGTCCGCGCCGCCGCCCAACGCGGCGATCTGTTTGAATGCGTCCTCACTCAGGTGTTCGAACAGCCTTGCCGGCTGCAGCCAACGGAAATCTTCACCCGCCTGAAGCACAGCAATCCCGCCCCCTACGGCGCCTTGATGAACCTGGGCGAGGGCGAATTTCTGGTTGCCGCCAGCCCGGAAATGTTCGTCCGGGTGAAGGGGCGTCGGGTTGAGACCTGTCCGATTTCCGGAACCATCCCACGCGGCAAGGACGCGCTGGACGATGCCCGGCAGATCCTGACGCTGCTGAACTCGAAAAAGGACGAGTCGGAGCTGACCATGTGCACCGACGTCGACCGCAACGACAAGGCGCGCGTGTGCACCCCCGGATCGGTCAAGGTCATCGGCCGCCGCCAGGTGGAGCTGTATTCGCGGCTGATCCACACCGTCGACCACGTAGAAGGCGCGTTAAAACCGGGCATGGACGCGCTCGACGCCTTCCTGACCCACACCTGGGCCGTCACCGTGACCGGCGCCCCCAAGCGCCGCGCCATGGAAATGATCGAGGCCAACGAGAAGTCCAGCCGCCGCTGGTACGGCGGGGCCATCGGGATGCTCGGCTTCAACGGCTCGCTCAACACCGGCCTGACGCTGCGCACCTTCCGCTTGAAGGATGGCCTGGCCCAGGCGCGGGCTGGGGCCACCTTGCTGTTTGATTCCGATCCGCTGGCCGAAGACAAGGAATGCGCCCTCAAGGTCTCGGCCTTGCTGGCGGTGCTGACATCCCCCAGCGACGGCCAACGGCACGCCGGCACGGCGCGGCCGATGGCAAAAGACAAGCCGATCGCCGAAAGCGGACGGGGCAAGAAGATCCTGCTGGTCGATCATCACGATTCCTTCGTGCTGACCCTGGCCGACTATTTCCGCCAGACCGGCGCCGAGGTGCTCACGCTCCGGCCCGAGGCGGCGCTGGATCAGATGGTCGCCCTGTCGCCTGATTTGCTGGTGCTGTCCCCGGGGCCGGGCCGACCGGGCGATTTTCCCATGGCCGAGACCATCGACCGGGCTCTGAGCCTATGCGTGCCGATCTTCGGCGTTTGCCTGGGACTGCAGGGGCTGGTTGCCTATTTCGGCGGCAAGCTGGACACCCTGGCCCAACCGATGCACGGCAAGCCCTCTGTGATCAGCCATGGCGGACAGGGAATCTTCGAGAACCTGCCCAACGACATAACAGCGGCCCGCTACCACTCGATCTTCGCGCAGGACGCCAGCCTGCCGGCCTGCCTGGACGTCACCGCCCAAGCGCCGGCGCACAGCGGCGCGGGCTCCCAGGCGGACAACCCGCCGATAATTATGGCGCTGGCCCACAAGACCCTGCCGATCGCCGCCACCCAGTTCCACCCGGAATCGATTCTCACCCAGCAGGGCGACCTGGGCCTGAAGCTGATCGACAACGCCGTGCGGCTGCTGGCGACCTAGCCAGATGGCGGGGGGGGCTGTCGCCGCCCCGCCTGCCGCCTGTTATCAGCTGGTTGGCGGGCGCGCGACGACCCCGGCGCTCACACTCTAGGCCTTGGGGTTTTGCCGTTTCACGCCACTGACCGCGCCGGCTTGGCGATCATCGAAGGCCGGCAGGCTCCAGCCCAACTGGATGGCCAGCAGCCGAAGCGCGAAAGCGGCGGCCATGGCGATCAGGGCCGACAGACCGGGCGTCATGCCGGAAATTTCCAGACCGACGTAAAGCGCCGCGCCCAAGAACGCGGCGGTGGCGTAGATTTCCCGCCGCAACACCAAGGGCACCTCACCGCACAGCAGGTCGCGGGCCAGCCCGCCGAACACCGCGGTCATCACCCCCATCATAACGGCGATCAGCGGCGATGCGCCCAACACCAGGGCTTTTTCCGTCCCCCCGACGGCAAAGAGCGCCACCCCCCCGGCATCCATCCACAGCAGCAAACGATAGCGCGAGGCCACCCACGGCATGGCGAAATAGGCCAGCGCGGCCATGATCAGACAGATCCAGATATAGGCCGGATCGAGGACCCAAAACACCGGCGTGCTGCCCAACACCAGATCCCGAAGGGTGCCGCCGCCGACCCCGGTGATGCTGGCAACGACGGCGAAGCCAAAGATGTCCAGATGGGCGCGTCCCGCCGCCAGCGTTCCCGACAGCGCAAAGACCGCCACCCCCAACAGTTCCAGATAGCGCAAATAATCCGGCAGGCTCATGGTTGCTTCTCCTCCGCGGCGCTTGCGGGCCGAGGCCCGTAATCCGGTTACGACGCCCGTGGCCTCCGACCAGCCCCGCGGCGACGCCCGCGACGAAACGGTAGCCGACTTTGCCACCGGCGCAAAATCCAGGCTCCTTGCTCTGCCTTCGGCTTTCGCCTAAAGGGAAGATCGCCCCTCATCATATCAACAGGACCTCCGCATGCCCTACCGATCGCTGAGAGACTTTATCGACCGGCTTGAAAGGCAAGGTCGCCTGGTGCGGGTCCAGCAACCCGTCTCGACGGATCTGGAGATGACCGAAATTCAAACCCGCCTGCTGGCCGAGGGCGGCCCGGCGGTGCTGTTTGAACATGTCATCAAGGAAGACGGCAGCCGCGCGGAAATGCCGGTGCTGGTGAACCTGTTTGGCACGGTCGAGCGGGTCGCCTGGGGCATGGATCGGGAACCGCATCAACTGCGCGAGGTGGGGGAGACCCTGGCCTTCCTGCGGCAACCGGAGCCGCCCGGCGGGGTCAAGGAAGCCATCGGCCTGCTGCCGCTGCTGAAAACCGTTATGGCGATGAAACCCAAGACGGTGAAGCAGGCGCCCTGTCAGGAAGTGGTGCTCACCGGCGCGGACATTGACCTGGACCGACTGCCGATCCAGACCTGCTGGCCGGGCGAGCCGGCCCCCTTGATCACCTGGCCGCTGGTGGTGACCAAAGGTCCCGGCGCGGACAAGCAGGACGACTACAATCTGGGCATCTACCGGATGCAGAAGCTGGGCAAAAACCAGGCCCTGATGCGCTGGCTCAAACACCGGGGCGGCGCGCAACACTATCGCCGCTGGAAAAACGAGAAACCGGAGCCCCTGCCCGTGGCGGTGGTGTTGGGGGCCGACCCCGGCACCATCCTGGCGGCCGTGACGCCGGTGCCCGACAGCTTGAGCGAATACCACTTTGCCGGACTGCTGCGCGGCCGGAAGGTCGAGCTGGTGGACTGCAAGACCGTGCCGCTGAAGGTGCCCGCCGAGGCCGAGATTATTCTTGAAGGCCATGTCAGCCTGACCGACTACCGCGACGAAGGTCCTTACGGCGACCACACCGGCTACTACAATTCGGTTGAGCCCTTCCCGGTCTTCACCCTCAGCGCCATGACCCTGCGCCGGGATCCGATCTATCTTTCCACCTTCACCGGCCGGCCGCCCGACGAACCATCGGTTCTTGGCGAGAGCTTGAACGAGGTCTTCATCCCGCTGCTGCAGCAGCAGTTTCCCGAAATCACCGACTTCTGGCTGCCGCCGGAAGGCTGTAGCTACCGCATCGCGGTGATTTCAATGAAAAAAGCCTACCCGGGCCATGCCAAGCGGGTGATGCTGGGGGCCTGGAGCTATCTTCGCCAGTTCATGTACACCAAGTGGCTGATCGTCGTCGACGACACGGTGGACGCGCGCAACTGGAAGGATGTCTGGTGGGCGATTTCGACCAAGATGGATCCGGTGCGCGACATCACCCTGCTGGAGCATACCCCGATCGACTATCTGGATTTCGCATCGCCGGAGCCCTCCCTGGGTTCCAAGATCGGCCTGGACGCCACCGACAAGTGGCCGCCGGAGACCAAGCGGGAATGGGGCGAGGTCATCCGCATGGATCAGCAGGTGATCGACCGAATTTCCGATATCTGGGATCAGTTGGGCCTGCCCGGCAGCGGCAAGCCGATCTGGAAATAGCTCCCCACGGCGCGCCGGCGTCGGGGCGACAGATCGGGGGCGCCGGCTCGAGCAAAAGCGTCGCGCGGTTTCACGCGTCAAACGAAATCACATGGTAATTCCGTTTGAAGCGATCCGCCGCTAAGCCGCTAAACCGCCTTGAGCTGGGATAGGAAGCCGGTCATTTCCGCTTTCATGCTTTCGACGTCGGCCCCCAGGTTGCGGATCGATTCGAGGACATGCTGGGCCGATTGCTCGGTTTCGCCCGACACGCTCCGCACCTCGGCGACCTCTTGCGAGGCCAGCCGGGTTCCTTCGGCGGCCTGATTGGTGTTGGCGGAAATCTCCCGAACCGCCGCCGACTGCTCTTCCACCGCTGAGGCGATGGTTGTCGCCACCTCGTTCAGTTCCCGAATGGTGGTGCGAATTTCGCCGATTGCCGCAACCGCCTTGCCGGTAACCGACTGCATGTTGGAAATCTGCGCGCTGATCTCCTCGGTGGCCTTGGCGGTTTGACTGGCCAGCGATTTCACTTCCGACGCGACCACGGCAAAGCCCTTGCCGGCCTCACCGGCCCGCGCCGCCTCGATGGTGGCGTTGAGCGCCAGCAGATTGGTCTGCTCGGCGATCTCGGAAATCAGGGACGTCACCTCGCCGATCTTGTCCGCCGCCTCGGCCATGCCCTTGATGGTGTTGTCGGTGGTTTCGGCGGTTTCCACGGCGGTGCCCGACACGCGATGGGCCAGATTGACCTGCTGGGCGATTTCATTGATCGATGCGTTCATCTGCTCGCTGGCCGCCGCCATGGTTTGAACCGAGCTGTTCGCCTCGTCGGCATGACGCACGGCATTGCTGCTGCGTTCGGACGAAATTCGGGCGTGGCTGGACATGCCGTCGGCCACACGGCGCACCTCATCGGCCTGCCCCGCCAGGGTTGTGATCACCAGGCCGATGCTGCTCTCAAAGCTTGACGCCAGGGTCAGGCGGATTTGCTGACGCTCTTCCGAGGCCTGGTGTTGCAGCGCCTTGGTTTGATCGGAGAAATGGCGCGCCTCCTGTTCGGCCGCCCGGGCCTGGGACAGGGCGCTTTCAGACTCCCGGAAGGCCAGGATCAGGCGACGGCTGAGCCAAACCAATCCACCGGTCTCCAGCACCACGATGCCCGCGTGCAGCACGACCCGTCCCAGATCCGCGCCGCTCGGAAAAATCGCCACCGGCATGAAGAAGTTCAGCGCCAAATGATGCAGGGCGACGGCGGCGGCGGCGATCAGCAGGCTCCGCGGGCAGCAATAAAGCGCGACCATGGCGAGCCCGGCAAAAAAGTACATGTGGATATCGATCTGCCAGTCCTGGCCCTGAAACAGGTACACCAGCACTGAAATCATCGCCATCAGCGCAATCGAGCTGAGGAAGCGTTCAAGTTCGCGACTCTTGGCGCTCACCCAGCCCAGCGTCGCCACGCCGGCGAACAGAAAAGCCGCCGCTGTCGGCCACAGCCACCCCTTGTCCAGGATCACGGCGACAGCCGCCGTCAGCGGCACATGAATCCACAGCAAACAAACGAACAGAAGGCCAACCTTCTGCCTGATAGCGATAAGAGCGTCCACGTCTCGTAGTCCTCTCTTCAATTAGGGTCGCCGCCACCTGCCCCGCCCGACAAAGCTGCGCGAAGCCAACCGATCAAACGGCGGAACACCGCTGGCGCGTGATCGCGTGGCAAAGACGCGTTCCACGCCTCATTTCCATCGTCAACCACCCTCCAATCGGCTGATCAGCGGCGCCGTCACCGGACACACAGCTAAATGGCGTAAAATTCGGCCGTCATCCTACTGCAACGGTATACTCTGGAAGACAAGTGGTTAAGATTTGTTTAGGGCCGGGCGGCCCCGTCTTCGGCCTGGCTTCACGAGACCAACGCCGCCAGGTCTCTGGTTCGACGACCCAACTGCTGCTAACCTCGCCGCCACGCAAAAATAGCCCATGGCGCGCCGCATCCGCTGTTTCCGCCGACCCGCCCGACAAACCGGTTGACGGCGCGACCGGCGCGCGGAATCGAACAGCCGACAGCAGTCAAACACTTGCAGGACAACACCATGCCTCATCCCTCCGCCCCGGACAGCCAAACCAGTGACGCCCAAGCCCGCCGCCAAAAAGCCATCCGCGCGGCAACGGATTATTTTGACCGCGGCGACTTCCTGGTGGACTTCACGCGCCGGATAGCAATCCCCTCCAGCAGCCAGGACCCGGAGCGTCAGCCCGCCCTGGACGCCTATCTCGGCGACGAGATGAAGCCCTATTTGGAAGCGCTTGGCTTTTCCGTCACGCTGTTGCCAAACCCGGTGCGCGCCGCCTGCCCCTTTCTTTTCGCCGAGCGCCTGGAGGATCAAGCCCTGCCGACGGTCCTGACCTACGGTCATGCCGACACGGTTCAGGGCATGGAGGGCCGCTGGCTCGACGGGCTGGATCCCTGGCGGTTGGAGCAGCGCGGCGAGCGCCTCTACGGCCGAGGCACCGCCGACAACAAAGGACAGCACAGCATCAATCTCGCCGCCCTGGCCGAGGTGCTCAAGCAGCGCGACGGCAAGCTGGGCTACAATGTAAAGGTGCTGCTGGAAAGCGGCGAAGAGGTGGGATCTCCCGGGCTGCGCGAAGTTGCCGCCGCGCAGCGGGCGCGCTTTGCCGCCGACCTCTTGCTGGCCTCCGACGGGCCCCGGGTCGATCCGAACCAGCCGACCCTCTATATGGGATCGCGCGGCGCCTACAACTTCTCCCTCACCGTCAAGCTGCGCGACGGCGCACACCACAGCGGCAACTGGGGCGGGGTGCTGGCCAACGCCGGCACCCGTCTGGTCCACGCGCTGGCCAGCCTGACCTCCGCCACCGGCGCGATTGCCGTACCGGGGCTGCGCAACAAGCCGCTCAGCAACAGCCTGACCGACGCCTATCGCAAGCTCAAGGTTTCCGGCGGCGTGGGCGCCCCGGAGATCGACGACGCCTGGGGCGAACCCAATTTAAGCGCGCCCGAGCGGCTTTATGGCTGGAACACGCTGGAAATTCTCGCCTACAACACCGGCGGCGACGTCAACCGGGCGATCAATGCCATTCCCGGCGAGGCCAAGGCGGTCTGCCAACTGCGCTTTACCCCCGACACCAACTGGCAAGAGATCATCCCGTCGGTGGCGCAGCATCTCGCCGCCCAGGGCTTCGACGACGTGACGGTGGCGCCGGACCGCAACACCGCCATGCCCGCCACCCGCCTGCCAACCGATCACCCGATGGTATCCTGGGCCGCGCGCTCGGTGGCGACCACCTTGGGAGCGGCCCCAGCCTTACTGCCCAATTTGGGCGGAACGATCCCCAATGACGTGTTTGCCGAAATTATCGGCATGCCCACCATCTGGGTGCCTCACTCCTATTCTGGCTGCCAGCAGCATGCCCCCAACGAGCACCTGTTGGCGCCGGTGGCGCGACAGGGGCTTGCCCTGATGGCCGGCCTCTGGTGGGATTTGGGTGAAGCGGACTTTCCAAGAGCCGCCTAACTCGCGCGCCACGGCAGCCGGAACGGCGTCCGGTCGAACAGGAAGTCTTCACCCATGGAGTCCTTGCTGAACAGGTTGATCGATGATCCGGCCATACCGCTTGTCGTCTTGCTACTGGCCGGCGGCGCCTTCTTCCACGCCCGCCGCCGCCGGGCCAATGAGATCGTCAGCCGTGACGGCGAATCGCGCCGTCATCTTACCGAGCGGCTCAACTTGGAACTGACCCAGGACGGATTTGACCCGGCCTCGCCCGAGGGCCGGGCGCTTTTCAAGGCGCGCTGGCTGGAAGAAACCCAAGACCCGGGTTAACCCCCGCCAAGATCCGCGCCGCCCGCTTCCTTTCATCGCGGACCGCTTGCTTTGACTGTCGCCTTTCCGGCGGCTGTGTTAGGAGGGGTTCCCCATCTTTTACGCCCATCGCTTGGATAGTTTCATGACCGCTTCGACCATGACCGCCCCCACCGTCTCTGAAGATGCCGCGTTGCTGGATCAGTTGATTGATCGCGCCAAGCAAGCCGGGGCCGACGCCGCCGATGGCATCCTGGTGCGCGGCGTCGCGGTCAGCCAAAGCCAGCGGCTGGGCGAGACGGAAAACCTGGAGCGCGAGGAAGGGCAGGACCTGGGATTGCGGGTCTTCATCGGTCAACGCCAGGCGATTGTCTCGTCCACCGATCTTGATCCCAGGGCGATTGAGGAGATGGTCACCCGCGCCGTGGCCATGGCCAAGGTGGTTCCGGAGGATCCTTATTGTGGGCTGGCCGCACCCGCGCAGTTGGCGGTCGATATTCCCGACCTGGACTCCTTTGATTCAACCGAGCCCAGCACGCTCGAGCTGATCGAACGGGCGCGCCGCTGTGAAGCCGCGGCGCGGGACGTGCGCGGCGTCACCAACAGCGAAGGCGCCGAGGCCAGTTGGTCGTCGAGCCGCGTGCAGTTGGCGGCCAGCAACGGTTTTACCGGCGGTTACGCCGTCTCCCGCCATTCGCTCGGCGTGTCGGTGCTGGCCGGCGAAGGCCAGAAGATGGAGCGTGACTATGATTTCACCTCCACCGTCCACGCCGCCGACCTGGAAGACCCCTCGGTTGTCGGCCGGCGCGCCGGCGAACAGGCGGTCCGCCGACTTAATTCACAAAAACCCCGTACCAGCAAGCTGCCCATCGTCCTCGACCCCCGCGTCGCCAACTCGCTCCTGGGGCACCTGGCCGGGGCGATCTCCGGCCCGGCCATCGCCCGCGGCACTTCCTTTTTAAAGGACAAGCTGGGGGAACAGATCTTCGCCGCGGATGTGCAGGTTCTCGACGACCCGCACCGCCGGCGCGGGCTGCGCTCCAAACCTTTCGACGCCGAAGGCCTGGCGACCGGCCAACGCACCCTGATCGACAACGGCCTGTTGACCGGCTGGATCCTGGACCTGGCCTCGGCCCGGCAGCTGGGATTGACGCCAACCGGCAACGCCAGCCGGGGCGTTTCCGGCCCGCCCAGCCCCAGCACCTCCAATCTCTATTTCGCACCCGGCAAGCTCTCATCCCAGGCGCTGATCGGCGAGATTGAGGAAGGCTTCTACATCACCAGCATGATGGGCATGGGCGTCAACCCGGTGACCGGTGACTACTCGAAGGGCGCGACCGGCTTCTGGATCAAGAACGGCGTGCTGACCCATCCGGTCAGCGAGGCCACGGTGGCGGGGAATTTGCTGGAGATGTTCAAAAACCTCACGCCGGCCGATGACCTGGCCTTCAAGTATGGGGTGGACAGTCCCACCTTGCGCATTGACGGCATGACCATCGCCGGCGGCTAACCGCCCCCCGCGCATCCGCCCCGCTCGCACCCACCCCCCCTCGCACCCGGCCAGGGACCATGGAGAGAACCGCGCAAGCCATGCAGTTGACCGCAACCGAACAGGCGATGTTGGCCGGGCAGGCCGGGCAGGGCGCGGCCTTGGCCCTGCGTATCGTGCTGGGCACGGCCCGACTGCTGGGCGCGCGGCGCTTGATCCCGGTGGCCTCGGCCCATATCGACGGCGTGCTCTATCACGGCGATGCCGGGGTGCACTTCGCCGAAAAATTGGTCGCCCTGGGGGCCAAGGTCTCGGTGCCGGCCACCACCAACGTGGGGGCGCTGGATCTTCTCTGCCCGACCACGGTGCGGCTCGCCGGCCACAAGCGGGACATGGCCCGCCGGCTGATGCAGGCCCATGAGCAGCTCGGATGTCAGGCCAGCTGGACCTGCGCGCCCTATCAAGCCGGCCATCGCCCGGCCCAAGGCAGCGATGTGGCCTGGGGGGAAAGCAACGCCGTGGTCTTCACCAACTCGGTGCTCGGCGCCCGCACCAACCGCTACGGTGATTATCTGGACCTCTGCTGCGCCATTTCCGGGCGCGCCCCGGCCTATGGTCTGCATCTCCCGGAAAACCGCCGCGCCACCTTGCAAATCGACACCTCGGCACTGCCGGCAAAGCTGAAAGCCCTGGAGGTCTTCTATCCGGTCCTGGGGGCGTGGTATGGCCGCGCCGTCGGCAACGCCATCGGCGTCATCACCGGCCTGCCCGCCTCTTTGCCCGAGGACTGGCTCAAGGCGTTCGGCGCGGCCAGCGCCTCTTCCGGCGCCGTGGCGCTCTTCCACATCGCCGGCGTGACCCCGGAAGCCCCCACCGCCCAGGCCGCCTTGGCCAATCAGCCGCCCGTGCAGGTTCTCAAGCCCAGCCTGGCCGAACTGCTGACGGTCCGCGACCACCTGAGCACCGCGTCCGCCGCCGACTGTGACGCCGCCGGCGCCCAGATCGACGCCATCGCGGTGGGCAGCCCGCATTTTTCCTTTGACGAATGTCAACGGCTGAACGCCCTGCTTGCCGGGCGGCGCTGCCAGGTGCCGTTTTACGTCTGCACCGGCCGCCATACGATCCGCGCCTTGCAGGCCGCCGATCTGCTGACGCACCTGCAGGCCACCGGGGTTACCCTGGTGGCCGACACCTGCGTCGTGGTGACCCCGATCCTGAAGGGCTTTTCCGGTCTCTTGATGACCAACTCGGGAAAATTCGCCCATTATGGTCCGGCCAATACCGGCCATCAGACCCTCTTCGGCTCGCTGGAAGATTGTGTGGAAACCGCGGTCTCCGGCCGCCTCAAACGGGACGAAAGCTGTTGGCAATGAGCGACCATCACGCCCGCCTGAGGGTGCGCGGCCCGATCCCGGAACAGCCGGAGATCGACCTGCCGGGCCGGCCGCTGTTGCCCGGCAAGGCCGCGGGGCCGCTGTTGGTCTTCGATCGTCCGATCTCCTTTTGGGGAGGAATTGATCCGGAAAGCGGTCGGGTGACTGATCCCCGTCATCCGCAGCACGGGCTATGCATTTCGGAACAGATCATCGCCCTGCCCGCCACCATCGGCTCCTCCTCGTCATCGGCCATTCTGCTGGAGTTGATCGCGTTGAAGCGCGCGCCGGCCGGCATCGTGCTGGTGGAAAGCGACGCCATTTTACTGCTCGGGGCGCTGGTGGGCCGGGAACTGGGACATGCGACGCCTCCGGCGCTTTTGCTGAGCAGCAGCGCCTTTGGCCAGCTTAAAACCGGCCTGCGAGCGCAGGTTTCCGTGGTCCTGCCGGACCTCTCCCACACCCTTGTCTAGCGGCCCGCCCGACAGCGCCCGCCGCCCCTCGTGCCGCCCCTCGTAAAGCTTTCGCGCCGCGGCGCGCCAACGCCTTTTCCCACCGTTGCCCGCATGCTAAAGTCGGCGCGGTTCAAACGGAATCACGGCGTGATTCCGTTTGAACCGCGAATCGGCCTCTTATCAACCTATCAGTGGGCGCTTGACGACAGAGGCGAAGCACGAAGCCTTTCTGATCGCACGCCAGGTTTCGCACACCCTTGAAAGCAGGCAAAGCCGTCCCCTTGGCACAGAACAAATTGGCACAGCGCAAAACCATTGCCACCGATCCCACCACCCGCACCCTGATGGGACGGCTGTGGCGCACCTACATCACCCGCCACCGCGCCAAGCTGGTCCTGGCGCTGTTCTGCATGGCAATCGTCGGCATCGCCACCGGCCTGACCGCCAACTACCTGCAACCGGTGATCGACGAGATTGTGTCCGGTAAGGATTGGTATCAGCTGATCTACCTCTCGGCGGTCATTGTCGGCATCTTCTTCATCAAGGGCGCGGCGGCCTTTGGCCAGTCGGTGCTGATGAGCTTCATCGGTTTTCGGGTGATCGTCGATGTGCAAAACGACCTGCTGCGGAAACTGATTGGCGCGGACCTTGCCTTTTTTCACAAGGAATCGCCGGGCAGCCTGATTGCCCGCTTCCTCAACGACGTCAACCTGATGCGCACTGCCGCCTCCACCGCCATCGTCGCCATGGGGCGCGACAGCGTGATGACCGTCGCCCTGCTGGCCAACATGATCTACATGGACTGGCAACTGGCGCTCTTGGCCTGGGTGGTCTTTCCCACGGTAATCTGGCCGCTGATCGCCATCAGCCGCCGGATGCGCAAGATCTCCCGGCAGAATCAGGAGCAGACCGGCTTGCTCACCACCTTTCTGGATGAGGTTTTTCAGGGCATCCGTCAGGTGAAGGCCTATTCCATGGAGCGCTATGAGGGTCTGCGCGGCAGCGAACGTTTCGAGGAGGTATTCCGCCTGAATATGCGCGCCGCCAAGGTCTCCGAACTGCAGCGCCCCCTGATGGAGACGGTGGGGGGAATCGCCATCGCCCTGGTGATTGTCTATGGCGGCTATCGGATCATGCTCGGCGGGCAAACCCTGGGCTCCTTCGTCTCCTTCGTTGCCTCGCTGATGCTGGCCTACGAACCGGTAAAGCGCCTGGCCCGCCTCAACGCCACCCTGCAGCAAGGCATGGCGGCGGCGGATCGGGTCTTTCAGATGATCGACAGGCAGGATCACATTGTCTCGCCCCCCCAGGCCAAGCCGCTCCGGATCACCGGCGGCAAGGTGGAGCTGAAAAACGTCTCCTTTTCCTATGACAGTCAATCGGCGGCGGCGCTGCGGGACGTCACGTTGAGCGCCCCGGCGGGCAAGACCGTCGCCCTGGTCGGGGCCTCGGGCGCCGGCAAGTCCACGGTGCTCAACCTCATTCCGCGTTTCTATGACGTCAACGCCGGCGAGGTGCTGATCGACGGCCAGTGCGTGGCCGAACTGAACTTGGCGAGCCTGCGCGGCGCGCTGTCCCTGGTGAGCCAGGAAATCCTGCTGTTCGACGACAGCATCAAAGCCAACATTGCCTATGGCCGCCCCGAGGCGTCACAGGCGGAAATCGAAGCCGCCGCCAAATTGGCGGCCGCCGACGAGTTCATCAACGCGCTGCCCGACGGCTACCAAACCCAGGTCGGCCCGCGCGGCTCGCGCCTGTCCGGCGGCCAACGCCAGCGCATCTCCATCGCCCGCGCGCTGCTCAAGGATGCGCCGATCCTGTTGCTGGACGAGGCCACCTCGGCGCTGGACAGCCAAAGCGAACGGCAGGTTCAGGCGGCCCTGGCCCATCTGATGACCGGCCGCACCACCCTGGTCATCGCCCACCGTCTTTCCACCGTGGTCGACGCCGACATCATCTATGTCCTGGACGACGGCCGGGTGGTGGAACAGGGCAGCCACGCGGAACTGCTGGGCAAGGGCGGGGCCTATGCCCGGCTCTACGCCCTGCAGTTCACCGATGACAAGCCGACGACCAAGGCCGACGAGCTTTCCCCCGAGGCGACGCCCGAGCTTCAGCCGGCGCCGGTGGCCAGATGAAGCTGAGCAAGCAAATCCTCCGGTCCGAGCGCGTCCAGGCCGCCACCGTTTGGGCGACGACCCAGGTGGTTCGACTGCTGCTCAAAACCGTGCGCTGGCGGCTGGACATGCCCAGTGAAACCGAGGCGATACTGGTCAGCGGCGCGCCCTTTATCTGCTGCTTCTGGCATGGCCGACTGCTGCTGACCCCGGCGGCCTGGCGCCGCGACCAGCGCCAGGTCCATGCGCTGATTTCAACCCATCGGGACGGCCGCTTGATCGCCGGCACGATGCGAAATTTGGGCATGTCGGTGGTCGAGGGATCGAGTCGCCGCGGCGGCATGGTGGCGCTGCGGGAGATGCAGCGGATCCTGACCCGAGGCGACACGGTGGCAATCACCCCGGATGGCCCCAAGGGCCCCCGGATGCGCGCCAAGATGGGCGCCGTCAAGGCCGCCCAACTGACCGCCGTTCCGATCATTCCGCTGACCGGGTCGGCGAGCCGCCAATGGCAGGCGCGGAGTTGGGATCGCTTCACCATCCCGCTGCCCTTGTCACGGGGACACTTGGCCTTTGGCGCGCCGATTTGGGTGCCCCGGGATGCCGATGCCGCCACGCTGGAGGCGCACCGCCAGGAACTGGAAAATCAGATCAACCGGTTGACCGATGCAAGCGATCGGGCCTTTGGCCACGCCCCGATCCTGCCGGCCGACCCCGACCCCGGCGACGGCCCGGCGCGCGCCGGGGCCGACAACCGACAGCCGGCGGCCTGAGCGATGCGCACGCCGACCTTCTGGTCCCACAAGGGACCGCTTTCGATGCTGCTGCTGCCGCTGGCCGGGCTCTATGGCGCGTTTGGCCGAGCCCGCTGGACCCGGGCCGATCCCGTCCGGGTGCCGGTGCCGGTGATCTGTGTCGGCAACCTGGTCGCTGGAGGGGCGGGCAAAACCCCGGTGGTCCTGAAGCTGATCGAAGACCTGACGACGCACGGCCGTCCCCCCCATGTGCTGCTGCGCGGCTATGGCGGTCGCGAAGCCGGGCCGCTGCGGGTCGATCCGGCCCGTCACACGGTGGCCGAAGTCGGCGACGAGGCGCTGCTGCTGGCCGGTAAAGCGCCGACCTGGGTCTGCCGGGACCGCGCGGCGGGGGCCAAGGCGGCGGTGGCCGGTGGCGCGCCGATAGTTGTGATGGATGATGGATTCCAAAATCCGCAGCTGGCGAAGGACCTTTGTCTTCTGGTCATCGACGGCGGCTTTGCCTTTGGCAACGGCCGGCTGCTTCCGGCCGGCCCGCTGCGGGAAAAACCGGAAGACGGGTTGGCGCGCGCCCAGGCGGTGGTTTTTCTGGGCGAGGACCGGCAGCGGATCCTGCCCGACTTGCCGGCCGGCCTGCCGGTCTATCGGGCCGATCTGGCGTCGCAGGCGCCAAAAGCCGCCTACGCCCAATTTCAAACCGACCCCCAGCAACAGGCCGAACCCCCGCGCTATCTGGCTTTCGCTGGGATTGGCCGGCC
This sequence comes from uncultured Rhodovibrionaceae bacterium, assembly GCA_963976695.1. Lineage (GTDB taxonomy): Bacteria > Pseudomonadota > Alphaproteobacteria > Kiloniellales > DSM-21159 > CAXBMB01. Next base: position 41,061 of record CAXBMB010000029.1, read on the forward strand.
CGAGAAGTTCTTCCAATCGCTGCGCGAACGCGACCTCGCCCCGGTGGAAACCCGCGCTTTCGCCGACCATCATCCCTACCGCCCGCAGGACCTCCAGGCCCTCTTGGCGCGGGCCGAGGCGCTTGGCGCGCGGCTGATCACCACGGAAAAGGATTTGCCGCGCTTGCCCGCCGCCTGGAGCCCGCGCCTGGATGTGCTGCCGGTCGAGGTGCGGTGGCGCGACGCCAACAGCCCCGCGCGGCTGCGAGCCGCCACCCTTGCCGCCACCGCGACCAGCGCGATCACCGCCCCCGGCGCTCCCGACACCCCTGCCAACAGGCCGGACCGATGACCTTGCGGGCGCGCTTTCCAGATTTGCGGCACCGATTGGAGGCGCTGGGCCTGCTCCTGCTGCTGGGGCCGCTGCGCCTGCTACCGATTGATTTTTCCTCCAATCTGGGCGGCTGGCTGGGACGAACCCTGGGCCCCCGGCTGGGCATCGCCCGGCGGGCCCGGCGGTCGCTTTCGCTCGCCCTTCCCGACCTGTCCGCGCCGGACCGCGAGGCCATTCTCCTGGCGATGTTCGACAACCTGGGGCGCACCGCCTTTGAATATCCGCATCTGGGAAAAATTACCGACCCGGCCTCGGGCCGGGTGACGGTGAAGGACTATCAGCTGATCGAGGCGGCGGTGACTCAGGGTCGTGGCTTGATCCTGTTTTCCGGCCACCTGGCCAACTGGGAAGTGCTGCCCCTGATGGCCGCGCGCGAGGGTTTGGAGCTGCTTTCCATCGTGCGCCAGCCCAACAACCCCTATGTCCAGGGCGCGATTGACCGGCTGCGCGGCGTCGCCGGGGGACAGCGCGTCGGCAAGGGCGCCAAGGGCGCGCGCGCCGCCATACAACGGCTGCGCGAAGGCGGCAATCTGGCGCTGCTTTGCGATCAAAAAATGAACAATGGCATCCCGACCCGCTTCTTCGGCCTGCCCGCCATGTCGCCGCCCGCCGCCGCCCAGTTGGCGCTGCGCTTCGGGGCCCCGCTCGTGCCGGTGCGCATCGAGCGGCTGGGTCCGGCGCGCTTTCGCCTTTCCTGCCTGCCCAGCCTGACCCTGCCTGAAAACGGACGCCGCGACGACAATGTCCAGGCCGCGACCCAAGCCATCAACGATCAGCTTGAAGCCTGGATCCGGGCGCGTCCGGCCGAATGGCTTTGGCTGCACAAGCGCTGGGCCAAGGAGCTCTACGCGACGCCCGCGCCGCCAGGGCGGGACGGCTAAAAAAGGCTTCCTTGATCGCCGCCGCCCCCGGCCGTGGTTTTGCGCTGGGATTTGGCGGTGGGTTTAGGCACGGGTTTGG
>CAXBMB010000030.1:0-42330 GCA_963976695.1 uncultured Rhodovibrionaceae bacterium
TTGGGAGCAGAAAATCCACCTAGCTCAGCTGTTCAAATTTGCCGGGCCACCTCTGCTGTTTAACACAGCCGATCAAAAAATCACGGTAAGGAGCCAGTTTGGAATGCCGCCACCCCCCACGCGAATGGGGTGTGATCGCCCCACTGCGACGCCAAAGCTGCAATAATTTAACCGCAAAACTGGCACTGACCCCGAACTCACGGGCAGCTTCCCGGCGAGAATGACCGCGCTCAACAAAGCGAACAAGGCTTCGACGCATATCAGACGAATAGGTTTTCGTTGTCATGATCCACCTCCAATCACAGTGAATCAGAAATCGAACCTTTTGGGAATCCCTTCGATTCCAAATGAACACCCGATGCTCTAGAATCTGATTCGAAACGCTACGCGACATAACAATATCTTGCGAGTCTTCGGGTGAGGCGGCGAAGGTGGGCGATCCAGATCCAAGCCCAGATCCAGATCCAGGCCCGGGCGATTGCGATGGGTCTTTCCCAGTCTTTGGCCAGCCTGCGGCATCGCCCCAGCCAGGCGAACGTCCGTTCGATGGCCCAGCGTCGCGGCAGAACCGCAAAGCCCTGGGCGCAGACAAACTGAATCACAACAGACTGAAGTCACTCAACTCTTTTCGGCGCAGACCTTCAGGCCTTCTGCGCGAAGAGAACCGCTTCCTCGGCCGCGCGAATCAAGGCGCGGGCCTTGTTCAGGGTCTCTTGGTATTCCGATTCCGGATCGCTGTCGGCGACCACCCCGGCGCCCGCCTGTACATAGACCTGACCGTCTTTCACCAGCGCGGTGCGCAGGGCGATACAGGTATCCATGTCGCCATCGGCGCCAAGATAGCCGACGGCCCCGGCATAGTAGCTGCGCCGGTCGGGTTCCAGCTCTTCAATGATCTCCATGGCGCGCACCTTGGGGGCGCCGGAGACCGTGCCGGCGGGAAAGCCGGCGGCCAGGGCATCCAGGGCGTCTGACTTGTCGTCGATCTGCCCTTCGACGTTGGAGGAGATGTGCATGACGTGGCTGTAGTACTCGACCACGAATTGCTCGGTGACCTTCACCGTGCCGACCTTCGCCACCCGACCAACGTCATTTCGTCCCAGATCCAACAGCATCAGATGTTCGGCGCGTTCCTTGGGGTCGTTCAGCAACTCCTCGGCCAAGGCCCGATCCTTTGCCGGGGTGGCGCCGCGCTTGCGGGTTCCGGCCAGCGGTCGAATGGTCACCGTGCCCTCGCGCAGCCGCACCAGAACTTCCGGCGAGGACCCGACCACCGCGTAGTCGCCGAAATCCAAGAAGAACAGGAACGGCGAAGGATTGAGGCGGCGCAGCGCGCGATAGAGCGCGAACGGCGGCAGTTCAAAGGGCACGGAGAAGCGTTGGGCCAGCACCACTTGAAAAACATCGCCGGCTAAGATGTATTCTTGGGCCCGCGCCACCATGGCTTTGTAGGCCTGCGGGGTCATATTGGCTTCCGGCGCCGGCAGTTCCTTTTGCCGCCCCTGTGGTTCCCGGCGGTAGGGCAGGGAGCGCTCGAAATCCGCCTTAACGTCGGCCAAACGCGTGCGCGCCAGTTCATAGGCCGCCTCGGCCGACAGACCTGCGTTCGGCCACACCGGCGTGGTGATGGTGACCAGGTCCTCAACCCGGTCAAACACCGCGGTTATGGTCGGGCGGACGAAGACCGAATCCGGAATCTCCAGCACATCGGGATTGTTGTCGAGAATGGCCTCGACCTCGCGCACCATATCATAGCCCATATAGCCAATCAGGCTGCCGGCCATCGGCGGCAGGTCCTTGCCCAGGGAAATGGCTGACTCGCGGGCCAGAGCGCGCAGACTTTCGCGCGCCGACCCGCTCAGGGCGCGGTAGTTCCGGTCGTTGGCCCGGGCTTCCCGATTGATTTCGGCCTGGCCCTTGTAGCATCGCCAGATCACGTCTGGTTTCATGGTAATGAAGGAGTAGCGGCCGATGGTCGAGCCGCCTTCAACCGATTCAAACAGGAAGGAATAGGGCCGGCCGTCAGCCAATTTCAGGAAGGCGGAAACCGGCGTTTCCAAGTCCGCCACCAGGGTGGTCCAAACGATCTGCGCCTCACCGGCGTCATAGCGGCGGCTAAAGGTGGCGCGCTCCGGGGTAACCTGCATGGCTGTGGACTCCCTTGATTGGTAAGCCGGTAAGAGGATTGTCGCGCGGAATAGGGCTTCTTACAAAGAACAGGGCCTTCTTCCAAAATACCAGAAGAAGGCCCTGCCGTAGCGCAGCGGTGCGGCCCTTGTCACCCTGCAGCGGAGTGGGTCACCACAGAGGCCAAGCGCGGCGCGCTTTCTAAGTTGGTCAGGTTCTAGAACTGGGCCAGCGCGCTATCCACCACCTGCGGATTGACCTGCACCTGATAGCGGTCCAGGAGGCCTTGGCGATAGGCCGTGGAGAGATCGCCCTGCAGCGATTGCTTGAGCTGTTCCCGAAGCTGGGCGACGCCGTCGCTGTCGGTGTTGGGATTGGCGGGGATGATTTCCTTGAGGACCGCCACCAGGGTTCCCTCCTGGGCGGACGCCACCACCGCCGCGCCGACCTTGGCGTCGAACAGCGAGCCGGTCAGCTCGGGGAAGGGGTCACTGGCCGCGCGGGTCAGGGCCGGCGTGGTCTGCACATCCAGACCGACCTCTGCGGCCAAATCGCCGAGCGCCGCGCCGGCGTCAACCTTGCCGGCCAAATCGTCGGCCAGTTCTTCGGCCCGACGCGCCTGTTCCTGCTTGATCCAAGCGTCCCCCACCTGGGTCTCGACCTGGTCGAAGGGGCGTGGCGACGCCGGGGTTTCGCTGGTGACCTGCAGCATAAAGTAGCCGCCATCGCCGGTTTCCACTAGCAGGCTTTGCTCGCCGACCGCGGTGCTGAAGGCCACGGCCAGGAAGTCCGGGGTTTGCGGCAGGTTGTCGACCAGTTCACCCTTGTTGTCGCGGCCTTCGCGATCCAGCGACGCAATGGTTTGTATCGGAAGGGAGAATTTATTGGCGGCTTCCGCCACGGTGGCGCCCCCGCCCAGTTCGTCGTCAACCTGGTTGGCGAGATCCACGGTCGCATCGATGGCCTTCGACCTGCGGAGGTTTTCCTCGATCTGTCCGCGAACCTGGTCAAAGGATTTCTGGCTGCCTTTTTCAATCTTGGTAACCTGCATCAGATGCCAGCCAAAGGGGCTCTGGACCGGCGTTGAAATTTCGCCCTCGGCGAGGGAAAAAGTCACCGCGGCCATGTCGCCGGTCAACTCATCCTGGCTTACCGTCCCCAGTGAAATGGCCGGCTCTCCGGTGACGTCCTCGGCCAGGGCGTCATAGCTCAGGCCCTCGGTCAGCCGGTCCAGACCGGCCAGGGCTTCCGCTTCGCTGGGAAAAAGAATCTGGCGAACGGTGCGGCGCTCGGGAACCGTATAGTCGGCGATCCGGGCCTGATATTCCTCGCGCAGATCGTCCTCGCTCACCGCCATGTCGGGAACCAGCCCGTCCGGGCGCAATTGCACCAAGGTGACGGCGCGGTAATCCGGCGCCATGTAGCGGTTCTTGTTTTCTTCGTAGAAGCTGTTCAATTCCGCCGCGTCAGGCAGCGCCAGGTCTTCGAAACGGCTGTTCTTTACCAGCAGGTAGTCGGCGATTCGGGTCTCGTTTTGAAAGCGGTACAGCTTGTCGACCAGCTGCTTGGGCGGCGCCACGCCGTCGGTCATGGCTGAGCTGATTTGTGTCCGGGCGATGTCGGCGCGCAGATTAGCGACGAATTCGGCTTCGCTCATCCGGCTGGAGGCCAGCGTCTGCTCGTACAGGGCGCGATTGAAATTTCCAGCCGGGTCCAGGAACGCGGGGAAGGTGAGGATTTCCGCCCGCACCTGCTCGTCGGTCACCTGCAACTTGAACTCGCGGGTGTTTTGGTCAAACAGCGCCTGGTTGACCAGCTGGGAGAGGACCTGGTTGGTGAGGCCGATCGCCTGGGCGGTCTGAACATCGAGCTGCCCGCCAAAGCGACGTTGCAAGCGTCCAAATTCGTTGGCGAAGGCGCGCCGGAAATCACTTTGGGAAATTTCCTTGTCGCCCACCTCGGCCACATTGGCTTCTGAAAGGTTCCCCCGAAACATGTCGCCGATTCCCCAGAAAGCGAAGCTGAGAATCAGCAAGCTGAAAAGGAATATGATCAGAATTTTGGCGACCACGCCGCGCAGCTTGTTCATGAATGACGTACCTTGGAGTTTGTCTCAAATCCGGAAGCCGACCGCAGGCCGACGCGCGGCATCTTAGGAAGTGACCGGGGGAGCGGCAACCTCACACTTGGATTTTCCTGGTGACAAGCCGGTAATTTCTTCAGGATCTCGGCTTTTCGTCACAAATGGCGGGTGTTTTTCGATGAAAATACCTTGGCCGCCACAGTGGAAAGTCTGGTGAGGGCGATGGGGCCTATGCTAGATAGCCGACCGTTGAGTAGAACATAGCAGCGGTTTCGCGCACAGCGCGTGTTTCCCATACACCTTGCGGGTAGCCGCTCATCGCCCAGACCAACGCGCCGACCAATGCGTCAAACAGACCGGAAGGACTCATCTTCATGCTGAGAAAACTCATCGCTGGCAATTGGAAAATGAATGGTGATCTGGCCAGCGTTTCTCAATTGGCCGGTGACCTGGCGGACCGACTGGCCGCGGCCGAGGTCAAGCCGAACTGTGAGCTGCTGGTTTGCCCGCCCGCGCCCTTGCTGTCCGCCGTTGTTCAGCGGGTGCGCGACAGTGGTCTTGCCGTGGGGGCGCAGGATTGCCACCAGGAGGTCAGCGGCGCGTTTACCGGCGACGTTTCGGCATCGCTGCTGCGCGAGTTGGGCTGCGGCTATGTGATCGTCGGTCATTCCGAACGCCGTCAATATCATGGGGAGACCAACGCCACGGTCTGTGCAAAAGCGCAGGCTGCGCAGGAGGCGGGGTTGACCGCCATCATTTGTGTTGGAGAATCGGAGAACGAGCGCGAGGAGGGGCGCGCGCTTGAGGTGATCGCCAACCAAATTCGGGCGTCCCTGCCCAAGGGTGAGGCTGGCGGCCGCTGTGTGGTGGCCTATGAGCCGATCTGGGCGATCGGCTCCGGCAAGACCGCGACCGTCGCCGACGTGAGCGAGGTTCACACCGCCTTGCGCGGCGTCTTGGCCAAACTGCTGGATGCGCCGACCGCCGCGAAGATTCGCCTGCTTTACGGCGGCTCGGTCAAGCCGAGCAATGCGGCGGAATTGCTGTCCACCGACAATGTGGACGGCGCGTTGGTTGGCGGCGCCAGCCTGAAGGCTGACGACTTTTGGGGGATCGCGGAAGCCTGCCGATAAGCCCGCGCCGACAGGCCTGCAAGCCCGCCGGCTTTTGCGCCGCGGTTTTTGATCGGGTCGCGACTAGATTTGCCTAGCCACGACGGCCAGAAGGCATTATATCCCGCTGAACGTTTTTTTGCGTCCTGGCCACCTCCCTTTTTTCGGAAGGGGGGTCCGTCGGGACTTGGCTGAGTCTGGAAAGTGCCCGATGCTTACGGTTTTGCTGGTCGTCCATCTCGTGATCATTCTAGCGCTGATTGGCGTGGTGCTGATCCAACGCAGCGAAGGCGGTGCGCTTGGCATCGGCGGCGGCGGTGGCGGCGGTGGTCTGATGACCGGACGGGGCACGGCGAATTTACTGACCCGGGTGACGGCGGTGTTGGCGACAGCCTTCATGATAACCTCCATTACCCTGTCGATTCTGTCGAGCGGTTCCGGGAGCCAGCGTGGCCAGTCGATCATCGACCAGGTCCCCGCGACGCAGACCGCGCCGGCCGAGCCCAGCAGCGCCCCGACGGTTCCCGTTCAATAGCCGGCGGCAACCGCTACGAAAGACCAAGTGAAGATACTATCGGCATGGGGCTGGCCTCCATGCCGATTCGTTTTGTGCCGTGTCTCGATGAGCCGGTTCTTCGAAATATTTATCAATCTAACCCCTTGGTCTCACAGGAAGGGGGCAATCGGCGTGAGAAGTTTTTCTTGCCGACTGTAAGGTTTGGGAGGATAAGGAAAGCCCATGACGCGGTTTATTTTCATCACCGGCGGCGTGGTTTCCTCTTTGGGCAAGGGACTGGCTTCAGCCGCGCTTGGCGCGTTGCTGCAGGCGCGCGGATATAAGGTTCGCCTGCGCAAGCTCGATCCCTATCTCAACGTCGATCCCGGAACCATGAGCCCCTACCAGCACGGCGAAGTGTTCGTCACCGACGACGGCGCTGAAACCGATCTCGACCTCGGCCACTACGAACGCTACACCGGCGTGGCGAATCGAAAGAGCGACTCGGTCAGCACCGGCCAGATCTATTCCGACATTCTCGCCAAGGAACGGCGGGGAGACTACCTGGGGGCCACCGTCCAGGTCATTCCCCACGTCACCAACGCCATTAAGGAGTTCGTGCGCGCGGATATTCAGGATGAAGACTTCATCATCTGTGAAATCGGCGGCACCGTGGGCGACATTGAAAGCCTGCCTTTCCTCGAGGCGATCCGGCAACTGGGCAATGAACTGGGCCGCGAACGCTCCCTGTTCATGCATCTGACCTTGCTGCCCTACATCAAGACCGCCGGGGAGTTGAAAACCAAGCCGACTCAACATTCGGTGAAGGAATTGCAATCGGTCGGCATTCAGCCGGATGTGTTGCTGTGCCGCGCCGAACAGCCGATCGGACGGGGTGAACGGCAGAAGCTGGCGCTGTTCTGCAACCTGCGGGAAGAATCGGTGATCCAGGCGTTGGACGTGGACACCATCTACGCCGTTCCTCGGGCCTATCACGAGGAAGGCATGGACACGGTGATCTGTCGACACTTCGGCCTCGACACGGGCAAGCTCGACCTTTCCGTTTGGGACCGAATCACCGACACCATCCGCCATCCCGACGGCGAGATCACCATTGGTGTCGTCGGCAAGTACACCAGCCTGCTGGACGCCTACAAATCACTGGCCGAAGCCTTGACCCATGGCGGCGTGGCCAATGCCGTGCGCGTCAACATCAACTGGCTGGACGCGGAAATCTTTGAAAAAGAAGGCCATATCCAGGAACTGGAAGGGGTGCATGGCATCCTGGTTCCGGGCGGGTTTGGCGAGCGCGGCACCGAAGGAAAGATCAACGCCGCCCGTTTTGCCCGCGATCGTAAGGTTCCCTATTTCGGTATTTGCCTGGGCATGCAAATGGCGGTGATTGCCGCGGCGCGCGACAAGGCGGGCCTGCCAAAGGCCGGATCCAGCGAATTCGGCCTGGCCGATCCGGCGATCATCGGCTTGATGACCGAATGGACCAAGGGCAACCAGACGGAAACCCGCCGCGACGGCACCGACTTGGGCGGCACCATGCGCTTGGGCGCCTATCCGGCGACGCTGGTGCCGGGCTCCAAGGTGGCCGAAATCTATCAGGATACCGCAATTAGCGAGCGCCACCGTCATCGTTATGAGGTCAACGTGGCTTACCGTGAGCAGTTGGAGGCAACCGGCTTGCAGTTCTCGGGGCTGTCGCCAGATGGACGACTGCCGGAGATTGTCGAGTTAAAGGATCATCCCTGGTATATTGGCGTGCAGTATCATCCGGAGTTGAAGTCCAAACCCTTCGAGCCCCATCCGCTGTTTCGCTCCTTTATCAAAGCTGCGCTCGAGCACTCACGGCTGATGTAACCCGGCGGCCGCCGCTTGCCGACAAGCAAGGCTCGGTTCGCTTGATGGCGGCGCGGCCCGACGGACTTGATTCTTGGCGGGCGCCTTCCCATTAGAGTCGGGTCGGTTTAAAGGCGCGCCGCGCGTCTCGCTCAGCCGATCACACTTTGGTGGGCAGCCCCTTCATTCAAAAGGACCTCGACGTTATGACCGCAGACAGCTCCGCCCGGCAAGGCAACGCCAACGCCCCGGCCACCGGATCCGCTCATGTCGCGCTCGCGAACTTCGCCTTTGGCAACGATCTGCCCTTCGTGTTGATCGCCGGTCCCTGCCAGATCGAAAGCCGGGATCACGCCTTTGATATGGCCCATGGACTGAAAGAGATTTGCGACGAACTGGCGATTTCCTTTGTCTATAAATCTTCCTATGACAAGGCGAACCGCACGTCGCTTTCGGGCGCGCGCGGCATCGGCATGGACCAGGGCCTGCGGATCATGGCGGATATCAAGGCCGAATTAGGCTGTCCCATCCTGACCGATGTTCACCTGCCGGATCACTGTGCGCCGGTCGCCGAGGTGATGGATATTCTGCAAATTCCCGCCTTCCTTTGCCGTCAAACAGACCTGCTGGTCGCCGCCGCGCGGACCGGCAAGGTGGTGAATGTCAAGAAGGGACAGTTCCTGTCTCCCTGGGAGATGAAGAACGTGGCCGACAAGCTGCTGCAGTCGGGCAACGATCAAATCCTGCTCACCGACCGTGGAACCTCCTTTGGGTACAATGCCTTGGTGTCGGACATGCGCGGTCTGCCGATCATGGCCCGGCAGACCGGCCTGCCGGTGATCATCGACGCCACCCATTCGGTGGCCCAGCCGGGCGGGCAGGGCAGCAGTTCCGGCGGCAACCGCGAGCACGCGCCGATCATCGCGCGCGCCGCCATGGCGGTCGGGGTGTCGGGGGTGTTCATGGAAACCCATCAAGATCCTGACACCGCGCCCAGCGACGGGCCGAACATGATTCGACTGGACAAGGTCAAAGCGTTGCTGTCGGTGCTCAAGCGACTGGATGCGGTCGCCAAGCAATATCCGGTGGAACTGAGCCTGTAACGCGATAGGGGGCGCGGTCCGGGCTGTTGCCGACAGGCCAGCCCGGCAGATCCGACGAATGGCGGCCCGGCGTTGCCAGAAGCGGTCGTTGCGTGCTACCTCCTCGCTCGCCTTTCCGGCCTTCCTGGACGCGTGTTGCAAGGCGCGACAGCTTCTTGCGGCGTCCGTGCTCTGCCTGTTTGCCTGGGCGATCGTGTGATCGCAGTGATCTGCCAGGCCCGCAGGACACCTGATCAAGGGACCCCAGCATGACTGCCATTGTTGATATTCGCGCCCGTGAAATTCTCGATTCCCGCGGCAATCCCACCGTTGAAGTGGATGTTCTTCTGGAAAGCGGGGCGTTTGGCCGCGCCGCCGTTCCGTCCGGCGCCTCGACCGGCGTGCATGAAGCCGTCGAACTGCGCGATGGCGACGCGGCGCGCTATTTGGGCAAGGGCGTGCTGCAAGCCGTGGACGCCGTCAACGACGAGCTTTTTGAAGCGCTGGATGGCTTGGACGCGGAAGATCAGGTGGTCATTGACCAAACCATGATCGAGATCGACGGCACCCCCAACAAGGGCCGGCTCGGCGCCAACGCCGTCTTGGGGGTTTCCCTGGCGGTTGCCAAGGCGGCGGCCGAGGACAGCGGCCTGCCGCTCTATCGCTATGTCGGTGGGGCCTATGCCCGGACGCTGCCGGTGCCGATGATGAACATCATCAACGGCGGGGCCCACGCCGACAATCCGATCGACTTCCAGGAATTCATGATTTTGCCGGTTGGCGCCAACTCGATTTCCGAGGCGGTTCGCATCGGGGCGGAAGTCTTTCACAGCCTGAAGGGACGCCTCAAGGCGGCCGGCCATAACACCAATGTCGGGGATGAAGGGGGTTTTGCCCCCGGCCTACGCTCTGCTAGGGAAGCGCTGGATTTCATTTTGGAATCGATCCAGGGCGCGGGCTACAAAGCTGGCAGTGAAGTGACTCTGGCGCTCGATTGCGCCGCCTCGGAATTCTTCAAGGACGGGAAGTATGATCTGGTCGGCGAGGGTCGAAAACTCGACTCCGACGGCATGGCGGGCTATCTGGCGGAACTGGTGGCGGCCTATCCCATTGTGTCGGTCGAAGACGGCATGCAGGAAGACGATTGGGCCGGCTGGAAAACCCTTACCGATCTGGTTGGCGATAAATGCCAGTTGGTGGGAGATGATTTGTTTGTCACCAACCCGGTCCGTCTTGCCCGGGGGATCGAGCAGGGCGTGGCCAATTCAATCTTGGTGAAGGTCAATCAGATCGGAACCTTGAGTGAAACGCTGGAGGCGGTGGAGATGGCGCACCACGCCAACTACACTGCGGTGATGTCGCATCGATCCGGGGAGACCGAAGACGCCACCATTGCCGACCTGGCGGTGGCCACCAACTGCGGTCAGATCAAAACCGGGTCGCTGTCGCGCTCCGACCGAATGGCCAAATACAATCAACTGATCCGGATTGAGGAAGAGCTGGGCGCCGCCGCCCGCTACGCCGGCGAGGCGCTGCGCCGCAGCTAGAATTGGATTGGGTTGCACGGCATCGCCATGTGTTTTGTTGCGATGTGTTTTGGTGCGATGTGATTTGGCGTAAACCGTGACGTCGCGGTTTGTTGCAAGTTAAGAAAAGGGGACGGCGCTGGCTGTCCTCTTTTTTTGTGCCCCAGCGGGTGGATGTCAGCGCCAATGGCTGGCGCGGCGCTGCGGAACGCGGAATCAAAAGAGAACCAAAAAGAGAACAAAAATCGAACTGTGAGTCAAAAGCGCTACAGAATGGAAGTCATTGGAATCAATTGATTTTTTTCTTTGACCTTGGAGTCGCGACGTGATTCTCTTGACCCATGGCACTTTATGATGAAATTCGCAAAAGAGCAGGTGTGGTTGTTCCGCAGGTGGTCGGCGTCTGTTTGGTCGCCTATTTCGCCTACCATGCGGTGCAGGGCGAGCGCGGCTTTTTGGCCTACCTGCGTTTAAGTCAGGAACTGCAGCAGGCCACGTCGATTCAGGCGGATCTCGGGCAACAGCGGCAGGTGCTTGAGCGTCGCGTGGCGTTACTCAGCCCCGACAGCTTGGATCCGGATTTACTGGATGAGCGCGCCCGCAGCCTGCTAAACTACGGTCAGGAGGGTGATCTGCTGATCTTCCTGCCGCAAAATTTGCAGCGCTAATTTCACCGGCGCGCCGGTGTTAACTCAAGTCGAGTTAATTACGATATATCATATATATTTCAATAAGTTAATCCCTGTTGTGATTTGTTGAAAATCCCCCTATGCTCCCAGCTATGGAAGACGGCAGCTTGTGGCCGTGAAGCAAACATAGGGAGGATGGCATGGCCAGCCGTACCAGCGGCGCCGCTCGCAGCGCTTCTAAAAAAGCGACCGGGAAATCCGCGCCGAAGAAAACCGCCGTAAAGCGTCAAGCCGATCTGGCCAAAGGAATCGGCAAGGAGGATCTACTGGAATACTACCGGGAGATGCTGCTGATTCGTCGCTTTGAGGAAAAAGCCGGCCAGATGTACGGCATGGGTTTGATCGGCGGCTTTTGCCATCTCTACATCGGCCAGGAAGCCGTGGTGACCGGCCTACAGGCGGCGATGAGTGACGATGACGGCGTGGTGACTTCCTACCGCGACCACGGCCATATGCTCGCCATCGGCATGGACCCCAAGGGGGTGATGGCCGAGTTGACCGGCCGCGCCGGGGGCTACTCCAAGGGTAAGGGCGGCTCGATGCACATGTTCAGCCGCGCCAAAAAATTCTTTGGCGGCCACGGCATTGTCGGCGCGCAAATCCCGATCGGCACCGGTGTCGCCTTTGCCATGAAATACAATGAAGAGCCCGGCGTGTGCCTGGCTTACATGGGTGACGGCGCGCTCAATCAGGGGCAGGTCTATGAATCCTTCAACATGGCGGCGCTGTGGGATCTCCCCGTGATCTACGTGATCGAGAACAACCGATACGGGATGGGCACCGCCACCGAGCGGTCCTCGGCGAAATCCACCGAGCTTTATCATCGTGGCCAGGCTTACGGCATTCCGGGGCTGCAGGTTGATGGCATGGATGTCTTGGCGATGAAGCAGGCCGGCGACAAAGCCCTGGCCCACGTTCGCGCCGGCAAGGGTCCGTTTATTGTCGAGGCGCAAACCTATCGCTATCGCGGCCACTCGATGTCCGACCCGGCAAAATACCGCACCAAGGAAGAGGTGCAGAAGATGCGCACCGAGCATGACCCGATTGAGCGTCTGCGCCATCTGCTGCTGACCGAAAAACAACTGGTGGAAGAGGCGGAGCTGAAGGAACTCGATAAGAAGATCAAGCTAATCGTGACCGAAGCCGCTGAATTCGCGCAGAATTCGCCAGAGCCAGACCCCAGTGAACTCTGGACTGATGTCTACGCCGACGCGGCTGAATAGCGCTTGATTTCGACGTGACGCAAGTCACTCGGGATTTCATCTGCGCTGCCGGTGATTGCCGTTGGGCGCTGTTTAAAATTATCGATCGGGCCGATCACATAACGGCCCACACCCTGGGGAGGAACCCATGCCAATCGAAATTCTGATGCCCGCGCTGTCACCGACCATGACCGAGGGCAAGCTGGCCACATGGAACGTCAAGGAAGGCGATACGGTCGCCGCCGGCGACGTGATCGCCGAGATCGAGACCGACAAGGCCACCATGGAAGTGGAGGCGGTGGACGAGGGGGTGATCGGTAAAATTCTGGTCGCCGCCGACACCGACAATGTCGCGGTAAACACCGTGATCGCCCTGCTGTTGGAAGAAGGCGAGGACGCCGCCGCGCTCACGGCAAGCAGCTCTTCGGCGCCGGCTGCGGCCAGTTCCGATGCCGCCGCCGCCTCGGCGCAATCCTCGTCAGCCGCGCCGGCCCCGGCGGCATCCAGCAGCCCCGCGACAGCAGCGGCCGCGCCGGTGGAATCGCCGGCTGTTGAGGCCGAGCCCGAGTGGCGCGGCGAGACCAAAAATCAAACGGTTCGCGAGGCCCTGCGCGACGCCATGGCCGAGGAAATGCGCCGTGATGACACGGTCTTTCTGATGGGTGAGGAGGTGGCCGAGTATCAGGGCGCCTACAAGGTCAGCCAGAACCTGCTTGAGGAGTTTGGCCCGAAACGGGTTATCGACACGCCGATCACCGAGCATGGCTTCGCCGGTTTGGGCGTGGGCGCCGCCATGTACGGCCTGCGTCCGATCGTGGAGTTCATGACCTTCAACTTCGCCATGCAGGCCATCGATCACATTATCAACTCGGCAACCAAGACCCTGTACATGTCGGGGGGGCAAATTCGCAATTCCATCGTCTTCCGTGGACCCAATGGGGCCGCATCGCGGGTCGGCGCGCAGCACTCGCAGTGTTACGCAAGTTGGTATGCGCACGTTCCCGGCCTGAAGGTGGTGTCGCCCTGGTCGGCGGCGGACGCCAAGGGCCTGCTGAAGGCCGCCATTCGCGACCCAAATCCGGTGATCTTTCTGGAAAACGAGCTGCTCTACGGTCAGTCCTTCGACGTGCCGGTGGACGATGACTGGATCGTTCCCATCGGCAAGGCGAAGGTGGTGCGTCCGGGGCGCGACGTGACCTTGGTGGCCCACTCGATCATGGTGGGAAAATGCCTGGACGCCGCGGAGAAACTGGCGGCCGAAGGCATTGACGCCGAGGTGATTGATTTGCGGTCAATCCGCCCGCTGGACACGGCCACCATCGTGGCTTCGGTGCAAAAAACCAACCGCATCGTCACGGTGGAAGAGGGCTGGGCGACCTGCGGGGTTGGCGCGGAGATTGCCGCGCTGGTGATGGAGCAGGCCTTTGACTGGCTGGACGCGCCGGTAAAACGGGTGGCCGGCGCCGATGTGCCGCTGCCTTACGCCAAGAACCTGGAAGCGCTGGCCTTGCCACAGGCTGATGCAGTGATCGCAGCGGCAAAGGAAGCTTGCTATCGCTAACCCCAATGGGATGCGCCCAAGGGCTTGAACCTTTGGGGGAGGAGTAGGACATGACTGTTGAGATCCTGATGCCAGCCCTGTCGCCAACCATGACAGAAGGCAAGTTGGCCAGTTGGAATGTAAAAGAAGGCGATACGGTCGCCGCCGGCGACGTGATCGCCGAAATTGAGACCGACAAGGCCACCATGGAAGTGGAGGCGGTGGACGAAGGGGTGATCGGCAAGATTCTTATCGCCGCCGACACCGACAATGTCGCGGTAAACACCGTGATCGCCCTGCTGCTGGAAGAGGGCGAGGATGCATCGGTTCTGGACGCGGCCGTGCAAGCCGCCGCCCAGACGACCACCGAGGCGCCGGAAGCCGCCGCCCAGACGACTACCGAGGCGCCCGCGCCGGCCCAAACCACCGAGGCGGCCCCGGTCGCCGCGCCCAAAGCTGAAGCCGCCGCGCCAAAGACTGCGCCCGCGCCGGCGGCGCCGGCGGGTCCGACCGGAGAGCGGCTGTTCGCCAGTCCGTTGGCGCGCCGTTTGGCGCAGCAGGCCAACCTCGACCTGGCGGCCATTTCCGGAACCGGGCCGCACGGGCGTATTGTAAAGGCAGATGTGGAAAGCGCCCAGGCGGCGGGCACCGCCACCGCCAGCCCGTCCGCGTCGGCGCCGCCCGCAGCAGCGACCGCCGCCAAGCCCGCGCCCGCGGGGCCGGGTGCCAAGGCGATGGCCGATCTGCTGGGCATGACCTATGAGTTGGCGCCGCTAAGCTCGATGCGCAAGGTCATCGCCAAGCGGTTGACCGAATCAAAACAAACCGTTCCGCACTTCTACCTGACGGTGGACTGCGAACTGGATGCGTTGCTGAAAACCCGCAAGGAACTGAACGCGAAGGGTGAAAAGGCCGGCTATAAGCTTTCGGTCAACGACTTCGTCATTCGCGCGGTGGCCTTGGCCTTGCAGACGGTTCCTGAAGCCAATGCCTCGTTCGATACCGAAGGCCTGCTGTTCTATAAACACGCCGACGTTTCCGTGGCGGTGGCGACGCCCACCGGACTGATCACGCCGATTATCAAAGCTGCCGAAGGCAAGGGCCTGGCCGCCATCTCGGCTGAAATGAAAGATCTGGCGATCCGGGCCCGCGATGGCAAGCTGAAGCCCGAGGAATACCAGGGCGGCACCTTCTCCATTTCCAATCTGGGCATGTTCGGGGTGAAGCAGTTCGACGCGGTGATCAACCCGCCCCAAGGCTGCATTCTGGCCATTGGCGCCGGCGAGCAGCGCCCGGTGGTCAAGGATGGCGCGCTGGCTGTCGCGACCGTGATGTGCTGCACCCTGTCGGTCGATCACCGGGTGGTCGATGGCGCGGTGGGCGCGCAGTTCCTTGCCGCATTCAAGAAGCTGATCGAAGATCCTCTCACCATGCTGCTCTAGGCCGCAGCGTACCGCCAGGCCGCGCGTGCGCCGGCCTGGCGGTGTTCCGCCCAAAGGTGGAAAAAAGACCGTCAATCCAGGGGCCGAGCCCCGGCAGGAGATGCTTTCATGGCAGATAACCAGTTCGATGTGATCGTGGTCGGTGGGGGCCCGGGGGGCTATGTAACGGCCATTCGCGGCGCGCAGTTGGGCTTGAAGATGGCGGTGGTGGAAAAGCAGCACCTGGGGGGAATCTGTCTGAATTGGGGGTGTATCCCCACCAAGGCCTTGCTGCGCAGCGCCGAGGTTTACCACAATATGAAAAACGCTGCGGCCTATGGTTTGAAGGCGGACAATCCGTCGTTTGATTTGCAAGCGGTGGTCAAGAGGTCCCGTCAGATCTCTAAGCAGCTCAACAGCGGCGTTGGCCACCTGTTGAAGAAAAACAAGGTCACGGTGATCGACGGCGCGGGCAAGGTGACGGCGGTGGGCAAGCTGGAGGTCACGCAGGCCGACAACAAGGTCGCCGGCTATACCGCCAAGCACATCATCCTGGCCACCGGCGCCCGTCCGCGCGCCTTGCCGGGCATTGATCCGGACAAGAAATTGATCTGGACCTACTTCGACGCCCTGGTGCCCGAGACGCTGCCGAAAAAGCTCCTGGTCATCGGCTCCGGGGCCATCGGCATTGAATTCGCCAGTTTCTACAACACCCTCGGGTCCGAGGTGACCGTTGTGGAAGTGATGGACCGCATCATGCCGGTCGAGGATGCCGAGATTTCCAAGCTGGCGCGAAAGCAGCTTGAAAAGCAGGGCATGACGATCTTGACCAAGGCCAAGGTGCTGGCCGCCAAGAAGGGCGCCAATTCGGTAACCTGCGAGATCGAGGACGCCAAGGGGCAGAAATCCTCGATCACGGTGGACCGGGTGATCTCGGCTGTCGGCGTGCAGGGCAACATCGAGAATTTGGGGCTGGAAGCCTTGGGGGTGAAGACCGACCGGGGCTGCGTGGTGGTGGACGGCTATGGACGCACCAACGTGCCCGGGATCTTTGCCATTGGCGATGTGGCCGGGCCGCCGATGCTGGCGCACAAGGCCGAACACGAAGGCGTGGTCTGCATCGAAAAGATTGCCGGCAAGGATGTTCACCCCTTTGATACCTCGATGATCCCCGGCTGCACCTACTGCCATCCGCAAGTGGCCTCGGTTGGCTTGACCGAAGAGCAGGCCAAGGCCGCAGGGCAGGAGATCAAGGTGGGGCGCTTTCCCTTCATCGGCAACGGCAAGGCCATCGCCCTGGGCGAGCCCGAGGGGTTGGTGAAGACCATCTTTGCCGCCAAAACCGGGCAGTTGCTGGGCGCTCACATGGTCGGCGCGGAAGTAACCGAGTTGATTCAGGGCTTTGTTGTCGCCATGAACCTGGAAACCACGGAGGAAGAGCTAATGCACACGATCTTCCCCCATCCGACGCTTTCGGAAATGATGCATGAGTCTGTGCTGGACGCCTATGGTCGGGTGATCCATATGTAAGGCTGAGTTGATAAGACCAGCCAGCCGGCGCCAACGTCAGAACCGCGGGCGGCGGGACGCCGATCGGGCGGACCTTGAGACTGGTGACGCCGACCCGGGCAGGTCTTGGGCGCGCGACAAGGCCGGTCCGTCGCCGTTCCCGGCGGCGACGGTGGGTAAGCGGCGCGCGCTCCATTGAAAGGCCGGCGGCCCGTGCCTGTGGGGGCGTCTGTCATCTCTGTTATGATTGATCAGTGAGGGCCCGCGTGGCCCCGGAACGGGAAATACGAATGTCGGTTCAGGAAAAACAGCCCCTTCGCCATCCGGAAAAGGCCCACAAGCCCGACAATCCGGTTCGCAAACGCAAACCTGACTGGCTGCGGGTTAAGGCGCCGATGGGCAAGGTTTACACTGAGACCCGTGACATTATGCGCGCCCATAATTTGGCGACGGTTTGCGAGGAAGCCGCCTGTCCCAATGTGGGCGAATGCTGGTCGAAGCGCCATGCCACCATGATGATCATGGGCGATATCTGCACCCGCGCCTGTTCCTTCTGCAACGTGGCCACGGGCAAGCCGGGCGCGCTCAATCCCTTCGAGCCGACCAATGTGGCGCAGTCGATCAAGAAGCTCGGGCTCAAGCATGTGGTGATCACCTCGGTCGACCGGGATGATTTGGCCGACGGCGGCGCGGCCCATTTTGTCGATACCATCAAGGCGGTGCGCGACGCTTCGCCCGACACCACCATCGAAATCCTGACACCGGATTTTCTGCGCAAGCCCGGCGCGATTGAAACGGTGGCCCGCGCCAAGCCCGATGTTTTCAATCACAACCTGGAAACCGTTCCGCGGCTCTACACCAGCGTGCGTCCTGGCGCCCGCTATTTCCATTCCTTGCGTCTGCTGGACACGGTAAAGCAGGTCGATCCTGAAATTTTCACCAAGTCCGGCGTGATGGTGGGGTTGGGTGAGACGAAAGACGAAATCTATCAGGTGATGGACGACCTGCGCTCGGCGGATGTGGATTTCATGACCATTGGGCAGTACCTGCAGCCAACCGCCAAGCACATCGCCATCGATCGCTTTGTGACACCGGATGAATTTTCCGAGTACGAGAAGCGCGGATACGCCAAGGGTTTCTTGATGATCGCCGCCACGCCGCTCACCCGGAGTTCCTATCATGCGGGCGATGACTTTGAAGCCATGCGCCGGGCCCGCGCGGCCCAACTGGCCGAAGCCGGCGCTTAGGCGCCACGCTTTTTCCGCAACACTGCGCCGGCCGGTTTCCACCCACGGTCTTGACTTTGGGCTTGGCTTTCGGGGCGGGCCGGCTAGAGTGTTAATCGACTGAGAAAGCAGCGCTCGGCGCTTCGTCTCTGTCGTCAGCACCCTCTAATTTACCGATAAGATGCGGACTCCCGTTAAACCGATCCGCTTTAAGGCCCTTGCGGTCCCTATCTTGTCGGGACTTTTTCTTTGTTCACGAAGCCGCTGGTCACTGCCACATGCCCACCCATGCCGAAAAACGGATTTTTAAACACGATCCGCGCGCACTTTATGATTTGGTGGCAGATGTGGCGCGTTATCCGGAGTTTCTTCCCTGGTGTCTTGCGGTGCGAATTCGCAAACGCAGCGGCCCGGTCATTCTCGCCGACCTGGTGATTGGCTTTAAGATGCTGCGTGAACGCTTCACCAGTGAAGTGACCCTGAACGACTCCAATCCCGACGCGTTGCGTATTGACGTGAAATATATCCAGGGCCCGATGCGTTATCTCAACAACCATTGGATCTTCCTGCCGCACGAAGAGGGCTGTCTGATTGACTTCTATGTTGATTTTGAATTTCACTCGAAACTTCTGCAAAAGCTTATGCAGCCGCTGTTTAACGAGGCGGTGAAGCGCATGGTGCAAGCTTTTGAGCAGCGCGCCGAGGCGATTTTAGAGAAGTCCTAGGGCTCGCCGCGCGATAGAGGCGAAGCGCGTGGCGCTGCTTTCTCAGTCGATTAACACTCGCTCCGGTCATATGGAAAGCGCCACACGGGCGGCGGGCTGCGGGTTACAGGTTACAGTTCCAGGCCCTGCGCCAAGGAATAGTAGAGCAGGCTGGTCATCAAGCCGTTGAAGGTGGCGTGCATGAAGATGCTGGGCCAGACCGAGCCGCTTTTTTCGTAGAGATAGGCCAAGGCGACGCCCAGGATGCTGAGCGACGGGATCAGTTGGGGGACGCCGTGCAGCAGGGCGAAGACGACCGCGCTGATCCCGGCGCCGGCGGTCAGACCGACCCGCCCCTTCAGCCAGGCAAAGAATAGGCCGCGAAAGACAATTTCTTCGGTAACCGGGACGATCACCGCGCTGAGCACCAACACCGACAGATAGGCGTCCCAGGAAAATCCGGAAGGGGCCAACACCTTCAATTGCGGATTTTGGAAGTTGCCGCCCTGGATGATCTGGACCAGCAAGTTGGTGAGCGAGACCACAGGGATCATCAACAGCGCGAACACGACGGCGCGCACAATCCAGGTCTGCTGACAGCGAACCAGCCCCAGGTCTTGCCAGGTCAGGCCGCGCCGGACCTGCGCCACGAAGACCACCGCCATCAGCATGAAAAAGCTCTGCACGGCCAGGGCGAAGACGGTGACAATCAGCCGGGCGTTGTCGGCCCCGGGGTCGATCAAGGCGCTGGAGAGCACCCCAACGGCCAGCGGCAGCAGCAAGCGCAGCGCCAGCAGGGTGAGGATCAGAATAAGCAGAAGGTCCTCCACCCGCAGGCGGCTGGCGAGACGTTGGGCGGCGGCGGGCATCTAGTGGGAAGCTCCCCGGCTCGGCGGCGTTGTTTGACGGGCCAGCAGCACAAGCGCCTTTTCCAGCGCGGCGCGGCGAATTTCCTGACGGTTGCCCGTGAAAAGACAGCGCTCGGCGGTCGCCTTCTGGCCCCGGCGCGCCACGCCGAGATAAACCAGCCCCACCGGTTTGGTCGCGCTGCCGCCGCCGGGGCCGGCAATGCCGGTCAGCGATACACAGAAATCGGCCCGGCTGTTGGCCAGGCCGCCGGCGGCCATGGCGCGGGCGACGTCACTGGACACCGCCCCCTTTTGCGCCAGCAGCGCGGCGGGCACTGCGACCAGGTCTTGCTTGGCTTGGTTGCTATAGGTGACAAAGCCGCGCTCCACCACATCCGACGAGCCGGGAATGGCGGTCAGCAGCGCGGCAACCAAGCCGCCGGTGCAGCTTTCCACCGTTGCGATCTTCAACCGCGCCTCTCGGCAGCGCGCCAACAGCTCTTCCGCCTGCTGCATTAAAAAATCAGGAAACATGACTCTCTCCCCCAGACCCACAGCAGGCCATATCCCGCCAAGGCCGCATAAAGACCGGCGAAGATGTCGTCGGTCATTGCCCCAAAGCCGCCTTTGAGCCGTTTGTCGGCCCAACTGGCGGGGAAGGGTTTGAAAATGTCGAACACCCGAAAGGCCAGAAAGCCAAATAGAAAAAGCAGCGGATCAAGGCAAAAGGGCACCAGCGCGAGCCACAGTCCCGCCACCTCGTCGATGACGACTTCCGGTGGATCCTGTCGGCCGAAATGCGCGATGCAGCCCTCCGCCGCCCAAATGCCAATCAAATAGGCGACCAGGGCTGCGCCCAGCAGCGCCCAGCTCCCACCCCACCAGGCCAGCAAGGCGGCCGGCGGCAGGGCGGCAAGCGAGCCCCAGGTTCCGGGGGCCTTGGGAAGCAGGCCGACGCCGAACCAGGTGCCGATCAAACGGGCCGGATGCCAAAAGGAAAGTCGGCGGATCGGGGGCTGAACCGGGGTCATGCCGGCCGTCCTTCGCGTTCGATCGGATCGGTCGGCGGTGGGCTTTCAGGCGGCGCGCTTCGCGGTTCCCGCTCCTGGCCAATCGACGGAGCCGGCGGCAGGGCCAATGTGGCGGTGGCTTGCGCGGCGATCCCTTCCTCGCGGCCGGTAAAACCCAGTTTCTCGGTCGTTGTCGCCTTCACGCTGACCCGCGCCGGGTGCAGGTCGAGAAGGTCGGCGATCCGCGCAACCATGGCCGCGCGGTGCGGCGCCAGCTTCGGCGCTTCGCAGATCAGGGTGACGTCAAGATGGCGGATGACGCCGCCTTGACGGCGCACCAACGCCCCGGCGTGACGAAGAAAGATCGCCGAGTCCGCCCCTTTCCACCGTGCCGCGCTTGGCGGGAAATGACTGCCGATGTCGCCAGCTCCCAAGCCGCCCAAAATGGCGTCGGTCAGGGCGTGGAGGCCGACATCGGCGTCGGAGTGGCCGGCCAGCCCATGACTGTGGGCCAGGGTCACGCCGCAGAGCGTCAGCTGCTGGCCGGATGCAAAGCGGTGGACATCGAAACCACTGCCGACACGGGTTTCCAGGGTTGAGTCCAGCAAGGCTTGCGCGCGTGTCAGGTCCTCGGAATGGGTCACCTTAAACAGCTCCTCTTGGCCAACAATCAACGACACGGCCAGGCCGTAAGCTTCGGCCACCGCCGCGTCATCGGTGCGTTCCTGCCCGCTGGTCGCCCGGTGCGCCGCCAGGATATCGGCGTAGTGAAAAGCCTGCGGGGTCTGGGCGCGCCACAGGTTTGTGCGGTCCAGTGTTTCGGCAACCAGACCCGCGTCGCCGCGCTTTAGCGTATCGGCCAGCGGCAAGGCCGGCAGCGCGCCGGGGCTGTCCGCCAGCGCCCGCAGGAGCCGGGCGATGACGGCCTGGTTGGGGAAGGGCCGTGCGGCGTCGTGGATCAAGACGTGGGTTACCGCGGGACGGTGCGCGCTCAGGCTTTCCAAGCCCCGGCGCGCCGACTCTTGGCGAGTCGCGCCGCCGGGAACCGGCGACAGCAAGTCCAGGTCGCCGACGGCGCTTTGATAAAGATCCTGGTCTTCCGGGTGGATAACCACGCGAACGGCATCGACGTCGGACGCGCGCAACAGCCGTGTCACCGAGTGCCGAAGCACGGCTTGGCCGCCAAGCAGCTCATATTGCTTCGGGCCAGCCGCGCCGAAACGTTGTCCGCGCCCGGCCGCCACAACAAGAGCAATGCAGTAAGTCATGGTAGAGGTCAGTACCTTGCAAACGATGGAGTGGGACTTTAGGCGACCAAGCCGCAACAAGCGATGACGGAACCGGCCGGTTTCTGGCGTGGCCGGCGATCCACTCCCGTCACCCCTGTCTCGGTAGGCACGGGAGGCCACGCGCGCACCACGGGCAATCAGTTTTGCATCTTTGCCGCTTGATTGAACAGAACCGCGCGGACAGTAAAACAGTTTACCGCGAAAGAAAAAGCAAAGGCGTGGCCGCGCGCCGGGTAACGCCTGGTTGGGCCGATAAAACCGACCGGCGCGGCGGGGCGCAGGGCGCTGGTGCGCCGAGGATTTCGTCTGCGACGCTGGAATCGCGGCGATAAGAGGTTGCCATGGCGCGGTTTCCTGGCTTTATTGCTGCCGGTTCGGATAGAGACGTTTTTGCCCCTGATCTAGAATATACTTCAATCAGGTCAAGGTGATATAAGGGCGATCATGGACAGCATTCCCTTTTCCTATACAGCTTTGGCCTTGGCGGCGCTTGCGGCGCTTTTGCCGGTGACGGTTTTGCTGTTGCGCCGCCCGACCCCGCAACCCGGCGGCCAGTTCTGGCTGCTGTTTCTGGTTGCCGTGGTGGGGCCAACCAGCTTTACCTTCCTGTTGGCGCAAGGCCAGTGGCACGGCGGCTTCGGGTTCAATCTTTGGGTGACAATTGCCGCCTCCTTGACGATTTTTCTGCCGATCGCCCTGTGGGTTGACAAGGCCTGGCTTCTAACCCCATTGCTGTTTGCCTATTTGCTGCTGTTGGGTCTGTTGGCGCTGCTGCTTGGTTTCGCACCGGTTCAAGGCGACTTTCAAGCCGTCGAGGGCATGACGACCTGGCTTGGCATTCACATTGCGGTGTCGGTGGTCACCTATGCGCTGGCGACCTTGGCGGCGGTGGCCGGTCTGGCCGTGATGCTGCAAGAGCGCGCCTTGAAGAACAGGCGGCCGACCCGTTTTTCGCGCAGCCTGCCTTCCTTCGCCGATGGCGAGCGGTTGCAGATCGTTTTTCTGTCCAGCGCGGAATTGGTGCTGGGGGCCGGGCTGGTCAGCGGCATGGCGCTGAGTTTTCTGGAGACCGGCCGCTTGCTGGTGCTTGATCACAAAATTTTACTGTCCTTCCTGGCCTTTTTGGCCATCGCCCTGTTGCTGGTGTTGCAGACCAGAACGGGAATGCGCGGACAACGGGCCGGCCGGCTTTTGCTGGCCGCTTACCTGCTGTTGACCCTGGCTTATCCGGGGGTGAAGTTCGTGTCCGAGGTTTTGATGTAACACCGGCCGATGTAAGAGCCGGCCGGTTCGATTTGAGCCGAACCGTCGTCGCGTCGACATTCCGCAGTTGAAAAGGCCTTGCCCCGGCTTTGGTCGGCTCCGACCGGCTGCCGGCCGCTCCCGGCGGGGCGACGCGGGCGGTCCCCCCGTCCGGATGATTTTCCATCTTGCAACCGCCGCGCGATTGGGCGGCGCGGATCGGGAGGGGGGCAACGAAAACCTTGTCAGCGCCCGCTAAAAAAGCTAAAAAGCCTAGTTATTAGGCAAGAAAAGAGTGAGCCTAAAAAATGAGCATTTCTATTGGGAACATCAAACTGGACAGCCCGGTTGTCCTGGCGCCGATGTCCGGGGTGACAGATCTGCCGTTTCGCCGCCTGGTGAAACGCTCGGGCGTGGGGTTGGTGGTCTCTGAGATGATCGCCAGCCAATCGATGATTCGCGCCAGTCGACAGTCGTTGAAGATGTCGAGCAGCTGCGCGGAAGAATTTCCCATGGCCGTCCAGTTGGCCGGCGCCGATCCGGAGGTGATGGCGGAAGCCGCCCGCCTCAACGTTGATCGCGGGGCGGCCATCATCGACATCAATTTTGGCTGTCCGGTGAAGAAAGTCGTCAATAAGCTCGCCGGCTCGGCAATCATGCGCGACGAAATACTGGCGGGTCGCATCATGGCGGCGGTGGTCAAGGCCGTGCCTTTGCCCGTCACCATGAAAATGCGCTTGGGGTGGGATAGAAAAAGCCACAACGCGGCCAATCTGGCGCGCATTGCCAAGGAATCCGGCATTCAACTCCTGACCGTTCACGGCCGCACCCGCTGCCAGCTTTACAATGGCAAGGCGGATTGGCGGGCGGTGCGCGTGGTGAAGCAGGCGACCGATCTGCCGCTGATCGTAAACGGTGATATCGATAGCTTCGCGGCGGTCGATCAGGCGCTGGCGCAATCCGGCGCCGACGGCGTGATGATCGGGCGCGGCGCCTATGGGCGGCCTTGGTTCCTCGCGCAGGTGATGCACTATCTCAAAACCGGGGAGCGCCCCGCCGACCCGAGCCTGCTGGCGCAGCTGGATCAGGTGGAAGCCCACTATGAGGGGCTGCTGGAACATTTCGGCGAGGCGCTGGGTGTCCGGATCGGCCGCAAGCATCTGGGTTGGTACGTCAAAGGCTTTCACCAGGCCAACCAGTTTCGGCAGGCGGTCAACCGGGAATCCGATCCCAAGGTGGTGCGGGCCCTGTTGCGGGAGATCTATGCCGATGAAGGGGAGGCTTTGGCTGCTTAATGTCTGCTGTGCCAACCGAGGGAAGACGACAAAAGCCAGGGGCTTCCATCGCGACCATTGACCCGCTGTTCGTCCTCAATTCCTTGGCCGATCCGGTGCTGGTGGTCGACGGTGACAACCGGTTCCTGTTTGTCAATCTTGCCGCCGAACAGCTTTTGGGCAGCAGCGCCGCCACCTTGCTGGGCCAGCCGCTGACTCGAATCCTGCCGGCCGACAATCCGGTTTTCTCACTCATCCGCCAGGTGCGTGACGGCGGTTACACGGTTTCGGAATATGGCGTGACCTTGGAAAACCCGAAGATGGGCAGCCACGAAATGGCGGTCAATGTCATGGCGATATCAGAGCAGAGCCAGGCCGTCTCGATCAGCCTGAAATCCCGCACCATCGCCCGGAAAATCGAGCATCAATTGGTGCATCGCAATGCGGCGCGCTCGGTGACCGCTATGTCGGCCATGCTGGCCCACGAAATAAAGAACCCGCTGTCGGGCATCCGCGGTGCCGCCCAACTGTTGGAAGCCAACGCCGATCAGGCGGATCGCGAGTTGACCCAGTTGATTTGCAGCGAGGCGGATCGCATCGTCGCGCTGGTGGATCGCATGGAGATGTTTTCCGACGAGCGGCCGATTGATCGGGAAGCGGTGAACATCCATGAAGTGCTCTCCCATGTCCGCAAGATCGCGGCCAACGGCTTTGCCCAGCAGGTGCGCATTCTCGAGCGCTATGACCCTTCGTTGCCGCCGGTGCTGGGAAATCGGGATCTGCTGATTCAGGTTTTCCTCAACCTGGTAAAAAACGCCGCCGAGGCACTGCCGAAGGAAGAGGGCGAAATCGTGCTGAGCACCCGCTACCAGCAGGGCGTGCGGCTGGCCTTGCCGGGCACCGGCGGGCGCGTCGATGTCCCGCTTCTGGTGGGAGTTCAGGACAACGGCTCGGGGATTCCCAGCGATCTGCAAGGCCACCTTTTCGAGCCCTTTGTTTCCTCGAAAGTCAACGGCAAGGGCTTGGGCCTTGCCTTGGCGGCAAAAGTTATCGGCAACCACGGCGGAATCATCGAGTTTGATTCCGTGCCGCGGCGAACCGAGTTCCGCGTGATGTTGCCGACCACTAATGACCCGGATCGCAATGACCCGAACCGCAATCCCTAGGAACGCCGGCTGCCGGTAACGTCCGGTGGTGACGTCCGGCGGTGGCGGTGGCCCCAGGAACGAAAACCGAGGCCACGACCAAGACACACCACACCACACCCGATCTAGTGACCGATGACAGTCCCACCCGGCGTGGGCGCAAAGACTGAGAGGCAAGTGATGGCCGGCGCAACCATTTTGGTAGCAGACGATGATCGGGCGATCCGCACGGTCCTTACCCAGGCCCTCAGCCGAGAGGGCTATGAAGTTCGCAGCACCGGCAACGCGGCCACGCTATGGCGCTGGGTACAGGACGGACAGGGGGACCTGGTGATCACCGACGTGATCATGCCCGACGAAAACGGTCTGGAGATGATTCCGCGGATTAAAAAGCTGCGGCCCCATTTGCGGGTGATCGTGATGTCGGCGCAGAATACCCTGTTGACCGCCGTCAAGGCCACCGAGCGGGGCGCCTTCGAGTACCTGCCCAAGCCGTTTGATTTAAAGGAACTGCTCCGGGTCGTCGCGCGGGCGCTGTCGGTGCAGCAAGGCGATCACTCGGCGCAGCAGCTGGAGATCGAGGAAGAACGCCTGCCGCTGATCGGGCGCTCGCCGGCAATGCAGGAGATCTATCGGGTGCTGGCCCGGTTGATGGGCACGGACTTGACGGTCATGGTCTACGGCGAGTCGGGCACCGGCAAGGAACTGGTGGCGCGGGCGCTGCATGACTATGGCAAAAGGCGCAACGGTCCCTTCGTTCCGATCAACATGGCGGCGATTCCACGTGAGCTGATCGAAAGCGAACTGTTCGGCCACGAAAGAGGGGCCTTTACCGGGGCCGCCAATCGCTATGCCGGGCGCTTCGAGCAGGCCAGCGGCGGCACGCTTTTCCTCGACGAAATTGGCGATATGCCGTTGGAGGCCCAGACCCGTTTGCTGCGGGTGCTGCAAGAGGGCGAATACACCACCGTCGGCGGACGCACCGCCATTCGCGCCGACGTGCGAATTGTTGCGGCGACCCATCGTGATCTGCGGCAAATGGTGCGCGGCGGCCTGTTTCGAGAGGATCTGTTCTATCGGCTTAACGTGGTTCCGCTTCGGCTGCCGCCCTTGCGCGAAAGAACGGAGGACGTCGCCGAACTGATCCGGCATTTCTTCCTGCGGACGCAGGAGGAAGGACTGCCGGGCAAAACCCTGGATAAGGAAGCGATGGATTTCCTGCGCAGCTATCGCTGGCCGGGGAACGTGCGGGAACTGGAAAATCTGGTTCAGCGGCTGGTCGCGCTCTACAACCAGGAAATCATCGGCGTGGATATCGTGCGTGCCGAATTGAGCGATGCCCCGGTGGGGTGGATGGAGGAGCCGGGGGGCAAGGACGACCAGTCTCTCGGCGCCACGGTTGAACGGTTGCTGCGGGACTATTTCGACGCCCACAGCGAAGAACTTCCGGCCGCCGGACTCTATGAACGGGTGATTCGAGAAGTGGAAAAACCGCTGATCGAGCTGTCGCTCAACGCCACCCGGGGAAATCAGCTCAAAGCCGCCGAACTGCTGGGCGTCAACAGAAACACCTTGCGCAAGAAAATTAGAGAGCTAGACATCGAGGTGATGAGAGGCCTTAAATAGCCACTGTGTCTTTTGGGCAACAGAGAAAGTCTCGCCATGGCCGCGCGCGCCAGCGGTTGTTGAGGCGAAGCAGGGCGGACGGTTTGGCGAATTTCCACAGCAGCTTACCAGCAAGAACGGACCCGATCATGACCTGCAACAGCTTGACGGGGTTTTCCGCCGGGGGCTGGGCATGACCCAGGGCGAACAGATCGGCGAAGCTCAGCCGGCCGTTCGAGCTTCTCGCTTGGCCCGATGGAGCGCGCGGTTTTTCGCCTGGGCCCGCGCGGTTCGGCTGGAAAGCAAGCTGTCCGTGGTGCTGTTCATCGCGGCTTTTTCCTCCGGCGTTTTAACCTTTATCGCTTTGACCGCCCGCGACGGATGGTTTTCCGCCCCCTCGTCGGTGCTTATTCTGCTGATCATTGATCTGGTTCTCCTGACCGGCTTTGCCACCTTGATCCTGCGGCGCATCGTCATGCTTTGGATTGAGCGCCGCCGGGCGTCGGCGGACGCGCAGTTGCACACCCGCATGGCAAGCATCTTCGCCTTGGTGGCCTTGACCCCAACGCTGATCATCGCGATCTTTTCCACCCTGTTTTTCTATTTCGGGCTGGAAAGTTGGTTTAGCGACCGGGTCAGCACGGCGGTGAAAGAGTCCTTGGCGGTGGCCGAGGCCTATCTGGGTGAGCATCGGCAAAACATTGCCGCCGATGCTTTGGCCATGGCCCGGGATCTCAACCGCTATGGCCCCGCCCTGCAGGGCAATCCGCAAAAGTTCAACCAGCTTGTCGCCGGTCAGGCCGCCTTGCGCTCTCTGCCGGAGGCTTTGGTGCTGACGCGCGAAGGGCGCATCCTTGCCAAGGGCGGCTACAGCCTGCTGTTGGAATTTGATTTGCAAGTTCCACCGTTGGCCTGGGACGTGGCGGATCGGGGCGAAGTGGCCCTGGTGACGTCGGGTTCGGAAGACCGGGTCCGGGCGCTGCTGAAGCTACAAGGGTGGAACGACGCCTATCTGTTCGTCGGGCGGTTGGTCGACCCCAGGGTTCTGGGACATATGCAGCGCTCCTCCGACGCGGTTTCCCTCTACGAGCAGCTGGAGGGGCAGCGCGGTGAGTTGATCATTACCTTTGCGCTGTTTTTCGTGTTGATATCCTTGCTGTTGCTTTTGGCGGCGGCTTGGGTTGGGCTGTCGTTCGCCAGTCGGCTGAGCGGCCCGATCGGCCGCCTGGTGGTGGTGGCCAATCGGGTCGGCCAGGGCGATCTCAACGCCCGCATCGAAAGCATCGTCGACACCGACGAGATTTCCACCCTGTCTCTTGCTTTCAACCACATGGCCAACGACCTACAGCAGCAGCAAGGCGCGCTGCTTGCCGCCAACAAGGAGCTGGACGAGCGCCGCCTGTTCATCGAAGCCGTGCTGTCCGGCGTCTCCTCGGGTGTGCTTGGCCTGGATGGCGACGGCCGGGTGACCTTGCAAAATCGCGCCGCCAACGAGCTGCTGTCGATCTCCTCGGATCGCTTGCAGGGGCGCAAGATCGCACGCCTATCCCACGATCTGCGCGATTTGATGGAAATGGCGACCAAGCGACCGGGACGGGTGCATGAGCGGCAGGCCAGTCTGGACCGGGGCGACGGCTATAAACGGACATTCCTGTTGCGCGCGGTGGCCGAGCGGGAGAAAGGCAGCGCCATCAGCGGCTATGTGGTGACTTTCGACGATATCACCGAGCTGTTGTCCGTGCAGCGCAAGGCGGCCTGGGCCGATGTGGCGCGGCGGATCGCGCATGAAATTAAGAACCCACTGACGCCGATTCAGCTTGCCGCCGAGCGGCTGAAGCGCAGATATTTGAAGCAAATCGATGATGATCAGGAAATCTTCATCGCCTGCACCGACACCATTGTCCGCCAGGTTGGGGATATCGGTCGGATGGTCGATGAATTTTCTTCCTTTGCCCGAATGCCGGCGGCGGTGTTGAAGGAGCAGGACCTGCGCCAGGTTGTGGTTGAGGCTTTGTCGCTGCAAAGATCGGCCAGCCATGAAGCCGCGCGGTTTGAAAGCCGGCTGCCGTCCGATCCGGTGATGTTCGCCTGCGACAGCGGTCAAATTCGTCAGGCGCTCACCAATCTGTTGAAGAACGCGCTGGAGTCCGTCGAGGCGCGGCAAGCCGCCGATCACGCCGCCGGGGTGACGCCGGAGCCGGGGAAGATCCGAATATCGCTGGAACTGGGCCGGGAAGAAATTATCTTGTTGGTTGAGGATAATGGCAAGGGCTTGCCGCGGCAGGAACGCAGCCTCTTGACCGAACCCTATGTAACAACGAGAGAAAAGGGCACCGGCCTTGGACTCGCCATCGTGAAAAAAATATTGGAGGACCACGGTGGCGGTCTGGTGTTGGAGGACCTGCCCAAGGGCGCGCGGGTTCGCTTGATCTTTCCGCTGGGGCAGACGCAGCCGGCCGCGCACAGCAATCCGAAACGGAGCAATCCGGGGCCAAGCAGGTCCGGCATCGAGGTTGAAACGGATAGTGAGATGAGCACAGCCAAGCACACCCTTTCCACAGAGACGACAGCGGAGACGACAGCGGCGACGATAAAGGAAAAGCGCCATGGGTCATGACATCCTTATCGTCGATGACGAAGCCGACATTCGACTGCTGATTGAAGGGGTGCTTCAGGACGAGGGTTACAGCACCCGCAACGCCGCCAACAGCACGGCGGCCCTGCTGGCGCTGGAGCAGGCCCAGCCTGACCTGGTGATCCTTGATATTTGGCTGGAGAACTCCAAGCTCGACGGATTGCAGCTGCTCAAGGAAATCAAGAAGCACTGGCCGGAAACGCCGGTGGTGATGATCTCCGGTCACGGCAACATTGAAACAGCCGTCAATGCCATCAAGTTGGGCGCCTATGAGTTTATCGAAAAGCCCTTCAAGGCGGACCGCTTGCTGCTGATGGTGTCGCGGGCGACCGAGGCCGCCGCCCTGCGGCGCGAAAATGCGGCGCTGCGCCAACTGCGCGGTCCGGAAAACACGTTGATCGGCGACTGCTCCGCGATTATTCAACTGCGCCATCAAATCCAAAAGGTCGCGCCGACCGGCAGCCGGGTGTTGATTACCGGCCCGGCCGGCGCGGGCAAAGAAGTGGTGGCCCGCCAAATCCATGCTCAGTCGCGGCGGGCGCAAGGGCCCTTCATCGTGCTCAACTGCGCCACCATGCATCCCGATCGTCTGGAAAGTGAGCTGTTTGGCACGGAAGACGACGGCGGGATCAAGATCGGAACCTTTGAGCAGGCCAACCAGGGAACGCTTTTGCTGGATGAAGTGGCGGACATGCCACAGGAAACCCAGGGCAAGATTGTTCGCGCGCTGCAGGAGCAGACTTTTGAACGGGTTGGCGGCAGCGACAAGGTGCAGGTCGACGTTAGGGTGGTCGCCGCCACCAACAAGGACCTGGCCGCCGCGATCAATGAAGGACGCTTCCGCGAAGACCTCTACTATCGTCTCAATGTGGTGCCCTTGCAGGTGCCGGCGTTGATGGAGCGGCAGGAGGACCTGCCGGTGCTGGTGGACTATTTCATGGAAAAATCCGCGGTCGAGGCCGGGATGCCGACCCGTCGCCTGGCCGATGACGCGATCGCCGCGCTGCAGGGATACGAGTGGCCCGGCAACGTGCGGCAACTGCGCAACGCCATCGACTGGATGCTGATCATGGCGCCGGGCAGCGGCGATGAGCCCATTCGCTCCGATATGTTACCGCCGGACATCAACGGCGGCGGTCTGTCGCTGGCGGGCGGCAACGGCCAAAGCGAGTATATGTCCCTGTCGCTGCGGCAGGCCAGGGAGCGGTTTGAAAAGCAGTACCTGGAAACGCAGGTTGCCCGGTTTGGCGGCAACATCTCCCGCACGGCGGCGTTCGTCGGGATGGAGCGTTCCGCGCTGCACCGCAAGCTGCGATCGCTGGGGATAAACACCTCGGAACGTTGACCGGCTGGGGGGAAGCAGGCAGTCTCCGCGTCACAGGCACGTCGAGGCCTGTTTTGCGGTAGCCAAAATATGGAAAGCAAAGCATGAAGGTGATCATCTGCGGTGCCGGTCAGGTGGGTTTTAATATCGCCCGCTCCCTGGCCAACGAGTCGGTCGATGTGACGGTTATTGATCAATCGGCTGAATTGATCGCGAAGATCAGCGATTCCCTGGACGTGACTGGCCTGGTGGGCTTTGCGTCTCACCCCGATATATTGGAACGGGCCGGAGCGCGCGACGCCGACATGGTGATCGCCGTGACCTATGCCGATGAAGTCAACATGGTGGCCTGTCAGGTCTGCCACTCGATTTTTGAGGTGCCGACCAAGATCGCCCGCGTGCGCCACCAGTCCTATCTCAATCCGCTGTGGTCGGACCTGTTTTCCAGTGACCACATGCCGATTGACGTGATCATTTCACCGGAAGTCGAGGTGGCGCGCTCCATCGCCCGGCGCCTGGAAATTCCGGGGGCGTTCGAGGCCTCCAATCTTGCCGACGGCCTGGTGACGCAGATCGGTGTGCGGATCCGCGAAGAAACGCCGATTATCCATACCCCACTACGCCAGTTAACCGACCTTTTCCCCGATCTGCACATGACGATTGTCGCCATCAACCGCAATGGCGAACAGCTGGTCGCTCAGGCCGATCATGTGTTGCTGCCGGGCGATGACGTCTATTTTGTCTGCGAAACCGCCCATCTGGCGCGCGCCATGCTGTCCTTCGGGTACGAGGAAAAGGAAGCCCGGCGGGTGATCTTGGTCGGCGGCGGCAATATTGGGCTGTATCTGGCCACCATAGTGGAAGAACGCCATCCGCAGGTGCAGTTAAAAATCATCGAGGTGGATAAGGCCCGGGCGGAAAAGGTCGCCAAGGAACTCCACCGTTCGGTGGTCATTCATGGCGATGCGCTCGACGGTGAAATTCTGGAGGAGTGCAACGTCTCGGCCGCCGAAACCATTGTTTCGGTCACCAATGACGATGAAGTCAACATCCTGTCCTCGCTCCTGGCCAAGAAGCACGGCACAAAAAAGGCCGTCACGCTGATCAACTCCAACTCCTACTCGCAACTGGTCGGGTCCTTGGGGATCGATACGGTGGTCAATCCACGCGCCATCACCGTCTCCACCATATTGCAGCATGTGCGTCGGGGGCGGATCCGCTCGGTTCACTCGCTGGCCGACGGCTTTGGCGAGTTGATTGAGGCGGAGGCGATGGAAACGTCGGGTCTGGTGGGAAAACCACTGCGGGAGGCCAACTTGCCGCGCGGCGTGATCGTTGGCGCCTTGGTGCGGGACAAGGAGGTGATGATTCCGCGCGGCGACACCGTCCCCAAGGCCGGCGACCTGGTGATCTTCTTTGCCCAGCGGGACAGCATCAAGAAGGTGGAGAAGCTGTTCTCGGTGAAGCTGGAGTTTTTCTGATCCCTCCGGCGCTGTGTGCGACGGCCTTGACTGCGGTCTTTTGCGAAAAAGCTGGTCTGTTCAGGCGGCGGACCTTGCAGTTGCCGCGACCCTTGTTTTTAACCCAGTGGGCCCCTGATGACTTCTTTGCCCCCCGCCGAAGCGGTGCTGTTCGATTGGGACAACACCCTGGTTGATACCTGGCCGGTGATCCACCGCGCCTTGACGGCGACCTTTACCCACTTCGAGATGGAACCCTGGACGCTGGAAGAGGTGCACCAGCGGGTCCGAGGGTCGGCGCGTGACACCTTTCCGGCGTTGTTTGGCATGGCAAGAACCGCCGAAGCGACCGAGGTTTTCTATTGCGCCTTTCAAGATTGTCATCTGGCGGCGCTGGCGGCCCTGCCGGGAGCCGAGGCGCTGCTGGCGGCGCTGTGCGATGCCGGGCTCTATTTGGCCCTGGTGAGCAACAAGCGCGGTGATTTCCTTCGCCGCGAGATGGCGCACCTGGGTTGGGGAAAGTACTTTTCAGCCGCCGTCGGCGCCAACGACGCTGGCAAGGACAAGCCGGCCATCGACCCGGTGCTGCTTGCCTTGGCGCCGGCGCGGGCGTCGGCTTCGGGCCCCGGCGAAGCGCGCGCGCTTACCCCCAACGCGCGGGTCTGGTTTGTCGGCGATACCGACATCGATCTGCTGTGTGCCGCCACGGCCGGCTGCACCGGCGTGTTATTGCGAGCCCTTCCACCCGCACCGGGAGAATTCGCCGCCGCCCCCCCGGCGGCCTATGCAGAAAGTTTTGGTCAGCTTCTCGGTCTGGTGATGGCGAGCCGGCGAAGTTAGCCGGTTTCGTGCCGCCGCTCTTCGATGGAGAGTCTCACTGGATCAAGATATAAATATTAGTATTTTCAATTGATTATCAGACGATCTTACGAGGGATTCTGCGTGACGGATCGGGCCGGACTGCCTTGAAAGAACAA
This sequence comes from uncultured Rhodovibrionaceae bacterium, assembly GCA_963976695.1. GTDB lineage: Bacteria > Pseudomonadota > Alphaproteobacteria > Kiloniellales > DSM-21159 > CAXBMB01. The sequence goes on from CAXBMB010000030.1 coordinate 33,375, forward strand.
AATGCCGTCTTTGTTTTCTCGTCCCTTTTGCATTTGTCCGTGAGAAGGCATAATGAAGGGCTTGCCCAAGGAAGACGCGCTTCCTATTTAGGGGGCTACGTGTCGAACGGGTGGCCTGTTCACCCCAGCAATAAGAACCTTAAAAGCAAAAGAAAGGGGGTTTTGAGGAATGGCCGGTGAAAAATCACAAAATGTTCAGGACGTTTTCCTGAACCACATTCGAAAAAACAAAGTTCCGGTCACGGTTTTCCTCGTCAACGGTGTCAAACTTCAGGGCATCGTAACGTGGTTTGACAATTTTTGCGTCCTGCTGAGACGGGATGCCCATTCCCAACTGGTCTATAAGCACGCGATTTCGACCATCATGCCGTCGGCGCCCGTGCAACTGTTCGACCCGACGGACAAAGAGGAGGCCGCTGAGGCCTGAGCTTGACAAAGCGTAAGCCAAATTCTCCGGATCAAGCCCCGCAAACGGCAGACAGCGGGGCCGAGGCTCCGCCGTCCGCCGTTTCCCAGTTCGACAAGCGAACCGCTGCGACGCCCCCCACCGCACGCGCCATTATCATTCATCCCGCCCAGCGCCAGAGCGGCCCGGTGGTGCGGGAAGCTGACGCGCGTCTGGAAGAGGCGGTCGGGTTGTCGCGCGCCATCAATCTGGACGTCGTCGCGGCCGAAATCATCAAAACCGACAAACCGCGACCGTCGACCCTGCTGGGGCAGGGGGCGGTGGATCGTCTGGCGGAGCAGGTCGAGCGGGACGACATCGACTTGACGGTGCTGGACGCCACCTTGTCGCCGGTCCAACAGCGCAACCTGGAAAAAGCGCTCGACTGCAAGGTTATCGACCGCACCGGCTTGATTCTGGAGATTTTCGGCGAGCGGGCCCGCACCAAGGAAGGCCGGATGCAGGTTGCGTTGGCGGCGCTGAACTATCAGCGATCCCGGCTGGTGCGATCCTGGACCCACTTGGAGCGGCAACGCGGCGGCGCCGGTTTCATGGGCGGCCCCGGTGAGCGGCAGATCGAGTTGGATCGGCGTATTCTGGCGGAAAAGATTGGTCGCCTGAAAAAAGACCTGGAGCAGGTAAAGCGGACCCGCGCGCTGCATCGCGAGGCCCGCGAAAGGGTGCCCTATCCGATTGTCGCGCTGGTGGGCTACACCAACGCCGGAAAGTCGACGCTTTTCAATTGGCTAACCGAGTCCAAGGTGATGGCCAAGGATATGCTCTTCGCAACCTTGGATCCCACCATGCGTCGTCTTCTTTTGCCGTCGGGCCAGGACGTCATTCTGTCCGACACCGTTGGTTTCATCACCGATCTTCCGCACGACCTGGTGGCGGCCTTTCGCGCCACCCTGGAGGAGGTCACCGCCGCCGATATCATTGTCCATGTGCGTGACATTTCCCATCTGGAAAGCGATCAGCAGAAGGCCAGTGTGGAAGAGGTGCTGAAGGATCTCGGCGTGGATTTGAGCGCCGAGTCCGAGGTGCCGCTGGTCGAGGCGCTGAACAAGATTGATCTGCTTGACGACGAAACCCGTGACGCTTTGTCCCTGGCCACCAGCCGCTCGGACGCCAAGGTTCTGCTGTCTTCGGTAACCGGCGAGGGGGTGGAGAATTTCCTCGAAACGGTGGAAAAGAAGCTTCAGAGCAGCCATCGTCAAGTCACCATTGAACTGGCGCACAGCGACGGCGAAACGCTGGCCTGGCTTTATCGTCATGGTCAGGTGATGGCGCGCCAAGACGATGAGCAGTCCATGCATCTGACGGTGTCCTTCGACCCCATCAATCTGGCACGCTTCGACCAGCGCCAGGCCCGCAGCGCGGCCGCCCAGCAGCCATGATGTCAGCGGTCATGATGTGACCTGATTCCGCTCTTTATCCTTTCTCGAAACGGCTTGGACGGTGCACCATGAACCTGAACATCTCCCAAGTCAGTGAGCTGATCATCGACGTTGCGGCGCGCGAAGCCCTGCCGCGCTTCCAGTCGCTGCAAGACCACGAGATAATGAAGAAGGCCGCCGGTGACTTGGTGACGGTGGCGGATTTGGCCGTCGAACGGCAGTTGACCGACCGGTTGCAGGAAATGCTGCCCGGATCCCTGGTCGTCGGCGAGGAAGCCGCGGAAGCCGATCCTAATCTGTTCAAGCTGTTCAAGCAGACGCCGCAGCCGATCTGGATTATCGATCCGATCGACGGCACCGGAAACTATGCTCGAGGGCGGCCGATTTTTGCGGTGATGGTGGCCTTGTGCAAGGGCGAGGAAATCCTGGCGGGGTGGATTTACGATCCCATCAACAAGGTCATGGCCGTCGCGGAAAACGGCAGCGGCGCCTACTTGGACGGGCAACGATGCCAGGTCGCCGAAGCGACGTCCCTGGCCGAGATGACGGGCACGCTGCACGCCTCGACCTTCGCCGCCAAGGCCTTGGGCGCCAGGGTGGATCAAAATCGCCACAAGGTTCGGGCGCTGAAGTCACTGTCCTGCGCCGGGCACGAATACCTGCGTCTGTTGCGCGGTGAAATGCATTTCTCGCTGTTTTCCCGCTGCAAGCCCTGGGATCACGCGCCGGGGTCGCTGCTGCATCGCGAAGCCGGCGGGCAGTCGCTCTTGCTGCGCCAAGATCGCCGCTATCAACCCTCCGACTACGCCGAGGTCGGCTTGCTGATGGCCCCTGATAGCGGCAGTTGGGACGAGATCAAGCAGGCGCTGTTGGGGGATCTGGACCTGAACAGTCTGGTTGCCGTGGTTTAGTTCATGATCGGTTTGGCGCGTCGACTCTGTCGTCACCCAGCCGCCAGCAAATTTATAGGCGGGGGAGGCGCGGTTCCAGCGGGACCACCAGGCGGTCCCGCTGGAACCGCTCGACGCTAGCTGTCGCGATCAACCAGGAAACCCGCGAAAGCCTGCTGGACCGGCATCACTTCTAGGCGATTGATGTTGACGTGGCGGGGCAGGGGGGCGGCAAAGAAAAATGACTCGGCGATATCCTCCGCCGACATCGGTTTCATTCCTTTGTAGGCTTCCGCCGCTTTGGCGGTGTCGCCCAGGAAGCGCACTTCGGAAAACTCGGTTTCCGCCATTCCCGGTTCGATGGAGGTCACCCGAACCGCCTTGTTATTGAGGTCAGAGCGCAGATTGAGGGAGAACTGCGTCACGAAAGCCTTGGTGGCGCCGTAGACGTTGCCGCCGGGGTAGGGATAGGAGCCCGCCACCGAGCTGAGGTTGATGACATGGCCGTCTCGGCGCGCCGCCATCCCAGGCAACAGCGCGTGGGTGCAGTAGATCAACCCCTTGCAGTTGGTGTCGATCATGGTTTCCCAATTGCTTATCTCGGCCTGATCGGCGGAGGAAACCCCCAAGGCGAGCCCGGCGTTGTTGACCAGCACGTTGACCTTCTTAAAGGCCTCGGGAAGGCCCGCGACGGCGGCTTCCACCTCTTGCCTGTTGCGGACGTCAAAGGTCAGGGCGTGGGCGCGGTCGCCCAATTCCTCACACAGGCTTTGCAAACGATCCGCGCGGCGCCCGGTCACGATAACCTTGGCGCCGGCTCCGGCGAAGCGGCGCGCCAGGGCTTTGCCAAAACCCGCGGTTGCGCCGGTGATGAAGACAATCAGTTCTTTTGGGTCAATGGTTTGATACATATCAATCTCCTGTTCTGACCCTCGGGCCAATTAAATTTCGTAGCGGTCGCCACGCGGCTTTCCGCAGCGGCGGGGGCGTCAGGCGCTGTCCCGGTTGTTCGGTTCGCCCCTGTCGCTCAGTTCCTATTCCTACTCCTGCTGTTGTTCCTGCTTCTTTACCGCCTGCCAACCCTTTTCCATGCTTTCCAGGTCCAGGTTGTCCAGCGCCTTGCCGTCGCGCGCCAAATCTGATTCCATCGACTTGAAGCGCCGCTCAAACTTATGATTGGCGTGGCGCAGGGCGGTTTCCGGATCGACCTTCAGGTGTCGGGCCAGATTGACGGCGGCGAACAGCAGGTCGCCGACTTCATCTTCCAGCCGCTCGGCCTGGCCGCCTTGGTCGATCACTTCAAGAATTTCCTCCAGCTCTTCCTGCACCTTGTCGAAGACCGGTTCGCGCGCCGGCCAGTCGAATCCCACCCTGGCGGCGCGCTTTTGCAACTTGTGGGCGCGCATCAAGGCGGGCAGTCCCGAGGCGACGCCGTCCAGCGCCGAGGTTTGCCCCTTGGCTTGGCGCTCCACCGCCTTGCGGCTTTCCCAGTCGACGGTCTGCTCTTCCAGATCCATAAAAGGTTGCGCGGCAAAAACGTGCGGGTGTCGGCGGACCATTTTGTCCGATACCGCGGCGGCCACGTCATGGAAGCTGAAGTGCCCGGCCTCCTCGGCCATCCGTGAATGGAACACCACCTGCAACAGCAGGTCGCCCAGTTCGTCTTCCAGGGCGGTCATATCCCCGTCGGAAATCGCCTCGGCGACTTCATAGGCTTCCTCGATCGTATAGGGAGCGATGGTGGTGAAGGTTTGTTTCACATCCCAGGGACAGCCGGTCGCCGGATCACGCAGGCGCGCCATGATCGACAGCAAACGCTCCAGATTGTTGGCAGAGACGGTCGAGGGCATGGGCGATCCTGTGCTATCGGACAACAAGGGTTGGAGATTAAGGCGGCGCGCCTGCCGGGCAGTTTAATCATAGTTGGGGAGGTGATCCAGATCGGATCGAAAAGCGCGGTCGAACAACTGTCCTTCCTGGGCGGCCTCTCCCGCGCCGGCGCGCGCGCCCGATCTTGGGCGTTCGCTGGCGAACCTTGCGGGAAATCCGGCGGGTGGCGGGCGATTCACGACGGCGTCGACGCGCTTCGTTCCAAGCCGATCACCGGCGCGGCCGGCGGAATGGTCTGTTCGGCAAACCACTGCTGAAGGAAGCGCAGAACAGCGGCGGTCGGCTCGGTCAGGGTTGCTTTGCTTGAATGGGCGACGATGAGCTTCTGTTGCGCGGTTTTTTCGGCAAGGGGCCGGCACACCACGGCCTTGCCGTCATAGGCGTGATCATAGTGCGGGCGGGTGATGAGCAGCGAGACCCCCAGTCCATTGGCCACCATGCCGCGCACCATTTCCAGCGAACCGGAGCGATAGCAGACTTTGGGCTCATGCCCTTGGTGCCAGAAGGTTGACAGCAAAAACTCGCGGCTGTGAGGCAAGTCGAACAGCACGAAGGGATAGGCGGCGAGGCCAGCGAGCGAAACGTCCTGAGTCTCGGCCAAGGGATGGCCGGCGGGCAGCAGCGCATAGGGCGGTAAGGCCGCCACCTGGTGCTTGCTGACCGCGCCGGTCAAGCCCACGTCATAGGTCAGCGCCAATTCGATCTGGCTGCGCTCCAGCATTACATAGAGCGTCTCCAAATCGCCTTCCACCAGCTCCAGTTCGATGTCCGGAAGCGCCGACTTCGCTTTTCGCAGTAACCCGGGCAGGTGTGAGGGGCCCAGGGTGGTGAAGTAGCCCAGCGATACGCTGCCGCTTGGCCCCGCGCCGGCGCGGCCCTCGACCTCAAAGGCTCTGACGCCGCTCAGCAGCCGCCGGGCCTGGCCAAGCTTGCGCTGGCCGAAGGCCGTTATCGCCAGGCCTTTGGGGGGATTTCTGATGAAAAGTTGCCCACCTAAAAGCGCTTCCAGTTCACGCACGGTCACGGAAACCGTTGGCTGCGAGACATTCAAGGTCCGCGCCGCGGCGGCGGTGCCGCCCTGTTCGGCGGTGGCGACGAAATAGAGGAGGTGGCGCGTGGTGATCATAATCATAAAAAACTATAGTAATTATAGTTAGTCAATATTTTTAACTATAGATAAAATGTGCGCAGGATGGCGGATCAACAAAAGCTCAATCGGAATGACGCATGAAACCGCACATCGATCAGCAGGCCGCCGCGACCAAGCCGTTGGCGGGAGTTCGCATTCTCGACTTTACCCGGGTTTTGGCCGGCCCCTATTGCACGGCGCTGTTGGCGGACGTCGGCGCGGAAGTCATTAAGGTGGAGGCCTTACAGGGCGACGACTATCGCCATATCGGACCTTTTCGCGCCGGTGAAAGCGCGCTGTTCCACTTGAACAATCGAAACAAGAAAAGCCTGGCGCTCGATCTGAAAAATCCCGAAGGCCATCAGATCGCGGTGGCCTTGGCGCAACGCTGCGATGTGGTGGTTGAGAATTTCAAGCCCGGCGTGGCCAAACGGCTGGGCATTGATTATCCGGCCCTGTCCGCGGTCAATCCCAAGCTGGTCTACGCCAGCATTTCCGGGTTCGGTCAGACCGGACCCCTGGCGACCCGCCCGGCCTTCGATTTGATCGCCCAGGCGATGTCCGGCTTGATGGCGGTGACCGGTGAGGCGCAGGGCGCGCCGCTCAAGGTCGGGGAATCCTTTGGCGATCTCAGCGCCGGGCTTTTCGCGGCCTGGGCGATCATGACCGCGCTCTTTTCACGCGAACGCCATGGCCGGGGAAGTTATGTCGATGTGGCGATGTTCGACTCGCTCTTTTGCCTGCTGCCAACGGCGCTGGCCCAATGGGGCGTTACCGGCGCCGCGCCGGCGCGGGTCGGCAACCGCCATCCGCTTTCCACGCCCTTTGGCGCCTTTCGCGCCGCCGACGGGCATCTGGTTATCGCTGCGCTGACGTCCCGGCAGTTCAAGAACCTGGCCGATGCGCTGGACTGCCCGGACCTGCTGGCGCGGCCCTGCTTCGCCAGCGATGAACTGCGCACCGAAAACGAGCCGCAGCTCACGCAGCTGATCGAGCAGCAGTTGCGCCATCTGTCGGTTGCCGAGGCGGTTGCGCGGCTGAGCGCGGCCAATGTTCCCGCTTCCCCGATCTGGTCGCTGGAAGAAGCGATCGCCAGCCCGCAGGTGGCCGCGCGGGGACTGATGCCCGCGCACCACCACCCGAGCTTGGGCGATTTTCCCACCCTGGAGCAGCCGGTTCATTTCTCCGACCAGCCGCGCGGCGATCAACAGCCGGCGCCGGGACTGGGCGAGCACAGCGTTGAAATTCTCAAGACGTTGCTGGGCATGGCCGAAGATCAGATTGGCACGCTTGTCGAAAAAGGCATTGTAAAGAAGGTGGCGCACGATGTTTGAGCAGTTGGAGCCGGAAGACAACAGCGTTGTCGAGATGATCGCGCGCTATGCGGCGCAGGACTTGGCCCCGGCGGCGCGTGAGCTTGATGAAACCAGCCGCGCCGCGACCTGTCATCTTCCGCAGCTCGGCAAGCTGGGCATCATGGGCGTGAACTTGCCGGAGCGGTTTGGCGGGGCAGGGATCTCCGCGCCGGCGCTGCTTGCCAGTGTTGCGGCCATCGCCGGCGCCTGCGGGTCGACCGCGTCGCTGGTCACGGCCCATTTTCTCGCCACCGACTCGATCCTGCTCGCTGGCGACGCCGCGCAGCGCCAGCGCTATCTTCCGGCGGCGGCGGCGGGAAAAATGCTGGGCGCGTTCGGTCTTACCGAGCCACGGGCCGGCTCCAATCCCGCCGACCTGCGCACCCGGGCCACCCGCACCGCCCAAGGCTATCGGCTTGAGGGGGTGAAGCACTTCATTTCCAACGGCGCGACGGCGGATTTCATCATTGTCTACGCCATCACCGATCCGACCGCCGGACATCGCGGCATCAGCGCTTTTGTGGTTGACCGCAAAACCGACGGGCTGACAGCCGGGCCACCGGAAAAGACCATGGGGCTGAAGGGGGGGCATGTGTTTGAGCTGTCTTTCGACTGCTGCGTGCCAGCGGAAAATCGTCTCGGGCCCGAAGGCAGCGGTTTCAAGACGGCGATGCGGGTGCTGGACAATGGGCGGATTGAAGTGGCGGGCATGTGCATCGGCATCGCACAGGCGGCCTTGGACCGGGCGGTGGCCTGGGCCAAGGAGCGTCAGATCGGCGGCAGCGCGCTGGCCGATTACCAAGGAATTCAGTGGATGCTTGCCGACATGGCGACCCAGCTGACGGCGGCGCGACTGCTGGCGAATGACGCCGCGACGTTACGAGAAAAGGGTCAGCGTTTCACCCAGCAGGCCGCGATGGCAAAACTCTTCGCCTCTGAAATGGCGGCCAAGGTGACCGACCAGGCGCTGCAAATCCACGGCGGCTATGGCTACACCCGCGATCTGCCGTTGGAACGCTTCGTCCGCGACGTGCGCATCATGCGGATTTATGAAGGTTCTTCGGAAATCCAGCGCAACATCATCGCCGGTCTGCTGTTGCGCTAGGGTCGAAGGGTGAAACACTTGTTTTCCCGTTGATTATACGCACACGCGCGGCGCGGCGCCTGCTTTACCGGTGAAAACCGCGCCGGCCACGACGAACTTCGCGACTTTTTTGACGACCCGGTATGACAGTGTAAACATGATGTAGAACAAGCGGATAGAGATTCCATCCCGAGCTTTTTGTGGATAAAAACGGGATAACCCGACTCCCGGTGCTTGACCTCGTCAATGATTTTTACCTTTTATTGGCAGGTGCCGGACGAAAATTCGGTTTCCTTTTCAAGTGTCATACGAGGGCGTCACACATGTCTTCCATCTGGTCGGTTCGCGGCGTGCCGCCCCATCTGCGCCGCAATATCGTGAAAGCGGCGAGCCTTGCCGGCGTGTCGGTGGCGGAATGGTTGGAATTGGCTGTTTCTCCAGCCCTGGAAACCGATAGCCCGGCAAGGACGCCATCCGGTCAACCGAAGTTTCTCAAGAAAACCACCGGCCAGGACAACCTGTCACAACGCCGGTCCGACGAACTGCTGACAGCGATTGATAACTGTCTCGCCGATCTGGAGGGATTGACCGAGGTGTATGACAAACCGGCCCAGTCGCATTGACGACCAACTGTTTCGGGGCTTGAAACTTTTTGATTGAAGTTGCTTGATAGGGAAGGGCCGCGCTGGGGGCGATTGCCTGGATCTTAGCTGCGGCGCCACTGCCGCCGTCTTGGTGGGTGCCACGGTGAACTGACAAGGTAAAC
>CAXBMB010000031.1:0-42052 GCA_963976695.1 uncultured Rhodovibrionaceae bacterium
GGCAAGCCAGCTTTGACCAGAATCAATTAGCGGCGAACATAGAGTCGCTTGGCGATGCCGCGGCGCAGGCCCAGATCGCCTTCGCGCAGCGCGATATAGATTCCACTGGCCGAGACAATGACAAATCCAATCCAAATATTGAGACCGGGGATGTCGCCCCATATCCACCAGCCATACAGCGCCGCCCAGAACATCGTGGTGTATTCAAAGGGCACGATCAGCGACGGCTCCGCCGCCTTGAAGGCGCTGGTCATGCTCAATTGGCCCAGGCCGCCGATGATCCCCAAAGCAGCAAGCAAACCGAACGCCTCCCAGGAGGGCGTGACCCACTGGAACGGAAGGAAGGCGCCGGAGACCAGGGTCACCGAGGCGGTGAAGAAAAAGACGATCGAGACGGTGTTTTCGGTGCGGGAAATGCGCCGCACCAGGATCACCCCCAGCGAGTAGAGCAGGGTCGCCAGCAAGGCCAGCAGCACGAAGGACTGCAACAGGCCCGGACCGGGCTGCAGAATCACCAACACGCCGACAAACCCCACCGAGCACGCGATCCAACGCCGCATCCCGACCTTTTCCTTCAGCAGGAAAACCGACAGCGCGGTGATGAAAAGCGGCGCGGCAAAGGCGATTGCCACCACGTCGGCCAGCGGCATGTTGGCGAAGCTGTAGAAAAACAGTACCTGGCCGATCACGCCGATGGTGCAGCGCACGATGTGGCTGCGCCAGTTGTGAATGACGATGGCGCGCCGAATCCCGCCCATCCGCCAGATCAGCCAGGAAATCGGCAAGAAGGCGAAGGCGTTGCGGAAAAACACCACCTGCATGGTGGGAAAATCCGCCGTTAGAAGCTTGATCAGCGCATCCATCGTTCCAAACAGAAACATGGCCAGCAACATCAGCAGGATAGCGCGCCGGGGGTCGTTTGGCGTTCCGCCAACGCCCGGTTGATCCAGGGTTTTGCTTGCGGGGAGGGAGGGATCAAGGGGAACTGCCTTGCCACCAGTGGGCGCGGCGGTTGTCGTCGCCGAAGCGACAAGCGGGTCTTTGCCTTTGGAGGCGTCCGGGGGCATGACCAATCCAGTTTGCAATGAACGGCAACTCGGCGGCTGGCGTGTGATCGACTGAGAAATCTGTCGTCAAGCACTCGCCAATTGACCGATAGGAGGCGGATTTGCGATTTTAACGCGATCACACCGTGATCTCGTCAAAACCGATCGGATCCCAGGGTAGGGAGAAAAAACCGCCACAGCTGTGTGAAAACGTCACACCAGGGTCGCGGTCTCGACAGCAATACAATCACGTCCAGCTAGGTTAAGCGGGTGGGCGGCGCGTTCACGCGCTGGCGATGTCTGGATCAGGACAGCGAGAGCGCGTTTTCGACCTGTTGCTGCGCATCGATCCATTGGGCTTCCTGCGCCGCCAGGTCCTTGGTGATCTTGCCCAATTCTCGCTGTAGCTCGGTCAGCTTTTTGTTGTCGTTGAGCAACTCGGGACGGCCCAGTTGCTCTTCAATCGCGGTTTTGCGCAGGGCGAGCTTTTCCAATTGCTTTTCGGTCTGCTGCACGGCCTTGCGCAGGTGGGTCGCCGCTGCGCGGGCTTCGGCGGCGGCTTTGCGCCGCTCCTTCTTGGAGAGCTGGGGTTCGCTCTTGGGCTTGGTTTCCTTGGCTTGACGCCGTTCGGTGCGGCGCTGCTCAAGCAGCAGCTTCTTGTATTCGGCCATGTCGCCGTCGAAGGCCCGGACCTTGCCGTCGCCGACCAGCCAGAGACGATCGGCCACCATTTCCACCAGATGGGTGTCGTGGGACACCAGAATCACGGCGCCTTCGTAAAAATTCAGCGCCTGGACCAAGGCTTCGCGGGCGTCGACGTCCAGGTGGTTTGTCGGTTCGTCGAGAATCAGCAGGTGAGGGGCGTCGTGGCTGAGCAGGGCGAAAAGCAACCGCGCCTTTTCACCGCCGCTGAGCTTGCCGACGTGGGTCAGGGCCTTGTTGCCGGAAAAGCCGAAGCGCCCCAGGTGATTACGGAGCTGTCCCTCGCTGGCCAGCGGCATGACCTTGCCCATGTGACTGACCGGGGTGCCGGTCAGGTCCAATTCGTCTGTTTGATCCTGGGCGAAGTAACCCACCTTCAGTTTTTTGGACCGCAGTAGGCTGCCTTCTTCGGCTTCCAGCCGCGCGGCCAGCAGCTTGGACAGCGTCGACTTGCCGTTGCCGTTCGCGCCCAGCAGCGCGATCCGGTCATCCATGTCAATCCGCAGATTGAGGTCGCGCAGCACCGGCTGGCCCGGGATATAGCCGACCGTGCCGTTCTGTAGCGCGATGATCGGCGGCGACAAAGGCTCGGGCTTGGGAAAGTCCAGCGAAGTGGTGCCGTTTTCCACCTGGCTGGCGATCGGCTGCAGCTTTTCCAGCATCTTCAAGCGGGATTGGGCCTGGCGCGCCTTGGAGGCCTTGTAGCGAAATCGATCAACGAAGGACTGGATATGCTTGCGCTGACTTTCCATCTTGATATTGCTGGCGGCTTCCTGCTCCAGCCGTTCCCGGCGGGTACGCTCGAAGCGGTCATAGTTGCCGCTGTAGAGCGTCAGTTTACCGTTTTCCAGGTGGAGAATCCGATCCGGAACCTTGTTGAGCAGGTCGCGGTCGTGACTGACCAGCAGCAGGGTGCCCGGGTAGTTCAGCAGGTAGTTTTCCAGCCAAATGGCCGCTTCCAGATCCAGGTGGTTGGTGGGCTCGTCAAGCAGCAGCAGTTCGGGTTCGGAAAACAGCAGCGAGGCCAGGGCGACGCGCATCCGCCACCCGCCGGACAGTGCGCCGCAGGGCTGCTGCTGGGCCTGGTCGTCAAAGCCCAGGCCAGCCAGGATACGGGCGGCGCGGGCCGGGGCGGAGTCGGCGCGGATGGCGGTCAGGCGCTCGTGGATTTCACCGGTGCGCAGGGGATCGTGATCGCTCTCCAACTCGGCCAGCAGTTGGGCGCGTTCCTTGTCGGCCGCCAGCACCGTGTCGATAAGACTGGTGTCGCCGCCCGGGGCTTCCTGGGCGATCCGGCCGATCTTTATCTTGGCGTTGACGGTGATGTCGCCGCTGTCGGAGTGGGTGTCGCCAAAAATAAGCCGCAGCAAGGTGGTCTTGCCGGTGCCGTTGCGGCCGACAAGGCCGACGCGCCAACCCTTGTTGACGGCCACCGTGGCCCGGTCGAACAGAACCCGCTCGCCCAGACGATAAGTAAGATCATTAATATACATCATGACGGCGCGGGTTTAGCACGGCTGGCGCGCCCTGAAAATACCGGGACTTCTTCTTGAGCGGTTTGCGTTGCATAACTGCTTTGCACGTGACGGGGACAGCCGGGTGACAGCGGGATGATAGGGGGGTGGCGTGGCGGCGCGGCGTTTGCCGAGCTTTTGCTTATGAGGTTGCCCTGACCGGGCAGGGTCGATATAACGCGCGCGTTCTATTCATAAAACCCAAGACCTCCAGGAGCAGTGAAGGCAATGGCCATTCAGCGGACCTTTTCGATCGTCAAGCCGGACGCAACCCGCCGGAACATCACCGGCAAGATCATCGACCGTCTGGAAAGCGCCGGTCTGCGCGTGATCGCTTCCAAGCGCATCCAGATGTCCAAGGAACAGGCGGAAGGTTTTTACGCCGTCCACAAAGCGCGGCCCTTCTTCAACGACCTGGTCAGCTTCATGATCTCCGGCCCGGTGATTGTTCAGGTGCTTGAAGGCGAGGACGCGGTGGCCAAGAATCGGGAAGTGATGGGCGCGACCAACCCGGCCGACGCCGCCGACGGCACCATCCGCAAGGATTTCGCTGAGAGCATCGAAGCCAATTCCGTGCACGGGTCCGATGCCCCGGAAACCGCCGCCGAAGAGATTAAGTACTTCTTCACCGAGGCAGAGCTGGTCGGCTAAACTCGGCGCGCGTCAAGCCAACGCACGACGCGCGCGCGGCGAAAACCGCCGGCCCGTTCGTCGCGCCGGCAGAGCCATGGAAAAGGGCCTTTTCCCGCGTTGGAAGAGGCCCTTTTGCTTGCGGTTGATGGTTGATGGTTATCGGGGGTCGTCTGGCGTCAGGCGGGTTTTTGACACAGATAGACCTTGGGATAAAGCGCGCCGCGCATCAGGTTGTCGACCAGATTGGGCATGATCTCCCTGAAGATCGGTCCGAGAACAAGCTGAAGGCCGAGCGGCGGCGGCCCGCCGGCCTGGCGCGCCTTGGCGGCGGTTTGCTGAATGAACTTCTTGGCTTTGTCGCCTTGATCGTCTTCTTGCAGGATCTGGAAACCGGCGGCGACCAACAGGACTTTCATCTCGCTGTCGCGGGCGAGAAATGATGTATCGGCGCTGTCAGACCAGGGCAGGGGGTAGACCGGCTCGGCGTCGCCGGCGCGCACCACGTCGAAGACCAGGAAACGGCTGGCCGGTTTGAGCACGCGCCGGACTTCGTCATAGAAGGTCGGTTTGTCCCGGATGTTCATGCCGACATGAATGGTCCAAGCGGCGTCAAAGCTGGCGTTTTCCACCTCGCTGAGCCGGGTGACGTCGCCTTGGCGCAGCGTGACCCTATCCAGCAGGCCGACCCGACGGCTCAGTTCATTGCCGACATCGCAATATTCCTCGGTCAGGTCCAGCCCCACCACCCGGCATCCCCTGGCGTCGGCGAGATGGCGCGCCGGGCCGCCGAGACCTGCGCCCAGATCGAGAATTTTCATCTCGGGCGTGGGGTCCAGCAGGGCGATCAGTTCATCGGTCGCCTGGGGGCCGCGCAGATGAAATTCGTCCACCGCGGCCAGGTCGCGGCGGGTGACGCTCTGTGGATCGATGCCGCTGGCGCGCAAGCCGGCGTCGATGCGCGCCAGCAGGCCCGGTTTTCCATAGTGCGCGAGCAGCCGGTCCCGGTCGGTCATTTGGCCATTCTTTCCTGCATCTTTGTTATCGATATAAACGCCCGGATGGAAACCGGAATGCCGGTGGCGCTGCGGCGTATTCTCGCGATTTGGCGACGTCGCTTGGGCGCGTCTTACCTGTCGTCAAACAGTGTCTGGCAGGGCCAAAGAAAAAGGCGAAACCCGGGAGGGTTTCGCCTTTTTGACCACCCCTTATGCGGCGGGCGTGATCACCGGCGCCTTAGCGCCCCGGATGGGCCGCCCGAGCGCTGCGATCAGGAAATAATCAACACCACCAGAGCAACCACCGCGGCTGACGCGATGGAGCCCCAGGTCGCCAATTTCAGGAAATGGTTATAGGAATCTTGGTAGGCGGCTACTGGATGGTCGTCGCGCATGTTTGGTACCTTCCCTTCGCATCAGGCTGCCCCTTGCCGGTTTGACGCAGGGGGATGTTGGTGAAATTTGGGGTGGTTTCTTGCGTCGCTCTAACGACGTGCGGTTTCTAAATAGGCAATCTTGTCGGCCAGGACAAGTCGTAAACGCCAAAAAAATACCATAATGCGGCGCGCGGCCGCCCCGGCGACACCGGCCAGGATCGCGTCCAGGATCGCTTACCGACGGTCAAGACCGTGGCTTGGCGGTCAGCCGTGCGGATCGGTTGACGCGGCGCTGGGCTGCAACAGTTGATCCGCGCCCGGTTGGGAGCCTTCGATCATCACCCGCGCGCCAACCAGCTTGGCCCGGCCTTCGGCCAGCAATCGCAAACAGCGTGGATAGAGCTGATGCTCCAGGCTCAGCACCCGCGCCGCCAAGTCGTCGGGCGTGTCTTGGTCGCCCACTTGGATCGCGGCTTGGCCGATAATCGGTCCCACATCCACTTCGTCGCGGACAAAGTGAACCGTGCAGCCGTGGAGCTTTACCCCCGCCTCCAAGGCGCGGGCATGGGTATGCAGCCCGGGAAACGACGGCAGCAGCGAGGGATGTATGTTGATCAGTCGGTTTTGCCAGCGCCGCACAAACCATGGGGTGACGATGCGCATGAAGCCGGCCTGGCAGACCAACTCCACGCCGGCGGCTTCCAGCCGGTCGGTCAGCGCCCGTTCGAAGCTTTGCCGGTCCGGGAAATCCTTGTGCGAGATGGCCTGGGCCGGCACCCCGGCCTTGGCGGCGCGCTCCAACCCCTGAACGTTTGGAATATTGGAGATCACCAGCACGATTTCGGCGGGAAACAGCGGGTCCCGGGCCGCGTCCAGCAGGGCTTGCAGATTGCTGCCTCGCCCGGAAATCAGCACAGCCACTTTCAAGCGATCACCGGTCACCGTTTTGCCAACCTTCCTGAATTTCGCCACACCGGATAAGCTACGCGAAGACCACCGGCGCGCCATCGCCGCGTCGGACGATCTGGCCGATGGTGTAGACCGTTTCCCCGGCGCGGCGCAGCAGGGCGGTCAGGGCTTCGGCTTGATCCGCCGCCACGACAACCGCCATGCCGATGCCGCAGTTGAAGGTACGGGTCATTTCGCTTTCCTCAATGCCGCCTGCTTCAGCCAGCCAATGGAACACCGCCGGACGGTCCCAGCTTTTTCCATCCAGCTGGGCCGCCAGTTCCTTGGGCAGGACGCGCGGCAGGTTTTCGTCCAGGCCGCCACCGGTGATGTGGGCCAGGGCATGCACGCCGCCGGCCTTGATGGCGGCCAGACAGGCGGCGACATAAATGCGGGTCGGCGCCAGCAAGGCCGCCCCCAGTTCCTGCGCCGGATCAAAGGGGGCGGGCTTGTCATAGGAAAGGCCGGCCAGATCGACCACCCGACGAACGAGGGAAAAGCCGTTGGAGTGCAGGCCGTTGGACGCCAGACCGAGAATCAGGTCGCCGACGCCGACCTTGCTGCCGTCAAGTAGTTGATCGCGTTCCACCGCGCCGACGCAGAATCCGGCGAGATCGTAGTCGCCTTCGGCATACATGCCCGGCATTTCGGCGGTTTCGCCGCCCGACAGGGCAGCCCCGGATTGGCGACAGCCTTCGGCAATGCCGGCGATAATGTCGCGGCCGACTTTGGGATCAAGCGCGCCGGTGGCGTAGTAATCGAGGAAGAAGAGCGGCTCGGCCCCCTGTACAATCAGGTCGTTGACACACATGGCGACCAAATCGATGCCGACGGTATCATGCTTGCCGGCGGCAATGGCGACCTTGAGCTTGGTGCCCACCCCATCGGTGCCCGACACCAGCAGGGGGTCTTTAAAGCCGGCCGCCTTGAGATCGAACAGCGCGCCGAAACCACCCAGGCCGCCCAGGGCGCCCTTGCGGTTGGTGGAGCGGGCCAGGGGTTTGATGGCTTCGACCAATTCGTTGCCCGCGTCGATATCAACACCGGCATCCCGATAGGTCAGATTGTCTGAGGACTGGCTAGCGATGACCCCCTCCTATTTGCTAAGAGTTGCCGTGGAGACGGAACAGGCCCAATCTCCCGTGTGGACGATTGGGCCGGAGAATACAGACTCCCGGAGGGCTTGCAATGCGCATCTGCTCCGCAAATCGCCGTCCGAACGCAGAATAGGCGCTCGCCAAGAAGGAGAGACCGATTGAACAAGGCAGAATTGGTGGATTTCCACGGGAAAGAAGCGACAGCCACACGCCTTGCAAGGCTCTCGTGCCTCTTGTTTGTGGCGCTGCTGTCGGTGACGCTGATGGTGGGATTTGCGCGCGCGGGGCGGGCCCAGTCGGTTTTTACCATCACCGGCGTTGCGGTCGATGAAACGGCGGAATCGGTCTCCGCGGCGCAGCAGCGCGCGCTGATCGCCGGGCGTCGCCAGGCGTTGGATCGGCTCTGGGGCCGGCTGGTGCCGGTCTGGGCCCAGGCCAACATTCCACCGCTCAGCAATCAGCAGATCAACGAGTTGGTGCAAAGCGTCAGCTTTGGTCGCGAACAAACCTCGGACGTGCGTTACCTGGCGGTGCTTTCCGTCGACTTCAAACGCGACCCGGTGGAGCAGTTTCTGCGCGTTAACCAGATCCCCTTCGCCGTCGCCAGGTCCAAGCCGGTTGTTGTCCTGCCGCTGTTTGGGCAGGGCGAGACCGCCAATCTTTGGGAGGAGCCCAATCCCTGGCGCGCCGCCTGGGCCCGCAAACCAGCCTCGGATGGCTTGGTGGAAATCATTACGCCGCTGGGGGATTTGGCGGATGTGTCGGGTCTTTCCAGCCAACAGGCCCGCGCGGCGGATTTGGGCGCGCTCAAAAGTCTGGCTCGACGCTATAATGCCGAGCGGGTCTTCATCACCCGGGCTTTCGTGCAGGAGATCCCGCGCGCCCCGGCCGGCGACGCCCTGGACGGGCAAAATCCAACAGCGGCGGATCCGGGCCTCGGCGCCTTGCCGGCGGCGGGAATGGCGCAGCAGGACCCGGCGGGCCCCAGCGCCCCGGATGCGGTCGCCGCGCCGACCGCGCCGCCGTTGGCGCTTACCGTCGTCACCAGCGGCTATCTGGGCAATGAGAGCCCGGCGGGAGAGGAACTGCGCCTGGATTCCTTCCGCGCCGCGGCGGGCGAAACCCGCGAGGGATTGATGGATCGGGCGGTGGCGAAGATTGCCGCCGATATCGAGGAGGCGTGGAAAGGCCGCAACCTGTTGGACTTTGATCAGCAGAACCTGCTGCTCGCCCGCGTCGCGCTGACCCGGCTGTCCGACCTGGTGACGCTGCGCAACAAGATCGACTCCATTGCTTTGGTGGTGCGCAGCCAACCGCGCCGCTTGAGCCGCACCGAGGCGATTCTTCAGATTGACTTTCTCGGCGACAGCGAACAGTTCACCCGAACCCTGGCGCAAAGCGACTTAACCTTGGGTACGCCGAAAGTCGATGAAGAATTGCAGGCCTTTGTGCATGAGTTGCGCCTTTCGGCGGGCGCCGTCGAATTACGGCCTGTTCAGTAGCGGCTGTCCGGCAATAGGTTGGGAACGAACAACGCGCCGACCCGGCGGCAGGACAAGAGGGAGCACTGAGGTATGACGCCGGAAAGACAGATTCGGTTCTGGTTGATCGGCCTGGCCGTGTCCTTGGGGGCGCTCTATCTGCTCAGCGGCATTCTCTTGCCCTTTGTGGCCGGCATGGCCGTCGCCTATTTCATGGATCCGCTGTGTGATCGTTTGGAAAGGATCGGGCTTTCGCGCACCGTGGCCACGACCTTGGTGACGGTGATCTTCCTGCTGGCCGTCGTGCTGTTGACCGTGCTGTTGCTGCCGGCCTTGCTGCATCAAATTCTGAATCTGATCGAGATTCTGCCAAAGTTGGCCGATGCCGTGCACAGCCGCTTGAGCGGTGTCTTGGCCCTGGCGGAAACGCAGTTGAATTTCAACCTGTTGGAAAAGCTCCGCAGCAGTCTCTCCGCCAATTTGGGGTCGCTTCTCGACGTGGCGGCGGTCACCGTCGGCAACATGGCCCGGGGCGGCATTGCGGTGGTCAATCTGCTTTCGCTGATAGTTTTGACGCCGGTGGTGTCGTTTTTCCTGCTGCGTGATTGGGACAAGGTGATGGCGAGGCTTGATCGGCTGTTGCCGCGCGATCACGCGCCGGTCATTCGCCAGCTGGGGCGCGAAAGCGACGAGATCCTTGCCGCTTATGTGCGCGGGGTTGGGCTGGTTTGTCTGATGCTGGGGGTTTTCTACGCCGTGGGATTGACCCTGGTGGGCTTGAAGTCAGGGCTGTTGATTGGGTTGATTGCTGGCTTGCTGTCCTTTGTGCCCTTTGTCGGCGCCATCGGCGGCGGCGCCCTGGCCATCGGGATGGCACTCTTTCAATTCGACAGCATAACCCCGGTGGTGGTGGTGGCCGCGATCTTCGCCCTGGGCCAGATCGCCGAGGGCAACTTCCTCACGCCCAAGCTGGTTGGCGACAAGGTTGGCCTGCATCCGGTGTTGGTCATCTTTGCCTTGCTGGCCGGTGGAACGCTCTTCGGATTTACCGGGGTCCTGCTCGCCTTGCCGATCTTCGCGGTCATCGGGGTGCTTGTTCGCTTTTCCCTCTCGCGCTATTTGGCTAGCCCGCTCTATCAAGGCCGGGCGGCGCCGCTCCCAGAGCCTCCGGCAGAAACGCTCGCAACTGAAACCGCCGCTCCCGCGCGGCAAGAAACGGACAATTGACAAAGGTCGGTTTGTTGAAAACAGAAGATGGAAAACCCCAGGCCGCAGTGCAAGAGTCGGCGCGCCCCCCCCGGCAACTGGCTTTGGAGCTGGAGCCGCGCCCGGCCTTGGGACGGGAAGACTTTCTGGTCGCCTCCAGCAATGCGGCCGCGGTTGCCTGGATAGACCGCTGGCCCCACTGGCTGGCCCCCGCGGCGGTGATCGTCGGACCTCCGGGCAGCGGCAAAACCCATTTGGCGCAGGTCTGGCGGATTGGCAGTCAAGCGCAAGCGCCGAGCCACGCGGCGCTGCTGTCCCAACCGGCCCGGGATCTGATGGGCGGCGCGCGCTGCTGCCTGCTGGATGACGCGGACCAACTGGCTGGCCATCACGAGGCGGAACAGGCGCTGTTTCATCTCTATAACTTGCTGCGTGAGCGCCAGGGCCAGCTGCTGCTGACCGGCCAGACGGCTCCCAGTCGCTGGCCGCTTGCGCTGCCGGATTTGCGTTCGCGCCTGATGACCTTGGTGCCGGTGGAGCTTGGCCTGCCCGACGACGCGCTGATGCAGGCCCTGTTGGCGAAGTTGTTTTCCGACCGGCAGTTGGCGCCGGGGCAGGGGGTGGTGGACTATCTGGTGCCGCGCATGGAGCGCAGCTATTCGGCGGCGCAACAGATCGTCGAGGCAATCGACAAGCGCTCCTTGGCGGAACGGCGCGAGGTCAAGCTGCCCTTGGTGCGTGACGTCCTGGCCGCGTCGGACTGAGACCGGTTTGTTGTCGCCCTCGGGCCTGTTCGCGGGGCCGCCGCAGGCAGATCGCCCGGGAGACGGCGGGGAACGGGAGCTGTGCCGCCGCGCCGCTAGGCAGGAAACCGCCTTTTCTTTAGGTATTGTCATCAATGCAGTCGCTGTTGAAAACATTTAAGCCAGGAGAGTAAAGATGGATTGCGGCATTTCCGGTCGGACGGCGCTGGTCTGTGCGGCCAGCAAGGGGTTGGGCAAGGCCTGCGCGCAGGCGCTGGCGGCCGAGGGGGTCAACCTCACCATACTGGCGCGGACTCCCGGCCCCCTGGAGGAGACGGCGGCGGCGATTCGCCAGACCTACGGCGTCACGGTGCAGACCGTCGCCTGTGACATCACCGCGCCCGAGGGGCAGGCCCAGGCTTTGGCCCTCTGCCCAAATCCAGATATTTTGGTGAACAATGCGGGCGGCCCGCCCACCGGCGACTTTCGGGACTGGGATCGCGCCACCTGGGTGAAGGCCTTGGAAGCCAACATGATCACGCCGATTGAGCTGATTAAGGCGACGGTCGACGGGATGATCGCTCAGGGCTTTGGCCGCATTGTCAACATCACCTCGGCGGCGGTGAAGGCGCCGATCGATGTGCTGGGGCTGTCCAACGGCGCCCGCGCCGGCTTGACCGGCTTTGTCGCCGGACTTTCCCGCAAGACCGTGCGCCACAATGTCACCATCAACAATCTGCTGCCGGGGCCGTTCGAGACCGACCGCCTGCGCACCAACATGCGCGAGGCCGCCGAGGCAAGCGGCCAGTCCCTGGAGGCGATGATGACCGCGCGTCGGGCGACCAATCCGGCGGGACGATTTGGCGATCCGGAAGAGTTTGGTCAGGCTTGCGCCTTCCTGTGCAGCAGCAAGTCGGGTTTCATCACCGGGCAAAATCTGTTGCTCGACGGCGGGGCCTTTTCCGGCACGCTGTAGCGTCGGGAGAGCGCCGGCTGGCCTGGACGGGTTCGCGACAGGAAAAGAAGCGCTGCGCGCTTCGGCCCTGTCGATCACAGGCTGAAAAAAATCGCCGTGAAAAACCCGGTCCGGCGGCCGTTTCGCCGGGCGGCAGGCTGGCTTTACGGTTTTAGCGCGGCGCGGCGATTGTGTAGCTGGTTGAACCGGGTCAGCTTGGCGCTGCCTAAGTGAATGTCCGGCCAGGCGATGTCTTCCCAGCTCAAGCTGGCAAGAGCCCCGGTGGCAAAACCGCTTTGCAGGGCGACAAGCGCCCGTGGATCGGAGCCGGGACCCGCCAGCCCGGTGGCGAGCTGCGCCAGCCCGGGATGGTGCCCGATCAACAGCAACCGATGGACCGAGGAGGTGGTTTCTCGCAACAGCCGCAGCAGGGTGGGGCGGTTGGCGAGATAAAGCTGTGGGTTGGGATAAAACCCGCACTGCCGCGGCAAGTCCTCGGACAGCCGCGCCCAGGTTTGCAGCGCGCGCTCCGCGCTTGAGCAAAGCACGGCGTCGGGCAGAAGATCGTGCTTGATCAAGTGCTGCGCCATCTCGCGCGCCGCTGCGCGCCCGCCACGGGTGAGCCCCCGGTCGAGATCACTCAAGCCCGGTTGGGCCGCCTTGGAGTCCGCGTGGCGCAGTAGCAGCAGTTCGCGCTTCACCGTCTCGCCTCTCTGTTGCCGTTCGGGGAAAATCAAACAACTCGGGTGACGGGGGTAAAAACAAATCGCCCCCATGACTATCTTTTCTTATAGCGCCGTTGGCGCGGTGTTGGCGCGGTCAAAGTGATGGCGGCCTTGGCGCGACAAGAGTTGCAAAGTTGTATGTCGGCCGGCAAGCAGCGTAGGATGGCGGGTTCCGGTCACGGTTCCCGGTGACGGTTTCTGGTGGCGCCTGTTGCGGCGGATGGTCGTGGTGAATTGTTGCCGCCGTGGGTCGGTCTTGTGGCCTTATCCGGCGCGCGATCTGTCAGGAGAAAAGTGAGTGGAAGATTTTCAACAAACCGCGTTACAGCCTTCCGCCGGTGATTTTCCCGAGGGGCCGGCCAAGGCGGCGCCGTTGAACCGGGGCGGCATGGAGGGCAAGAACCTGCCGACCATCGAGTCGGACAGCCGCTTCATCAATCGCGAGCTTTCCTGGCTGGCCTTCAACGCCCGGGTCCTGGAAGAAGCCAGCAACAGCCGCCACCCGCTGTTGGAAAGGCTGCGCTTTTTGTCGATCTCGGCCAACAACCTTGATGAGTTTTACATGGTCCGGGTGGCGGGCCTGAAGGGGATGATCCAGGCCGATTTCCGCTCGCCAAGTCAGGAAGGCTGGACTGCCAGCCAGCAAATAGAGGCGATTCGCGAGCGGGCGGGCAAACTTGTCAGCAATCAGCAAAGCTGCTGGGAAGCCTTGCGTGAGGAACTGGCCGCTGAGAATATCCAGCTGCTGGGCGAAAGCGATCTCACGGGCAAGGAAAAGAAGTGGCTCAAGGCTTACTTCCAGGAAGAAATTTTCCCCATTCTTACCCCCATCGCCATCGACCCTTCCCACCCCTTTCCCTTCATGCCCAATTTGGGTTTCGGCGTCGCATTGGATTTGCGGCGCAACGAGCAGGGCGCCCGGCTTACCGGTCTGGTCACGTCGCCGTCGATGGTAAAGCGCTTCATCCGTCTGCCGGAGCGCAAGAAGGCGCGCTTTGTCAGCATCGAAAAGCTGATCGAGATGCACCTCGATTGGCTGTTTCCCGGGATGATTGTCAATGAAACGGGCTATTTCCGCCTGATCCGCGACAGCGATGTGGAAATTGAAGAAGAGGCCGAAGATCTGGTGCGGGAGTTCGAGACGGCGCTGAAACGCCGCCGTCGCGGCAGTGTCATCCGCCTGACGGTGAACCGGGAAATGCCGGAACACCTGAAAGGTCATATCGCCAAGGAACTTGGCGTGCCGGATCAAGATGTCATCGTGCTCGACGGCCTGCTCGGGTTGGCCGACACCAAGGAATTGATTGTCAACGACTATCCCCACCTGCTCTTCAGCCCTTATCGGCCGAGATTTCCAGAGCGGGTTCGCGACTACGACGGCGACTGCTTTACCGCCATCCTGGCCAAGGACATTATCATTCACCACCCCTACGAATCCTTTGATGTGGTGGTGCAGTTTCTGCGTCAGGCCGCCGCCGACCCGAAGGTGGTGGCGATCAAGCAGACCCTCTATCGAACCTCGGACAATTCACCCATCGTTCGGGCGCTGATCGAGGCGGCGGAGGCCGGCAAGTCGGTGACCGCGCTGGTGGAGCTGAAAGCCCGCTTTGATGAAGAACGAAATATTCGCTGGGCGCGCAACCTGGAGCGCGCCGGTGTGCAGGTGGTCTATGGGTTCATCGATCTGAAGACCCACGCCAAAGTTTCCCTGGTGGTGCGCCGCGAAGGCAAGAAGCTGCGCTCCTACGTCCACTATGGGACGGGCAACTATCATCTGGTGAACGCCAAGATCTACACCGACTTGAGCTTCTTTACCGCCGACCCGGCGCTCTGCCGCGATACCGCCCGGATCTTCAACTACATGACCGGCTCCGCCGATCCGGGGGTGTTGGAAAAGATGGTTATCGCGCCCAAGAGCTTGCGCATCACCTTGCTGCGGTTGATCGAGAACGAGGTCGCGCACGCCAAGGCCGGGCGTCCCGGTGCGATCTGGGCAAAACTCAACGCCTTGGTCGATGGCAATGTCATCGACGCGCTGTATCACGCGTCCCAGGCGGGGGTGCAAATTGATCTGGTGGTGCGCGGAATCTGCTGCCTGCGACCGGGCGTGCCCGGCTTGTCGGAAAACATCCGGGTAAAGTCGATTGTCGGTCGCTTCCTGGAACATGGCCGCATCGTTTGCTTTGGCGATGGCCACGGCTTGCCGTCGCCTCAAGCCAAGGTTTTCATTTCCTCGGCGGATTGGATGCCGCGCAACCTGGATCGGCGCGTCGAATCGCTGGTGCCGATCGAAAACCTGACGGTTCACGAGCAGGTGCTCAACCAGGTCATGGCCAATAACATCCGCGACGAAAAGCAAAGTTGGGTCATGCAGCCCAACGGCGACTACAAACGGGTAGTTTGCGATGACGACGGCTTCAGTGCGCAGGAGTTTTTCCTGACCAATCCCAGCCTCTCGGGACGCGGAAAGGCCGGCCAGCAAGTCAAGACGATGGCGGCCAGCTAGCACGGGATCGGGTTCGCTCGGTTTCTGTTGGGCGCGAACCGAACGCTGGCTCACCGGCTGCGTTTTGAGGCCGCCCGCCGCCTGTTCCGCTGGCATGGATTGCCGGGCGCGGAAAAATATTCCTGTTGCAATGGGGGGCGCTTTTCTCCATGAGACAGGTGACTTCCTGTTCACCGCGTTCGCGCGAGCCTCCGGCTCGGACTTTGGCAACGGAACTCCCGTCCGATGGATAAATCGACAGCGTCTCCGCCCCCAACCCCGAATCTTGGTGAAAAGGCCGGCAAGGATGCCGCCGCCCCCGCGCTCTATCGAAAGCGCAAGCGCAGCATATTGAAGCGCATTGCCATTATCGATATCGGCTCCAACTCCGTTCGCCTGGTGGTATTCGACGAGTTGAAGCGCATGCCGCTGCCGCTGTTCAATGAAAAGGTGCTGTGCGGCTTGGGCCGGGGAGTTGAGGAAAGCGGCAAGCTGAACCAAGCCGGGGTGACGCTGGCGCTGGAAACTCTCAAGCGGTTCGCCGGCCTGACGACCGCCATGCGGGTGTCGCGTCTCGATCTCTACGCCACCGCGGCGGTTCGCGACGCCAGCAACGGCGCGGCCTTCATCGCCGGGATTAAGAATATTTTCGGCCGCGCGGTCAAGGTGCTTTCGGGTCGGGAGGAGGCGCGCTTTGCCGCCTTCGGCGTGCTGTCGGCCAATCCACGCGCCGACGGGGTGACCGGCGATTTGGGCGGCGGCAGCTTGGAGTTGGTGGAGCTGGTGCGCGGCGAAATTGGTGAGGGGGCGACCTTTCCCCTCGGCCCTTTGCGCATGCAGGCGGCCTGGCGGAAGGGGCCGGACGCCGCCCGCCGGGTGATCAACGAACATCTGGACCATTTGACCTGGTTGGACCAGGTCGAGGGCCAGGTCTTCTTTCCCGTCGGTGGGGCATGGCGGTCGCTAGCCAAGCTGCATATGGATGAAACCAACTATGCGCTGCACATGGTCCAGGGTTACGCGATGAGCGGCGCCCAGGCCTTGGACATGGCGCGCCGTGTCAGCCGGATGGACAGGGCGCAGTTGGCCGGCTATCCGTCCCTGTCCCATCGGCGTTTGGAGACGCTGGCCTACGCGGCCCTGCTGTTGGAGCAGCTGTTGGTGCGCATGCGCCCAAGCAAGCTGGTCTTCACCTCCTTTGGGCTGCGCGAAGGCGCTCTCTACGACCGGCTGTCCGAGGAAATGCAGCGCGAGGATCCGCTTGCCGCAGCGGTGGCCGATTGGGCGCGCCACGATGGTCGATTCGGCGATCTCGGCACGGCCATCGCCAACTGGTGCGCCCCGCTTTTTCCCGACGAAACCGAAGTTGAGCAGCGGTTGCGCTTGGCGGTCTGCCGCCTGTCGGACGTTGGTTGGCGCTATCACACCGACTACCGCGCCGAGCAGATGCTGCTGCGCGTGCTGCGCGCCCAGGAGCTCTGTGTGGTGCATGATCAGCGCGCCTTCATCGCTTTGACGCTCTATGTGCGCTACGGCGGGTCGGTGAGATCGGTGAAAGCCAGGGCGGCCTGCCAACTGCTGGACGCGGCGGCGATCAAGCGCGCCGAGATTCTGGGCAAGGCGCTGCGGGTGGCCTATGTCCTGTCTGGCGGCGCGGTGGATATGTTGGATCACACCGCGCTGCGCATTGCCCGCGATGAACTGACCTTGGCGTTGCCGCAAGAGGTGGAGGTGCCCAGTGGGCAGGTGCTGGAACGGCGTTTGAGCAGCCTGGCGACGGCGCTGGACGCCGACAAGTTCCAACTCCTGGACTAGCCAGGTGATGCGCGTCGCGGAAAGCAGCGCTTGGCGCTTCGACGCTGGTGTGGAGACGCCGGTGTGAGGCCGTTGGTGTGAAGCCGGCTTAAGGTCGTCGACCTTGTTCACGTCACGGCGGCCGCCACGAAACCGGTCGGCCACGAAATTGATCCGCCACGAAATTGATCCGCCGCCCGGCCGGTTCCGGCAGCCTCGGCCGGTTGGCCGGCCCCGAGGCGGCGGCTTACGGCAGGGTTATTGTCTGCTCGAGATTGACCACCAGGTTGCCGGCGCGTTCGATGCGATAGCTGGCGCGGTAGGTTCCGCTGGGCCAGCCTTTTTCCGGGATTTTCCGGCCAAAGGTGCGCAGCCAGCGGGCCTTGTTCCGGGGAATGTTTGCGTCAAGCTTGGCGATAACCCGTCCGTTGGGCGCATAGAGGCGACCGATTTCCCGGTCCTTTGCTTGCAAGCCCCAGGACACGGCCCAGAACACCAGCGCAGGTGAGTTCTTTTCCAGTTGGAAGCCGCGAAGACGGCCGTCGATGGCCTGCTTCACGGTGATTTTCTTGTCGGCGAAACCGGCGGCCAGGTCGCCCCCGGCTTGATAGCTCAGCGCCGCCAGCGCATCGGCGCTCCAAAAAGGGTTTCGCGGCTGGTCGCAATCGCTGTCGATCGCCAGGCCGGTAAAGGGATCCAGCGTGGTTTTGTAGTAGCGCACGGAAAAATGCACGTGTGGAAAGTCGGCTTTCCCGGACATGCCGATCAGGCCGAGCGGTTGGCCTGCTTCGACCCGGTCGCCCAGCTTAACCCGGACCGAGCGTTGCTTGAGATGGCTGTATTGGGTTTCCCAGCCGTTGCCGTGGTCGATGACCACGCCGTTGCCGGCCTCCTTGCCCTTGACCTGATCCAAACCGCGTTCGCTGACCCGAATATCGGGTTCGCCGTCGCGGATTCCTTTGACCACGCCGGCGGCGGCCGCCAAGACCGGCACCCCGGCCTCCATCGCCGGTAGGTCGCGCACCCGAATGTCGGTGCCCTTGTGCCCATCGTAGCTGAGCGGCCCGCAGGTATAGTCTTGCGCGCCGGGACCTTCCTGCGTGTCGACATACTGCTGAATGAAGCAGTCCTGACCCAGTTGGCAGGCCAGCGGCAGGCCGAGCTCCGGCGGGGTCGCCTCGGCCAGCGGCGGCGCCTCGCGCACCAATTTTTCTTGCGCCTCGATCTGGATTACGGCGCCGGATGTGACCAGGTAAAAGCCGAAGACAAAGGTAACGGCCGCCAGCAGGAAGAGAGTGTATTTAAGCCAGTTCTTTTTCATATGAACGGTGAGTCTTTTCAACATTCGAGGTGGAACAGCCTTGTTCGAAAGATAACGGCATGGCTCAAAATATGGGGTGCAGGCGGCAAGGCGTAAAGCCCGGGCGTAAAAAGATAGCCTTCGCGCCAAACGGCAAATTCGTTGGTCCGGCTATCCCGAGGTTCAGGCGAGTTCGATCACCTTGATCTTGTCGCCATCGGCCGAGAGCGCCAAGCGGCCGTTTTTCAAGGCCAGGGCCTGTTGACCGAAAAGCTCGCGCCGCCAGCCACTCATCGCCGCCACCTCGGCATCGTCGCGCAAGGCAATCTGATCAAGATCGCTGGCGTTGGCCACCAGCTTCTGCGCCACGCCGTGTTCTTCGCAGCAGAGCTTCAGCAACACCTTCAGCAGATCGACGATCGGGCCGACCTGTTCCTGGCTTCGTTCCTGATGCGGCGCACTGGGCAATTCACTATCGGGCAGGCTCTGGACCTGGGCCAGGACCTCCAAAATCTCACGGCCCAGCCGTCCGCTGGCGAAGTTCCCATTGAGGCCCCGCGTCCGCGCCAAGCTTTCGGCGTTCTTTGGCGCTTGCGCGGCGATATCGTAGAGCTGTTCGTCGCGCAGCACCCGGTTGCGCGGCACGTCGCGGCTCTGCGCTTCGATTTCCCGCCACTCCGCCAACTTGTGGAGGTGGCCCAGGTAGCGCCGATCGCGGGAGCGGGATTTCAACCGCTTCCAGGCCTTGGTGGGATTGAGACTGTAGGTTTCCGGACTGGTCAGCACGGCCATTTCCTCGTCCAGCCAGGAGGCGCGGTCGTTTTTGTTCAGGGCCGTGCGCAGCTTTTCATAGACCGGACGCAGATAGATCACATCGGAAAGCGCATAGTTGATTTGCCGCTCGGTGAGCGGCCGCTTGGCCCAATCGGCGAAGCGCGCCGACTTGTCGATCTTGGCGCCGGTCAGTTGGGTCGCTAATTTTTCGTAGCTCACCTGGTCGCCATAGCCGCACACCATGGCCGCCACCTGGGTGTCAAAAACCGGCGCGGGCAGGCGGCCGGTTTCATGAAAGAAAATTTCCAGATCCTGACGGGCGGCGTGAAACACCTTGAGGATCTTGGGGTTGGTCAGGAGGTCGTGGAGGGGCGATAAATCGATTCCCTCCGCCAAGGGGTCAATCGCCGCGGCGTGATCCTCTCCACCCACCTGGATCAAGCAGAGCTTGGGCCAATAGGTGGTGTCTCGGATAAATTCCGTGTCAATTGCGAGGAATTCAGCTTCCGCCTGTTGGGCGCAAAAGCGGGCGAGGTCTTTTGAATCGGTGATCACTGTCATGGTGCAGAGGGTATACTACCTTGCAGCCGTTCTCGGAAGCCCCGAAGCGCGCTGCAGCGCAAGGAATTTTCCGGCAACCGTTACGGCGGGCGATCTCATCCGGCGCGATTGTCCCGCCGCCCGGCGATTTGGCCGTGGCGAAGGAAAATTCGACCGGATCGTGATCATTTTGCCGCCCGGCCTTGACAAAATCGGTGGTTCGTAGCCTTTTGCCGCCTTCCTTTATGCCATAATTTCCCAAGCTGGAAGAGTTCTGTCATGCATGAATATCGCAGCCACACCTGTGGCCAACTGCGTCGCGAAGACGCGGGCTCAGAAGTTCGTCTCTCCGGCTGGGTGCACCGCAAGCGTGACCATGGCCAGCTGCTGTTTGTCGACCTGCGTGATCACCACGGCCTAACCCAGTGCGTCATCGATTCCTCCAGCCCGCTGTTTGCCCAGTTGGAGAAGGTGCGCCTGGAGTCCGTCATCACCGTGACCGGCAAGGTGGTCGAGCGCACCGCGGAAACCCGCAATGACGAGTTGCCGACCGGACAGGTGGAACTGGTGGTCGCCGCCTACAAACTGCAGTCGGCCGCCGAGCTGTTGCCGTTGCAGGTCAATTCCGAAGAGGACGCCGGCGAGGATATTCGCCTGCGTTACCGCTATCTCGACCTGCGCCGTGAAAAGATGCAGCGCAAGATCGCGCTGCGCTCCAATGTTATTTCTTCGATCCGTCGGCGGATGATCGCGCAGGACTTCAAGGAATTCCAGACGCCGATCCTTACCGCCTCCAGCCCCGAAGGCGCCCGCGACTTCCTGGTGCCCAGCCGACTGCACCCCGGCAAGTTTTACGCGCTGCCCCAGGCCCCGCAGATGTTCAAGCAGTTGATCATGGTGGCGGGCTTCGACCGCTACTTCCAGATCGCGCCCTGCTTCCGGGATGAGGACAGCCGCGCCGATCGCTCACCGGGCGAGTTCTATCAACTCGACTTCGAAATGAGCTATGTGACGCAGGAAGACGTCTTTGCCGCAATCGAGCCGGTGCTGCACGGGGTGTTTGAGGAGTTTGCCAACGGTCGCCGGGTCACCGCGGCGCCTTTTCCGCGCATTCCTTTCGACGAAGCGATGTTGAAGTACGGCTCCGACAAACCGGACCTGCGCAATCCGATCATCATCAAGGACGTGACCGAGCCTTTCCGGGGCGGCGGCTTCGGCATTTTTGCCAAGTTGATCGACGGCGGCGCGGTGGTGCGCGCCGTTCCCGCGCCGGGCGCCGCCAACCAGCCGCGGAGCTTTTTTGACAAGCTGAACGATTGGGCGCGCAAGGAAGAAGGCAAGCCCGGGCTTGGCTATATTATTTTCGGCGCCGATGGGGTCGCCAAAGGCCCCATCGCCAAGAATCTGGAAGCCGGCCGCCTGGCGCAGTTGAAAGAACAATCCGGCGCGAAGGATGGCGATGCCGTGTTTTTCTCCTGCGACAAGCCGAAGGGCGCGGCGGACTTTGCCGGCACGGTTCGCACCAAGCTCGGCCACGAGCTCGACCTGTTGGAAAAGAACGTCTTCAAGTTCTGCTGGATCGTCGATTTCCCGATGTACGAACTGGACGACAAGACCGGCCAGATCGAGTTTTCCCACAATCCCTTCTCCATGCCGCAAGGCGGACTGGACGCGCTTGAGAACCAGGATCCGCTGACCATCAAGGCGTTTCAATACGACATCGTTTGCAATGGCGTCGAGCTTTCCTCCGGCGCCATTCGCAACCACCTGCCCGAGGTGATGATCAAGGCGTTCGAGATTGCCGGCTATGCCGCCGACGAGGTTGAGTCGCGCTTTGGCGGCCTGTTTTCGGCGCTGCGCTTCGGCGCGCCGCCGCATGGGGGCTCGGCGCCGGGGATCGACCGTATCGTCATGCTGCTGGCTGACGAACCAAACATTCGCGAGATCATTGTTTTCCCGATGAACCAGAAAGCGGAAGACCTGATGATGAAGGCCCCGGCCGAAGTGGAGCCGGAACGCCTGAAGGAACTGCATCTGAAATTGTCCCTGCCGCCCGTTAAGGTCGACAAGTCCGACCCGCTGGAGGAACGGAAAACCACCGAGGCTGATTAACGCGCCGGGCCGCGCAAAGTATCGGGGCGGCGCCAAAATAGAAGATGGCGTCCGCCGGTGATCGAAAGAAGCGGTGTGCACGGTCCGAGCAATGGTTTTTTATCGATTGGCGTTCAGACACACTATCTTATGAAAGAAAGTTCTATCTTTCATAAAGAAAACCAAGTGGATGAAGATAGGAACAGCGTCACGCGCTTTGTGCGGCGGCGCTGTTTCTTTTTGTATTAATCGGCATTTATTAGGTAATAGTTCGGATAATTTCTTGACCCGGTCGATTCCGGCGTGGTTGAATCCAACAGTGGAAAAAGCTGCTGGACGGGTGCCGGGGGGACGGGGACATGAAAACTTGGGGTGTGGCGGGTGTGAGCCTCTTTGTCCTGTCGGGCTGTGTCGCCGCGATCCCTCCTGTTATTGCCGTGGCCAGTCTCGCCTTGGATACCGGTAGTTATATGGTCAGCGGCAAGACCGTCACCGACCATGGATTGTCCGCACTGTTGCAAGCCGACTGCTCGGTGGTTCGGGTGTTGGAAAAGGGCAGCTTCTGCGTTGAAGAGCAGGACTACCAGACCGCCGCGGCCACTTTGGAGCCGCTGCCGGACGACGCCACGCTGGAATTGGCCGAAGCGCGCGTCATTCGCTATTCAACCGTAGCGTCGCTGGTTTCACAGCGCGGGTCGGAAGATTTTTTCAATTATCCCAGTGAACCCTGGACCCTTCAGGCGCAAATCCCTTGGTCTCCGCCCTCCGAGCCTTGGTCCGCATCGCTGGAAGAAGAAAGCGGTGACGGGGAAGGCGGCGCCATCGCCGCTGCCGGGTTGGCCGCCGGGTCTGGGCTTGCCAATCTGACCTATGCCGCCGATGACCTTACCCCGGTGGGGAGTGGATTCAATCGCCGGCGCGCGGCGACGTCCGACCTGGGTCGGCGTGATCTTCCACCGCTGGGTTTTCTTGCCAGCGAAGTCAGCGAAGTCACCGAAGCCAGCGAAGCCACCGAAGCCAGCGAAACCACTGACGTTGCGACGTCGGCGGGCGCGGAACAGGCCGGGGACCCGCCTCGGGTCGAGGCCCGCCGGAAACTTCTTACTCATAGCGAAATCAACGGTTAACCTCGGCTGTTGCCCGGCGCCGCGCGGCGCGGCCGATTGCCGCGTCGGGGGCCACCGTCGGGTGCATGGCAGGGTCCTGTAGACAGCCGCGCGCGCCTCACCTAGACTCCCGCGTTCTTGGTCTGCCCGGTCGCGGCAAACAACCTTGAGGACGTGGAATGACCCAGCATCGCCGACCCTTTAAAGACGGCTACTTCATGCCCGCCGAATGGGCGCCACACCGCCGCTGCTGGATGGCTTGGCCGTGCCGGGAGGAAGCCTGGGGCGATGACCTGGATCTGGTCAGAGACGCCTATGCGGAGGTGGCTTCGGCCATCGCGGGCTTTGAACCGGTCACCATGATCGCCAATCCGGAAAATGTCGCCGAGGTCTCGATTCGCTGCGGCAATGGCGTGGGGACACTGTCGCTCAGTCATGACGATTCCTGGACTCGGGATAACGGGCCGACCTTCTTGATCGACGGGGCGGGCAATCTGGCGGGCGTGGATTGGACCTTCAACGCCTGGGGCGAGCGCTACCAGCCCTATGATCAGGATGCCGCGCTTGCCGGCGAACTGATTCGTCACATCCAGGCCGATCACTATCCGACCTCGCTGGTGACCGAGGGCGGCGCGATCCACACCGATGGCGAGGGCACCCTGTTGGTGGTTGAACCGTCGATCGTCAACGACAACCGCAACCCGGGTTTAAGTCGGGATGAGGTTGAGATCGAGCTCCTGGCCTTTACCGGAACCAAAAAGGTGATCTGGTTGCCGTTCGGATTGGTCGGCGATGAAACCGATGGGCATGTCGACAATGTGGCCTGCTTCCTGCGGCCTGGTGAGGTCATCGTGCAGGCCCCCGGCGACAAGGCCGACATTAACTATGCCAACTATCGCTCCAATCTTTCCGCCCTGGAGGCCGCAACCGACGCCAAGGGTCGAGCCTTGAGCATCCTGGAATTGCCGTCGCCCAAGCCGCGCCGCCGCCACACCGGAGAGTGGCTGGCGCTCAGCTATGTCAATTTCTACCTTCCCAACGGTGGCGTGGTGATGCCCAGCTTCGACGATGATTCGGCGGACAACAAGGCGTTCGATATTCTCAGCAAGGCCTTTCCGGATCGTGAAGTGGCGCAGATCCAGGTCTTGCCGATCTTGGAAGGCGGGGGAGGAATCCACTGCATCACCCAGCAGGAGCCGACGGGCATATTGGACAATGCCGACAAGAATCGGAAGCTGCCCTTCGAAAACTAGCCGGCGCGCGCGTGATCGGCGGGCCAAGAAGCCTTGGCGGCGGAATGGACCCGAGCCGATGATTTTGTGCCTCTCGCCGCCTTCGGCGGCTTGATCACCAAATTCGGGTGTGTTCTTGCGCTCGTTGCGGTTCGACCACCCGAACCCGTTCGACAATTTCCCCCGCCGGGTTGATCAGGCGCTCGATGGCCAGAAGGGTGTGAACCTTGTGCGGGCAAAGCGAGGCGGCGTCGTCGATCTCGGCGCGGGCCACGGGAAGGGCCTGGGCCAAGTCCGGGGCGTGGTAGTTGGATAGGAAATGCTGCGCCAGGCGCTCAATCAACCTGGCCAATTCCGCGTCGGTGATGTCGGCGACCTCCACCAGCGTGGCGCGACCAAAGGACTCCAAACCAAGCCAGCCGTTGGCGAAAGCCTGCTGCGCCTTGCCGGTGATGGCCTCGGGGGCGCTGTCGGCAAAGGCGAAGCTCCCGGGTATGGCCCATTCGCCAGGCTCGGCGGCCGCCGGAAAAACCTGCGGGTCCGATTGGTCAAGTCGAAGGGTGCGGGGAAATTTCATGGCGCAAAGAGTAAGGCAACCTTCGGCGAAATGAAATCGTCGCGCGGGCGCCGGGTCGGTCGAAACGGCGTCACCCGGCGGGGTGGCTTGACCCGCGACTTTGCCTTCCCTCCACATGTTCGGTGGAAAGTCCGGATAGGCCGACAAGCAAGGTCGGCGCCGGCGCAAGATCGCCCAAGACGTCGGCATCAGCAAAATTACCGTCGCTACCATCATCAAAGGATTTTGCTGAAATACTTACTATGGCGTTTTACATCGTAGCGGAGTGGATCTCCAAGGGCCTGGCCACAGGCAAAGCTGGACGTAACCGGCTTAGATGTCTGCGACGTCTTCAAAGGCCGATGTCTTACCAATACTCGCTACGATTTGTCGCAGGATCGCAAGGGATAATCCGCGCCGCAAGGCCATTATCGGGATGACGAATGTTTTGTGAGGTGACACATTCGCCGCAGGTCCTGGAGCGCCGGGATTGACCGATCCGTTCTGATTACCAAAAGGGGGATACATGATGAAACGCCTAGTTATTTCGACCGCACTGGCTGCTGCCATGGTGTCAGGAGGAGCCAGCGTCACGCTGGCGCAGGAATGTGGCTCGGTCGTCATCGCCAGCATGAACTGGCAGTCGGCCGAAGTGCTGGCCTCCGTCGACCAGTATATCCTTGAGGAAGGCTACGGCTGCGATGCCGAAGTCATCGTCGGCGATACCGTTCCCACGCTTACTTCGATGATTGAAAAAGGTCAGCCTGACGTCGCGCCGGAAGGCTGGGTCGACCTGTTGCCCGACGTGGTCAATTCCGGCATCGAGGCCGGCAAGATCGTCTCGGCTGGCCCGGCGTTGTCGGATGGCGCCGTGCAGGGGTGGTTCGTGCCGAAATATCTGGTGGAGGCCAACCCCGAGATCAAAACGATTGAGGATGCGCTGGCCCGCCCGGACCTGTTTCCGGCGCCCGAGGACGAGTCCAAGGGCGCTGTCGTGAACGGCCCGCAGGGCTGGGGCGGCACGGTGGTGACGTCACAGCTCTTCAAGGCCTATGGCGCCGAGGACAAGGGCTTCGTGCTGGTCGACTCGGGATCTTCGGCCGGGCTGGACGGCTCGCTGGCCAAGGCCAACGAGCGCGGCGAAGGCTGGATGGGCTACTACTGGGCGCCGACCAGCATCCTGGGCAAGTACGACATGGTGAAGCTGGAACATGGCGTGCCGTTTAACGCGGAAGAATGGGACCGCTGCAACACCGTGGCCGATTGCGCCGATCCGGTGCCGAACGACTGGCCGAAAGACAGCGTGGAAACCCTGGTGACGACCGAATTCGCTGAGCGCGCCGGTCCGGCGATGGAATATTTCCGCGCCCGCTCCTGGTCCAACGCCACCGTTAACAAGCTGCTCGCCTGGATGACCGACAACCAGGCCACCGGCGAAGAGGGTGCGCGCTATTTCCTCAAGAACAACGAAGATTTGTGGACCCAATGGGTCTCGGCCGAGGTGGCGGAGAAGGTCAAGTCGGCCCTCAACTAAGGCGCAGATAACTCGAGGCGGCGGGACAGGTCCCGCCGCTTTTTTATGTTCGAACAACCGCTGGAGGCAGAATGGATTGGCTCACATCCTTTCCGAATATGGACGATGACAGCCTGCGGGCTCTGAAAAAGGCGATCGACGAAGGATTCCGCAATTTCACTCGCGCCTATGGCGACGCGATCGAGAGTTTCTTCGATCCGCTGCAGTATTTTCTGATCCAGTCGGAGCGCATTATGACCCAGACGCCCTGGCCGATCATTGTGCTGGTGATCGCCGGCATCGCCTGGCTGGCCAGCCGCAATTGGAAATTCGTTCCGGGCACCATCATCACGCTGCTGCTGATCGGCTATTTCGGCATGTGGGAAGACACGATGAAGACGATCTCGATCATCTTCGTCAGCACCGTGCTGTCGATCGTCTTCGGCATCCCCATCGGCATTCTGATGGCCAAATCGAACTGGGTGCAGAGGCTGGTGAATCCGGTGCTCGACGTGATGCAGACCATGCCGAGCTTCGTCTATCTGATTCCGGTGGTCATGCTGTTGGGCATCGGCAAGGTGCCGGGGCTGATCGCGGTCGTCATCTACGCCATTCCGCCGATCATCCGACTGACCAACTTGGGCATTCGGATGGTCGATCCGGACATGCTGGAGGCGGCCGACGCCTTCGGATCCTCCAACTGGCAACGCTTGAAGAACGTGCAGATGCCGCTGGCCCTGCCCACCATCATGGCGGGCATCAACCAGACGATCATGATGGCGCTGGCCATGGTGGTCATCGCCTCGATGATCGGGGTTCAGGGCTTGGGGCAACCGGTGTTGAAGGCAATTTCCAACCAGTACTTCACGCTGGGTATGTTTAACGGCTTGGCCATCGTCGGCATCGCCATCATCTTTGACCGCGTCAGCCAGGCCTACGGCAAGCGGCTGCAAAAGCACCTGGAGGTGGTTCATGGCTGAGGGCGCGCCAGACGGCGGTATCGAGATCCGCAATCTTTACAAGATCTTCGGACCCGAGCCGCAAGCCTATATCGATCGCGTTCGCGATGGCATGACCAAGACCGAACTGAACGAGGAACACCACCATGTCCTGGGCTTGCGTGATATCAATATCACCATGCCGGAGGGGTCGATCCAGGTTATCATGGGGCTGTCGGGCTCCGGCAAGTCGACGTTGATCCGGCACATTAACCGGTTGATCGACCCGACCGCGGGCGAGGTGCTGGTGGGCGGCACCGATGTGGTTCAAATGAACAGAGCCGCGTTGCTTCAGTTCCGGCGCCATGAGACAGCGATGGTCTTCCAGAAGTTCGCCTTGCTGCCGCATCGCAACGTTTTGGAGAACACCGTCTACGGGCTGGAGGTGCAGGGCATCGCGCGGGCGCAACAGGTCGACACGGCAATGCGCTGGATCGAGCGCGTCGGCCTTAAGGGCTTTGAGAAACGCTATCCCAACCAGCTTTCGGGCGGGATGCAGCAGCGGGTCGGCCTCGCCCGGGCGCTGACCAACGACGCGCCGATCCTGCTGATGGACGAGGCCTTCTCGGCGCTCGACCCGTTGATCCGGATGGATATGCAGAGCGTCCTGCTCGACCTGCAGAAAGAAATCCGCAAGACGGTCGTGTTCATCACCCATGATCTGGACGAGGCGTTGAGATTGGGCGACCGCATCGCCGTGTTGCGCGACGGCGAGGTGGTTCAGCAGGGCAGCGGTCAGGAGATCGTGCTGCAGCCGGCCGATGACTACATTGCCCGCTTCGTGCGTGAGGTCAATCGCGGCCGGGTCATCCGGGTGGAAACCATCATGGATGCCACCGCCGCACCGGCCGCCGATAGCGTTCCGATCCGTCAAGGCACCCAGCTTGAAGACGCCATGCGGATCATGAACCAGTCGGAGAGCCGCGTCGCACGGATCGTCGATGGGAAGGACCGAACGATTGGCGCCCTCAATCTGGCGACCCTGATCGACGCGATGGTGACGTCGGTCGAGACGCCCGCCGGCGAAGATCGCCCAGGCTGAGCCGAGAAGGATTTTCGCCCGATCCGCTGGTGTCGGATCGGGCGAAAAAATCCATCGACGGGCCGTTCGGGTTAATTGTTTGCCGCCTGCGTCTTTACCAGCTTGGCCCGCTGCATGTTGGCTTCCCTGCTGTCCGGCGCAAAGCAGACCCGCTCTTTCTTGTCTTGATAGAGCGCTTGGTCGGCTTGGTGCATGAGGGCTTCAGCGTTGCTGCGCGGTCCAAAAACCTGAAAGCCCATGGCGGCGGAGATCGGGATCTGGTGCCCGCCCCAGTCCACCATGTGGTAATTCACCAGCTTTTCCAGTTTTTGCACCAGCTTGGGAACTTCCCGGCGGGGCGTGCGGGGCATCACCACGGCGAATTCGTCGCCGCCGATGCGCGCCACATAATCGCCGGCCCGCACGGAGGAACGCAGCCGATCGGCCACCGA
The DNA here is from genome assembly GCA_963976695.1 of uncultured Rhodovibrionaceae bacterium. Taxonomy (GTDB): domain Bacteria; phylum Pseudomonadota; class Alphaproteobacteria; order Kiloniellales; family DSM-21159; genus CAXBMB01. The sequence continues at coordinate 28,285 of CAXBMB010000031.1, forward strand.
TTGCAACGCCGCGTCACCGGCCATATGGCCGTAGGTGTCGTTGATGTTCTTGAAGTGATTGAGATCGCAGAGCAGCAGGATCCCATCACGGCTATGGCGTCCGGCGTCCGCCAGTTCCCGGCGGAAAACCATCTGATAGCCGCGCCGGTTCAACACTCCGGTGAGTTCATCGGTATAGGAAAGGCTCTCCAATTGGCGGATGCGCCGGGCCTGCTCGATCATCTGTTGCTCGGCTTCCGCCGCCGTGGTGAGCAGCGCTTCGACGGAAGCGCGGTGGCGATGGTCGATTTGCTTGCTCAGCGAGAGTTCACGCAATTGGTCACAGGCTTTGGTCAGGCCTTCGCGCGCGGACTCGGCGAATTCAGTTTGCACTGAGGAAAAGAGATGAGGTTCAAGCACTTTTCGCACCCCGATCAAGGAAAGATGAGACGGTGCGTAACCTCAGCAACTTTTATGCCACTTTAGAAAAGCGGACTTTTTCAAGCAGTCCGGCGTTATTTCCGGTTTCTGGAACGCCGAAATCCAAGGAAAAAGTCGCGCCCTGGAAGTTTCTGCCGGGTCAAGCTTGCCGCCTCAGGTCAGAGCGTGCGGCGGCTTCTTGTTGGCAAAAAAGGCATCCAGATTGTCCAGGCAGGTGAAGCCCATCGCGTTGCGGGTTTCTGTCGTGGCGCTGCCCATGTGCGGCAGTAGGAAGGCGTTTTCGATTGTCCGGTAGCGTGGATCGATCCGGGGTTCGCCGTTAAAGACATCCAGGCCGGCGGCGGAAATCCTGCCGGTGTTCAAGGCCTCGATCAGCGCGTCATCATCGATCACCGGGCCACGCGACGTGTTGACCACCACGGCCCCCTCGGGCAACAGCGCCAGGGTCTCCCGATTAATGAAATTGGTTGTTTCCTTGGTTGCCGGACAGTTCAGCGACAGAAAGTCGCAATGCGGCAGCAGCGCCTCGGGCGTGTCGTGATAGATCGCCCCCCGTTCCAGGTCGGCGTGAAGGCGGGTGCGGTTGTGATAGTGAATGGTCATGTTGAAGCCCCGCGCCCGGTCGGCGACGGCCTGTCCAATGCGCCCCATGCCGAGGATACCCAGTCTTTTCCCGGTTACCTGCACGCCGCAAAGTTGCGTGGTGCTCCAGCCATCCCAGCGGCCCTGGCGCAGCATCTCCTGGCCCTCGTGCGCCCGTCGGGCAGCGCCAAGCAGGCACAGCAGGGTGATATCGGCGGTGGCGTCGGTCAGCACATCGGGCGTGTTGGTCACGATGATGCCCCGGGCGGCGGCGGCGTCCAGGTCGATGTGCTCGTGTCCGACGGAGTAGGTCGCGATGATTTTCACGCTGTCGGGCAGTTGGGCGACCACGTCGGCGGTGATTTTCTCGGTCGAGCAGATCAGCAGGCCGGTTTGTCCCTTGGCCGCCGCAATGATTTGCGCGGCGCTGAGGGCCTGGTCGTCGGGAAAGCTCGTGACGTCGTAGTCGCGCGTCATGCGTTGGGCGACGGCGGCGGGCATATGGCGGGAAACCAGAATTTTTGGACGTGCGCTCATGGGTTTTTTATCTGTCCTGTCTGTTGCAAGAAGCCGACTTGTTGCGTCGCTCGTCAGAGCCTGACTGTTTGGCTGGTCCGGCACAAGAGAGACCGCTTCACTGCATCGTTTTCATCCGGTCGTCAATTGGCGCGCCCGGTTTTGGCGTCGGCGGGCGCGCCAGCGGCGACGGGTCGCTCAGAAAGCGGCTTTTTCCCAGGCCCGTCACCGACTATGGTTTTATTGACCGGGTTGCCGGCGTCGCGCCGCTTGGCCAAGTAATCCCACGGCGGGCCGGTCGACTGGTCTGTTCAGTGGGCCAGCGGACATCACAGGGGGCGCGACAGCCGATGCGCCTTGCGAGCGGCCAGCGGGAAGATCATGCAACAGGGATGGCTAAAAGGGAAAGACAAGGTGTTGAATTTTTGCTCCAACTTCGTTCCGAAGTTCGCCGCCCCCTTGACCAAGGGGCGCGCCGCCGCGACGTCGGGCGCTGTCGGATTGGCGATCACCCTGGCGGTCTCGTTCTGGGCTCCCTCGGTCACCGCCGCAACCGATGCCGCCGCCAGGGCGGCCTTTGGACCGGTCTTGGACCGGCTGCAGAGCCATCGCGCGACCTATGAGTTGACCCTGCTCAACAGCCGTGAAGGCAGCGACATCACCGGCGCGCGCGGTCAAATGGCGTTTGAATGGGCCGATGCGTGCCAAGGCTGGACCGTCAGCCATAAGGTGAAGGTTTCCTTGCAGCGCGCCACCGGAAGCGCAATCAACTTCGGTTGGCTGCTGCGCTCCTGGGAGGCCAAGGACGGCCTGTCGTTCAAATTTTTTATGAAGCGGTTGTCGGACAGCGCCGAGAGCGAGGAAATCAGCGGAACCGCGACGTTGGACGCCATTGGCGGCGCCGGCGTGGCGACCTTCACGCAGCCGGCGCAACAGACGATCGACCTGCCGAAAGGCACGCTTTTTCCCACCTGGCACAGTCTCAGCATTCTGCGCGCCCTGGCGCGGGGCGACCTGCCGTTGATGCGGACGGTGTTTGACGGCACGGCCGAAGAAGGCGGCTTGGCCGATATTTCAGCCTTTCCGGCCGCCGATCACTTCCAGCCGGTGGAACTCAAGGCATTGCAGGGCCAACCCTCCTGGGGACTGAATCTGGCTTATTTTTCGCCGTTGCAGCAAAGCAGCGAGCCGCTGCAGGAGCAGAAGCTGCGCCTGTTCCAGAACGGCGTGGTGGAAACCTTTGTGTTCGACTACGGCGATTTTGCCATTCAAGCCCGACTGAAAGAGTTGGAATATCTGCCGAAAATGGCCTGCTGAGGGTTTGTTTGATAAAGCAACAAACTTGTGTAACGCGTTGTTATTACAATGACCGCCCCTTCTTTATCATGTCGGACCCCAGCTTCTGACGAACCTGGTCCATGGCGTCTTCGATTTTCTTGCGGCGGTTTCGTTCGGGGTCGAGAAGGTCCGGCGGATCCGCCAGCTTGCCGGGCTTCAAATCGCTCACACCGATACCGATCAGGCGAAAGGCGCGGCCCTTAACCTGCGGCGCCAACAGTTGGCATCCTTCCTGATAGATAAAGGTCGCCAGTTGGGTTGGGTCGCTCAAGCGGCGGCTGCGGCTCAGCAGCTTGAAGTCACTTGTCTTCAGCTTGAGTTGAATGGTGTGGCCGGCCAGCTCGGACTTTTTTAGTCGGGCCGAAACCTTCTCGCAGAGCGGCCAGAGTTGCTGTTGTAGTATGGTCAGATCCCGAAGATCCTCCTGGAACGTGGTTTCGGCGGAAATCGACTTTGCCGGGCTGCTGGACTGGATCTGGCGGCTGTCCTGGCCTCGGACGAAGCCGTGGAGCCGCTTGCCGATGGCGCCATAGCGCAGCAGCAGCTCATTCTCGTCAAACGGCCTTAGATCCTTAATCAGCCGAATGCCATCGCTGAGCAGGGTCTGTTGCAGCGCCTTGCCCACCCCCCACAACAAAGACACCGGTTGTTCGGCAAGGAAACTCTCGGCCTCGGCGCGACCGATCACCGCGAAGCCTTGCGGTTTGTCCAGATCAGACGCCACCTTCGCCAGGAACTTGTTGTAGCTGAGGCCGATGGACACGGTGATTCGGATGTCGGTCTCGATTTTCTTGGCCAGCCGCACCAGGGTTTCGGCCGCCGCGCCGCCATGCAACCTTTCCGTGCCGGAGAGGTCGAGAAAGGCTTCGTCGATCGACAGCGGCTCGACCAGGGGCGTTAGGGCGCGCATCAGGTCGCGGATTTGCAGGCCGACGGCTTGATATTTCGCCATGTCCGGCTTGAGAACCACGGCGTCGGGGCAGAGCTGTCGCGCTTTGAAGGCCGGCATGGCCGAGCGGACGCCGTACAGCCGGGCCACATAGCAGGCGGTCGCGACAACGCCGCGCGTTCCGCCGCCAATGATCACCGGCTTGTCGCGCAGCGCGGGATTGTCGCGCTTTTCGACCGCGGCGTAGAAGGCGTCGCAATCCAAGTGCGCCATGGTCAATTCAAACAGCTCAGGGTGGCTGATCAGGCGGTGGCCGCGACAGCCCGGGCAGCGCCGCGGCGGCTCGGGCGCGTCCAGACAATGAAAACAATCGCGGCAGAGGCTGGGCACGGGTTTACCTATCTATCCTGGCGCGGTTGGCGCGGCGACGGGGCGACGCGGATGAGGTTTGCGGCCGGGCGGTGTTGTTCCCGGCGGATTTTCGCGCGGATCTTTGCGTCGCCATCACCTGTTCCTATCCTCCTGGCCGACCCCAATGTCCGGCTGGTATGCCCCGTCCGATCCCGTGCTTGAGGGGGGTCAAGCGACCTATCCCAATCCGGCTTCCAGTTCCGCCTCGGGCCACAGCCAGGCGGCGCCGCGGACGCCGCTGGCGTCGCCGAAGCGCGGTGGCAGGATGGGGGTCATGACCCGGTCGGAAAATACATGCGGCGCCAGCTGCCCGGGCAGTTGCTGGTAAAGCTGGGGCATCTTGGACAGACCACCGCCGAGGACGATAGCATGGGGGTCCAGCAGGTTGATCACGCCAGCCAGGGCGCGCGCCAGACGTTCCAGGTGCCGCGCCAGCGCCGCCTGGGCGTCGGGATCTCCCTGTTCGGCCCGCTTGACCACTTCGACCGCGCACCCGGCCCCTGCGTCGCCGGCCAGCGCCGGGCCGCTGAGGAAGGTCTCATTGCAGCCGTTTCTGCCGCAATAGCAGGAAGGGCCGGGTCGTTCGGCGTCGGTCATCCGGGGTAGGGGGTTGTGGCCCCATTCACCGGTCACCGCGTCCAGCCCCTTGAGCACCTTCTGATCCACCACTAGGCCGCCGCCGACGCCGGTTCCGAGAATCACGCCAAAGACCACCGGCAGCCCCGCCGCCGCGCCGTCGATGGCCTCGGACAGGGCAAAGCAGTTGGCGTCATTGTCCAGTCGGACCGGGCGCCGAAGCAGACCGCTGAGGTCCTGGTCCAGCGGGCGTCCGATCAACCAGGTGGAGTTGGCGTTCTTGACCAGTCCGGTGGCGGGAGAAAGGCTGCCGGGAATCCCCAGTCCGACCGATGCGCGACAGCCCGATTGGTTCTCCAGATCCTTCACCAGGGCGACCAACGCATCCAGCGTGGCGCGGTAATCGTCGCGCGGTGATTGGATTCGTTTTTCAGCGAGCGGGCGCCCGCTCGCATCCAATAGAAGGCCGGCGATTTTTGTGCCGCCCAGATCCAAGCCAATTCTACCAATTTTAGCCATTTTAAAACCGAATTCTCATTATTCCTTAACCACTATTAGGTTCTTATAAGGTAAGCAGTAGAGTAGTGCCGGTAACTTGGTTAGGATAACCGACCAAGACAACGAATAAACTGGGCTGGGCGTAGGAGAACAACATCCGATGAAATCGGACAATCAGCTGCAAAGCAAGAACGGTGATTCCGAGGCTTCAGCGGCCAAAACCGTATTGGTCGTCGAGGACAACGATCTCAATATGAAGCTCTTTCATGATTTGCTGGAGGCCCATGGCTACAACATCCTGCAAACGAAAGACGGCATGGAAGCCTTGCGTATCGCCAGGGAGCACCGGCCGGATTTGATCCTGATGGACATTCAGTTGCCAGAGGTTTCAGGTTTGGAAGTGACCAAATGGATCAAGGAGGACGATAATCTTCGGTCCATTCCTGTGATTGCGGTAACGGCCTTTGCGATGAAAGGCGATGAAGAGAAAATTCGCGAAGGCGGTTGTGAAGCTTACATTGCCAAGCCCATTTCTGTTACCAGTTTCTTGGAAACGGTTGGGCGTTTTCTGAGCTAACTGGCCGGCCACCAGTAGGACAATTATGACTGCACGGATTCTCGTCGTCGACGATATCCCGCCCAATGTGAAACTTCTCGAAGCGAAGTTGATGGCGGAATATTTTGACGTTCTTAAGGCCTATGACGGTCCCAGTGCGCTTAAGATTGCTAAGGAAGAGGCGCCCGATCTCATCCTGCTTGATGTGATGATGCCCGGGATGGACGGCTTCGAGGTGTGCCAACGGCTGCGAAGCGATCCCGAAACCCGCTTTATCCCCGTCGTCATGATCACCGCTTTAAGCGATGTGTCCGATCGGGTGCGGGGGCTTGAGGCCGGTGCGGATGATTTTCTCTCCAAGCCGGTTAACGATATTGCGCTGTTCGCGCGCGTGCGCTCGTTGGTGCGACTCAAAACCCTGATGGATGAGCTGCGGACTCGCCAGCAGACCTTGGGGCGCGATCCCTTGGGCGAAGACGACGACGATGTCCAGGCCAACATTTTGGTGGTCGATGGCGAGCCCTACCATGCGCAGCGAACCAGCAGCCAACTGCGCAACGCCGGATACACCGTTCAACTGGTCAATGACTGTGACGAAGCCCTGGACATTGCCCTGGACAACGACAAGTTGGACTTGGCGATTGTCGGGTTGGAGGTCCAGGGGCAGGATGGCTTGCGGTTCAGCAGCTTGCTGCGCAGCCACGAAAAAACCCGCCATATGCCGGTGCTGCTGGTGTTGGATGATGTTGACCTGCCGCGACTTGCCAAGGGTTTGGACCTGGGCGTCTCCGATTACCTCTTTAAGCCGATCGATCGAAACGAGCTTCTGGCGCGGGTGCGCACCCAGGTGCGCTGGCGGCGCTATCATCGTCGCCTGCGCACCATGCTTGAGCGCAGCGTCTCCATGGCTTACACCGACGCGCTGACCGGTGCTTTCAATCGCCGTTATCTCAATGCCCATCTGGATCGCCGCCTGATGGAAATTGCCGACGACGGCAAGCCGGTTTCGATCATGATGTTCGACATCGATAACTTTAAGGCGGTCAACGACACCTACGGTCACGCCGTCGGGGACGACGTGCTGACCAGCCTGGCCGAACGGGTCATGGACAATGTGCGGCCCTTTGATCTTCTGGCCCGCTATGGCGGCGAGGAGTTTGTCCTGATTATGCCGGGCACCGCGCCGGAGCACGCGTTGATGGTGGCTGATCGCTTGCGGGAGATCGTCTGTTCCGTGCCCTTTCAAGTCGACAGCGGCACCCGGGCCTTGACGGTGGCGATTTCCGCCGGGGTGGTGACGACGCTGGATCCCAATGAAACCGCGAACACGTTAATTCAACAGGCCGACGAAGCGCTGTATAAGGCCAAGCGGGCCGGGCGGAACCGCGTTGTGGTTGCCGAACTGGCCCATCAACAAGCCACTCCGGTTTAGATTCGCTTGCCGCGTCCGCGCGGCGACACGCCTGGGGGATACATCCGGGGGCGCAGCGGGGCGCGCGGTCGGCGCCAGACGGTCGCCAGGCTGGTAGCCCGGATTGGGGACCGATTGGGGATCGTTGGACGGAAGCGGTCGGAAAGACAAACGGCCGCCCCATAGGGGCGGCCGTTTTAAATTCGCAAAATCCGATGAATTACTTCATCTTGGATTCTTTGAACTCGACGTGCTTTCGAACTTTCGGATCATACTTCCGGAAGACCATCTTCTCGGTAATGTTCCGTGGGTTCTTTTTCGTGACGTAGAAGTAGCCGGTGTCAGCAGTGCTGACCAGCTTAATCCACTGCGTAACTGGCTTGGCCATAAGCTCATCCTTCAAGCGCGACAGCAAAATTCAAGGGGCGGAACATAGCGCCCGGAACCGGGAAGTCAAGCCCCGTGGCTCCGGTTTGGCTATTCCACGCGCAAACCGCTGTTTGAGTAGGTTATCCGGCGTATCTCACCGGGCCCGCTCTTCCTAAACTGTTGGCTGGCTTCATGCAAGACCGCTTCGGTTACATCTGCCATTGGAAGATGGGAAAGTTTCCCGAGCGGCCGCCAGGCCACCGCCAGGAGTTCGCCATCGCCGGCCATGACCTGTTTGGTAAGCGGCGAGCGGCAGAGAAAAAAGCGGCTGTGAAAACGGATCGGCAGGCCGTTGGGCGTTGTCGCCTCGGCAATCAGTTGCAGCGAGGCAAAGGCCGGCACCAGCCCGGCGTGGCGATAACAACTCCAGACGTCCGCTGCCTGCCCCCTGGCGGCCGGGGGCGTTGCCGAGGACCGCCAGGTCTGTCCCGGTTGCGCCAGAAGGGTTCCGGTTTCCTCCAAGGTTTCACGCAGGGCGGCGCGAACGAAGTGGGCAAATTTCTTGTGGGTTTCGCTCTGCTGATCGCCGGTCGGCTGGATCAACGGTTCGGCGAAGCCGCTGGCCACCCCATCTTCCGGGCTGAGCGAACCGCCGGGAAAAACGAACACGCCGGGCATGAAGCGGGCTTGTGGGCTGCGCTGCCCCATCAGCACCTCCAGCCCCTGCCGGCCTTCGCGCAGCGCAACCACCGAGGCGGCGGCCCGCGGCGTGACGGGACGGGCAAGGACGCGGGATTGGCGGGTGGTATGGTCGGGCATGTAAAGCAGGGTTCCTGACGCCGGGTGCGAAGGGGTTTCGAGCGTGTAATCGACGGCAAAAGCAACACTTGACGCGGCGACTCGGTCGCCAAGCAGCCGCCCATGGCGTGATCAGGGGCCGAGTCACGGTGCAAACGGCATCACCAAGTGAGTTTTAAACCGAACCGACTCCAGCATAGCCGATGGCCGGGGCGCGGAACAATCAGCCTTTCATCGCTGATCGGCCGGGCGCGGCAAGTCGGCACGGCGCGGCGCGCTCCCGATTGCGCGGCGCTTCAGCGCAACTGGGACAGTTGATCGCCGGGCTTGGCGGCGGTGTCGCGCGATAGGCCCTTTGCCTGGGCATAGAGCACGGGATCCTCGATTAGCCGGGAGGCCACCTCCAGGTCTAGATCGTTTTCGCTTTGCCGCTGCGGGCAGAGCTCGCGGAAGGCCTCCAAGGCCACCTCGTCTTTGGTGTTGATATTGAGCTGTTGAATCTGGCGGCTGAAGCTGAGCTGGCCGTGCCTCAGACGCTCGACGATATTTCGGCTGTTGGCGCCTTCGGTTGAGGTGCAGATGTCGGGCAGCACGCCACGACGGTGCAAGGCATAGCCGGATGGGGCGTAAAAGCGGGCCCAGGTCAGGGTCAGTTCGCCAGCGTTTGGCATGTCCAACACCCTTTGCACCGTGCCTTTGCCGTAGGAGTTGCTGCCGACGACGATCGCGACATTGCTGTCCTGCAGCGCGGAGGCGACAATTTCCGCCGCCGAGGCTGAGTTGCCGTTAACCAGAGCGATCAGGGGCTTGTTGTCGATCAGCGGATCCTGGTCGCCGGCATTGAAGATCTGCTGGCTGTCTTGATGGCGGCCGCCGGTGGACACGATGCGCCCCTTGGAGATGAAGAGGTCGGAGACGGTAATGGCCTCGGCCAGGATACCGCCGGGGTTGTTGCGCATGTCGAGAATATAGCCCTTGAGTTCCGGTCCCATCTGCTTTTGGGCTTGCAGGATGGCCTGCTTGAGCGCGCGCGTGGTATCGGCGTTAAACCCGCTGAGCCGCAGATAGGCGACGGCGCCGCGCCGCTGAAATTTGACCGTCTGCGGCACCACGTGCTGTCGGGTGATGGAGATGTCGAGGGGAAGGCTTTGGCCCTGCCGCCTGACCGTGACCATGACCTGGCTACCAATCGGGCCCCGCAGGTAGGAAACCGCCTCGCGCTGTTTCAGCAACAGCGCCGAGGCGCCGCCCACCGCGACGATCAGATCGTTGTTCCGCAAGCCGGATTTTTGGGCCGGGGTGTCGTCCATGACGCTGACCACACGAACACCCTCGTCCTCAACGCGAATGCGCACGCCAATGCCGCCGAAGCCATCCCGACTGGCGCGGTTCTGCCGCGCCTCCTCCAGGGAGGCATAGTGCGAGAAGTTGTCCAGTTGACCGGTGACGTTGTCGAAAAAACTCTCGTATATTTCTTCCCTCGACGCCTGATTGATGCGCGACGATTCGCGGCGACTGCTTTCCACCAAGGCCACCGTAAGGTCCGACCAATCGTCCAAATTTCCGGCCGTCGGAAGGGGATAACGCGCCCGTGGAATACCGTCATAGGCCAGCACGATCTGCGCGCCGTCACGGCGGAAAACCACCTTGTCGTCCAGGTCTTGCAGGCCCTTCAGGCCATTCATCACCAACCGCTCCGGGGGCACTTCTTCGATATAGATCGATTGCACGTTTTTGTAGCCGCGGCTGAACATTACCTCCGCAAAGCGCGCGTCGAAATCGCCGCCGTTGTCCGGCTGGTAGCTGCTGGCGCAGGAGACCAGCAGCAGGGAGGTCAAGCCAAGAGACAGCAGCGCAAGCCGATTGTTCACGCTTGCGCGAAGGCGCAATCGTCGAAATAGACCCCAGGTCTGAGCCGGAGAGTTATCGGTTAACTCTTTGGCGCGGTCGCGCAATTTCCCTGTCCTTGATCGCAATCGCCGGCGGCGACGTCAGCGGTGGCAAAAAAATATTATCTAGGCCTTATAGAACAACCAAACAATCCCGCCCGTCCAGTCCTAGCGTGTGATCGACCGAGAAAGAAGCGCCTGGGGCGTCGAGCCTGTCGCGCCTCATCCGCCACCAGATGGATCGGCGCCGTGGTCCGAGCGCGTGTTGGATCATTTGACGGCGGCGCGGGTAAAGATCGGATTAATCGGCCGCGTCTGGCGGCCGGCGCCATCTTTAGCGTCGGCGAGAGCGGTGTTTTCCCGGCCCGCCCGAACGTCTTTTTTCCGGCCGCCCGCCGCCAGCAGATTCGCCGCGACGGCCTCCGGGCTTGGCTTGAGCGCGCGCGAAAGGACTGGAGGTTTCGGTCTTGTCCCGGGCCGAGGCGCTCATGTTGGTGTCCTCGCTCTCGACCAGGGCCAGCACCATGCCGCCGGTCAAGGGATCGGCTTCCAATAGCCGCGCCCAAACCGGTTCGCCCAGCCGATATTCCCGGCCCCAGCGGCGTCCGACCAAGGCGTGGGTCTTTTCGTCGTGCAGGTAAAAGTCTTCCGGCAAGCTGGAGATCGGAACCAGGCCATCGGCGCCGCTGTCCTGCAGGGTGAGAAAAAGCCCAAAGCGGGTCACGCCATTGATCCGGGCGGCGAAAACCTCGCCCAGATGGCTGCTCATGAAGGCCGCGCAAAGGCGATCCTTGGCGTCGCGCTCGGCGGTGGCCGCGCGCCGTTCGGTCATCGAGATGTGTTCGCCCAATTCCTTGAAGCGTTCTTCCTGATCCAGGGTTAATCCGTCGTCGCCCAGGCCCAGACCCCGAATCAGGGCGCGGTGGACCAGCAGGTCTGAATAGCGCCGGATGGGGGAGGTAAAGTGGGCGTAGCGGGGCAAGGCCAAGCCGAAGTGGCCAATGTTGTCCGGGCTGTAGAGCGCTTGGGATTGGCAGCGCAAGACCAGTTGGCTGATCATCTCGCTTTGCGGCGTGTCGGCCACCCGTTCCAGGATCCCGGTGAAGATCTTGGGAAGAATAACCTGCCCCTTGGCCAGCTTTTGACCCATCGTCGCCAAGACTTCGCGCAGGGACTCGACCCGGGCCTTGTCGGGCTGGTCATGGATCCGATACATGCAAGGTTGCCTACGTTTTTCCAACTCCAGCGCGGCGGCGACGTTGGCGGTGATCATGAATTCTTCGATCAGCCGGTGGCTGTCCAGCCGCTGACGGGGCTCGATGGCGATCACCTGGCCCGACGCGTCCATGTGGATCTGCCGTTCCTTGACGTCCAACTCCAGGGTGCCGCGCTTTTCGCGCGCCTTGAGCAGCGCGCCAAAGGCGCCGTAGAGCGGCAGCAGGACCGGCTGAACCAACGCTTCGGTCCCGTCGTCCGCGGCGCCGTCCTTGGCGGCCTGCACCTGTTCATAGGTCAGTCGCGCGACCGAGCGCATCAGGCCGCGCACGAAGCGATGCCGCCGCATTTCGCCTTCGGCGTCGATCCAGATATGGACGGCCAGGCAGCCGCGATCTTCCTCGGGGCGAAGCGAACACCAGCCGTTTGACAGCGCTTCCGGCAGCATCGGGACCACCCGATCGGGAAAATAGGCTGAATTGCCGCGTTCGATCGCCTCCTTGTCGAGGAAGGAGCCGGGCCGGACATAGTGGGCCACATCGGCGATGGCGACCAGCAGATGCCAGCCGCCGGGGTTGTCCGGGGACAGATCGGCTTCAGCAAACACCGCGTCGTCGAAATCCCGGGCGTCGGCGCCGTCGATGGTGATGAGCGGGACGGGCCGCAAATCCTGGCGGTCGCCAAGCTGAATCGCTTTGGCCGAGTTGGCCTCGGCCAGCGCGTTGTCGGTGAATTCGGTGGGCAGGCCGTGCTCATGAATGGAGATGAGACTCAAGGCGCGCTGGTTGTCCAGCGAGCCCAGCCGTTCGATCACCTGCGCCTGCCGCGCCTCGCGATGGCGCGAACCCTGGGACTTGATCTCGCAGAGCAGCAATTCTCCGGGCTTTGCGCCGTCGGCATCGGCCTTGCTGAGGCTGTAGTCCTGCTTGGCGCGCTTGTCCACCGGCCGCAGTCGGCCGCCGGCGCTGGTGATTTCATAGATTCCCAGCACCCGTTTGCTGCCGCCGCCGAGTTTGCGAATGACCGAGCCGCTGTATGCGCCGTCTTGCAGCGGCTGCACGCGGGCCAGCACCCGGTCTCCCGAGGCCAGCACGGCCCGACTTCCAGCGGTCTGTTCCATGTAGATCTTCGGCGCGGGGGCGTCGCGGTCCCACGTGGCTGGCCGGGCCAGCAGTTCGCCGTCCTGATCGGGGCCGACAACCTCCAGCACCGCCACCGGGGCCAGTTGCCCTGGTACGGCCATTTTGCGCCGGCCACTGCGATCCAGGTCGCCGTCGTCTTTGAGCTCTTGCAGCAGAGCCTTCAGCTTTTTGCGGTCGTCGCCCTTGATGTTGAAGGCCTGGGCGAGTTCCCGCTTGCTCACCGGCGATCTGCTTTCGCGGATGAAATCCAGGACCTGGGTCTTGGTTGGGAAAGGGGGCTTTGAGGCCAAAGGGCTGTCTTTCTGTTTTGCGATCAAATGGCGCGCTGAATCACCCTCAACTTCGTCGGCTTGAGAGTCGGGCCGGTTTAACTGGCGTCACGTCGTGATCCCCCTCGAACCGCCACTCCACCACGGCCCAACCGATTGGCGGGTGATTCACAATAGGCTGGAAGCGCCCGGCGCTTCTTTCTTCGTCGATCCCATACCAGAGCAAGCTGGTTCAACCGAATCAATCGCCTGGCGAGGCTGTCGAACGGTTGTTGCTCTAGGACGCCGTTTGTTTTCGGCGTGCGCGGTCCCGGCCGACTAGGTTTTGCTCTCGTCGGGTCCGGTTTGGGTGGCTGCGCTGGCGGTCGATTTTTTCGCTGTAGCCTTGGTGGCGGTGGCTTTCTTCGTCGCCGGCTTCTTCGCCGTGGCTTTTTTGGCGGGGGCTTTCTTTCCAGCGGCTTTTTTTACCGTGGCCGGCTTTTTTGCCGTGGTTGCCTTGGCAGTGGCTGATTTCGTCGCCGCCTTTTTTGCCGGCGGCTTTTTCTTGATTCCCTTCTTTTCGGCCTGCGCGGCCAACAGCGCGACGGCCTGCTCCAGGGTCAGGGCGTCCTGCTGCATGTCCTTGCTGAGCGAGGCATTGAGGCGGCCATGTTTGACATAGGGTCCGTAGCGCCCGGCATGCAGGGTAATGGGCTCGCCGTCCACCGGATGCGCCCCGACGGTTTTCAACGGACCGGCTTTCTGATTGACTTGGCTGAGCAGGTCAACAGCCCGATTGAGGCCAATGGTCAGCACATCCTCGTCGGCTGGGATCGATTTGAAGGTTTTGGCTTTTTTCACATAGGGGCCATAGCGGCCAATCCCGGCAAAGACGTCTTCCCCGTCGTGC
>CAXBMB010000032.1:0-41144 GCA_963976695.1 uncultured Rhodovibrionaceae bacterium
CATCGCACCGTTCAGTGCACGGGGAATGTGCGCCGGGCGCGGGGGATGCGGCGTCCGCCACGGCCGGTCGGCGCGCCGCCGAAGACACGGCATGAAACCTCCTATGATCGATGTGGGGGACGGCCAGGGCGCGAATGGCGGGAAGGGATGGCGGGGATTTGCGGGAAGAAAACGCGCAGCGCGGCGGAGAAACCGAATCGGCGCAACAACCGCTATCATTTTTGATGATCTTTGTTATTATTTACTGACTTTGAGCAAGCGGTCGTCGGACCAAGGTTTGGTCGTATTGCCAATGCTAAAGGTCGCCAGCAGCCAAATCGAGGCCTGGGCGTTCGATTAGTTTTCAGGCAATGCGCGGTAACCGCGCCCGATAACCCAAACGGAAGACCGAGGTCCTCCGCTATAATCATCCAACCCTATAATCATCCAATCGAAGAGCGGTAGTGAGAGTTGATGGAACGCGAGTACATGGAATACGACGTGGTGATCGTTGGCGCTGGCCCCGCGGGCTTGGCGGCGGCAATCAAACTGCGTCAACTGAGCGCCGAGACGGGCAAAGAGATCTCTGTCTGTGTCCTGGAAAAAGGATCCGAGGTCGGCGCCCACATTATGTCTGGCGCGGTTCTGGAGCCGCGGGCGATTGACGAACTGATTCCGGATTGGAAGGAAAAGGGCGCGCCGCTCAACGTACCGGTCACCGACGAAAAGTTCCTGATGCTGTCGAAAAAAGGCAGCCTCAACGTGCCGGTCTGGCTGTTGCCGCCGCAAACCCACAACCAGGGCAACTATATCGTTTCCCTGGGCAATGTTTGCCGCTGGATGGGGGAACAGGCCGAGGCGCTGGGCGCGGAGATCTACCCTGGGTTTGCCGCCGCCGAGGTGCTGTACAACGAACAGGGCGCGGTCATGGGCGTGGCCACCGGCGACATGGGGGTCGCCAAGGACGGCAGCCACAAGGGCGGCTACACCCAGGGCATGGAACTGCGGGCCAAGTACACGCTTTTTGCCGAGGGCTGTCGTGGTTCGCTCAGTAAGCAGTTGGAGGCCCGGTTCGATCTGCGCGCCAACGCCGACCCGCAAACCTACGGGCTTGGCATCAAGGAACTCTGGGAGATTGACCCGGCCAAACATAAACAAGGAACGATTCTACACACCTCCGGCTGGCCGATGGACAACGCCACCTGGGGAGGTTCCTTCATCTACCACATCGAAAACAACCAAATTTACATCGGCTTCGTGGTCGGACTGGACTATCAGAACCCACACCTTTCGCCGTTCGAAGAGTTTCAGCGCTTCAAGCTGCATCCGGCGATCAAACCCCTGTTGGAAGGCGGCAAGCGAATTTCCTATGGCGCGCGCGCGCTGAACGAAGGGGGGTGGCAATCCGTGCCCAAGCTGTCCTTCAAGGGCGGCGCCTTGATCGGCTGCGCGGCGGGTTTTCTCAATGTGCCGAAGATCAAGGGCAGCCATACCGCTATGAAGACCGGCATGTTGGCCGCCGAAGCCGCCTTTGAAGCCCTGACCGGCGGCGACGAAGGCTATGGCGTGCTCGACGGTTACGACGAGAAATACAAAAACTCCTGGGTGCAGGAGGAGCTTTACAAGGCCCGCAATATCCGCCCCGCCGCGGCGAAGTTCGGCATGTTGGCCGGAATGGCCATCGGTGGATTCGACATGAAGTTCCTCGGCGGCAAGGCCCCTTGGACGTTCCACAACAAGCACCACGATTACGCCTGCTTGAAGCCCGCCGATCAGATGCCCAAGATCGACTATCCCAAGCCCGACGGCGTGATCACGTTCGACCGCCTGTCCTCGGTCTTTCTGTCCAACACCAATCACGAGGAAGACCAGCCGGTCCACCTGCAGTTGGCCGATCCGGCAATTCCCATCGCCCACAACCTTAAGCTTTATGACGAACCGGCCCAGCGGTTTTGCCCGGCGGGCGTCTACGAAGTGGTGCGCGACGCCGACGGCGGCAATCCGAAGTTTGTGATCAATGCGCAAAACTGTGTGCACTGTAAGACCTGCGACATTAAGGATCCGAGCCAGAACATCAACTGGGTCGTGCCGGAAGGCGGGGGCGGCCCCAACTATCCGGGCATGTAGATCGGCTCATCGGCGGCGAGAGGATGATCGACTTGGAACGCCGCGCGTGACGTGTCGACCTGGTCGCGGGCTCATCGGCCAAGGGGGTGCCAAGACGCACCCTTTAAGGGGGAGGGCGAGAGCCTTTCCCCTTTTTTGTCGGCTGTCGCGCCTGTCGCGTTGTTTACAGCAGTTTGCCGCGCGGTGATTGCCGCTGGCAGACGGGCGGTTTACAGTGGGATCGACGAAGCAAGCAGCGCTATGCGCTTCGCCTCCGTCGCCAAGCGCCCTCTAACAGCTTGATCAGCGGCGGGGTCACGACTTAAAGGGATCACGTTGTGTTTTCCTTTAAACCGATCCGACTCTAGACTGTCGTCTTCTTTCAAGCCCTGATTTTCGAGCGTGGTGTATGTATCAAGTATTTTCTGGCCGTAAGTTCGCGCTTTTTCCGCCCGTGCGTTATTTCGTTCTGGCTGCGGCCGCCCTGGTTTTGGGGGCCTGCGCCAGTGATCGGGACATCATTTCACCGGCTCAGGCCGGCGATTCGCCGCTTCAGGTAACCGACAGCCCGGCTTCGGCCGGCTATGCGCAACTCGACGACAGCGGTAATCTGGTGGCCGTTCCCGCGCCCCGGGACCGGGTGACGCCTTTTGGCGACTACCTGATCGGGCTTTCCGCGCAGCGGAATTTCGATCTCGGCACCGCCGCCGAGCATTGGCGGCGGGTCTTGATCCAGGACCCGGATAACCTTGATTTGATGGTGCAAACCTTCCGGCTGATGACTGCCGAAGGCCGGCAAGACGAAGCCTTGCGACTGGCCGAAAAGGTGATCGCCCGTCGCGGTGACAATGCGATGGCGCGGCTGGTGCTGGCGATTGGCAAGGTCGACAGGGGCGATTGGCAAGGCGCCGCCGCGCAGTTGTCCTTGATTGACGGCAAGGGCCTGTTGCCCATGGTTGCCCCGCTCGAGCAGGCTTGGATCCTGCTGGGCCAGGGGGCGCTGGCGCCGGCGCAGGCCAAGCTCGACACCCTGCCCGACGATCCGGCGCTTCGTCAGATGAAGCTGGTGCACCGCGCGCTGATTTTCGACGTCGCCGGCGAGGCGGCGCAGGCCAAGACGGCGTATCAAGAGGCGCTGACCATGATGCCTTCGGCGCTGCGGCTGGTTCAGTTGGCGGGAAATTTTTATGCGCGCCAGGGGGACAAGTCGGCGGCGCGAGAGATCTATTCGGCCTTCCTGAAAAACAATCCGGAGACCCTGTTGTTGCAGTCGGCGCTGACGGCGCTTGACCAGGATGGGCCGCCGCCGCCTTTGGTCGCCGACGCCAAACAGGGGCTCGCCAACGCGCTGTTCGATCTGGCCGGTTTGCTGGCCCGGGAGCGGGCCCGGCGCTTGGCCTTGATGCATGGCCGCATGGCCTTGTGGCTGGCCCCCCAGCAGTATGCCGCCAACGTGTTGATCGGCGAAGTGTTGCAGCAGGTCAAGCGGCCCAACGAGGCGATCGCCGCGTACCGCCAAATCCCCGCCAGCTCCGACTTCTTCTGGACGGCGCGGCTGCGGATTGCCGAGGAACTGGAGGTGTTGCAGCAGGTGGATGACGCGGTCGCCGAGCTGACAAGCCTGGCCGAGGAGCAGCCGGACAAGTTCGAACCGCTTTATCGGCTGGGAAATATTTTGCGCGCCAACGAGCGTTTCGCCGCGGCGGTGGAGGCCTATAACGGCGCCGAGGCCCGTCTGGGCGCGCTCATGCCGCGCTATTGGAGCCTCTACTATTTCCGTGGCATTGCGTTGGATCGCTCGGATCAATGGAATCTTGCTGAAACGGACTTCCTGCGGGCCTTGGAACTGCAACCCAACCAGCCCTTCGTCATGAACTATCTGGCCTATTCCTGGGTTGACAAGAAGCGCAACCTGGCGAAGGCCGAACAGATGCTGATCCGGGCGGTGGAGCTGCGCCCGGACGACGGCTATATTGTCGATTCCCTGGGCTGGGTGTATTTCCGCCTGGGCCGATTTGAGGAGGCGGTGGAGCGCTTGGAACAGGCGGTGTCGCTGCGGGCCGAGGATCCGGTGATCAATGATCATTTGGGCGATGCCTACTGGCGCACCGGGCGGCGCCGCGAAGCCCGAGTTCAGTGGCGCCGCGCGCTCTCGCTCGAACCGGAGGAAGAGCAGGTGGTTTTGATCAAAGAGAAAATCAAATCCGGATTGGCTGCGGTCGAAAAGGATATCTGAGCGTTTTCAGCAAAAGTGTCAGCGGTTTTGCGGTCTTTTTGCGTGACGCCCGGCCGGTTGGCGGCGCGACGGCGATGGTGATGGCACAGCAAGGCGGGAAAAACCGATGGAGCGTGGGGGCGAAGAGAGCGACCGGAACGCGCAGGACGCTGCCGACCGGTTCATTCAGGCCGCTCCCGCGAAAGTCAATCTCAGCCTGCAGATCATCGGCAAGCGGCGCGACGGCTATCACCTGTTGGATTCCTTGGTGGTTTTCGCCGCTGTGGGGGATGATGTCCTGGTGCGGCGCGCCGCGCGGCTGAGTCTTGCCGTTCGCGGGCCGTTCGCCGACTCCTTGACCGGCCAGTCGGATAATTTGGTGCTGCGCGCGGCGCGCTTGTTGGCCGAGGTCGCGGGACGCGCCCCCCAGGCGGCCATCGAACTGGAAAAGCGCCTGCCGGTGGCTGCGGGCATTGGCGGTGGATCGGCCGATGCGGCGGCGACATTGTTGGCGCTCAACCGGCTGTGGCGGTTGGACTACAGCCTGGAGAGCTTGATGGATCTGGGCGCCGCCCTGGGGGCGGACGTTCCGGTGTGCCTCTATGGCCGCCCGGCGGTGATGCGCGGGATCGGCGAGGAAATCCGACCGGCGCCGGCCCTGCCGCCGGTCTGGCTGCTGTTGGTCAATCCGGCGGTCGGCCTGGCCACCGCCAGCGTCTTTCGCGCCCGCCCGGCGCTGTTTTCCTCGCCGCCGCGCTGGCGCGAACTTGACGCCTTTGACAGTGTCGCGGCGCTGGCCGACTGCTTGGCCGACGCCGGCAATGACCTGGAGGCAACCGCCGCCAGCCTCTGCCCGGAAATTGATGAGGTGCTATCGGCCCTGGCCAGCCTGTCGGGCTGTGAACTGGCGCGGATGAGCGGCAGCGGCGCCACCTGCTTCGGCCTGTTCGGCGCAGCCGAACCGGCGCAACTGGCCGCTGCGGCGCTGCGCTCGATCCGGCCCAACTGGTGGGTTCAGGCCACGCCGCTGCTGACCTCGCGCGACAGCGATTGTCTTTCGCAATCGGGGCGCTAGCGCGGCGCTTTTTTCCCAATAATCCGGGCGCGGGCGGGGGTGAATTTTTTTTGCCAAGGGCGTGCAAGTGACCATTGCCGAGCGGGACCAAGGAGGCTATCTTCTCGGCCTCGCGGCGATAGCGCCGGCGGGACTGCTGGGGCGTAGCCAAGTGGTAAGGCATCGGTTTTTGGTATCGTGTACCGTAGGTTCGAATCCTACCGCCCCAGCCACTCACTTCATGAAAAGTCCAGACGCCGGCTTGACACTGTCAAGCCTCACGCCGCTGCGCGAGCGCGGCTGGTTGCGCTGCGCAAAATTCTTTTAGCATTTGACTGGCCTGTTGTCTGTCGATCACAAGCCGGTGGTTGGATAGTTGACGGCCAGGCGGTATTGCGCGTCGTCGTGCAGGCGCCAGTAGCCGTCGGTGATCCGCTTGGTCAAGCGGCCGACCTCCCCCGTGGCGATGGCCTTGTCGTTCACCTGGGTGACCGGCATGATTCCGCCCGCGGTTGAGGTGATGAACACCTCGTCGGCGGCCAAAAGCTCCGCCGGCGAGATCGCCCTTGCCGCGCAGTCGATCTGCAAGCCCGCGCAAAGGTCGAACACCGTCTGCCGGGTGATCCCCAGCAAAACGCCCGCCGCCGGGGTGGCGACCCGCCCCTGCTTGATCAGGAACACGTTGAATCCCGGTCCCTCGGCGATGTTGCCGTCGGTATCCAGCAGAAGGACGGTCTCCGCCCCCTGGTCGTAGGCGTCGTACAGACCCTTCACCAGGTCGAGCCAATGGTAGTTCTTGATCGTCGGGTCCACCGAAGGTGGCGGAATGCGCACAACATTGCTGATCGCAACCCTTAGCCCGTGCTTTTTCTGCTGCTCATTTGCAACCGAGCTGAACGGAATTGCAAAGCCGATGAAGCGGTTCACCGCCTCCCGGGGGTCGCGGCTGAAGTTCGGCGACGCGCCCCGCGTGCAGATGAACTCCACATAGGCATTTTCAAGCCCGGACAGCGCCACGCAATTGTGCAGAATGTCCCTGACTTGCGCCTTGTCATAGGGGATCGACATGCGCAGCTTGGTCAGGCTCCGAAAGAACCGCTCGAGGTGCGCATCAAGTCGGAAAAACCCGCCGTTCCAGACATGAACCACGTCATAGGTCGCGTCGGAATGGAGGAAACCGTAGTCCAGAACCGAGATTTTTGCCTGACTCATGGGTAGGTATTGACCGTCCATATAGGCGACGCCCGGCGGACTGTCATGCGGATCGGCATGGCGAGGGGACAGCTTGGGTAAGTTGCGCATGATAGAGATCCGGTGGCGGTAGTGGTGGTGGCGGTAGCGGTGGATTTGGATGGGCTGCCCGTGATCCTATCGGCCCACCGCGCGCGCGTCGCCTGATTTTTTATAATTGTTTACTACCGTTTCTTTACGCTCGGAGGTTGGGCAAAACAATCTGCTTGCCGCCATGCGAATTATGGTAAATTCAGGATGTTTGGTCGACCCGTTTGATCGACCCAAAAAAAAGCCTCTCCCAACCGAATGGAATTGCAGGAGACAGCAAGATGAAACGTCTGTTTGTCTACGTCGCCGCGGCCGCGATTGCGGTGATGGTTATCCCAGCTACGGCAAGGTCGGAAATTCTGGCGCTGGTGAACTATGAGAGTAAGCCGGCGGATTCATTGAAAGAGCTCAATATCGTTGGTCCGCGCGACCGCGAAGAGGGCCTTGCCGTTGTTGATGTAGACCCCAACGGGTCAAGCTTCGGCAAGATCCTGATGACCATACCGCTGCCGCCGGATCTGGTCGCCCATCACGTCTTTTACGACCGCCACATGGACAAGGCCTACATCACCGCGCTCGGCAGGCCGGAAATCTATGTCTTTAAACTGAATGAGTTCCCTTACCGGCTGAAACGGATCGCGGTGCCGGGCTGCGTGATGGGCGAAGACGTTATCTTCTCCGAGGACAATGCAACCTGGTACCTGACCTGCATGGACTCGGGAAATATCTTTGTCGGCAAGACCGCAACCGATGAGATCACCGGCGAAATCGCGGTCCCAGGCGGCAATCCCCACGGTCTGGTGGTGCTGAGTGATATCGACCGGCTTTTGGTTACCAACACCATCACCGGCGATCTGACAACACCGCAAGAGGAGCTGATCGTCATCAAGGCGAGCACCCAGGAGGTGCTGGGAATGCTCAAGATGTCCAACCAGACCTCGCCTTCGGGGGTGGCGCCGGTGGAACTACTCCGGGTCCCGGGCTCCGACCCGGCGATTGTCTACACCACCAACATGTTCGGCGCGGCCTTGTGGACCGCCATCTGGAATCCCGCGACCGACAGTTTCGACGTGGCCGAAGCGTTTGACCTGGCGCCGGTCAACGGCGGCGTGCCGCTGGAGATGTACTTTGTCGACAACGGCAAAACCCTGTTCGTCACCACCGCCAACCCCGGCCTGTTGCATTTCTTCGATCTGTCGAAGGATCCCGCCAAGCCCACGCTGGTGACGTCGCTGCCGACCGGGCCCGGCGCCCATCACGTCGGTCTGACGCGTGACGGCCGCTACGGCTTTGTGCAGAATTCCTTCATCAATCTTCCGGGGATGCGCGATGGCTCGATCTCGGTGGTTGACCTGAAGGCGCAGAAGGTCGTGGCCTCGATGGACACGCTGAAAAACAAGGGGTTCAACCCCAACTCCATCGTCCTGCTGCCGGAGTGGAACGATCTCGCCGGTCATTGAGCCGCTCCTTGAGCGGAAGACGGATCACGGCGGGCAAGGTCAAGCCGCCCGCGCATGGAGGTCCGCGGACGGCTTGGCCGCGCCGATCAACCACCGTGATCCGCGGCTGATCGTGTGATGAGAGGCGGCGGCGCGACAGGGTCGAAGCGCGCCGCGCTCCGGTCCGGGTTGATCACCCGTTAAAATCCCAGGGCCGCCAATTTGTGGACCAGTTGCGGCTGCCGGTTGCAGTCGGTTTTTTGCAGGATCGCCTTGATGTAGAAGCGGGCTGTTTCGCGGGTGATGTTGCGTTTTTTCGCCACCTCCTCGGCACCCAGGCCCCGGCCCAAAAGCCGGGCGACCGCGGCTTCCGTCGGCGTCAGATCAAAGACCCTGCGGAGACTCTCCTGAGAAGGCGGCCGGAAATCACGACTGTCTCGGATCAACAGCCGGATGACCGGACAGGTGCGGGCCGGCCCGCCGTCGGCCTGCGGCCCGGGCGGGAGCGATGAAACCGCCAGGCTTAAGCAGGTGTTGCTGTGGTTTGGCACCAGCGCGATGCAATCCAGATTGTCGCGATCGGCATTGCCCCAGTGCTGGAAGCCCTGGTTCTGGATGACCCGGTTTGAAGCGTTTTGCGGCGCGACCGATTCGGTGCGCGCCGCCGCCCGCGCCAGCGTTTGCTTCAGATCTTTGCTGTCGCGTCCGCTGCTGGCCTGAAGCTGGCCGTTGCTGTGGGTCAGGCCAGCTTTCTCGCTAAAGATCGCGCGGGCCTTTTTGTTGGCGAACAGGAGCTGGCCCTCGTCATCCATCAGCGCCAGGCCCTGCGGCAAGCTCTCCACGGCCTGTTCCAGCCAACTCTTTTCATCGGCCAGCCGCATCATGCGGTGATGCAGACGCAGCGCCCGAGAGAGGTGGGGCAGCAGGCACCGGAGCAGCGTCAGTTCGGCATTGGTGAAGGCGCAGGGCGCCAGTGGGCGCACCAGAATGAACAGCCCGTCCCGTTCGAAACCCGGCAGACAAAAGAGGCAATGTCGCCGTTTGCGCGCCGGCTGGCCCTGTTCAAACTGGAATTTCGAGAGCTGCTCGCGATAGGGGAAGGCGAGGAAGGGCGCGGGCCGCCCGCTGGGGCTGGTGCACTGCTGTTCAAAGCCGCGCACTTCCCGCAGATAGGCCGCCGCGACCTGGGTCGGCGATGACGATGCGCCGATCAGCCGCGCCGCGGGCTGGCCCACGCCAGACGCGCGAACCAGGAAGAAGGCGTGGTCGGCCTGGAAGGCGCGGGCGATTTTTTCCGCCAGCGCATCCCAAGCGGCGCTGTCGCCGATTGCCGCGTAGATGGCCGCGTAACCGTCCTCCGACACCGGATCTATCGCGGGATCGTCTGTCAGGCGGTCGGCCGTGGAATGGCGGCGCGTCCTTGCCGGGTGATCCCGGTCGAAATCCGGCAGCGACGCGGCAACGGGTGTCGCGCGCGATGTCGCGCGGGCGCGTGTCGGCGCGGATGGCGGCGAAGGGGGCGGCGAAGGGGGCGGCGAGGAGGTTAATGATTTGGCGGACACAAGCTTTGCTCCAAATCCTTGGGCGCACCTTAATCAGGCGTAACGGCTTAATTATGCCGCCGGGCCGTTAGCTAGCTGTGAATTCTTTGTGAAATTGTCGGTAAAAATCGGCTCGGCGGACTTTTTTTTACGGCGGGTCTTCTTGACGCGTGGCGCAGTCCGCCGGGCGGACAGGCAGGTGAAATCGGCCTATCGCGCCGCTCACCCGACGCGTCGGGCGGTCAAGCGCGCTTGGTCTTCCCCAAGATGGGAGGTGCTTTGCGCCGGCAAATGCGCTTTTTGTGGGGGGCACGCAAACGGCTTGGCGAGGTGAACTACGCCGCCCCCCGCTTTGCCGGGTGAATAAGGCTGAGGCGGCATCAGGAGCGGCGCAGTACGATGAAGAAAGGCCGCTTACGCGACGGCAAGAAGGAGGACAGACCCCTGTCCAGTCAGCCAAGCCCAACCGATGGCCGCATCCCTGGCGTCCTTCGCTCCCCTGGCTCTGCCGGCTCTGCCGGGCCTGGGAAAATGCGGGGCCGGCCGGCCAGCGGACCAGATGGCCGGCAAATCCTTCGTGAGCTGTTTTTGCTGCTCCATGCCACCAAGTCGCGGTTGGAAAATGAAAGTTTTTACGGCGCGCTTTCCAACGATGATCAGGGTCGGGCGCTGGACTTGCTGGACGAGATGGCGCCTCAGCTCATGGAGCTGGAAACCAATAAGGATCCGGCCTTGCTGGCGCAGATCCAGGCCTTTCACGGGCGGTTGCGCCCGGCCATCCAGCGGCTGCGGAAAAACCTGGACCAGATGGCGGATCTGCCGGCTTTTTTTGCGGCCGCTGCCGACCTGCTGGCCACCGTCGATAAAATGCTGACCCCGGCGCGAGGACGCTGTTTGCCTTAGCCGGTCGGCCCCCGCCGCAGCTTGCCTCTCCCTGACCCCGTGGCGGGGGCCTCTTTTCCCTTCCCGATCCTTTCACGGCGCTTTTGCCGCTTTTCCCTCGCGGGCGGTTCCCTCATCGGCTGTTCCCTCGTGGGCGGATCTGCTGGTGACCTCTTGACGCAGGCGCGGTGCGGCCAGGCGTTTTGCGGGTGACATTGCCCGGCGCGGCAACCACATGAAAAGCTCAGCGGCGCAAGAAAATTGAAGGGGAGAGCAATGCTCGAAGTTTTGCCCAGCCCGCCCCACCTGGTGGCGGTAAAGGTTACCGAACGGCTTGAGGCGGAGGATATCGAGGCGATCATGGTCGCCATCGAAGGCGCGTTGGCCGAGTTGCGGAAAATATCGGTGTTTATCGATCTCAGCGCGATGCAGGAGGTTACCTTCGAGGCGGTCAAAAAGGACCTGAGCTATGCCTATCAGATGCTCTCGCACCTGGGGCGCTATCATCGTGGCGCGGTGGTGACCGATCGGGACTGGATCGTGGCCGCCACCAGGGTCGAGGATTTCCTGCTGCCCGGCCTGGATGTGCGGGCCTTCAAGCCGGAACACCGTGACGCGGCTTTCGGCTGGGCGGCCGAAGACCCGGTGGAGGATCCGGCGAAGAATCTGGCGGCGGATCCAGCGGGCGAAGACACAAGGTCGCCAGCCAGCGATGCCGCGCCGACGGCCGGCCTGAAAATCCTTGCAACCGATAACAGTGATGTCCTGGCCCTGGAGGTGCGGGGCCGGATGACCACGGCCGACCTGCCGGCGGCGGAGCGGCTGTTCGCCGATCTGCTGGCGCGGGAAAAGCCGGTCAATCTTCTGGTGCGGGCGTCGGGGTATGACGGCTTTGACTGGGATCTGGTGTTGCGACGTCAGATGTTGGAAAAGAAGCTCAAGGCGATGGGGAAAATCAAGCTCTACGCCCTGGTCGACGCGCCGGCTTGGATCGGAAATTTGGTGCGTCTTACCAATCCCCTGACGCCGATGGAGTGCCGGACCTTTTCCAAGGCGCAGGAAGCGGATGCCTGGCGCTGGGTTGGCGCCAATCCACGCTAGCGTGTGATCGACCTGGACAGTAGCGCTTGGCGCGGCGACTCTGTTGCGACTCTGCGGCGACTCCGTGGCGACTTCGCCTCGAGCCGGTTGAGAAGAGGCGGCGGCGCGGTTTGCGCGCGATCGCGGTGTGCTTTCCTTTACGTCGATCCGACCCCAGGAGAATTGCCGAGAGGATGGGTTGACGGAATTGGACCTTTGGTTGACGCTTCCGACACTTCTGATCGGTCCTGGCGTTCCTATAGTTATCTGATGATGATCTGGGCGGCCTGGGCGGGTCGCGCCTAGGCGGATGAGTAGTGGGTAAATTATTTCGCGAGAGTGTGATGGACCGGGGAAGCAGCGCTTGGCGCTTTGTCTCTGTCGTCACCCACCCGCTGATCGGTTGTGAAGAGGCGGCGTCACGGTTTAAGCGGGATCACGATGTGACGCCCTTTAAAGCGCTCCGCCTCTAGACGACAGGGGAAAATTCAGCCAAACAGGCTAGATCCCTTTCTTCTGGTGGGGAAGAGAGGCCATTCACTTGGACTGCCGCGACGGTCCTGACATTTGGGTGAGATTGATGCGTTATGAAGTTCCAGGGAGCTTGGAGGGGGCGGTGACTCTGCTTTCTCAGGAGGCAGGACTGACACGAGTCCTCGCGGGCGGCACCGATGTGCTGGTGCAGTTGCGCACCGGCTTGGTTGAGCCGGATTTAGTGGTTGATATTAAACGGATTCCCGGCGTTCGCGAGATCACAGCCGAAGTCGGCGGCTACCGGATCGGCGCCGCGGTGTCTTGCGCTGAGTTGGGCGAGCATGCCGGCGTGACGGCGCTGTGGCCGGGCGTGGTGGAGGGGGCCGAACTGATTGGCTCCACCCAGGTTCAGGGACGGGCGACCATGACCGGCAACCTGTGCAACAGTTCGCCGGCCGCCGACTCGGTGCCCGGCTTGGTTGCCGCCGACGCCACGGTCCGCATCGTCGGCCCCCAGGGCCGTCGCGAGATGAAGGTGGAAGACATTCCGGTCGGGCCGGGGCGCACCAAGCTTGAGAAAGGCGAGATCGTTGAATCGCTTTTCCTGCCGGCGCGACCGCCGCGTTCCGGTGACGCCTATCTGCGCTTTATTCCACGCACCGAAATGGACATCGCCGTGGTGGGAGCCGCGGTGAGCCTGACCCTCGACGCCGAGGGCGTTTGCACGGCGGCCCGGGTCGCGCTGGGCGCGGTGGCGGCCACCGTGCTGCTGGTTGAGGAGGCCGCCCAGGCGCTGATCGGCGGCAAGGTTGATGACGCCGCGCTCGACAAGCTGGCCTCGGCGGCTTCGGCGGCCTGCCGTCCGATTGATGATAAACGCGGCACCATTGCGTTCCGCACCAAAGTTGCAGGCGTGCTGGCCAAGCGCGCCGCGACGATAGCTCTCCAGCGCGCACGAGGTGAATGATGTCCGGTCTTCATGTAACAACCACGATCAATGGCGACGAGGTCGAATTCCTCTGCCAACCCGAAGAAACCCTGCTCGACGTGCTGCGTGACCGGCTTGGCCTGACCGGCAGCAAGGAAGGCTGTGGCTCCGGCGACTGCGGGGCCTGCTCGGTGCTGCTGGACGATCGTCTGGTCTGTTCCTGTTTGGTGTTGGGCGCGGAGGCCCAGGGCGCAAAGGTCGAGACCATCGAAGGCATGGCGACGGGCGAGGAGCTACACCCGTTGCAGCGGAAGTTCTTGGAGCATGCGGCCTTGCAGTGCGGAATTTGCACGCCGGGCTTCCTGGTGGCGGCCAAGGCGCTGCTGAAAGACAATCCCAACCCCAGTGAAACGGAAGTGCGCTACTGGCTGGCGGGAAATCTTTGCCGCTGCACCGGCTATGACAAAATCGTCCGCGCCGTGTTGGACACCGCCGCCGAGATGCGAGGAGAGCCTGCCCATGTCTAAGCAATCCGAGTCTAAGCAATCCGAGTCCAAAGCCGGCAGGAAAGAAAGCTTCACGGTTGTCGGCACCCGGCCGTTGCGGCCCGACGGCGAAGACAAGGTTACCGGCCGCGCGCGCTTTGGCGCGGATGTCACCGCCCCCGGCATGTTGATCGGCCGCACCCTGCGCAGCCCGCATGCCCATGCCCGTATTCGCGCCATCGACAGCGCCAAGGCCGAGGCCTTGCCCGGTGTGAAGGCGGTGGTTACCTCCGCCGACTTTGGCGAGGTCAGCGACGGGATGCGCGACACCCTGCACAACTCAATGGCCCACGGCAAGGCGCTGTATGAAGGCCATGTGGTGGCGGCCGTTGCCGCCTCCAGCGCCGCGGTCGCGCGCCAGGCGCTGGCGCTGATCGAGGTGGACTACGAGGTGTTGCCCCACGTCACCGATGTGGAAAAGTCGATGGAGGCGGGCGCGCCGCTGCTGCACGAGACCTTGATCACGGTTGGCGAAGATCCGGCCGCCAGCACACCCTCCAACGTGGCCGCGCGCCATGAATTTGGGCATGGCGACGTTGAGAAAGGCTTTGCCGAAGCCGACATCATCGTCGAGCGGACCTTCCGCACCGAAGCCACCCACCAGGGCTACATCGAGCCCCATTCCTGTCTGGCCAACTTCAGTTCGGACGGCTACGCCGAGCTTTGGGGCTGTACCCAGGGGCACTACATGATTCGCGACGTCTGCGCCGAACTGCTGGATATCGACGTGTCGCGGCTGCGGGTCACCGCGTCGGAAATTGGCGGCGGCTTCGGTGGAAAAACCGTGGTCTTCCTCGAGCCGGTGGCGCTGGCGCTGTCGCGCAAGTCGGGCCGCCCGGTTAAGATGACGATGAGCCGCGACGAGGTGTTCAAGGGCAGCGGCCCCACCGCCTCCTCCTGCAATTGGGTCAAGATCGGGGTAACCAAGGACGGCCGCATCACCGCCGCCGACGCGCTGCTGAAATACCAGGGCGGCGCGTTCCCCGGCTCGCCGGTCGAGTTCGGCGCCATGGCGGCCTTTGCCTGCTATGGCTTGGAGCATGTCCGCGCTGTTGGGTACGACGTGGTCTGTAATCGGCCGAAACAGGCCGCCTATCGGGCCCCGGGGGCGCCGATGATCGTTTTCGCGGTGGAAAGTATTATCGACGAACTGGCGCTCAAACTGGCGATGGATCCAATCGAGCTGCGGTTGAAAAACGCCGCCAAGGAAGGCGATAAGTCGTCCTACGGTCCGCGCTATGGCCAGATTGGTCTGGTGCCGACCTTGGAGGCGGCGAAGGCTCATCCGCACTACGCGGCGCCGCTCGGCCCCAACCAGGGCCGGGGCATCGCTGCCGGCTTTTGGTTCAACTTCGGCGGCATGACCTCCACCAACCTTTATGTCGGCGGCGACGGAACTGTCACCCTGGCGGTGGGAACGCCGGACATCGGCGGCTCGCGGGCGTCGCTGTGCCAGATGACGGCCGAGGAGTTCGGCATTGCCTATGACAAGGTGCGGGCGGTGGTGGCCGATACCTCCTCGCTCGGCTTCAATGACGTGACCGATGGCAGTCGCGTGACCTTTTCTTCCGGGCTGGCGGCGATCAAGTCGGCCCGCCAGGCGATTGCCGACATGTGCCGTCGGGCCGCGCAGATCTGGGATATCCCGGTCGAAGCGGTGACCTGGGAAAACGGCTACGCCAAGCCCTCGGGGGCCAATGCCGGAAACTTCGAACCGCTTTCGATGGCGCAAATCGCCGAAACGGCGGCCAATACCGGCGGACCGATCGGCGGGCACCATGAAGTCAACGCCGATGGCGCCGGGGTTTCCTTTGGGGTCCACATCGCCGATGTGGAGATTGACCCCGAAACCGGCCGTCCGACGGTCACCCGCTACACGGTGATTCAGGACGCCGGCAAGGCCGTTCATCCGGCCTATGTGGAAGGGCAATACCAAGGCGGCGCCGCCCAGGGAATCGGCTGGGCGCTGAACGAGGAATACATCTACGGCGACGACGGACGCTTGCAGAACGCCGGCTTCCTGGACTACCGAATTCCTGTCGCCTCCGATCTGCCGATGATCGACACCCAGATCATTGAGATCCCGAACGAGGGCCATCCCTACGGTGTGCGGGGGGTGGGTGAGACCCCCATCGTGCCGCCCCTGGCGACAGTCGCCAACGCGGTTTCCCACGCCATTGGCGTGCGTATGGATCAGCTTCCGCTGTCGCCGCCGCGCATCCTTCGGGCCATCGACAGCCGGGATGTGGCCGAAGCCGCCGAATAGGGCGGCGCGGCCACGGCCCGATACGACGAACCGGTGCGGCTGGAGGGGAGGGCGCCGTGGCCTTCCCCTTTGAGCCGTGCCGGCGTCGCGGCTCACACCACCCGCAGGGTGATTGACGACGGCGTCAGCGGTTCGAGGGGCGCTTGCTTGCTTGACAAGTTGCCGGCTTCGCCCCACGTCCAAACAACGAGCTTCAAAAAAAAGCGAGCGTTGCGATGGTCAAAGTTGTTCTCTGGGGTGCCTTGACCCACGCCACCCAAGGCCGGGCCGAGCTGGACTTGGAGGTGGCCAATGTCCGACAGTTGCTGCTGGCGCTGGCCAAGGCCTATCCGGCGTTGAAACCGCAGTTGGACAAGGGCGTCTCGGTGGCCATCGACGGGCAGATTTTCCGAGACGATTGGTTCGCCCCGATTCCAAACGGGGCGGAGGTGTTTGTGCTACCCAAACTGGCCGGCGGATGAACGATCTGGAAAGGGGGCTTTTTGAAAAAAGTCGTTATAAGTATTTTTATAGACGTCGACGGAAATTTTATTACCCAATAATGCATTATTGAGAAAACATTTCGTAGAACAGTGAAGTAACAATGAAAGCTCTCCGTTAAAAATTTTTTTGGAATTTTTTTCTAAATCGATTCTATTTCAATGACGCAATTTATATTAGATATGTTCTATAGAATAGCCGAATTTTCCTGTTATGTACTCCTTCGGAAATTTGTGTTTCCTCGACTGATTATGTAGAACCTATCTTCAGTTGGTGCAAAAGCGCGCGCGGGAGCGGGGGCTTTACCTTTTTCGGAAAGCGGAGACTAAGTTTGTCAGAGCAGCTACAGCAAAATGAGAATGGAACCATTGGTGGTCGGATTTTTCAGGCTCGCGAGGCGCAAGCGCTGTCGGTTGCGCAGTCCGCGCGTCACCTGGGCGTGAAGTCGACGACCTGGTCGAATTGGGAAAATGATAAAGCCACGCCGCGGGCGAACAAGCTCTATATGCTCTGCGGCACATTGGGCATTTCGCCCCTGTGGTTGCTTACCGGCGAGGGCAATGGTCCAACCGAAGCAGGGCAGGACGAAGTTCGGCTGCTGCGCAAGGAAATGGAAATCATCACGGCCGACGCCACCGCCTTGCAGGTTCGCCTGAAGGGGATCAGCGCGCGGATTGCCGCGATTGATTCGACAAAGCTGAACTGAGCGGCGCCGCAAGGCCAGCGCCCCAGGCCAGCGCCTCGCTTCTAGGCCCAATGCTTCCCTTCTAGGCCCGCGTCCCGCGGGCTCTCTGCGCCGCTGGCCAAGGCCGCGCAGGCGCGGAATTGCTGGCGCCAACTCCGGTTGGCTGCACTGGCGTGATCGGGCGCGGTTGGGCGCGCTCCTGCTCGGCTTCGCGGCTATCCGATGCGGTGGCGCTTTTCGAAGCCGGCGAGGAACGACACCAGGTTGTCACCCAGCGCATCGCAGAGATAGCCGCCCTCCTGCACAATCACCGTCGGCTTTTCCAAGGCCGCGATTTCCTTGGCGATGCGCCCGAAACCCGATGTGGTCACGCCAAGGCCGCCAAAGGGATCGCCTTCGAAGGCGTCCAGGCCCAGCGCCACCACGATGGCGTCGGGGCAGAAGGCGGCCACCTGCGTCAGCGCCCCCGCTAGAGCGGCCAGGAACACCTCGTCGTTGGCGCCCAATGCCAGCGGCACATTGAGGTTGTAGCCCAGGCCCTCGCCGGCGCCGCGCTCGCCGGCGTAGCCGACAAAGAACGGGTAGAAGTCCGCCGGATCGGCATGCAGCGACAGGGTCATCACATCCCGGCGACGGTAGAAAATTCCTTGCGTGCCGTTGCCGTGATGCAGATCGACATCGATGATGGCGACGCGGGCGTGGCTTTTGCGCAGTTCCTGGGCGGCGATGGCGGAATTATTCAGGTAGCAAAAGCCGCCGGCTTTGTCCGCATAGGCGTGATGGCCGGGCGGGCGCGCCAGGGCGTAGACCGCGTCCTCACCTTCCATCACCAGTTTGGCCGCTGTCACCGCGCTGTGGGCGCTGGCGATCACCGCGGCGTAGGTGTCGGCGGAAATCGGACAGGCCGTGTCCGCCATGTGATAGCCCGCCTGGCCGATGGGCGAGCGGGGATACTGGCCGTCGCGCGGATCCAGATGGACGTTGGGAACCACCTCTTGCGAGGCATCGGGCAGTTGGCGCCAGCGGGCATGAATGGTCTTCAGAAAGGTCAGATACTCGGGCGTGTGAATTGCCGCGATTGCGTCCAAGCCATGGTCGCCGGCGGCCACGGCTTGGCAGCCCAGTCCGGTGGCCGAAGAAAACAGTCGGTCGAGCCGCTCCGGTTTTTCCGGGTTGCCGGCCTGGCTGCCGCTCTTGAGGAAATTCTTCGGGTAATGGCTTTTTTGCGCGTCTGAGCAAACGATTTTCATCGATGAGTTCCCGTTATTGGCCCGCCGAAAGGGGATCGGATTTCCCCAGCCCGGGCAGGGTGATCAGGCAGGACGGTCGGGCCGTGCGGTCACGCATGACAAGCAGCCGCGCCGTCGAGCGACCGGTTGACCGGCAGGTTGAGAGCCTGTGCGACCGCCGTCAGGCTGGCGTCCAGCTTTTCCATGATTTCATTCAAATGGCAGTCCTCCAGGATCAACGGCGGACAGACCATGAAGTGGTCGCCGACCAGACCGCCGCGGGTTCGCCGGGAATAGATAATCAGGCCGCGGTCATAGGCCTCTTCCACCAAGCGGGTGAAAAGATTCAATTCCTTGGGCAGCGGGGTTTTGCGTTCCGGGTCTTCCATCAGCTCGAAAGCCAGCAGCAGGCCCTTGCCGCGCACATCGCCGATGAAGGGATAGCGCGCTTTCAACCCCTCCAGGCGGGCCTTCAGCCGGTCGCCCTGGCGGGCGGCGGCGCCGATCAGGTCCAGCCGCTCGATTTCTTCCAGGACCGCCAGACCGGCGGCGCAGGCCAGCGGGTTTCCGGCGTAGGTGAAGCCGTGCACGAAGCCGCCGTCGTCCAGCACCGTCTCCACCATATCGTTGCGCGCAATCATCGCCCCCAGTGGCGCATAGCCCGCCGCCAGACCCTTTGACAGGGCAATCAGGTCGGGTTTGAGTTGCCAATGCTCACTGGCCAGATAGCGCCCGGTTCGCCCCGCCCCGCTCATCACCTCGTCGGCGATCAGCAGGACATCGAATTCGTCACAGATCTCGCGGATCCGGCGATAGTAACCGTCGGGAGCCACCAAGGCGCCGGTCGAGGCCCCACCCACCGGCTCCATGATGAAGGCCAGCACGGTTTCCGGGCCCTGGCGCAGAATCTCGGTCCGCAGTTGCTCGGCGTATTTCAAGCCGCGTTCCGCGTCCGTGAGGTCGTCCTGGTCGAGATAACAGGTCGGCGAATCGATCTTGGGCATTTCATTGAGCAGCGGCGCGAAGGGCGCGGTCATTTGGGTCATGCCGGTGACCGCCAGGGCCCCGAAGGTGCTGCCGTGGTAGGAGGGAAAGCGGGAGATCACCCGCCACTTGCTGGCGCGGTTGCTGGCCAGGGCCCATTGTCGCGCCATCTTGAGGCAGCTTTCCACCGCTTCCGATCCGCCGGAAACGAAGAACACCTTGTCCATGCCGTCGGGCATGAGCCCGGCCAGCTTGGCGGCCAGCTTTTCCGACGCTTCGGTTTCGAAGTGCAGGCGGTAGCCGAAGGTCGCCCGGTCCATCTGCGCTTTCATCGCGGCCAGCACCCGGGGGTTCGAGTGTCCGATATTGGACACCATGGCGCCGGACGATCCATCGAGGTAGCGCTTGCCGCTCTTGTCCCAGAGATAGACGCCTTCGGCGCGATCGAGCACCGGGCGGCGCTGGCGGGTCTGATAGAACAGGTGAGACGTTGCGGTGGACACGGCGGGAAACGACCTCCAAGAAATTCGCCAGGGATGCAAGCCACAGCAACCGGCGGCCGGTTGAACTGAAGGCCCGGCGACGCCGCCGGTGCGACCCCGCACCCGCGCCGTTGTCTGCCGATCGCGCAGTTTATCAACCGGACGCCGACAATCGCCACGCGGGCTGTGTGCCATAGACTTGTGCCGCCTGCAAGTTGCGCGGACCGGCGCCCCCCGGGTGATCGCCACGACTGCGGCGTTCGCGGTGGTCGCCGTGCTTGCCGTCGCCGCCCGCGCCCGCCGATTGTTGGCGGCGAGATTACCCGGAAAAGCGCCGCCTGTTTATGCTAAGCTGGGCGCTGTTTATCGGCCAACTGCACAGTGGTCCGGCCCTGCGCCGCCGCGACGCAGGGTCGCTTTTCCCAGCCACAATGGAGCTCGCCATGCCCGTCGCTCGCCACATTCGAACCACCCAGGGACGCGGCCGTCTCTTCGACTCCGTTCTGGACACGATCGGCGACACCCCTTGCATCCGGATCAACAACCTGGCGCCTGAGGGGGTGCGGATTTATGTCAAGGCCGAGGCCTTCAATCCGGCCGCGTCGGTGAAAGACCGGCTGGCGGTCAACATCATTGAAGCCGCCGAGCGTGACGGGCGCTTGCAGCCCGGACAGACGGTCGTCGAGGCCACCAGCGGCAACACCGGCATCGGCCTGGCGATGGTCTGCGCGCAAAAGGGCTATCCGCTGGTTGTGACCATGGCCGACAGTTTTTCGGTAGAACGTCGCAAGCTGATGCGAATCTTTGGCGCCAAGGTGGTGTTGACGCCGCGGGCGGCCAAGGGCTTTGGCATGTATCAAAAGGCGGTTGAACTGGCCCAGGCCAATGGTTGGTTTTTGGCGCGGCAGTTTGAAACCGATGCCAACGCGGACATTCACGAGGCAACCACCGCGCGCGAAATTTTGGCCGATTTCGACGGCGAACGGCTGGATTATTTCGTCAGCGGCTATGGAACCGGCGGCACGGTTTGCGGCGTGACTCGGGTTTTACGCCGCCGCCGTCCCGAGACCAAGATCATCCTGAGCGAGCCGGCCAACGCCCAGCTGGTCGGCAGCGGCGCGCCCCAGGCGCGCGATGGCGCTGGCGCCCCGACGGCCAGCCACAGCGCGTTTGAACCCCATCCGATTCAGGGCTGGACACCCGATTTTATCCCGCTGGTGCTGCAAGAAATACTCGACGACAAAAACTACAATGACCTGATCCCGATCAGCGGGGCCGACAGCGTCGCCTGGGCGCAGAAACTCGCCCGTCACGAAGGTATTCTGACCGGAATTTCCGGCGGCGCCAGTTTCGGCGTGGCCCTGCAGGTTGCCGAACAGGCCGCGCCGGGATCGGTTATTCTTTGCATGCTGCCCGACACCGGCGAGCGCTACATGACCACGCCGCTGTTTGAATCGATCGCCGAGGAGATGGACGACGAGGAGACGGCCTTGTCACAGTCGACGCCCGGCTACCGGATGGACGAAAGCGTGCCGGCTTGAAGCCGTCACGGGGTCCAGCCCGGCGGATCTGGTTGGCCTCGGGGTCCGATATCTTTTCCCTTGATCTTCGTTATGGTAAAAAAAGAAGGTAATCCGCGTGATCCCGCTTGAATGGCGACGCCGCCTCTCATCAACCTGGTTTATTAACGTCGTTGCGGGCGCGTGACGACAAAGACGAAGCGCCAAGCGGGTTTTTCGCAGCCGATCACGTTCTGGATAAAGCCAGCGGGCGGAACAATGACCCATGGAGTGAACATTCCAACGATCGGCGCGCTGGCGTTGCTGGCGTTGCTGGCGAGTGGTGGGGCGGCGAAGGCCTGCCTGATGCGGTTTTTTCCACAAGCCGACCGGCCGGAGCTTTACAGCGATATCTTCATCGCCGAGGTGCGGGCCGTCGAGATTGTCGGCCCGGCGCTGGCGATTGGGTTCCCGCCCTATCACCGGCTTACGGTGGACATATCCAAGACCATCAAGGGCGACAAGCAGGGCCAGGTGGTGCTGGAGAGGGTTACCGGCTGCGGTTTGCCGCTCCCCCGGGTGGGGCAGTGGACAACCTTTTATCTGAGCGGCAAGGCGGTGCTGCCGGATATCTATCGGCCCCAGCCGGCGAACAGATTTCCGATCTTCCAGACGCCGCCGCCAGAGGGCCCGCCTCCGGCCAAGCCCGACCGTCATCACTCTACCGCCGGGTGAGCGACGGCAGCGTCAAGCTGCGCCGCGCCGACGATCACCGGTGATCGCCGAAGATGGCTGGGGACGTGTCGCCGGTGGCCTTGCGGCACGGCGACAACAATGTCGATCCCGGACAGGAAGGTCGGCTATTCGGCCGCCGCCGAGGTGCGTGCTTGCCGCCCCAAGGCCACCGCCAAATGATCGACCGCCGCCCGCAGGCCGCCCTTGCCGTGGGGAATATCCAGCACCGTCATCGCAGTCTCCACCGCCGCCAGGCAGCCCAGGATCATCGGTTCGTTGATGTCGCCCAGATGGCCGATACGGAAGGCCTGGCCATCCAGCGCCGCCAGGCCGCCGCCCAGGGCGACGTTGAGGCTGTCGCGGACATAGGTGCGCAGGCGATCGGGTTGTTGCGCCGGGTCCACCCGAATGGTGGTCACGGACCAGGAGCGTTCCTCCGGCTTGATCGCCTGGAAGGCCAGCGCGCCGCCCTCGGCCCAGTGGCTGACCGCCAGTTGGGTTGCTTCGGCGATGCGCTGGTGCCGGGCAAAGACCGCGTCCAGGCCCTGCTCCTTGATCATGTCCAGCGATTCGCGCAGCGCGAACAGGCCATGCTCGGGCGCGGTGCCGCAGAACAGCATGTAAAAATGCTCGCCCAGCCGCGAGCGCCAGTCCCAGTATTGGCGCGGCGCCGGGTTTTTCGCCGCCACGTCCAGCGCCTTTTGATTGGCCGCGACAAAGGCCAGGCCCGGCGGTCCCATCAGGGCCTTTTGCGAGGCGGCGATTGCCACGTCAACGCCCCAGCCGTCCATGGCGAAGGGCGTGGCGGCCAGGGAGGCGATGGTATCCACCACCAAAAGAGCCGGGTGTCCGGCGGCGTCGATTGCCGCCCGCAGGGCCGGAATGTTGCTGGTAATGCCGGTGCCGGTGTCGGTATGAACCGCCAGCACCGCCTTGATCCGGCCTTGCTTGTCCGTCTTTAGGCGCGCTTCCAACTGGGCGGGGTCAATCGCCTGCCGCCAATCGCCGGCCAGCAGTTCCGCCTCGATGCCGAAGGCCCGGGCATGGTTGGCCCAGGCATTGGAAAAGACCCCGGTTTCCGGCAGGACAACCAGATCGCCCGGCGAGAAGAGGTTGGTCAGGGCGGCTTCCCAGCCGCCGTGGCCGTTGCAGGCGTAGATGAACATCTCGCCAGTGGTTCCCAGGATAACCTTGAGATCGTCGTAGCAGGAGAAGGTCAGGTTTTGCAGCTTTGGGTCGACCAGATCCAGCGCCTGCCGGTGCATGGCGCCGAGCACCCGATCGGGGATCGGCGACGGGCCGGGGGTGTGAAGAAATTGGCGACCTGCATCAGCCATGGGGACTCTCCTGTAGCAGCCGGCGGCCTTTGCGCGGGCGAATTGATAAGCAAGGGTTGCATTCGGACGTCACGCATCCGCCCTGTCAAGCAGTTCCGCCGGCACGACACAGTTGCGCGTGACGCAAGGTTGAGCAAGCCTACGCCAGCGGCAGGGAGACGCGGAAGGCGGCACCGGCGCGCGGGGTGGACAGCAGCTCTATTTTGCCGTTCATCCGCTCGACGATCTGATGACTGATCGCCAGGCCCAGGCCGGTACCGCCCGGCTGGGTGGAGGCCCAGCCCCGGGCGAATTTGGAAAAGATCAACTCCCGATCCTGCGTTGGAATGCCGGGGCCGTTGTCGGTGATGACCACCTGGAAAGTCCCGTCGCGCAGAAAGCTTTGCACCGTCACCCGGGGGTCGGGGCTGCTGTTGTATTTGATGGCGTTGGTCAGCAGATTGATGAAGACCTGTTGCAAGCGGTCCGCATCGGCCTGCAGGGAGGCCCCGCGGCTGCGCTTGCCGCTGATCACCTTGACCTGGGACTTTTGCGCCAGGCCCTGACAGATGTTGATCGCCCGATCCAGGATCTCCTCGCCCTTGACCGTGCGCACATTCAAGGAAACCTCGCCGCGTTCCAGCAGATTGAGGTCGAGAATCTCGTCCAGTAAGCGGGTCAGTCTCAGGCTTTCCTCATTGATGATGCCGTGGAAGCGCTGGCGCTGTTCGGGGCTCAGGTCTTGGTTTTCCAGCAGCGCCTCGGAAAAGGAGCGAATCGAGGTCATCGGGGTGCGCACCTCATGGCTGACCAAGCTTAGAAAATCGTCTTTTTGCAGGTCCAGCAGCTTGAGGCGCTGGTTGGCCTGGCGCAGTTGATCGGCGGTGATTTCCAGTTGCCGCGATTTCTGTTCGGCCTGCTGGCTGTACTCCATCAGCTGCGCCGTCTCGTCGGCGATCCGCATCAACTCATCCAGCGAGATGGTCTCGCCACTGGCGACCTGGGAAATCATCGCCCGCGCCGAACCTGAACCGACCGCCCCGGCCAGCCGTCGCTCCAGATGGGAGATAAAGGCGTCGGTGGCGGCGGGCAGCGCGCCCTTCATGCCCTGCCGGCGGGCAAACTTGCGGAACAGCTTGTGCGCTTCGTCGGCGCCGAGAATGCGCTGCGTCAGGGAAAACAGATCCTCGGTGGCGGCGCTGCGTTGGAAATAGCGCAACTCGTCATCAATCGGGGTGCGGAAAATATTCACGAACAGCGTGCTTTGCAGCTGCTCCAGCGGTTTGGGCGAGCGGGTCATGGACACGCCGATGAACAGCAGGCTGTTGATGGTCAAGGACCAGAACAGCGAATGGACCAGGGGATCAACCCCCTCCAGCCCGAACAACGCCTCGGGCCGCAGGAACGACAGACCGAACAGGCCGTTGGCGATGATCTCGGAGGACAGCAGCGCGCTGTCGCCAAACGACGGCAGGAACAGCGTGTAGGCCCAGAGCAGAAAACCCGTGCAGAGCCCGACAAAGGCCCCGCGCCCGGTGGCATGGCGCCAATAGAGTCCGCCCAGGATCGAGGGCAGGAACTGCGCAACCCCGGCAAAGGAGATCAGGCCAATGGAGGCCAGGGCATCGGATTTTCCGCTCATGCGGAAATAGATGAATCCAAGCGCCAGAATGACACAGATGGATATCCGTCGGCTATAGAGCAGCAGGCGCTTGACGTCGCCGCTACCTTCCAGGGAGAGCCACGGCAGGCGCAAGGCGATCGGCATGATCAGATGGTTCGAGACCATGGTCGAGAGGGCGATGCTGGCGACGATCACCATGGATGTGGCGGAGGAAAAACCGCCCAGGAACGCCAGCACGCCCAAGGCGTTCTGGTCGGCCGACATCGGCAGGGTCAGCACGAACATGTCCGGGTTGGAGCCGGCGGGCAACTGGGTCAGGCCGGCGATGGCGATTGGCAGGATAAACAGGCTGATCAACAGCAGATAAAGCGGGAAAAGCCAGGACGCCGTGCTGAGATGGCGCTCGTCGGCATTTTCCACCACCGTGACCTGGAATTGTCGCGGCAGGGTGATGATGGCGGCGGCGGACAGAAAAGTCAGGGCGATCCAGCGCGGCCCAAAGACCTCATCGACCTTGAGGAACTCCGCCGAGGTTCGCTGAAAGATATCGCTGGGGCCGTCGGCGACGCCGTAGACCGCGAACAGTCCCACCGCCAGCAAAGCCAAAAGCTTGACCACGGCTTCCAAGGCAATCGCCGCCACCACGCCGTGATGGCGCTCGTTGGCGTCGATGTTGCGGGTGCCGAACAGGATGGTGAACAGCGCCATGCCCACCGCCACCCAAAAGGCGGTGCTGAAGTTTTGGTCCTCGCTCAACACGCCGCTGAAGTCCGAACCGACCGCCCCGCCCATCACCTCGAAAGACGCGGTGACGGCCTTGAGCTGCAGCGCGATATAGGGCGTGGTGCCAACCACCGCGATGACGGTGACCAGCGCGGCCAGCGAGTTGGATTTGCCGTAGCGCGACGAAATCAGGTCGGCGATCGAGGTGATGCGGTGCACCTGGCCGATCCGCACCAGTTTGCGCAGCAGGTACCACCAGCCGATGAAAACCAAGGTCGGGCCCAGGTAGATGGTGACGAATTCCAACCCGTTTCGAGCCGCCGACCCCACCGCGCCGTAGAAGGTCCAGGAGGTGCAGTAAACGGAAATCGAAAGCGTGTAGATGACCGGCGACTGGATCCAACCGGTCTTGCCGCGCCGCGCCCGGCGGTCGCCGAGAAAGGCCACCAAAAACAACAGGGCGACATACAAGAAGCTGGCGAAAAAAAGCAGATTGGTCGAGGGCATGGGGTGGGCGCCCTAGGTCGGCGGCGCGCCGCCTGAATCGCCGTTTTCCGCGTCGGGCGTCAGGTCGTTGAGGCGCAGGGAAAGTCGGTAGGCGCAGAAAATCAGCAGCAGCCAAACGCCGAAAATATAGACCACGATGAAGGGGACGCCGGTGAGCGCGGAGCTGGTTCCCATCAAGCTGATGATCGGCGGCATAAGCAGGAAAACCCCCAGCAGCGGCAACAGAATTGCCGCGTCCCGGAGCTTGCCGGCCTCGATCGGGCTCAGCGCTCTTCGGGTCATCCTTGGGTCAGCCGTCGAACGTTTTCCACGACCTCCTTATTCGAAAAGGGCTTGGTGACGAAAAGGTTGGCGCCAATCTCCAAAGCTGTTTGGCGGTCCTGCGTCTGTCCCTTGGCTGTCAGCATGATGACCGGAAGCTTATAAAGCTTTGGGTTTGCCCGCACCTGCTTGAGGATTTCGAAGCCATTGAGCAGGGGCAGCATTACGTCGAGAATAATAACGTCGGGCGGGTCAGCCTGCAGTCGCTGCATCGCCGCTCTGCCGTCCATCACCGCCGTGACATCCCATCCTTCACGGCTAAAGATGAACTTCAAGGATTCGATAATATTCGGTTCGTCTTCCGCAATCAGCACACGTGTTGACACGTCGCTGCCCCCCTGTT
Source organism: uncultured Rhodovibrionaceae bacterium (assembly GCA_963976695.1). GTDB lineage: Bacteria > Pseudomonadota > Alphaproteobacteria > Kiloniellales > DSM-21159 > CAXBMB01. The sequence goes on from CAXBMB010000032.1 coordinate 26,719, forward strand.
GATCGCTGTTTTATCGGGCAGTGTTATCGTGCCCTTTTGCATGTTTTCCCTAACTCTAGCTCGCCGGGACTGTCGATACAATTTTGAAATGAAATCTCACCCGTGAATAATCGGCGCTTCCTGTCGATAGGCGCAGGCCGCGCGCAGGCAGAGCCGACAGGCCGGTCCGACCGCCTCGGCGGGCGCGCGGCTGGAAATATCCAAGCCGTCCGCATAGACTAATTGGTCGGCGTGCAGCGTATTGCAGGCCAGCATGATGGCCAACTGGTGACGGGGCGTGTCGAAGGAGGTCTCAACTTTGTTGACGGTGCGTGCGATCATCAGGAAGCGGTCGCCGTTGGGAAACTCCGCCAACTGCCGGGTGAAGCTGCCGCTGGTCTGAAAGGCCTGGTAGATCGCCCAAAGCGGACAGCCGACGCCGTGGCGGGGAAGGGACAGGCCGGGCAGCGGGAAGCGCTTGGTCAGGTGCCCCGACGGGTCGGCGCGCATAAAGGCGAAGGGAACGCCTTCGGCATTGGGCTTTCGCAGCGTCACCATGCGGTGACAGATTTGCTCGACCGAGGCCGAATACATGCGGCGAAGAACGTCGATGTCGTAGCGCACACGTTGGGCGTCGTCGAGAAAGCGATCATAGGGAAAGAGCAAGGCGCTGGCGCAGTAGGAGTACAGCGCTTCCTTGGCGTTGTCCCGCGCGCCGTCGCTGGTCAGGGTGGCGGCCGACTGAACTTCCGCGGCGACGGCCTCGTCACAGGTCAGGCGCGCCAACAGGCGGGCCAGGGCAAAGCGGCGCGCCGGCGTGGGGGCCGAGTCGAGGATTTCCAAATGCCCCTTGTCCGGGTCGTAAAGCGCGTGATTGCGGTAGCCGTTAATTTTGCTGGGCGGGGTTAGGTGATCGCTCGACAGCGCTTGATGTCGGGCGACCGAAATGCCGAATTGCGTCTCCAGCAGGTGAACCATGGCGCCCTCGGAGCGCTCGCTGGTGAAGTCGTATTGCTGGCCCAACCGCGCGGCGCTTTCTTCCAGAACCGGAAAGTAGCTGCGCTGCTCCACCAGGAAATCGCTGACTTCCTCGGCCGGGGTCAGCGAGCGGGTGTGGCTATGGTCCTGGTCAAAAAAGTCGGCCAACTGGGTGGCCACTTCCGACAACCGGCCGCTTTCCTCCAGCAGGATGCTATGGAATCGGCCCTGCTGCGCTGCTTCCAGGTCATCGACCGATTCGAGGATTTCCGCGGTTGAGCGAATGGCGGAAATGTTGGTGAGCATGCGGTGAACCACATCGCTCAAGAAGGGATCGTGGATCAAGCGGTTGGATAGCGCCGTGGCCGCCTGCGCGCGATCCTTGTAAGCCCGGTGGAGGCTTACCATGGCGTGGGCCCAAACCGGATACTGACTGACGAAATCGCTGGCGCTCTGCGGCGGCAGGTTGAGATTGGCCAGGATCGGATTGGCGGCGATTTCCTGCAGGTCGGAAAGCAACCGGCGCTCGGTGGCGCCTTCCAGCCAATCGTTGGAGACCTGCAGCTCCCGCGCGATTTGATTGAGAAGCCGGCCGCCGATGTTGCGCTTGTTATGTTCGATCAGGTTGACATAGGAAACCGAGATCTGCAGCCGCGCCGCCAGGTCCGTTTGGGTGATTCCCAAGGATTTCCGCCGCTCTCTTACCCTGAGACCAATGGGAGCTCGTGTCATGATCTTAACCGCCTTAAGCTTCAGGTTCTATTGCGCTGCAACGTAAATGTTTTACACATATTGCGACTGCACAGTGAGAATTTTTACAAAATTCACACGCAATTTCAATATATTATTGATTGATTGACTAATTTTACATAACGATTTGACCAGGGCAAGCGACCGCAGATGCGATTTGTCGTGAGGGCCCCACGTTCAAGCGAACGTCAAAAAAATACCCAAGGGAGGGCTTTCATGAAAAGCATCATTAACAAGGGATTTAGCCGCCGTGGACTGCTCAAGGGCGGGGCCGCTCTGTCAGTCGGAATGGCCATGCCGCAGATTTTCACCCGCAATAGTTGGGCGCGGGCGTTTCGCAATGACCCGGCCAATAAGTCGACCGTGACCTTCGGCTTCAACGTGCCGCAAACCGGGGCCTACGCCGACGAGGGCGCCGATGAGCTTCGCGCCTACAGGCTGGCCATCAAGCACATCAACGGCGAGGGCGACGGCGGCATGCTGAACACCTTCAAGCCGCTGAGTCTGAACGGCCAGGGCATCCTGGGCAAGAAGGCCGACTACGTCACCGGCGACACGCAGACCAAGTCCGATGCGGCCCGCGCCTCGGCCAAGCGGATGATCGAAAAGGACGGCGTGCTGATGTTCTCCGGCGGGTCTTCCTCGGGCGTGGCGATTGCCCAGCAGTCGCTGGCGCAGGAGATGGGCATCATCTTCATGGCCGGCCTGACCCACTCCAATGACACCACGGGAAAAGACAAGCGCCGCTATGGCTTCCGCCACTTCTTCAATGCCTACATGTCCGGCGCGGCGCTGGGGCCGGTGTTGGAAAGGGAAATGGGCAACGACCGCCGCGCCTACCACCTGACCGCCGACTACACCTGGGGCTGGACCCAGGAAGAGTCCATCAAGAACACCACCGAAGCGCTGGGCTGGGAGACCGTCAACGCGGTTCGCACGCCCTTGGGCGCCGGCGACTTTTCGCAGTATATCACGCCGGTGCTCAATTCCGGCGCCGACGTGCTGATCCTGAATCACTACGGCAAGGACATGGTCAATTCCCTGACCCAGGCGGTTCAGTTCGGCCTGCGCGACAAGAGCGTGAACGGCAAGGACTTCCAGATCATTGTGCCGCTTTATTCGCGGTTGATGGCCCAGGGCGCCGGAGAAAACGTCAAGGGTATCTACGGCACCACCAACTGGAACTGGTCGCTGCAGGACGCCGGCTCTCAGGCTTTCGTCAAATCCTTCGGCCAAGAGTACGGCTTCCCGCCGTCCCAGGCCGCCCACACCTGCTACGTCCAAACGCTGATCTACGCCAATGCCTGTGAAGTGGCCGGGACCTTCGATCCGATTGAGGTGATCAAGACGATGGAAGGCTTTGAGTTCGATGGCGCGGGCAACGGCAAGACCCTGTACCGCGCGGCCGATCACCAATGCTTCAAGGACGTGCTGGTGGTGCGCGGCAACGCCAACCCGACGAGCCAGTTCGACCTCTTGGAAGTGGTTCAGGAAGTGCCGCGAAGCCAGGTCGAATACGATCCGGCTATCTTTGGCGGCGAGTTGGGCCCCTACGAGGCCTAACCCTCACGTCACAGTTCGTTACCGGCCGCCCCCAACCCGGGCGGCCGGTTCCTTCGGCTCTCACCTTCCACGACGACAGTCCGGCGCGCGCCGCCCCGGCGGCAAAAGCCCGACCGCGCGATCGCCCAGAACCGCACCGTACGCGGCAGGGTTCTGATCTTGGCTCTGACGAAGGAGCCAAGGGCGGGGAGAGCTTACGGCAAACCCGAGGGGGTCTTCACCTTGGAATCGATAGTTCTGCAATTGCTTAACGGCCTGGACAAGGGCGGAGCCTACGCTCTGATTGCGCTTGGCCTGACCTTGATTTTTGGCACCCTGGGCGTGGTTAACTTCGCGCACGGCGCGCTGTTCATGCTCGGGGCCTTCTGTGCGGTCACCTTGGAGAAAATCCTGACCATCTCGGTTCGGGTAAAGGACGAGAGCATCACCTTCTTTGATGCCTACAAGGAGGTTCCCTATCTCGAGCTGTGGTGGGGTGATTTCGGCACGGCTATCATCGACCTGTCGGTGCCGCTGTCCATCCTGCTGGCCATTCCGGTGATGCTGATCATCGGCTTGGCGATGGAACGGGGGCTGATCCAGTATTTCTATAAGCGCAGCCATGCGGAACAGATCCTGGTCACCTTTGGGCTGGCCATCGTGCTGCAGGAAATCGTGCGGTCCTTTTTCGGCGCCAATCCCATTCCCACGCCGGCCCCGGAGCTGTTTTCCGGCACCGCCCCGGTTGGCGCCTGGTTCGGCTTGAGCGATGACATCGTCTATCCCTACTGGCGGATGATCTATCTGACCTTTTCCTTGGTGCTTATCGCCGCGGTCTTTGCTTTCCTGCGCTTCACCACCTTCGGCATGGTGGTGCGCGCCGGCATGGCCGATCAGGAAACCGTGGGGCTGTTGGGGATCAACATTCAACGCCGCTTCACCATCGTGTTTGGGCTCGCCGCCGTGGTCTCGGGCCTGGCCGGCGTGATGTACACGCCGATCGTGCCGCCCGACTACACCCTGGGCATGGAGTTCCTGGTGCTGTCCTTTGTGGTGGTGGTGGTGGGCGGCATGGGCTCCCTGCCCGGCGCGGTCGTGGCCGGCTTCCTGCTCGGCATCCTGCAGTCCTTTGCCTCGTTGAATGAAATCAAGAGCGTTATCCCCGGCATTGACCAGATCATCATCTACCTGGTCGCCGTGGTTATTCTCTTGGTTCGTCCCCGTGGTCTCATGGGTCGCAAAGGCGTGATGGAGAGCTGATCAGATGCAAAAAAGAACCCCCAAATCCGACCTGTTGTTTTTTCTCGCCTTTGCCGCGGTGGTCTTGACCATGCCGCTGTGGTTGGCACCCTTCGGCGCCGGCTATCCAGACCTGCTGCAGAAGTTCGCCATCTTTGGCCTCTTCGCCATCGGGTTTAACATTCTGTTCGGCTTGACCGGCTATCTCTCGTTCGGCCATGCGGTCTTTCTTGGCGTGGGCTCCTACGCGGCGGTGTGGTCGTTCAAGCTGTTCACCATGAACGTGATTCCCGCCGTGCTGTTCGCGGTGGCCTTCGCCGCCCTGTTCGCCCTGCTGATCGGTTACATTTCGCTGCGCCGTTCGGGAATTTACTTTTCCATCCTCACGCTGGCCTTCGCGCAGATGAGCTACAATCTGGCCTATTCGGTCCTCACCCCGATCACCAATGGCGAAACCGGCCTGCAGCTGCGCCAGACCGATCCACGGGTGATCGATGGTCTGTTCGGGGCCGGCGTGCCGGAGGGGCTGCCCACCACCGAGTTGTTTGGTCTTTCCATGAGCGGCTACTCGGGGTTTTATTTCAGCGCGGTTGCCTTGATCGCCGGTTTCTATCTTGCTATGCGGATCACCCGCTCGCCCTTCGGCATGATGCTAAAGGCCATCAAGTCCAACCAGACCCGCCTGAACTATACCGGCCTCAACACCCGTCCCTACACCCTGGCGGCTTTCGTGATTTCCGGCATGTACGCCGGATTGGCGGGGGGGCTGCTGGCGGTGACCGATCCCCTGGCCGGCGCGGAACGGATGCAGTGGACCGCCTCCGGCGAGGTGGTGTTGATGACCATCCTCGGCGGGGCGGGCACCTTGCTGGGGCCGGTGCTGGGCGCGGCGATCATCAAGTACTTCGAGAACATCTTCTCGGCTTTCAACGACTCGATCCTCTATCAGATCTTTTCTTTTCTGCCGGACTGGCTGCAGGACATCGTCGTCGCCATCACCAGCCTGTTTGTCGGCGATGGCTGGCATCTGACCCTGGGGCTGGTCTTTATGGTCATTGTGGTCTTCCTGCCCGGCGGGGTCATCGATGGTTTCAGCCGTCTTTGGCGCCTTGTCAGGCGACTGATTGAATCCAAGCAAGACAAGGCCGCGGTGCAGACCGGACCGGCGGAGTAGGAGAGACCTCATGTCCCTGTTGCAAATACATAACGTCAACAAGTCCTTTGCCGGACTCAAGGCGCTCACCAACGTCAATCTCTCGGTCAAGGAAGGTTCGGTTCATGCCATCATCGGACCCAACGGCGCCGGCAAGTCCACGTTGCTCAACTGCCTGATCGGCAAGCTTCAGCCCGATATCGGCACGGTGATGTTCCAGGACAAATCCCTGCTTGGCCTGACGCCGCATGAAATCAACCAGGCCGGCGTGGCGCGGGTCTTTCAGACGCCGGAGATCTTTGGCGATCTGAGCCTGCGGGAGAACGTGATGATTCCAACCCTGGCGCGCCGCGACGGGGCGTTCAAGGTCAACTGCTGGTCGCGCGTCGATAGCCAGGCGGAAATTGGCGAGAAAGCCGAGAGCCTGCTGGAGGATGTTGGGCTGATTGGCAAGAAGGACGAGATGGCCGGCAGCCTATCGCGCGGCGATAAACGCCGGCTGGAACTGGCGATGTGTCTGGTGCAGGAGCCGAAATTGCTGCTGCTGGACGAGCCGACGGCCGGCATGTCGCGGGCCGACACCAACAACACCATCGATCTGCTGAAGAAAATCGGCGAGCGTGGCATCACCAAGGTGATCATCGAGCACGACATGCACGTGGTATTTTCCCTGGCCTCGAAGGTTTCGGTTCTGGCGCAAGGCACGGTCATCGCCGAGGGCGCGCCGGAAGACATGAAAAGCGACGCAAGGGTTCAAGAGGCCTACTTGGGAGGGGCGCATCTATGATCGCAGGATTGAAAGCACCGACGGCCGAAGGCGCCAGCAACGTTGGTTCCGCCCCCGCGTTCTTCTCGGCCTGGGACCTTCACGCCTACTATGGGGAAAGCTACATCGTCCAGGGCGTGAGCTTTAACGTGCATGAAGGCGAAATTTTGGCGCTGCTGGGACGCAACGGCGCCGGCAAAACCTCGACCCTGCGCGCCATCGCCCGCCTCGACAATCCGCGGTTGACCAAGGGCGAAGTGTGGCTGGATCACAAACCGCTGCATGACATGAAGGCCTTCCAGGCTGCCCAGTGCGGCCTGGGACTGGTGCCGGAGGATCGACGCATCATCCCCGGCCTGACGGTGGAGGAAAACCTGCAACTGGCGCAAATCACCGAGCCGAGGGGCTGGTCAATCGAGCGGATTTATGATCACTTCCCGCGCCTGGGTGAACGGCGCAGCCAGGAGGGGATCACCATGTCCGGCGGCGAGCAGCAGATGCTGGCCGTCGCGCGGGCCTTGGCGCGGGATGTCAAGCTGCTGCTGCTGGATGAGCCCTACGAAGGCCTGGCGCCGGTGATCGTGCAGGAAATCGAGAAGATCCTGGAGGAAATCAAGAAGCTCGGCATGACCTCGATCATTGTCGAACAGAACGCCATCGCCGCGCTGCATTTGGCCGACCGGGCGATTATCCTGGATATGGGCCAGGTGGTGTTTGACGGCACCGCGCAGGAAGTCTTGGACAACAAGGAGTTGCGGCAGGAGTACCTCGCCCTTTAACGCCCGCGGGGGCTGACCGGGCCGGATTGGCGGCTCGGCGCGCCCTGGTTTCCATCACCGCTTGCCGGTGATCGGAGGGGAAAAAGCGCTCAGCAGTCACCAGTCGGGGGACGGGCTCTGAGCGCTTTTTCTCTTTTTTTGGTCCGGGGTTTGATCGACGGCCCATCCCGCCACGCTGCGGTGCGGCGCTTTAGGAAAGTCTTTCCTGTATCTTTTGCGAAAATGGAATTAGATTCCGATTATTCGAAGCTGGAAGCCGTGGAAAGTCGTCGGCCGTGGCGAGGATCTTGGCGCCGGGCTGCCGCCGAGGAAAAACCAGCCCACCTGGACCGGATTTCGCCGACAAGGCCGCGGGACGGCGCCGACCCTGCGTTTTTTTACCGCGCGCGCGGTGTTTGCAAAGCATCGCACGGCCAGTGTGTTCAAGCGAGCCGGCGCCGCCAGCGCGCGCTCCATAAGAAGAAAAAGGGGCTGACCATGGGTCAGGAAAGTCGAAATGACCGGAAGTTCGCGACAACCTTGGCCCGAGGGCTCAGCGTCCTGCGGGCCTTTCGCCCCTCTGACGGACCGATTGGCAATCAGGAAATTTCCGAACGCACCGGCTTGCCGAAATCGACCATTTCCCGGCTGACCTACACGCTTTCAACCCTGGGCTATCTCGATCATCTGAAGCGGATCGAAAAATACCGCCTGGGGCCGGCGGTTCTGGCGTTGGGCAATGTCGCCCGGGCCAATCTTCCCTTCCTGGAAATATCCGCGCCGATCATGCAGCAGTTGGCCAACGAAACCGGCACCCTGGCCGCCTTGACGGTGCGCGATGACCTGCGGATGCTCTATGCCCATTGCTGGCGTCCCCGGGACGTGGCGTCGATTTGGCTTGAGGTGGGCCGGCGTATCCCGATTCACAAGACGGCGTCGGGTCTTTGCTATCTGTCCTGCATTCCTGAAGATGACCGGAAAACGCTGTTTGACCAGTTGGCGGCCAGTGGTCTTTCCGCCAACGAGATGAAAAAGGTCGAAAAGGAAGTGCAGCGCGCGCAACAGGAAATGATCACCCGAGGCTATGTAACCTCCGCCGGCGGCTGGGTTGGAAAAATCAACGCCGTGGCCGTGCCCTTCCGCAGCCGAGAACTGTCGCAGAGTTACGTGTTCAACTGTGGGGCGCTGTCTGATTCCCTGCCAGAAAAACAACTCCACGAAACCGTCGGTCCGGCGCTGGCAAAGCGGGTTCGCGAGTTGGAGTTGGCGATGGGACAATCGCCGCTGCAAGGCGCCTACTAGCGGGGGATCGGCCAAGCTGTGATCGGTTGGCCCCAGTCAACTTGGAACGCAGCGCTTGGCGCTTCGAGGCTGTCGTCACGCAGCGGCTAATGGGTAGATAAACCGCGGAATACCGGCCGGTGAGAAGAAATTTATATTCCGCACTGCGGAATATGTTTTTATATATTGGAATTTTGCGTCATAGCCGTTATCCTTGCAGCCGTCATAAGTGGCGGCCGCAAGCTTTTCCCGCGGGCCGGATTGAGGGCAAAGAAATTTTGTGGCGTCGTTCCGGGGCGATCGGAGGCGGCGCTGCTGCGGGGCCAGGCAACGCCGTAGTCAGGGATTTTGGAAGTGGTGACGGAAAAGATGAACCAAGTCGTCAAGTTGGAGCGCCGCGGCGAGGTGGCGCTGATCGTGGTAAATAATCCGCCGGTGAACGCCTTGTCCCAGGCCGTTCGGGCCGGTCTGGCCGCCGCGGTGGCCGAGATGGAAAAAGACCCGACCATCAAGGGGGCGGTGCTGTGGTGCCAGGGGCGCACCTTCATCGCCGGGGCCGATATTCGCGAGTTCGGGCAGCCGCCGCAGCCGCCTCATCTGGCGGAAGTGATCGACCATGTCGAAATGTCCGCCAAGCCGGTGGTCGCGGCCATTCACGGCACCGCCTTGGGCGGCGGCTTGGAAGTGGCCTTGGGCTGTCACTACCGGGTGATCGATCCCAAGGGCCGCATTGGCCTGCCTGAAGTTACCTTGGGGATTATCCCCGGGGCGGGCGGCACCCAGCGGATGCCGCGTCTGGTCGGGGTGGAAGCCGCGGCTGAAATGATTACCAACGGCGCGCCGTTGTCGGCGCAGCAGGCCCTTAAAATCGGCGCGGTCGACGCTATCGCGACGGGCGACCTGCTGGACTTCGCGCTGGAATATCTGCGCGCCCATCTGACGCAGGAGCCCCCCCGGCTTGGCCCCAAGCCCTGTCCCACGCCGCCAAGCGCGGCGTTTTTTACCGAAATGCAGGCCAAGGTCGCTAAGAAAGCCCGCGGCCAGCTCAGCCCGATGAAGGCGCTGGAGGCCATCAAGGTGGCCACCGAGGTCGACTTCGACGGCGGGATGGTGCGCGAGCGCGAGATCTTCTCCGAACTGCGGGTCAGTCAGCAATCCATCGCCTTGCGGCACGCTTTCTTCGCCGAGCGCGAAGTGGCCAAGGTGCCGGAGATGGAAAGCGGCGTCGCCCGACCGCTGGACAGCGTTGCGGTGATCGGCGGCGGCACCATGGGGGCCTCGATCGCGGTGGCCCTGCTGACTTCCGGCCTGCCGGTCACCATGCTGGAGCGCGATGACGAGAGCCTGCAACGCGGGATCGGCAACCTCACCGCGATCCTCGAGGGGGGCGTCAAGCGCGCCAAGATGACCGAGGCGGAAAAGGACGCTTTGCTGCGCGACGCTTTCACCGCGACCGTGGATTACCAGGCGCTTTCCCACTGTGATCTGGTGATCGAGGCGGTTTTCGAGGACATGACGGTGAAGAAGGAGGTCTTTGCCAAGCTCGACGCGGTGATGAAGCCCGGCGCGGTGCTGGCCAGCAACACCTCCTATCTGAACATCGACGAGATCGCCGCGCAGACCAAACGTCCCGAGGATGTGATTGGCTTGCACTTTTTCGCGCCCGCCAACCTGATGCGCTTGCTGGAGATCGTGGTCGGCGACAAAGCCAGTCCGGACGTGGTGGCGACCGGCTTTGCCCTGGCGAAGAAAACCCGCAAGGTCGGGGTGCGCGCCGGAGTCTGCGACGGCTTCATTGGCAATCGGATCCTGGCGACCTATCGCCGCCAGACCGACTATATGCTCGAAGACGGCGCGACGCCGTATCAGGTCGACCGGGCGCTGCGCAATTTTGGCCTCGCCATGGGGCCGTTCGAGGTGTCCGATCTTTCCGGCATCGACATCGGCTATTTCACCCGTCGCCGGCTGGACGCCACCCGCGACCCGCGCGAGCGCTATGTACCGGTTGCCGACCGTCTTTATGAAGCCGGCCGCCTGGGCCGCAAGAACGGCAAAGGCTGGTACAGCTATGAGAACGGCAAGCAGGAAGAGGATCCCTTTGTCCTGGCGGTTCTGGAGGAAGAGCGGTCGAAGAAGGGGCTTGTGGCGCGCAGTCTGAGTGAGGAGGAGATCCAGAACCGCTATATGCTGGCGATGATCAACGAGGCCGCCAAGGTGCTGGAAGAAGGCATCGCGCTGCGGCCGCTGGATGTGGATCAGGTGCTGCTGCATGGCTATGGCTTTCCACGCTGGCGCGGCGGTCCCTTCTGCCATGCCGACTTCCTCGGTCTGGACAAGGTGGTGGCCGACCTTCGGCGCTACGCCGAGGAAGATCCCTATTTCTGGCAGCCGGCCGCCCTGCTGTTGGCGATGGCGGCGCAGGGCGAAACCTTCGCCGATCGCAACAAGATCAAGGCGGGATGAGCGCTGCGGCGTCGAGGCAACCTTGAAGCAACCGGGGCTGAGGCGCGCTTCCAAAGCCCAACAAGAGGAAAACTACCATGAGAGAAGCTGTCATCGTCTCCACCGCGCGGACCGGCATCGGCAAGGCCTTTCGCGGATCGCTGAACAACACCCACGGCGCCGACATGGGCGGCCATGTGATCGCCGAGGCGGTCAAGCGGGCGGGGATCGACGGGGCGGAGGCCGAAGACATCATCATGGGCTGCGCCCTGCCGGAAGGCGCGACCGGCGGCAACATCGCCCGCCAGTGCGGCATCCGCGCGGGCCTGCCGGTGACCGTCGCCGGCACCACGGTGAACCGCTTTTGCAGCTCCGGCCTGCAGGCCATCGCCATGGCGGCCCAGCGGGTGGTCATGGACCAGGTTCCGGTGATGATCGCCGGCGGGCTGGATTCGGTTTCCCTGGTGCAGTCGTCGCTCAACAAGAAGCGCTTCACCAATGCCTGGATCGAGGCGAACAAACCGGCCATCTACATGCCGATGATTGACACCGCCGACATTGTCGCGGCGCGCTACGGCATCAGCCGGGAGCGGCAGGACAGCTATTCGCTGGCGAGCCAGCAACGCACCGCCGAGGCCCAGCAGGCCGGCCGTTTCGATCAGGAAATCGTCCCTTTTTCCGCCACCATGGCGATCAAGGACAAGGAGACCGAGGAGATTTCCTATCAGGAGGTCACCCTGGCCCGTGACGAGTGCAATCGCCCCGGCACCACCCTGGAGGGCCTGGCCTCGCTCCAGCCGGTGATGGGCGAGGGCAAGTACATCACCGCCGGCAACGCCTCGCAGCTTTCCGATGGCGCCTCGGCCTGCGTGGTGATGGACTCCAAGCTGGCCGAGCAGAAGGGCCTGCAGCCGCTGGGCGCCTTCCGGGGCCTGGCCATCGCCGGCTGCGAGCCCGATGAAATGGGCATCGGTCCGATCTACGCCGTGCCCCGTCTGCTGGCGCGCAACGGCCTGACCATGGACGACATCGACCTGTGGGAACTGAACGAGGCCTTCGCCAGCCAGGTGCTGCGAAGCCAGGATGTCCTGGGCATTCCCGATGAAAAGCTGAATGTCGACGGCGGCTCGATCTCCATTGGGCATCCCTTTGGCATGTCGGGCGCGCGGATGGCCGGGCATGCCTTGATCGAAGGTCGCCGCCGGGGCGCGCGCTATGCGGTGGTCACCATGTGCATTGGTGGCGGCCAGGGGGCAGCTGGCCTGTTCGAGATTTTCTAACCGTCCTTTGCCGCCGGTCGGCGCGGGCAGAGCCGGCGGCGGGGACGGGGCAAGCAGAGTAAAAGGATATCCGCCATGGATATGAACTACACGGCCGAGGAACAGGCCTTCCGGAAGGAGGTCAAAGCCTTCTTGAAGGCGGAGCTGCCGCCGGAGATCGCGCGCAAGGTTCGCGACGGCATCACCCTTGGCAAGTCGGACATGGAGCGCTGGCACGCCCTTCTCAACAAGCGCGGTTGGCTGGCGGTTTCCTGGCCGACAGCTTTCGGCGGCCCGGGCTGGGACGCGGTGCAGAAGTCGATTTTCGAAGAGGAATGCAGCCTGGTCCACGCCCCGCGCATTCTTCCCTTTGGCCTGAATATGCTGGCGCCGGTCTTGATGAAGTTCGGCAGCAAGGCGCAGCAGGACACCTACCTGCCGCGTATTCTCGACGGCAGCGACTGGTGGTGCCAGGGGTACTCCGAACCGGGCGCCGGGTCCGACCTGGCCTCCGTGAAAACCCAGGCGGTGCGCGACGGCGATCACTACATCGTCAACGGGCAAAAAACCTGGACCACTTTGGGACAGTACGCCGACAAGATTTTTTGCCTGGTGCGCACCGACACCAACTGCAAGCCCCAGGAAGGCATTTCCTTTCTGCTGATCGACATGGACAGTCCGGGCGTCGAGGTGCGACCGATCATCCTGTTGGAGGGCACCCACGAGGTTAACGAAGTGTTCTTCGATAACGTCAAGGTGCCGGTTGCCAACCTGGTGGGCGAGGAAAACAAGGGCTGGACCTACGCCAAGTACCTGCTGACCCATGAGCGGACCGGCATCGCCGGCGTCGGCTTTTCCAAGCAGGCCCTGGCGCACATCAAGCAGGTGGCCGGGGTGCAAAAGAAGGCGGGGCGTCCGTTGGCCCAGGACCCCTTCTTCGCGGCGCGACTGGCGCAGGTGGAAATTGACCTTCTGGCGATGGAAACCACCAACTTGCGGGTGATCTCCGCCGCCAAAAACGGCGAAGCGCCCGGGGCGGAAAGCTCCATGCTGAAAGTCAAGGGCACGGTGATTCGGCAAGAGCTGAACGATCTGCTGCGCCGGGCGCTGGGACCCTACGCTCTGCCGTTTGTCTCGGAGGCGCTGGAAGAGGGGTACAACCAAGAGCCGATTGGGCCGGACTACGCCGCCCCGGTGGCGGCCGACTATTTCAACAACCGCAAGCTGTCGATCTTCGGTGGCAGCAACGAAATTCAGAAAAATATCATCGCCAAGATGATACTGCGGCTTTAGAGGGGCGACCATGGACTTTTCTTTGAACGATGATCGCCGCATGTTGCAGGAAACGCTGACCCGCTTCCTGCGCGATAATTATGATTTCGCCACCCGTCAGGAAATCGCCGCCAGCGACGCGGGCGTCAGCGCCGAGCTGTGGCGGCGCTTTGCCGAGTTGGGGGTGATCGGCGCCCTGCTGCCTGAAGAGGTCGGCGGCTTCGGCGGCGCGGGCGAGGATCTGCTGGTTGTCATGCAGCAGTTGGGTCGTCATCTGGTGGTGGAACCCTTCCTCTCCACCGCCGTGCTGGCCGGTTCGCTGCTGACGGCCTGCGGCGATGACAAGCAGAAAGCGCTGCTTGACCAGGTCATCGCCGGCGATTTGCTGCTGGCCTTCGCGCATGGCGAGCCGGACGGCCGCTATGATCTTTCCTCGGTGGCCACCACGGCGCAAAAAACCGATCAGGGCTGGATCCTGCAGGGCCGCAAGGCGGTGGTGTTGGGCGGCGATCGGGCCGATAAGCTGATTGTGTCGGCCCGCACCAGCGGCGCGCCCGATGGGCAAGACGGCATCAGCCTTTTCCTGCTGGATGCGCTGACCAGCGGAGTGACGCGGCGGGGCTACCCGACCATTGACGGTTGGCGCGCGGCGGAGCTCACCCTGGACGGCGTGCTGCTTGGCCCCGAGGCGTTGCTCGGCGAGGAGGGAGTGGCCTACCCGGTGATCGAACTGGCGACCTCACGCGGCATTCTCGCGCTCTGCGCCGAGGCAGTCGGGGTGATGGAGACGGCCCGGGATCTCACCTTGGAGTACCTGCGCACACGTCAGCAATTCGGCCAGCCGCTCGGTAAGTTCCAGGCGCTGCAACACCGTATGGCCGAGCTGTTGATCGAGATTGAACAGGCGCGCTCCATCACCCAGCGGGCGGCCGGCTATCTGGGCGAAAGCCGCGCGCAGCGGGAGCGGACCATCTCGGCGGCGAAAAATCTTATCGGCCGGGTCGGTC
>CAXBMB010000033.1:0-40970 GCA_963976695.1 uncultured Rhodovibrionaceae bacterium
GTCATTGATTGCTGTGGTTTACCGCTGTTGCTGTCCGGCGCGGCGATGGCGAACGGCAATGGCGAGCGGCGAACGGGAAAACGGCAACCAGCGGAGAAATTAAGAACGATTATCACTCTCATAGACTGGACAAAGCCGCCAACAGCACCTATTTTAGACAGCCAACCCAGAGTCGCCCTGCTCCCACCGGGAGCGGCGGCGCAGCCAACGGATCGTGCCATGTACCGCGACAACAGTTTGATGCCCAGTGAAGCCGTCCGTCTGCTTGCCCTTGGCCTGCTGGGCAACGGTCCGCTGCACTACGCCACCCTGGCCAGCGAGGTCCGCCATTTCACCGGACGCATGGTCGGGCCTTCCTTGGAGTTGGTGGCCCAACCATTGGAACTGCTGCGGCTGGAAGGGTTAATCGAACCGCTGAACGATCAAACCGCGCCCGACCAAGCCGAACTGCGCATGACCGACGCCGGACGCGCGGAGTTGACAAAGCTGCTGGCGGCCAACTTGCGGCCGCAGGTAAACGATCTCAGCAAGCTGATCGTTGCCTTGAAAGTGCGCTTCCTTCACCTGCTCGATACCAAGCAGCACCGCCTGCAATTGGAGATGCTGATCGACGGCTTTGAACAGGAATTGGCGCGGCTGACGGATCTTCGGGGCCATCATCTCGACGACCCCGGCGCCCTGGTGGCGTGGCTCGACTTCGAAATCGACCAAACGCAACGCCGGCTAGACTGGTTTGGCGCGCAACTGTCGTCCCTGAAGTAGCAGCGGAAAATCGGCGCGGGAACAGCCCAAGCCGCGTGACCGAACAACAAAAAAGCCCTGCTGTCGCCGCGGGGCCTTTTTTTTGCCGGTCGCGGGCGCGCCGGGGCGGGCCCTGCAATGGTTGATCCGAGCAATGTCACAGCTTATCCGGATCACAGCGTGATTTCATTCACGCCGATCCGCCGGCTAGAACAGGTGCTGCCCGCCGGTGACGAAAACCTCGGAGCCCGTGACATAGCTGAAATCCGAGTTGCAGAGCTGGTAGACCGCGCCCGCCACCTCGTCGGGACTGCCCATCCGCTGCATGGGAATACGCGGAATCAGCGCCTCGTATTCCGGGCCAATCATCGAGGTTTCGATCTCGCCCGGCGCAACCGCGTTGACCCGCACGCCCAGATCGGCAAACTCGACCGCCATTTCCCGGGTCAAGGCCGACAAGGCCGCCTTGGAGGTCGAATAGGCCGATCCCGCGAAGGGATGGATGGCGTGCCCGGCAATGGAGGTGATATTGACCACCGCCCCCTTGCCCTTGCGCAGCGGGATGGCAAAGCCACGCGCCAAGGCCAACGGCGCAAAGAAGTTCAGCTCAAACACCTCCCGCCAGCCGGAGATGTCGCCGTTTAGGCATCCCAGGCGTTCCTTGTAGGATGTCTTGGGCGACACCGCGGCGTTGTTCACCAGCGCATGCAGCGGCTGGTCGCCCAGGATCTCCGCGGTTTCCGACAGGAAGCGAGAAATATCCTCGGGATCGGCCAGGTTGACCTTGATGTGATGGGCCCAGTTGCGGTCGCGGCGGCATTCAGGCGGCGGCGCCTCGCGCGAGCAGGTGATGATGCGCCATCCCTCCTTGGAGAAGCGCTGAACGGTGGCATGGCCAATTCCCCGACTGGCGCCGGTCAACACCACAGTCTTAACATCGCTCATAAAATCCGCTTTCCATCAGCTAAGAAGTTTGCAGGGCCCCCGATGCCGCACAGGCGCCGGCAAGCAGCTGCTTGACCGGCCGGGTGACAAGGCCAGGCCCCCGCCCTCAAGGGCCGGCGCGCAAACCGCGCGCGCCGGCGCCGCAACGATCAATAAATTCGCGGGCGCAACTGCGCCACCTGAAAGGTGTGCTCCTCGCCATCGGCTTCTTTCAGCGAGACATATTCACCCGGCCTGAAAGCGTGGCTGGAGAACCGAAAACCCGTGTCGTCTTCATCGGGATCCCCCTCCACATCATAGTGGAAAACCCAATGACCGCCGCGGGTGCGCACCAGATGCCCGCGCTCATCTTCCTCGCCGCGCCAGAAACGTCGCACGGTGCAGGCCTTGCGGTGCTGGCGCCAGACTTCCGGATCAATGTGTCCGTCGGCTGTCAACGGAGCCACCACTTCATAGCCAAAGTCCGAGCTACCTTGCGGATACTCCTTGCTACGAGCCAATTCCAGTCGAATATACATAAGGCTCATGGCCGTTTCCTACCTTCCTACCTTCTTGTCGTTTTGGCTTTTCCCG
Organism: uncultured Rhodovibrionaceae bacterium; assembly: GCA_963976695.1. Classification (GTDB taxonomy): domain Bacteria; phylum Pseudomonadota; class Alphaproteobacteria; order Kiloniellales; family DSM-21159; genus CAXBMB01. The sequence goes on from CAXBMB010000033.1 coordinate 2,260, forward strand.
GCCCGATCTCTTGGCCTTGGCGTCAGACCACACGCCTCTACCGCCTTCCGACCCAACAGCGCGCGCCGATGAAGCGCCCTTAGTGGGTCAGGATGACCGGCAGCGCCGTGGAATGAAGAACCGAGCGCGTGGCGCCGCCGAGGATAAACTCCCGAAACCGGCTGTGGCCGTAAGCGCCCATGACCAAGAGGTCGGCTTGCAGGTCGGCGGCGTGGGTCAACAGATCAACGCCAACCGAGTCACTGCTGTTGAATTGCCGGGCATGGGCTTCAATTCCGTGTCCGGCGAGATAATCGCACGCGTCTTGCGGATCGGTCTTTTCCGATTCCGGATCCAGAGTCAACAGCGTGACGCTTTCCGCCTTGGCCAGGATTGGCACGGTAGCCATCAGCGCCTTGGCGGCTTCGCGCCGGCCGTTCCAGGCCACCACAACCCGCTTGCCAATCGAGGAGATGTCCAGCGGCGGCGCCACAAGCACCGGTCGCGCGGCATCAAAAAGCGCGGCCTCAAGGGCGGGAACGTAGCTACCGCTATCCGCGCCATCGGGGCGGGACACCACCACCAGATCCTTCAGCAAGGCCGCGCGCGCCACCTCCTGCTCCTCACGGCCGACCACCTTTCGCCAGGCCGGAATGAAGGTCGCGGGCGGATGCTTGCTGCTTGCCTCGACCGGCGCCAGATCATAGTCGGCGCAAACATCCAGATACACCTGATGCGCGGCCTCGGCGCGGCGCTCCGTCGCCTGCTGCAAGTCGGCCATCACCTGTTCCACCATGGCGCCGGACATCCCCTCACCAATCAGGGGGATGTTGTTGTTGGGGTCACTGGCCACGTGCAGCACTTCGAGATAGGCGTCCTGATCCCGGGCGAGGCGGAACGCCGCGCTGAGGGTGGCCAAAGACCCTTCCTCGCCGTTTATCACGGCCAACATTGTGGCAATAGTCACAGGCACACTCCTTTTTTATGTTTGCTGCGCCGCTCTTGGCAGCAGGCCCCTTCACGGCGCACTGTCCCTCACATCTTCTACCACCGATCCCGCTGAGCCGGCAGAATCACGTCGGAGCGAATTCCGACAGATTCCGGCGAATGCCGCAAGCTTGATAGCTGGATCTCGATAGCTTTTGCAAAATTTCCACCGCGTAACTACCACCGCGTAACTAATCGCGTAACAAGAAGCACAACTTGCCGAGTGGGTAACCAACGAAGAAAGCAGCGCTTGGCGCGTCGCGTCTGCCGAGGGTTACCCTCTAATAGACTGATAAGAGGCGGACTGGCGGGCTGCGCGGGATCGCGGCGCGATTCCCGTTAAACCGACTCGCCTCTAACGTCCTATTGCCTCTTTTATATCAAGGATGACCGTTGAGCGGTTACAAGACCTTGATGTAACGCAAAGCCGAATTTGCGACTCTTTGCCTCTCTTTCCCGCGCCGCCCCGGCAAGAACAGCCGGCAAGCCATCCCGAATAAATCGCCCCGACAAGCCGCGCCCGACGGACCAGCCCGGCAAAGGCGGTCGGTCAGCTTCCCAACTCGCCGGGATCATCGGCCACAAACGCCCGACTTTCCTGAACACCGGCCGGATCCTTCTTGATGGTGATCTCAGCCAGCGGAAAGGCTTCCTTCAACCTGGCTTCAACCGCCTCGCCCACCAGCCAAGCGGCGTCGAGGGTCAGCGAACCGTCCAGATCCAAGTGCAACTGGATAAACACGTCCCGTCCAGACTGCCGGGTTTTAAGATCGTGAAATCCCAGGACCTCGGCGTGACAGCGGATCAGCTGAATGATTTCCTCGCGCTGCTCGTCCGGCAACTCCTTATCCATCAACATAGACAGCGATTCATACCCTACCCGGTAGGCGGAAAACAAAAGCCAAAAGGCAATCCCTAAGGCGATCAGCGGATCGGCGAGCGGCAAGGCGGCGTATTGCGCCAGGACCAAGGCCACAATGACCGCCAAATTCATCAAGAGGTCGCTGGTATAGTGCAGGGAATCCGCCTTAATCGCCAAGGATCCGCTTTTGCGCGCCACGTAGGTCTGGAATCGGGTAAGCGCGAAGGTCAGCAAAATGGAAAAGACAATAACCCCGATCCCCAGGTCGCCATGGGAGACCTCTTTCGGCATCAGGATCGACTCCACCGCCTGCAGCGCAATAAAGGCGGCGGAAACCGAGATGATCCCGGCCTGGGCAATCGCCCCAAGCGCCTCGGCCTTGCCATGGCCAAAGCGGTGTTCGTCGTCGGCCGGCATCAGCGATTGGCGCACCGAATAAAAGGTGATCAATGAGGCAAAAGCGTCAAGAAAGGAATCCGCCAGACTGGTCAGTAGCGCCACTGACCCGGTGTACCACCACGCCACCGACTTGATCGAGATCAGCAACAGGGCGACGGTCAGGGAAGCCACGCTGGCCCAATGCATCAGCCGTTCGTTGGTGTGCCGCTCTTTCTGGTCGGGGGTCTCAGTTTTAGCAGTCACTGTCTTGTGGTTCCATTCGGTCCAAAAAAGAAGAGGCCGGAATAACGGGGCCGGAATAAATCGAGTACGACGAGATCGGAAGAAGCGATGCTTTTCGCAACCCGTTTTTTACAGATCCGGTGGCTTTTCCGCTCCAGCGGCTGTTCTGCGCTACGGATAAAGCCGCTGGGTTGTCCACCCCTGCCCGTCGGCTTGATAGGCCAGCCGGTCATGCAGGCGAAAGGCGCCATCCTTCCAAAACTCGAAGTAGCGCGGCAAGACCCGAAAACCGGACCAGTGAGCCGGCCGGGGAATCTCGCCCAACGGATATTTCGCGGCGATCTTCGCCACCCGTTTTTCCAGGGCGAACCGGCTTTCCAGGGGTCTTGACTGCTCTGACGCCCAGGCCCCGATCTGGCTTTGCCGCGCGCGGCTGGCATAGTAGGCGTCGGCTTCCGCCGGGCTGACCTGCTCGACCAGGCCTTCGATTCGAACCTGTCGGCGCAGGCTCTTCCAATGGAACAGCAAGCCCGCCATCGGATGGGCCAAAAGCTGGCACCCCTTGCGGCTTTGGTAATTGGTGTAAAAGGTAAAACCGCGTGAATCAACACCCTTGAGCAGCACCATGCGCTGTGACGGCATGCCATCCTCGCCCACCGTTGCCAGGGCCATCGCATTGGGATCGTTGACTTCTGAAGCCTCAGCCTCGGTCAGCCAGGCCTGAAAGAGGTCAAAAGGGTCTTGGATCGGGCCGTCACCAAACATAAAGCTGCCTCATTCTCGTTGAAACTTGCATTAAAACCGGATTCTTTTGGTCTGGCATTGAACGCGACACCAAGATCGAAATTGGAACTGGGATCACGGACGAGATGACCCTATCTTCTTTTAGTAGGTTGAGAAGGTCAGCGGCAAGTATCCCCGTCTGACAAGACGGCAAGCACCCCGTCTGGCAAGACTTAGATCATCAGGTATGATCAAACCATCTCCGCTGCTGCAAGAGCCTGGAACAAGCGTTCTGACCCCTGCGAAAGAAAGGCAAAGCGATGAACATCAAAATGGTCCTAGGCGCCGCCACCCTGTCACTTTTCACTCTCGCCGGCTGCGCCAACGGCGCGGGCACCAAAGAAACCGTCGGCACGCTGGGCGGCGCCGTGGTTGGCGGTTTGCTTGGCGCGCAGTTCGGTGGCGGAACGGGCCGCTTGGTGGCCACCGCCGCCGGCGCCGGCATCGGCATGCTGGTCGGCAACCAGATCGGCGCTTCCCTGGACGACAACGACCGCCGCAAGGCCAAGGATGCGCAGCAACGCGCCACCGCCGCGCCGGTCGGCGAAACCATAACCTGGAACAACCCGGACAGCGGCAATTCCGGCTCCGTGACCCCGGTGCGCAACGGCACCTCGGCCAGCGGTCAACAGTGCCGGGAGTTCCAGGAAACCGTCACCATCGGCGGCAAGCAGGAATCCGCCTACGGCACGGCCTGCCGCCAGGATGACGGCACCTGGCGCATCAACTAAACGCCGGTTGCCGACGCGGCGGGCGGCCTGCGCGCCAAGTCAGCGCCGCCGCCTGCCCGCGCGCCGGCGACGGCTTACGCCGCGCTGACCGGCGCTTGTCGGCGACAAATCGAACCGGGCCCAGATGAAAAAACCTTCACGGCTTTATTTTACCGGGTCGGGCGGATATCCTTTTCGCCCAATCGGGCGAAGACGTCCGCTCTATATCATTGGTCAATATATAAAAAGATGACAGACCTGTACAAAACCCTGGATGTTCCCCGCAGCGCCGATGCTGCGGAAATCAAGCGGGCTTATCGCAAGCTTGCCAAAAAACTGCACCCCGATCTCAACCCGGGCGACAAAGAGGTGGAGCAGCGCTTCAAGGAAGTATCCCAAGCCTACTCGATTCTTTCCAACAAGGAAAAACGCAAGCAGTACGACGCCGGTGAAATCGATGCCGCCGGCCAGGAAACCCAACGACGGGGGGGCTTCTATCGCAGCTATGCCGGCGGTGGCGGCCAAGACCGCTACAGCCACTATGAATTCGGCGACGAGAACACCGAAGATATCTTCTCCGATCTGTTCGGCGGCTTCGGGTCCCGACGGGGAAATCGACGGCCCCCGCATCAAAAGGGGATCGACGTTTCCTACACCGTCGAGGTGACGTTTTTGGAGGCCGCAACCGGCGCCAAGAAACGCTTTCAACTGGGCGACGGCAAGACGCTGAACGTCAACATACCCGCCGGAACCGAGGACAAGCAGACGCTGCGGCTGAAAGGCCAGGGCATGCCCGGCATCGGCGGCGCCGGCCCTGGCGACGCCTTTTTCGAGGTTCGGGTTCGCCCCCATCCTTTTTTCACCCGCAAGGACTTCAACATCCATATGGATCTTCCCGTTTCCCTGCAGGAAGCGGTCTTGGGGGCCAACGTCCAGGTCCCAACCATTGACGGCAAGGTCACGTTGCGAATTCCGCCCGGCGCCAACGCCGGCACCACCTTACGGCTGAAAGGCAAGGGCGTGCTGGATCGCAAGAACAATTTGCAGGGCGACCAGTACGTTAAGCTGAAGGTGGTTCTTCCCGACCAGATCGACGAGGATCTGAAAAGCTTCTTGGAAGCCTGGGCGCCGGACCACCCCTACGACCCCCGCAAAAAAGCTGGAATGACTTAACCATGATGCTGACTTTAAGCGAATTGGTCCTGCGCATCCGCGACGACGGGCTGGAAGTGACCGCGGAAGATATCGCTCACTTCGTGCAACAGACCTGGATCCTGCCCTTGGAGGAAGAGGGGAACTACTTCTTCGACGAATTGGATTCCGCGCGAATCAAGCTGATTATCGAGCTGCGCGACGACATGGAGGTGAATGACGAGGCCCTGCCGATCGTGTTGAACCTGCTCGATCAGGTCTACGGGTTGCGGCAGGTGCTGGAAGAGGTGCGCGAGGCGGTGCAAACCCTGCCCAGCGAGCACCGTGAGATCTTTGAGAGCCAGCTGGCCAAGATTCACGGCCCGCAATAGGAACCCCGCCGCGGCTTGAGATTAGGGGCGTGCGATCGGCGGCTTGCGATCCGGGGCTTGCGATCGCAAGGGTTCCCGACCGGATCTGCGGCGAACCTGCGATCGACGGAAACAGACGCGCGGGGCGCTTCACCTCTATGGTGATCCGCGGTTAACCGATCCGGCTCTCGGAAACCGGCGGGGTTGGTATCTCGCCGTTACTGGTCGCCAGCAGGCTTTCCAAGTCCTGTCGTCGCCAATGATCGGTTGATCGGGCAAACGCCTGCATGACGGCTTGGGCCTGGGGCGCCCAGGCTTCCGCCGCCTGCAAGCCCAGCCCCAGACCAACCGCGACGCAAAGATCATCCAGCGTTACATGACGCAGATCGCGTGACAGAACCACCCGACCGCCCCGGTTGGTTCGCGCCAGCAAGCCCTTGGCGCGCAGGCAGGACAGCGTCCGCTCCAGCTCTTCGGGCCAGACCGGCAGGCCCGCCAGCAGCTTGGCCGGCTTCAGCCCTTGGCTGTCATGGCGCGCGACCTCACGTAGCCGGGCGAGAAGCGAAAGCGCCAAAAGAAGTTTTCGGTTATCTTCCTGGCTGCCCCTTTCCCGCCAACGCGCCACGGTCCATTCCGGCAAGGCGGCGGCCACTTCCGCCCCCAGCAGGACGGCGGCCCAGGCGATATACATCCAGACAAAGAACAGTGGGATTGCCGCCAGGGCGCCATAGATCGCCTGGTAGGAGGGGAAATAGATCACATAGAGGCCAAATCCGAACTTCAGCACCTCCAGCAGCACGGCGGCGACCACGCCGCCGAGCAGGGCGTGATACAGCGCGCTGCGCCGGTTGGGCACCAAATAGTAGAGCAGCGTCAGTCCCCCGGCGGTCAGGGAGATCGACAGCAAGCGCTGCAGCAAGAAAAAGCTGCCCGGCATCACGGATTCAGCCTGCTGGACCAGCGCGAAGGCCAAGGAGGAAATGGTTAAGGACGCCCCCACCAGCAGCGGCCCAAGCGTCAGCAAAGCCCAGTAGACCAGGAGGCGGGTCGCCAGCGGCCGCCGCTCGCTGACTCGCCAGACCGCATTGAGCGCGCCGTTGATGTTTGACAGCAAAAGCAGGGCCGTGACGCCCAGCGCCAGCACCCCAGGGGCGGTCATCCGACGGGCATTGGCCAGAAAACCATCGAGATATTGCACCAGTTCTTCCTGGCCGGTCGGCGTCAACAGGCCATAGAACAGCGCTTTAATCTGCTGCTCTGAATCCGCCAAGGAGGGAAAGGCCGACAGCACGGCCAGCCCAATCACCAACAAGGGCACCAAAGCCAGCAGCGAGGCGTAACTCAATCCCGCAGCCTGGCCTGTGCAGCCGTCCTTGCCAAAGCGCTGAAGGCAATAGCGCGGAAAGTCCACCGCCAGTTCGACCCGGGACGGGCGCGGCGGTGACGGGCGCGGCGCGGATTGACCCGACACGGATTGACCCGGCGGGTTGTCCCCTGGGTTGCGCTCCGGTCCCGCCGCCTCTTGTTGCCTCTCATCCATCGTGACCCGCCGCTCCCAACCGCTGATTTCGCCTGGCTTCGGATCCGTCCAACAACAGACCTGCCTGGAAACCGCAGCTTATCGTCTGTTGGCGCTTGCCGATAGAGCTTCGCGGCGCGCCAAGCCACGCCACGTCAAGCCGTTACGGCAGCAGAACCGCGCCATGCCGCGCTTTTATGGGGATAAGCCGTCAAGGTGGCTTTGCCCCTTCTGTCGGTTGTTGTAGGATGCGCCCCAATTGAATGTTCGTTAATCTTATTGCAAGGGCCCGTTCCCGGGCCTTTTGCTCAGCTACACTAGAGTGAGAACAGGATGACTGACCAGCAAGGGCTCATGGCCGGCAAACGCGGCCTCGTCATGGGGGTGGCCAATGACCGCTCGATCGCATGGGGGATCGCCAAGGCCGTGAGCGAACAAGGCGCGGAACTGGCCTTTACCTATCAGGGCGAGGCCCTGGAAAGGCGTGTCCGGCCGCTTGCCGCCTCGGTCGGCTGCGATATGGTCTTTGCCTGTGATGTTACCGATGACGCCTCGGTCGACGCGGTCTTTGCGGAACTGGAAAAGCAGTGGGGGAAGCTCGACTTCGTGATCCATGCCATCGCTTACGCCGACAAGGAAGAGCTGAAGGGCAAATACCTCAACACCAGCCGCGGCAACTTCGTGCGCTCCCTGGACATCTCCTGCTATTCCTTCACCGCCATCGCGCAACGGGCCGTGCCGTTGATGAAAGACGGCGGGTCTTTGCTGACCCTCAGCTACTATGGCGCCGAACGGGTCATGCCCCACTACAACGTGATGGGCGTGGCCAAGGCGGCGCTGGAAGCCTCGGTGCGCTATCTGGCGGCCGACCTGGGGGTTGCGGGCATTCGCGTCAACGCCATTTCCGCCGGGCCGATCAAGACATTGGCGGCGTCGGGAATCGGCGACTTCCGCTATATCCTCAAGTGGAACGAGGTCAACTCGCCGCTGCGCCGCAACGTCACCATCGAGCAGGTTGGCGGCGCCGGCGTTTACCTGCTGTCCGACCTGTCCGGCGGTGTTACCGGTGAAATTCATCACGTCGACGCCGGCTACCACACCGTTGGCATGATGGCGGTCGACGCCGCGCCGGCCATTCGCGAGCTGTTGGCCGGCTTCAACCCGCAGGACTAAGGCAGGGCGACATCAACCGACGGGGCGGGCCCGCGCCGACAACCGCGCGCCACGCCGCCGTCAAGCGCCAGAAACGATCCTTCACGGGCCCGACTGCTCACCGGCGTCGAGCCCCTCGATCACTAGGGAAAGAGACATGCCGGGCAATGCCTTCGGCGAAGCCTTCCGCTTCACCACCTGGGGAGAGAGCCACGGACCAGCCATCGGCTGCGTCATCGACGGCGTTCCACCGCTGATTGCGCTAAACGAAGCCAATCTGCAAGTCTACCTGGACAAGCGCAAGCCCGGGCAATCGCGCTTCACCACCCAACGCCGCGAGGCCGACGCGGTGAAGATCCTCTCGGGCCTGTTCGCCGGACAGACCACCGGCACGCCGCTCAGCCTGCTGATTGAAAACAGCGACCAGCGCTCCAAGGACTACGGCGAGATCGTCGACAAGTTCCGGCCGGGTCACGCCGACATCACCTATTGGCAAAAGTACGGCATCCGCGACCATCGCGGCGGCGGCCGTTCCAGCGCCCGCGAAACCGCCATGCGGGTGGCGGCGGGCGGTGTGGCGCGCAAGGTGATCGACCACCTTGTCGGGCCCGGCGAACTGACCATCCGCGGTTCCCTGGTGCAGATGGGACCGTACAAAGTCGACCGCGATCTCTGGGACTGGGATCAGGTCGATCAAAACCCCTTCTTCTGCGCCGACGCCCAGGCCGCCGCCTGCTGGGCGGAAAAGCTCGACGCCGCCCGTAAAAGCGGCTCGTCCTTTGGCGCGGTGGTCGAGGTTGTCGCCTCGGGCGCGCCGCCCGGGCTGGGCGAGCCGGTTTATGACAAAGTGGACGCCGATTTGGCCAAGGCCATGATGTCGATCAACGCCGTCAAGGGGGTGGAGATCGGTGACGGCTTTGCCGCCGCCGCCTACAGCGGCGAGGAAAACGCCGACGAAATCCGAATGGAAAACGGCAAGCCCAAGTACCTGTCCAACAAAGCCGGCGGGCTGCTGGGCGGCATCAGCAACGGCCAGGACATCGTGGTCCGCTTCGCGGTCAAGCCCACCTCCTCGATCCTGCAGTCCCGGCGCACCATCACCCTGACGGGCGAAGAAACCGACATCGTCACCAAGGGCCGCCACGACCCCTGCGTCGGCATTCGCGCCGTGCCGGTGGGCGAAGCCATGATGGCCATCGTGCTGGCCGACCACCTGCTGCGCCACCGCGCCCAGACCGGCGTGGACCTAGCCAAGGGGGAGGTCCTGGGTCCCATTGGCTGACGTTCGGATCCGACACGCCAGAGCCGGGGATTGCGCGCTGCTGGCTGATCTTCTGATCGCCACATACCTCTATTACGGCGATCACACGCCCTACTCGAAAACCGAAATCACCGCCAAGCTGGAAAGCAAACACGGCGCCAATCCCGGGTTCGAGGCGCTGATCGTCGAGGTGAAGGGCGTCGCCGTCGGCTACGCTATCTACGCCCCGGTTTTCTGGACCAGCGACTGTGAAATCGCCCTGTTCCTGAAGGAAATTTTCGTTTTGCGGGATGCCCGCGGCCTGGGGTTGGGCAAATTGCTGATGTCGGCGCTGTCGCAAGAGGCGAAAAATCGGGGGTGGCCACGGCTGGTCTGGACCGTCGACAAGCGCAACTTCGCCGCGCAGCGCTTCTATCACAACATCAAAGGCAGTCGCGAGGTCAACAAGGACGTCTACGTCCTGGAAGGCGACGACCTGCTGACCAGCGCGGCGGTTTTCGACTGAAAGCCCCCTGGCAAACCGGCCGGCCCTACCCCTTGTCGAACACCGCCACCAGTTCCAGGTGGGCGGTCCAGGGGAACTGGTCCACCGGCGTGGCCGTGACCAGCCGATAGCCGCCGTCGCGCAGGATTCGGGCGTCGCGGGCGAAGGTGGTCGGGTTGCAGGACACCGCCACCACCCGGGACACGGCGGACGCCGCGATATGCGCGGACTGTTCCTTGGCGCCATTGCGCGGCGGATCGAACAGCACCATGTCGTAGCGATTGAGTTCCTCGGCCCGCACCGGCTGGCGGGCCAGATCGCGCAGTTCCTGGGTGACCGGTCCGGCCAACCCCTGTTTGCGCGCCGCCGCCGCCAGGGCCCGCAGCGCGCCGGCATCGCCTTCGACCGCGTGCACCGCGGCCCGTTCCACCAGCGGAAAGGTAAAGGTGCCACAGCCGGAAAATAGATCGATGATCGCCTTCGCGCCGTCGGGCGTGGCCGCCAGGACCGCCTGGACCAGCGCCTGCTGCCCTTCGGCGGTCGGCTGCAAGAACCCCCCGGCCGGCGGCACCACGGCCACCTTGCCAAAGGTAAACAGCGGGGCGCGCCGTTCCAGCAGCGGCGACAGCGTTTCACCGCGTTGGGCCCAGGAAATTCGCGCCAGATCCAACTCCTGCGCCATCGCCGTCAAGGCTTCGGTCGCTTGCAGGTCCGGCGCGCGGCGCGACGTGATCGCCAGGTCGATCCCAGTCTCGCTGTCGGTCAGCGTCAGATCAGCGGTTTCCCGGTCCTGCAACAGCGGCAACAAACCGCGCCGCAGGGCCGGAAGCGTCGCCACCAGCGTCGGGGTTAGGATATGGCATTCCGTCAAGTCGACCAACTGCGGCGAGGCCTTGCGATGGAAGCCCAGCGCAACCGCACCGCCGGCCCGGCGCGCCGCCAGGGTGGCGCGGCGACGGCGGCCGGGGGGAACCGTCACCATGGGATCGACCAGCGCCGGATCAAATCCCTGCCGCTGCAGCGCTTCTTTCAGCAGCCCCGACTTCCAGCGCAGATAGCCGTCCGCCGAGAAATGCTGCAAGCTGCAGCCGCCACAGGGGCCGTAATGGCGACAGGGCGGATCAACCCGGTCCGGCCCCGCTTCCAGCAGTTCGACGGATTCGGCGCGGTAGGCCCCCTCGCTCTCTCCGATGATGCGCACCCGCAGGCGGTCACCGACAACGCTCAGCGGGACAAACACCGGACGGCCCTCCAGCAGCGCGATCCCGTCGCCCTGTCCTCCCAGGGCGGTTATCGCCACCTCGGCCTGACGGCCGCCGCCTTTTCGGGCTCGCTTTCGCATCGTTTTCAATACTCGTGCTTTGACTGGGCTGACTGCGCTCTGGGCAAGCTACTAGCCTGCCGGGACGGCGATTACCAGCCCGCGCGGTAGAAACCACCGGGTTTTCATCTCGACCCCGGTTGTCTTTCCCGCCAAAATCAAACCGACCAGCCTGCATCAATCACCCAAGGAAGCCATCATGCCCCAACCCGGTCACGTTTCGAAAATGCCCGTTCCCGCCTTTGAGGACCTGGACGAGGGGGTTCAGAAATATTTCCGGATTTGCCAGGAAAAGTTGGGCCTGGTCCCGAATGTGCTGCAAGCCTACGCCTTCAAGCCGAAAAAGCTGAACGCTTTCTCGACGATGTACAACGATCTCATGTTGGCCGAGTCAGGCTTGAGCAAGCTGGAGCGGGAGATGATCGCGGTGGCCGTTTCGGCGGTCAACCGCTGCTACTATTGCCTGGTGGCCCACGGCGCGGCGGTGCGCGAGCTTTCCGGCGATCCGCAGCTCGGCGAACTGCTGGTGATGAACTATCGCGCCGCCGATCTAGAGCCGCGACAGCGCGCCATGCTGGACTTCGCGGTCAAGCTGACCGAACGCCCGCACGAGATGTCCGACGCCGACCGGCAGCGGCTGTACGACCTGGGGTTTGACCAAAGCGATGTCTTTGACATTTCAGCCACCGCCGCCTTCTTCAATATGTCCAACCGGGTGGCTTCGGGCATCGACATGATGCCCAATCCCGAATACCACAAGATGGCCCGCTAGCGTCGGAGTCGCGACCGGGCCGGCCGGCCTTGTGACATTTTTTTGCAACGGCTGGCCGACGGCGAAACGAAGCTGCTAAAGTTGTTCTTGGCGCCCTCCCCATAACAAGGCCGATCATGCGCGTTATTCTTTTCCTACTGAAATGTGTCGTCGGCCTGCTGGCCGCCGTTGGATTCGCTTTGGCCGCGCTGGTGCTGGTGCTGGTGCTGTTTGGCAAGCAGGCGACGGAATTGAAGCGCAGCGAACCGCTGCCCGAGCGCATGCTGCTGGTGCTCGATCTGGCCGAAGGGGTGGTCACCGAACCCCAGGCGCTTTCCCTATCCGGCTTCGGCGCCCCGGCGCTGCTGGAGCAGATCCAGGCGCTGGAGAACGCCGCCAAAGACCCCCGGGTCGACGGACTGGTCTTGCGGCTCGGCGCGGGCGGTCTGAACCAGGCCCTGGCGCAGGAGTTGCGCGCCGCGGTGCTGCGATTCCGCAAGGCCGGCAAACCGACCTACGGGTTTGCCGAAACCTTCGGTGAAGGCGGCAGCGGTCTGCTGCACTACTACCTGGGCACCGCCGCCGATGAACTTTGGCTGCAACCCTCCGGCATGATCGAACTGCTCGGCCTGCAACTCACCAGCCCCTATTTCCGCGAAGCGCTCGATAATTGGGGAATCAAGCCGGAAGCCTTCCAACGCGAGGAATACAAAGGCGCCGCCGACAGCTTGCTGTACCAGGCCATGCCCCAGCCGGTGAAAGAAAATCTCCAGCAGCTGGTCGACTCGCAGTTGGCCAGTATGGTGGAAGGCATTACCCAGCGCCGCAACATCACCCCACAGCGCGCCAGAGGCTTGATCAACCAAGGGATCGTGCTGGCCGAGGCGGCGCTGGAGCAGCAGCTGGTCGACCGGCTGGGCTACTATGATCAACTGGTTGAGGCCTTGGACCAAAAAGGGTTGCCGCAAGAGTGGATCAGCCTGAGCGACTACGGGCGCGACTATCGCCCGCCGGCGACGGAAAAAGACGCCGCGCGCATCGCGGTGGTGTACGGCGTGGGGCCGGTGGTGCGGCTCTCCGAAGGCGGTCCCTTTGCCAACCCCACCATGGCCGCCGACCGCGTCGCCCCCGCCATCGCGCAAGCCGCCGAAGATCCGGAGGTGAAGGCCATCATCTTTCGGGTGGACAGCCCCGGCGGCTCCTACGTGGCGTCCGACAGCATTTGGCGCGAGGTGGCGCGCGCCACCGCGCGGGGCAAACCGGTCATCGTCACCATGGGGAATTTGGCGGCCAGCGGCGGCTACTTCGTCGCGGCCCCGGCGAGCCGCATTCTCGCCCAGCCGGGAACCATTACCGGCTCCATCGGCATCATCTTCATGAAACCGGAGATCAGCGGCCTGCTGGAAAAACTGGGCCTGGCGGTGGACGGCGTCCAGGCTGGCAGCAATGCCGGTCTGTTCAGCATCACCGAGCCGATGAGCGACTATCAAAGGCAGGTCATCAACAACTTTCTCGACAGCGCCTATCTGGATTTTCTCAACAAGGTCGCGGCGGGTCGCGGGCTTTCGCTGACCCATACCCGCGCCCTGGCCGGCGGTCGGGTGTGGAGCGGCCGCGACGCGGCGCGTATCGGTCTGGTGGATGAATTGGGGGGCTTCCATGAAGCCCTGATCGCCGCCCGCCAAGCCGCCGGACTGACCAGCGATCAACCACTGAAGTTGGTGACCTATCCGGCCCGGCAAAGCCCCTTCGAGGTCTTGTTCAACGAAATTCTCGGCGGCGGGCTATCGGCCTCGCTGCGGGAGCTGGGTCTGCTGCGCAATCTGTCGCCGCTGTTGCGCAGCCCGGCGGCGGCGCGGCTGCAGGGCCTGGCGCGGGATCCACGCCAATCCATGGTCAGCAACCCGGTGCTAACGCCCTTTTCCCGGCAAACCCAATAACCAGCAGCCCCGGGGCCGGGCCGGTTAGCGCGCGCCCCCGCTGCTGTCGGCGTCGTTCTTCCGCGCGGCCAACAGAAACTCCCGGTTGCCGTCCGGCCCCAGGATCGGACTTTCCGCCAGGCCAAGGACACGCCAGTCGCCCAGCCCGCGCCACCAGGCGGTGATCGCGTCACAGACCTCCCGATGGAGCGCGGCATCCTTGACCACGCCGCCCTTGCCCAGCCGCCCCTTGCCCACCTCGAACTGCGGTTTGACCAGGACCAACGCCCGGCCGCCCGGCCTGACCAGGCTGAGCGGCTGCGGCAGCAGCTTGCGCAGCGAAATGAACGAGGCGTCGCACACCAGCAGGTCCAGCGGCGGCGGAATCAGCCGCCGGTCCAAATGACGCCCATTGACGCCCTCCAGCGAGACAACCCGCGGATCGTTTCGCAGCTTGGCGGCAAGCTGGTCGTGACCGACATCGACGGCGTAAACCCGCGCCGCCCCGGCCTGGAGCAGCACATCGGTAAAACCACCGGTCGACGCGCCCAGATCCAGGCAACAGGCCCCGGCGAGCGACTGGGGAAAGCGGTCCAACGCGGCGGCCAATTTCATCCCCCCCCGCGACACCCAGGGATGGTCCAGCCCAAGCACCACCAGACGCGCGTCGGCGGCGACTTTCTGGCTCGCCTTGGTCAGCCGATGGCCGTTCCATTCCACCAGCCCGGCGGCAATCAACGCCTGCGCCTTGGCCCGGCTCTCCACCAATCCACGCGCCACCAGGACCTGATCCGCCCGCTGCCTGCCGTTGCTGTCTTGCTCCACGTCCGCGCCCGCCTTGCCGATTCCGATCACCCTCTAGGTGGTCATCCGATAAACCGGGATCAGCCCCAATGCCTCGCGCCGGGCGAAGCGGACCAGTCCCCAAAGCGCCACGGTCAACAGACCGGCTCCCAACCCGAACCATATGCCCAACGCGCCAAAATCCAGCACAAAGGCAAAAAACAGCGCCGCGGAAAGCCCCACCCCCCAATAGCCGAACCAGCAGAACAACATCGGCGTGCGGGTGTCGTTCAGGCCACGCAACAGATGGGTCACCACCACCTGACCACCGTCGGCCAGTTGGAAAAAGCCGGCAGCCAGAACCAAGGAAACCGCAAGTTGGGCGGCCGGCAAGTCGACCGGATTGTCAAAGTCCAGGAAGAAGCCGACCAGGATCTCTGGGAAAATCCAGAAAATCGACGCCGTTATCAACATGATCACGCCGCACAGGCCGATGGCGGTCCAGCCCGCCAACGTAATGCCCTCCCGGTCCCGTCGGCCAACCGCCAAGCCGATCCGAACGGTGGCGGCCTGGCCCAGGCCCAACGGGATCATGAAGGCGGTGGCGGCGATCTGAATGGCGATGGCGTGGGCCGCCAATTGCGTGGTGCCCAGCCACCCCATCATCAGCGCGGCTAAGGAAAAAAGCGAACTTTCCGCCAGCATGGTTCCGCCGATCGGCAAGCCGACCTTGAACAGCAGCCGGAACCGCTCCCAATCCGGACGCCAGAACCGCGCCAGAATGCGAAACCGGCGCAAGCGGCGATCAAGATAGACGAAAACCAGCAGGCCCAGGAAACTGGCCCACTGTCCCAGCGACGAGGTAATGCCCGCCCCGACCAGTTCCATGCGCGGCAGGCCAAAATTACCGAAGATCAGCCCGTAGTTGCCGAGCGCGTTGGCGACCAGCAAAATAACCGTCGCCACCAGAGCCGCATTGGGCCGCGACAAGGCGGACAGATAACTGCGCAGGGCAATGAAGGCGAGGCTGGCGGGAAAGCCCCACATGGCGGCGCGCAGATAGTCCTGGGCCAGTCCGGCAATCGAGTCCTGCTGGCCAAGCAGCAGCAGAATGGCCTCGGAATACCACAGCGCGACCATCGCCGGAACAGACAGCAGAATTGAGGCCCAAAGCCCCTGACGCACCGTGCGGCGAACGCCGCGAAAATCGCCGGCGCCGACCGCCTGGGAAACCAGCGGCGCGACGGCCTGCAGCACGCCGATGCAGGAAATCCAAAGGGTGAAAATGACGGTAAAGCCCAAGGTCGAGGCGGCCAGGCTTTTGGGCCCCAACCAACCGATCATCAAGACGTCGGTGGTGCCGACGCCGATCTGCCCAAGCTGGGTTAAAATCAGCGGACCGGCCAGCGCGAAGGTCGCCCGCAGCTCCTTGACCCAAGGCGCCAGCGGACGCTCGCGCAGCGGCGGCGAGGAAATGACCGACGTCATGACGCGCAGTCTGGCGGACGGAAACCGCCGGAAAACCAGGTCGTCTGACTGTCGGGACCGCGGCGAAAACGGCCAACGATGGCGCGGCGGACTGGGCGCGCGACCCTATGCTCGGATATTGCGAAGGTTGACATCATTGGCCCCTAAAGCGGTCAGCGCCGTGGTGACGATGTCCGCAGCCGTCAGTCCGGCCTTTTGCCACTGCGCCTCCGGCTTGTCGTGATCGATGAAGACGTCAGGCAGGTAAAGCGGGCGGAACTTCAGGCCGCGGTCCAACAGGCCCTCCTTCGACAACTGATGCAGCACCTGGCTGGCGAAACCGCCGATTGCGCCTTCTTCCAGGGTGATCAGGACTTCATGCTCGCCGGCCAGGCGCCGAAGCAGGTCGGCGTCCAAGGGCTTGGCGAACCGCGCATCGGCCACCGTGGTGCTCAGACCGCGCGCCGTGAGTTCCTCGGCGGCAAGCAGCGCCTCGCCCAGTCGCGTGCCCAAGGAAAGCAGCGCCACCTTGGTGCCTTCGCGCAGCACCCGTCCCTTGCCGATGGCAAGCGCTTCGCCCTGCGGCGGAAGCGCCACCCCGGTCCCCTCGCCGCGCGGATAGCGCAGCGCAGAGGGACGATCATCAATCGCCACCTGGGTCGCCACCATATGGATCAACTCGGCCTCGTCGGCGGCGGCCATGATCACCATTCCCGGCAAACAGGCCAGATAGGCCAGATCATAGCTGCCTTGATGGGTTACCCCGTCGGCCCCAACCATGCCGGCGCGATCAACGGCAAAGCGCACCGGCAGCTTCTGGATCGCCACGTCGTGCACCACCTGGTCATAGGCCCGTTGCAGAAAGGTCGAATAGATGGCGGCGAAGGGCTTAAACCCCTCACAGGCCAGCCCGGCGCAAAAGGTGACCGCATGTTGCTCGGCAATTCCCACGTCGAAGGTGCGATCGGGAAACCGCTGGCCAAACTGATCCAAGCCGGTGCCGGACGGCATGGCGGCGGAGACGGCGACGATCTTGTCATCCCGTTCCGCCTCGGCGATCAGCGCCTTGGCGAAAACCGAAGTGTAGCTGGGCGCCTTTGGCGTGCCCTTGGCCTGCTTGCCGGTGACCACGTCGAACTTGCTCACGCCGTGGTATTTGTCCGGCGCTTCTTCGGCCGGGCCATAGCCCTTGCCCTTCTTGGTGATGGCGTGGATCAGCACCGGCCCGTCGTAGTCCCGGTCCCGCAGATTTTTCAGGATCGGCAGCAGATGGTTGAGATTGTGACCATCGACCGGACCGATATAGAAGAACCCCATTTCCTCAAACAGCGTGCCCCCGGTCAGCATGCCGCGGGCGTATTCCTCGGCGCGCTTGGCGGCGGTGCGCAGCGACCTTGGGAAATGATCGCTCAACTGCTTGCCCAGGTCGCGCATGGTATGGAACGACTTGGAGGAAATCAGGCGCGAGAGGTACCCGCTCATTGCGCCCACCGGCGGGGCGATCGACATGTCGTTGTCGTTCAAAATAACGATCAAGCGCGAGTTGCTGGCCCCGGCATTGTTCATCGCCTCATAGGCCATGCCCGCCGACATGGCGCCGTCGCCGATAACCGAGATGACGTTAAAGTCCTCGCCCTTGAGATCGCGCGCCACGGCAAAGCCCAGGCCGGCGGAAACCGAGGTGGAGGAATGGGCCGCGCCGAACGGGTCGTAGTCGCTCTCCACCCGGCTGGTAAAACCCGACAGTCCGCCGCCTTGGCGCAGGCTGTCCATACGCGCGCGCCGCCCCGTCAGAATCTTGTGAGGATAGCACTGGTGACTCACATCCCAAATCAGCTTGTCGGTGGGAGTATTGAACACGTAGTGCAACGCCACGGTCAACTCGACCACCCCCAACCCCGCGCCCAGATGCCCGCCGGTGCGCGAAACCGAGTCAATCATGTCCCGGCGCAGTTCGTCGGCCAGTTGCGGCAGTTGATCTTCGCTCAGCCTGCGCAGATCGGCGGGAAGGTCGATTTGATCTAGAAGGGGAGTCGTGCTCATCTCACCGGACATCAAGTTTCTTTCCTGGTCGCACGCCATGCAAAAGCGTGGTCCTTATTTTATTTCGCGACTTTATTTCGCGCGGCTTTGCCTACCGAAACAGGCGGCCCGGGTTTCATAAAAAGAAGCGGAATTATGACCGTCGCTGCAGGACAAAGTTTGCGGTTGCAATTAGAACGTCCGCCTTCTGGCCGAAAAGATCAAGCCGCGCACAGGCAGATTCGACCAAATCGGCCGCCCGTTGCCGGGCCGCATCCGGTCCCAGCAAGCCGACAAAAGTCGCCTTGCCCTGCGCCGGGTCACGCCCGGCGGGCTTGCCGAGCTGCGCCGCATCCCCCTCATAGTCCAACAAATCATCCACCACCTGAAAGGCCAAGCCCAAATCTTCGGCATAGCCAACCACCGCGTCGATCTCGGCGGCTTGCGGTTGACCCAGCCGGGCGCCGGCGCGGCAGCAGTCGACGATCAGCGCGCCGGTCTTGAGCGCCTGCAACTCGCTCACCCCCGCCAGACCCAGCTGCGCCCGGTTCGGCGACAGATCGATCATCTGCCCGCCAACCATGCCCGCCGCCCCGGCGGCTTGGGCCAGGCCGGCAATCAACTGACCGCGCACCGCGGCATCGGGATGAACGTCGGCGTGGCACAACACGGCGAAAGCCTCGGTCAAGAGGCCGTCGCCCGCCAAGATCGCCGTGGCCTCGTCGAAAGCCTTGTGCACGGCGGGCCGCCCGCGCCGCAGATCACTGTCGTCCATGGCCGGCAGGTCGTCATGCACCAGGGAATAGCAGTGCAGCATCTCATAGGCCGCCGCCGCGCGCAGCGCCCGACGCGGCGGAACCGCAAATAGCGCCGCCGTTTGGATCAGCAGAAAAGGCCGCAGGCGCTTGCCGCCCCCCAGCACGGCGTAGCGCATCGCCTCCACCACCCGGCCGCGTGGCCCGGCCACCCGGGGCAACAGCCGGTCAAGCTCCGCTTCGACCGCCTTCGCCGTTGCGCCAAGACAGGCCGACAGCGCCAAGGCGCGTTCTTCCGCGCTCAGGTTCTCACCCAGCGGGAATGTTCCGCCACGCAGGTCGCGGTCCTTGTTAAACCGGCTAGGGGCCATGCGCTGGGGCCTACTTGTTTTGCAATCGCTGGGCACGCTCAGGACTCGTCGAACGGCTCGCTGCCGGTCACGCCGTCGGGACCAAACTGGATTTTTTCGATTTTCGCCTTCGCCTCAGCCAGTTTGGTTTCGCAGTGAGCCTTCAACTGGGCGCCCCGCTCATAGGCCTCAATCGCCTGATCGAGCTTGCCCTCGCCGGACTCCAACCCGCTGACCAGCCGGCGCAGCTCTTCCAGCGCCTCCTCGAAGGAAAGTTGATCAACCGCCTTGGGTGTTTCCAATTGCTCACTCACTGTCTTGCCTCCAGATTACCTTATGCCAAGAGCTCGAGCGCCCCTGGCCTTCACCACGGCTACGTTTAGGGTGCGCCCCAACTTTAAAAACGCGGGGCGCTTTATCTCTGTCGTGCCGCACCCGCCAATCGACCGGCCCAACTCTTGCTTGCGCTGCGGGCCTTGTGACGCGCGATTTTCCCAGGCTTTCTTCCCGGGCTTTTTCCCGGGCTTTGACGTCCCGGCGACTAGTTTTCCATGAGCGCGCGCACATGCGCCGTTACGCCACTGGCCAGCGCATGCAGGTCATACCCTCCTTCCAGCGAAGATACCAGTCGCCCACGGCAGGCGTGAAGTGCGATCCGCTTAATTTCTCCTGTGACCCAACCAAAATCCTCATCGGTGAGGCACAGGCTGGCCAGCGGATCGTCTTCATGGGCGTCGAAACCGGCGGAGATGAAAATAAAGTCGGGGTCAAAGGCCGCCAGCCGGGGCAAAGCCACCTTGTTCATCTGCTCGCGAAATTCCGCCGAGCCCCCCATCGGCGGCAGCGGAAGATTCATGATGTTGTTGGCGACCCCGCGCTCGCCGGCCAGGCCGGTGCCCGGATAGAGCGGCACCTGATGGCTGGAAATCAGCAGCAGGTCCGGGTCGTTCCAAAAGACCGCCTGGGTGCCGTTGCCATGGTGCACGTCGAAATCCACCACCGCGATGCGGTGACACTTGTGCTGCACGCGCGCATGCAGCGCGCCGACGGCGACATTGGAAAACAAGCAAAAGCCCATTGCGACGTCCGGTTCGGCATGGTGCCCCGGCGGACGGACCGCGCAAAAGGCGTTGTCGCCCTCGCCGGCCATGACCGCGTCAACCGCCGCACAGACGGCGCCCGCGGCCCGCAAGGCGGCCTGCGCGCTGCCGGGCGACAGCAGGGTGTCGCCATCCAGTGGATAGAGCCCGCTGCTGGGGACATTGTTGAGCACCAAATCGATGTGCGCGGCCGAGTGCACGCGCAGCAGTTGCCCACGGGTGGCCAGCGGCGCATCCTGTCGCACCAACTCGGTAAAGGCCGGCTTGTCCAAGGCTTGAAGAATGGCCTTCAGCCGCGCCGGCTGCTCCGGATGTTGCCGCCCCATATCATGACCGAAACAGTCCATATGGCTAAAGAGCAAGGTGTGCATGCCTAGTTTTCCTTATTCGCACCGGATGGTCGCTGGCCGGCCGCACCGTCTGATCAGGGTTTGTCCTTGATGGCGAGTGGCGCAAGAATTCGAACTTCGAATTCGAATTTCGTCCCCAGATTGAACAAACCGCGCCCACGAATTACTTTTACTATGGCGGCATTGGCCGTCAGTTCAACCCCGCGCCGCACAGCGCGACGCGACTTATCCCCGCAGGGTTTATCCACAGCCTGTGAATAGCGGGGAAAAGCAAGGGGATCGGCCAGCATTCGCGGCGACCTATCCATTGCGAGACGACGCCGGCGCTGCTAACTAGGGGTGATTCGCGACGGCGACGAAGCGTCAGGCGCTTCTTTCTCCCTCGATCACCGGATCACTCGGCGCCGTGACGGCGCGGCGGCAGGTGGCCACGGCACGAACAAACGGGTTGGAACATGACCGAAGCAGGCAAGGCACAGGCCGAGGATCACGGCCCTCGGACCCCGCGCGATAACGGCATCCTGCCCAGTCAGGCGCTGCGCGAGTTGATTGCCGCCCAGCGGATCCAATCGGACCAACCCGACTTGGACGCGCTGGTCCAGCCCTCTTCGCTTGACCTGCGGCTGAGCCATACTGCCTACCGGGTGCGCGCCTCCTTCCTGCCGGGCAAACACAAGACGGTCCAGGATCGGATCGACGCGCTGTCCATGCACCAGATCGACCTCAGCGCCGGCGCGGTGTTGGAGGTGGGCTGCGTTTACATCGTCCCGTTGATGGAGAGACTCCGGCTTCCCGAGCAGATCTCCGGCATGGCCAATCCAAAATCCTCCACCGGCCGCCTCAATCTTTTCACCCGGCTGATTGTGGATGGCGCGGAAGAATTCGATCGGGTGCCAGCGGGCTATCAAGGCCCGCTGTACGCGGAAATCGCCCCCAACGCCTTTTCCATTCTGGTGCGGCCCGGCATTCGACTCAATCAGGTACGGTTCCACCGGGGCGCGCCCACCGTCACCGACAGCGACCTGCGACAGCTGCACGATAAGGTCGGGCTGGTGGGCGCGGCGCGCGACACCGCGCAGATCAACAACGGCCTGCTGTTCACCGTGGATCTAAGCGGCATCGGCACGGAACGCCTGGCCGGCTTCAAGGCCAAGCGCCATGCGGCGGTGATCGATGTCGCAAAAATCGGCCACTACGACCCCCGCGACTACTGGGACGCCATCCCGGCCGACCCCAAGGGCCGCCTGATTCTCGACCCCAACGAATTTTATATCCTGGCCTCGCGTGAGCGGGTGCGCATTCCCCCCGACTATGCCGCCGAAATGATGCCCTACGACACCTCCATGGGGGAATTTCGGGTGCACTACGCCGGCTTTTTCGACCCCGGTTTCGGCTGGTCCCCGGATACCGATGGCGCCCGCGACGGCGGTGGCACCCGCGCCGTGCTGGAGGTACATTCCCACGAGGTTCCCTTCCTGCTGGAACACGGCCAGATCGTCGGTCGGATGGTTTACAATCGCCTGCTGGCCCGCCCGGTCGACCTTTACGGCGCCGGCATTGGCTCCAACTACCACGCCCAGGCCCTCACCCTCTCCAAGCATTTCAAGGCCTGGAACTAGCAAGCCGAGGCGGGGGCCCGAGAAGGTGAGCGGCGACCGGGTCGAAGCGCCACGCGCCTCTTTGCCGGTTGATCGCCCGCTAGTCGAAGAGGTGCTTCCAGGCGTGACCGCCGGCGTTGGCGTCGGAATAGCGACGGCCCCAGATCAAGCCGCCGTCGACCACAATGTCCTCGCCGTTGACGAACGCGCTCTCGTCCGACCCCAGATAGAGGGCGGCGTTGGCGATGTCCTGGGGAAGACCAGCGCGCGGCAGGGCCTGGAATTTCACCAGCGCGGCGGCGACCTTCTCCACCGACTGGTCGGCCTTTTCTGGATCCAGCCCCATGGCCTTGCCAAAAATTCCGGTGGCGATACCGCCTGGGGAAATCGAGTTCACCCGCACCTTGTCCTCGCCCAGCTCCATGGCCGCGCAGCGGGTCAGATGCACCACCGCCGCCTTGGCCAGGGCGTAAATAATTGATGAGGTGTAGCCGGCGCGATGGGCGGCGACCGAACCGATGTTGATGATCGAACCGCTGCCCTGGCCTCGCATGATCGGGGCGGCGTGCTTCATATGGGCCAGAACGCCACGCACATGAACCGCGATCGCCTGGTCGAAACCCTCCAGCGGCAGGGTTTCGATCCGCCCGCCCGGGGCCGGGCCGCCCGCGTTGTTGAGCAGAATGTCCAACCGCCCCTGGCGATCACGCACGCTTTCGATGACGCGCCGCGCGTCCTCCTCCAGGCCCGCGTCGGCCTCAAGGAAGGTGGCGCCGGTGGCCTGGGCCACCTCCGCGCCCAGCGCCGCCCGGCGGCCGGTGAAAAAAACCGTCGCCCCCTCCTCAACAAAACGCGCCACCGTGCATCGTCCGATGCCGCTGGTTCCGCCCGTCACCAATGCGATTTTTCCTGCCAGTCTCATATCCCTGTTTCCTCTGCTGGTTTATTTCCCTCAGAATAACGCAGAAGATTCAACCGGCAAACTGACCCGATGACGCGCCGCCGCAAAGCACTTGTGTCGCCCCGACACATCTCGGCGGCGCGGCGACCCCGGGGTGGCAAGGCCTGTCAGGAGTGGGGCGGGCGGGCGCGGTGAAAGCTTTGCACTTTGCCGGCAAGGCCCTACCCTCTGGGCCATGACCGAGTCCAACGCCGCCACCGGAACCCAAGGTTTCAGCCAAAAGCAGGCCCGCCGTCTGGTGCTGGCCGCCCAGGGTTTCTTGCCGTCGCGCCGGGGCTTGCGGCGGCCCGACCGACGCCATCTGGACGAGGTGCTGGCCCGCTTGGGGCTGCTGCAGATCGACAGCGTCAATGTGCTGGCGCGGGCGCACTACCTGCCGCTCTATTCACGGCTCGGCCCCTATCCGCATCGGCTGCTCGACCGGGCGGCTTTTTCCGCCAAGGGCCCGAAGCGCTATTTCGAGTACTGGGCGCACGAAGCCTCCATCCTGCCGGTGGAAAGCCAGCCGCTACTGCGCTGGCGGATGGCCGCCGCCCGGCAGGGCGACTACATCTGGAAGGGCGTGCGTAACTTTGCCCTGGAAAACCCCGACAAGGTAAAGCAGGTCCTGGCCGACATCCAACAGCGCGGCGCGCTGGGGACCTCGGATCTGGCGATCAAGGAAAAACGCAACGGCCCCTGGTGGGGCTGGGACGGCGGCAAGGTGGCCTTGGAATGGCTGTTCTGGACCGGCGAGATCACCGCCAGTTCGCGGCGCAATTTCGAACGGGTCTACGACCTGCCCGAGCGGGTTCTTCCCTCAGCGATCCTAGCAATCCCAACGCCCGATCCGGCCGAGGCCAAACGCCAGCTTCTCCGGCAGTCCGCCAGGGCGCTTGGCCTGGCCACCGAAAAGGACCTGCGCGACTACTACCGCCTCTCGCCGGCCGACTCCCGGCCGCATATCGCCGAACTGGTGGAGGCAGGTGAGCTCGAACCGGTCGCCGTCGAGGGCTGGCGCCACCGCGCCTACCTTTGGCCGGGCGCGCAATTGCCCGCGCGGGCA
Organism: uncultured Rhodovibrionaceae bacterium; assembly: GCA_963976695.1. Classification (GTDB taxonomy): domain Bacteria; phylum Pseudomonadota; class Alphaproteobacteria; order Kiloniellales; family DSM-21159; genus CAXBMB01. Next base: position 26,542 of record CAXBMB010000033.1, read on the forward strand.
ACCTGCCGCGCGCTGCTCTCACCCTTCGATCCGCTGGTTTGGGAGCGGGCGCGCAGCGAGCGGCTGTTTGATTTTCGCTATCGGCTGGAAATTTACACGCCCGCGGCAAAGCGCCAGTACGGCTACTATGTGCTGCCCTTTCTGCTGGGCGACAGCCTGGTCGCGCGGGTCGACCTCAAGGCCCACCGCCAAACCGGCAGCCTGCAGGTGCTGGCCAGCCATCGCGAGCCCAGGGCCAAGGAAGACCAGGTGGCGGACAGCTTAATCGACGAGCTTCAACGGCTCGCCCTCTGGCTCGACCTTCCCAGGCTGGAGATTTTCGACCGCGGCGATCTGGCCGCTGCGCTGCACCGCCGGCTGTAACCCGCTCGCCTGAGCGTCGCGGCGATCAGCGCGCAGCCGGATTTCCACCGGTCAGGTGGGTGCGCAGCCGGTAATCCGGACTGCGGCTTGCCGGGTAAAGGGACAGAGCGCCAGATAATCGTATGACAGTCCACGGCGCGCCACCAACTCCTGGAAGGCCTTGTACTCATGCTCCTCCCAGCCGTCGTAGCCGAAATATTCATCGAAAACCAACACCGACCCCGGCACCAGCCGATCGCCTAAATGATCGAAAACGCACTTGGTCGAGCTATAGAGGTCACAGTCGATGTTGGCGAACTTGATCGGCCCGGCCTGGGCGCGCGCGAAGCCCGGCAAGCTATCCTCGAACCAGCCCGCCACCAAGGTCACATGATCGGGCACCTGCGGGCGATGGCCGTCGGTGCTGTAGTCTTTCCGCCCGGCCTGCCCGACCCACTGCTGGGGCAGGCCCTGGAAGGAATCGAACCCGTGAATCGGTCCCTGGTGCCAGTTGGCCAGATGCGACAGCGACCGCCCGGTATAGACGCCAAACTCGAGCACCAGCCCATCCACCGGCGCGGAAGCCTGGTAGCTGCGTTTCAGCAAGGCGGTTTTAAAGCCGCTCGCCGCAATGGCGGCTCCCTGGCGCTGTTCCATCTTGCGACGGTAGAGCTGGGCGCGCCAGGTGGCCTGAAAATGCTTGGCCAGATCAGCCTGCTGCCGCGCGGCGCGGTCCTGGCGCTGTTCCGAAAGCAGCACCGCCAGATAGACCCGCGCCAGATCCAGCTGGGGATTGGCCGCCAAGGCCTGCGTGAAGGCGGCCTGCGCACCTTCCACATCGCCCTGGTCATAGCGGCAAAGGCCCTTTTGCCAGGCAGCCGCCGCAAAGGAGGGATTGGCCCGCAGGGCCAGATCGCACGCCGCCTCGGCCTGGTCGACGCGCCCCAGATCGGCAAGGGCGGTGGCGCGATTGTGCTCGGCCTGGGCGCGCAGGCCCGCGTTGGCGGCGGCGACAGCAAGCGGACGCAAGGCTTCCTCGGGCCGGCCAGCGTTGAGCAAACTGGCCCCGATCGCCAACTTGACCCCCGGATCGTCGGGAAGAATCGCTTCCAACCGGGCCAGCAAGGTCAGCGCCGCCGCGAAGGCCTGCCGGTTGTTCAGCAGTTCGGACAGATGAAACAGCGCGCCCTGGTGATCCGGTTGCGCCTCAAGCAGGGCGCCATAGCTCGCCTCGGCGCCGGCCAAATCGCCCAAGGTCTTTTGCATCTGCGCCAGATTTCCCAGCATTTCCAGATCATTCGGCTGGGCGGCGAGCGCGGCGCGCACCAGCTTCAAGCCCTCATCCCGCCGTCCGGTCTGGAACAGACAGAGGCCCAAATAGTGGTTGGCCGGCGGAAATCCGGGCCGCTGTCGCAAAAGTCGGCGATAAAGCTGTTCGGCCTGGGCCAGTTGGCCGCGCCGATGCGCGGTGAGCGCCTGCTGTAACTGCTGCTGTGGCAAGGATCGTTCCTGCAAGGGTGGTTGCGGCCTGCGCCGGAACGGCTGTTCGGCCCGCGCAAGCAACCGATTGGCCGAAAGACGGCAGGTTGGAGCGCACCGGGCGGTCCGGACAAACCAGGTTTCCGATATGGGGCCGACCGGCGCGGCTTACACCCCTTTGACCGGGGAAAGAGTTAGTTGACAGATAAAGTTAGATCGCCGTCTTTGTTCCCAGGCCGGTTTTGTTTAATCTACGGCGCGATAAGTGAGATAGGTCGGACCATTGCCGGACGTCGCGGCGGACCACAAACGCCACGGCCGTAGGGACCCCGCGTTCGGTCGCGGAAGTCTGATCGTTTGACCGGCCGATGTTACGTTAAAGTTGCCGCAGCCCCCCGCGCGCCGCCGGTTCGACCAACCGTTTTGCCGCCCGTTTCCAGGCGGCGATTGGGAAATAATCGATTTTGGCTATCTGACGGCCAGACATGTTAGAATGGAACCAGAACCCTTCGCCCCTCTTGTGTACCGACCTGCGCCGACAGATCGCCAAATGGCGGCCCGTCGACAGACGTAAGCCCACCAAAGTGTGATCGACTATATTGAATAAGAGGCGGATTTACGGTTAAACCGGTCCGACTCTAGGAGAGAGCCCCTGTCTGCCTCATATGCTTCAAGCCCGCGCTCACCCCGGCCGTCGCCGGCTGTTTTCACTGGCGCAAAACCCCTGTTCTCTCGGTTCTCCGGGTGGAAATTCCTGTCGTTGGCGGCGCTGACCCTGGCCGCGGTCACCGTCGCCACGCCTGACCGGAGCCAAGCGCAGGAGGCCAATCGGGTGGTGGTCGACAAGGTCAGCCTGACACCGCTGTTGCAAACCACGCCGGTGATCGGACGACTGGTGGCGAAGGACGGCGGCGAGGTGGCGGCGCGAATCAGCGGCGCGGTAAAGGAAGTTTATGTCGCCGTCGGCCAGCAGGTCGCCGAGGGCGAAGTTCTGGCCTTGATCGACGACGCGATCATTGGCGCGCGCCGCGATCTGGCGAAAGCCAAACAGGCCGCCGCCGAGGCCGCCATCAGTTCCCGGCGCGCCGACCTGAAAATCGTCCGTCAGGAACTGGCGCGGACCATGGGACTGAAATCTTCCGCCGCCTTTAGCCAGGCGCGCTTTGAGGATCAGCAGGCGAAGGTCAGCAAATCCGAGGCCGAATTGATCGAAGCGAAATACTTCCTGGATCAAACCAAGGCGGAATTCAAGCTGGCCGAGCTCGATCTCGACTATACCCAGGTGCGCGCCAGCTACGCCGGAATCATCACCCGCAAGCACACCTCGTCGGGGGCCTATCTCAATCTCGGCGACCCGGTGGTCTCCATGGTATCGAACAGCGACCTGGAAATCGAAGTCGACATGCCGTTCAAGCTGTTGGGTGGGGTCCAGGCCGGCACGCGCCTTGAGCTGCAGCTGGCCGACGGCAGCCGCCACGTCGCCCAGGTGCGCGCCGTCATACCCGATGAAAATCCGCTCACCCGAACCCGCGCAATTCGGCTCACGCCAAGCTTCAAATCCACCGGGATGGGGCTTGCCCCCGGACAGAGCGCCACCCTGCAAGTGCCGATCGGCGACGGCCGTCTGGTGCTCACCGTGGCCAAGGACGCCATCATACCGCAGACCGGCGCCAACCTTGTCTACGTGGCCGAGGAAGGCAAGAACGACGCGGGTGAAAGCATCTTGCGCGCCGCAGCGCGCGAAGTGCGGCTCGGCGAGCCGGTGGGCGGTCGCTTCGAGGTGCTCAGCGGGCTGAAGGAAGGCGACAGGGTCGTCATACGCGGCAATGAGCGCCTGCGCTCCGGCGCCGAATTGATTATTGCTGGAGAGGCGGGATGAACCTTATACGCACCGCCATCGAACGGCCGATCGCCGTTATCGCCGCCGTCGCCATGGTGGTGATGTTTGGTCTGGTGGCCTTACAGTCCATTCCGATTCAGCTCACCCCCGACGTCAACCGGCCAGTCATTTCGGTGACCACCACCTGGGGAACGGCGGCGCCGGTTGAAATTGAGCGGGAAATCACCAACCGGCAGGAAGAAGTTCTGAAGGGCCTGGAGGGTTTGGTCTCGATGATCTCCTCTTCCCAGACCGGACGGGCGCGCATCACCTTGGAATTCGAGGTGGGCACCAATATGGACCGGGCGCTGTTGCTCACCGCCAACCGGCTCGACCGGGTCAGCGGCTACCCCGACGAAGCCGACGAGCCAACCCTGGACACCTCGGGTTCCGACGATGATCCGATCGCCTGGTTCCAACTGGTGCGAACCGCCGACAATAAGCGGCCGATCTTCGAGTACGGCGACTACGTCAAGGACGTGATCGCGCCCAAGCTGGAGCGGGTCAAAGGCGTGGCGGCGGTTAATTTCCACGGCGGCGCGGACCGACAAATCGAAGTGGTGGTCGAACCGGCCCTGATGGCCCGCTATGGCCTGACGGTCAGCGACCTGGTCTCGTCACTCCGCCAAGCCAATGTTTCCCTGTCGGCGGGCGACGTCGACGAAGGCAAGCGGCGCTACGTGGTGCGCACGGAAGGCGAATTGGAAAGCCTCGCCCAGGTCCGTGAGGTGGTGGTTCGGTCCTTGCGCAGCGATGACGGCCGGCTGGCCCGGGTGACGCTTAAGGAGATCGCCGACGTTCGCTGGGGATACCAAAAACCCACCGCGATGATCCGGCAGAACGGCGAGCCCGCGCTGGCCCTGAGCACGGTGCGCGAAACCGGCGCCAACGTGATCGAGACCATGGAAGGGCTTCGCGCGGCGGTCGACGAACTCAGCAAAAACGAACTGCCCCGCCAGGGCCTGATCCTCAAGCAGGTCTATGACGAAACGGTTTACATCGATTCCTCCATACAACTGGTCAATCAGAACATCTATATCGGCGGCACCCTGGCCGCTATCATTCTGCTGCTTTTCCTGCGATCCGGGCGGGCAACGCTGGTCATTTCCCTGGCCATTCCGGTTTCGGTGATCGGCGCCTTCGTCGCCATGGCGGCCCTGGGGCGTTCGATCAACGTGATTTCGCTGGCCGGCCTGGCTTTTGCCATCGGCATGGTGGTGGACGCCGCCATCGTGGTGCTGGAAAACATCTTCCGTCATCGCGAAGCGGGCGATACCGCCAAGGAAGCCGCCTTCAAGGGCGCCTCGGAAGTGTGGGGCGCGGTGTTGGTCTCCTCGCTGACCACCGTGATGGTCTTTATCCCAATTTTGGTGATGGAGCTGGAAGTCGGGCAGCTGTTCCGCGACATCGCCGTGGCGATTTCCGTTTCGGTGCTGCTGTCCCTGCTGGTCGCCGTCACGGTTATTCCGGCCCTGGCCAGTCGCTTGCTGGCCAAGGGCGATGGCAATGATTCGCTGGTTCGGCTGCGCCTTCCGGTCATCGACGACGTCGCCGACCGCATGATGGCCTTCTTGATGAAGATGCAGAGTTGGGTCATCGCCCGGCGCATGCGGGCTTTGGCGTTGGTCGGCGGCGTCTCGCTCATCGCCGTGGTCGGCGCCTGGCTGGCGCTGCCGAAACTGGAGTATCTGCCCGACGGCAACCGAAACCTGCTGATCGGCTTCCTGCTGCCCCCCCCGGGCTACAACCTGGCTACCACGGTGGAAATCGCCAAGAAGATCGAAAGCAACCTGTTGCCGCGCGTGGTCGACGATCAAGGCAACCCCATCGGCACGGATGACCCCGCCGTCCAGATAGACGGGCCGCTTATCGAGCGGTTCTTTTTCGTGGCGTTCCGGGCCAACACCATTATCGGCGTGATCGCCCAGGACCCAAGCCGGGTGAAGGAGCTGAAGACCGTCATTCAGGACGCCATCCCCAACGAGCCGGGCACCTTCAGTTCGGTGCGGCAGCGCTCGCTCTTCGGCCGCGGCGCCGGCAGCCGGCAAATCGATCTGGACATCTCGGGCAACTCGCTGGAAGACATTATCCCGGTCGCCCAACAGGCGATGGAGAATCTGACCAAGGCCTTTCCGCCCGATGACGGCAACCAGTTCCGACCCAAGCCGGGACTGGAACTGGGGTCGCCGGAAATCCGGGTGATCCCCAATCGCCTGGCCTTGGCCGACGCCGGCATCACCGCCCGCGAGCTGGCCGACACGGTGCAGGCCTTCAACGACGGGATTCGAGTGGCGGAGGTCACCGTCGGCACCAATCGCGTCGATCTCCGGGTCATGGGGCCGGTGGACGACGTGTCGGAAATCCAGGGCATCGGCACCTTACCGGTGGTGACGCGCGACGGACAGATTCTACCGGTCGCGTCGCTGGCCTCGGTCAATTTCACCGCCGGGCCCACCGAGCTTTTCCACAGCGAGCGTCAGCGCACCATCCAGCTGCTGCTGTGGCCGCGCGATGGCATCCCCTTGGAGGCGGCGGTGGAGAAGCTTCAGGCCGAGGTTCTCCAGCCGATGATCCAGCAAGGCTTGCCCGACGGCATCAAGCTCACCCTGTCCGGCACCGCCGATAAGCTCAGCCAGACCTGGGAGGCGATGGTGATGGACCTGATTCTGGCCCTGATCATCGTCTACCTGGTGATGGCCGTGTTGTTCGAGTCCTTCCTCTATCCGCTGATCATCATGCTATCGGTGCCGCTGGCCGCCGCCGGTGGTATCGCAGGCCTTTGGTTGATAAATCTACAGGTCAACCAGCCTTTGGACATGCTCACCCTGCTGGGCTTCGTCATCTTGATCGGCATCGTGGTCAACAACGCCATCCTGCTGGTTCACCAAACCCTCTATCACCTGCGGGTGGAAAAGATGGAAGCCACCGCCGCCATCCTGGAAGCCACCCGAAACCGGGTCCGGCCGATCTACATGTCGACCGCCACCTCGGTGGTTGGCATGCTGCCGCTGGTGGTGATCCCGGGGGCCGGGTCGGAACTCTACCGCGGCCTGGGCTCGGTGGTAGTCGGCGGGCTGGCGCTTTCCGCCATCCTGACCCTGTTGATTGTGCCGCCCATGTTAAGTTTGGTGGTGCTGCCCCTGGAGGCCCGGGAAAAGCGCCGCAAGATCAGGCTCAGCCCGATCCATGCGGTTCCCGATGGCCATGAAGCGCCCGACCTGTCGGACGAAAGGCCAAAGGAAAACGCCGCCGAATAGTCCGCGCCCCGCCAAAGCCAGAGTCGGGTCGGCGCCCGCTACACCTGATCCCGGGGGATGGCTTCGCGCCAAACCTTCTGGTGGAAGACCTCCTGGCCGATATAGGCGGTCGCCCGGGCTTCCAAGTAGAAGGTGGTGGCGTCGGCGGTCATCCGGCTCCAGCTTTCGGTCCGGGTTTTCCAATCGCCGCGCGACAGTTCATTGAACCAGTTCACCTCCACCTCGGCGCTGTTGGGATCGGCCGGTAAAATGGAAAACCGCTGGCTGATGCCACTGGATTCCGCCAGGCCGTTGTCCAGGTAACGGACCGCGCCATAGTCATCGTTGGTGGTCACCGTCACCCGACCGGTGGCGATGTCACGGGTGACGGTTTTCTCCGCCGTGGTGGGCCGCAAAATTTCCTTCGGGCTGTCCGGTGAGGTGACGGTTTCCGCGAAGCTGACCGCCGCGTCCTGCGCCCGCGCACGACGGTGGGGAAGCTGCAAATGGCAGCCGGAAAGCTGCAAGGTCAGCACCGTGGCTTCCGGCGACGGCCAAACCATCGGCCAATAGCTGTTGGACAGGCTAAGCCGGATGCGGTGGCCCTGCTTGAAGACATAACCGGCGTCATTCAGTTGCAGGCTGATTTCATAGAACTCCCCCGGCGCCAGGGGCGCGGGGTGAGCGTGGCTTGCGCGGTGGGTCAAATTGAAGGGCAGATAGCTCACCCGGGTCACCCGGCCATCGGGCGCCACGTCACTTAATCGCAACACCACCAGCGCCTGGGGCCTATCGCTTTTCAGCAGCAGCTCGACCACCGGCGCGCCGAGCAGGCTGAAGTCTTCCGCCAGCCGCCCGCTGTCGAAAACCAGCGCATCCAGGTCGTCCAATCGTTGGTCGCCGGGATACTCATGCTCGTTGCGTATTCCAGCGCAAAAAGACCCGCAGTCGGCGCCCAGGGTCTGCGGCGTGGCGAGGCGCATTTCCCGGTCCTCGCGGTCGGCTTCAGGCGGGCGCAGTCCGTCGGGAGTCAGGTCAAAAACCCGCCAGTCAAGCCGCGACGACGGCCAGTTTTCCTCGGCCACCCAACGCCCATCGACCTTTTCCGGATGGGTGGTGGCGGGCAGCCCCTCGATCAAATAGGCCCGGTAGCGGGGCTCGGCCATGACGCCGGTGTCCCGCCCCTTGAGCCAGTAATCCCACCAGCGCAGCATCTCCTGCAGAAAACCGATGGAAGGTTCGGGGTAGGCAATATGCGGATACTTATGAATCCAGGGGCCGACAATTCCTCGACAGGGCGCCGTCAAGTTCTCCAGCAGCCGCGGCACGGTGTTGCTGTAGGCATCGGCCCACCCACCGATCGCCAAGACCGCCGCGGTAATGTCGTTGTAGTTTTCGCAGATCGAGCCATGCCGCCAGAAGTCATCGCGACGCTGGTGCCGCAGCCAATTGGCGGCCAGCAGCGGCTGCGCGTCCAGGCGGGCCTTCCAGATCTCCCGCCAGCGCGCGCCCACCACCTGCGGATCGGGGGCGCGCGACGAATAGGCCAGCATCTGCGACGACCAGGTCAGATTATCGTTCAGCAAACAGCCGCCCATGTAGTGGATGTCATCGGCGTAGCGATCATCGGTCGAGCAAACGGTGACGATGGCCTTAAGCGCGGGCGGCTGAAGCGCGGCCAGTTGCAACGCGTTGAAGCCTCCCCAGGAAATCCCCATCATGCCGACGACGCCGCTGCACCACGGCTGGGACGCCAGCCAGTTGATCACCGCCACGCCATCGGCCAATTCCTGGGCGCTGTACTCGTCTTCCATCAGGCCGTCGCTGTCGCCATTGCCACGGATATCAACCCGAAGGCAGGCGTAGCCGTGGCCGCTCAGATAAGCCTGGGTGCGGTCGTCGCGTGACCGGGTGCCGTCGGAACGGCGGTAGGGCAGATATTCCAGAATTCCTGGAACCGGTGTCTGCGCCGCGCCCTCGGGCAGCCATAGCCGCGCCGCCAGCCTTGCGCCGTCCTTCATCGGTATCCAGATCGTGTCCTGCACCTGGATGTTCTGCGGAAACTTAGCCACCACCGTCATCAGCGCCCCCCGTCAAAGAGATTCCAGTCACGCGGTTCTCCCGCAAGAAAACCGATCTCGCCTATTTGTTGGTCTTTTTTTTCCGGTGTTTTTCGTCCCGGTATCTTGCCCGGACGCCGCCCGGCGGGCCGACGCCGACGCGCCCCGCCAAGCCCCGGGCCGCCCGTCATCCGGACTTTTTGATGGTGAAGATATAAACTTGATCTTGCTGACGATTTTCCAGCAATTCATGGCCGGTGGTTTGGCAGAAATTTGGAAAGTCCTGCTGGCTGCTGGGATCGGTTGCGTGCACCTCCAGCAGGTCGCCGACCGCCAATGAGCGCATGGCTTTTCGGGCCTTCAAGACCGGCAGGGGGCACTTCAGCCCCTTGGCGTCCAGCAGGGTTGTTTCGCGCATAACCATCCTCTCTTGCTCAGCGGAAAAAGCGGTCGCTGTTCATCGGCCTCGTTCGGCGATTCGTTTGTGGCGGTGAGCTTAGCCAACCCGGCTCCAGGCAGGCAAATTCCAAATGCCCGGGCGGTCAATTGATGCGCGCTTGCCGCCGCCAGTGTTGATAGCCCCAAAACAGCAGCAACAGCCAGCCGACCAGGAAGGAAAGCCCGCCGATCGGCACCAGCCAGGCCAGGCTGGTATTGCCGGTGAGGGCCATGCCATAGAGGGTGCCGCTGAACAACAGCAGGCCGGCGACAAAGGCCGCCGCGATCCACCGCCACAGCCGCGAAGACCCCGCCGCCGGGTCCGGTCCCCGCTGATCGGCGGCCACAAGGGCGCAGAGCCCCAACAAGGCGACCGTGTGGAACAGCTGATAACGCTGGGCCGTCGCCATCCAAGCCAGTTGCCGATCACTCAACAGCCCCTGTAGGACATGGGTGCCAAACGCACCGATAGCCACGGCCAAAAACCCGCTGACCGCGGTAATCATCAAGATCTTACCCACCGAATCTTCTCCTTCCGACTGACCGGACCCGTCGCGCGCCGCGCACACCAATAGCAACAGCACAATCACGACCACCAGGCGAGCCAACAGCCACCGCAGTCGACGGCGGCAAAGCGGTCGCCCGGATCATAAAAAAAGAACAGGCGAACTTTATACAAATTGGTTGGCAATTTGCAGGTAATTTGCTTGTTGGCAAACAAGATCCTACGTAAACTTTCACCGGAATCCTGGCGCGAATCCCGGCGCGAATTCTGACCGGTTATTCCGGTGTTTTTCCTGATAAGGATGCAACTTTTTGACGACCCGTCCCCGAAAGGAAAACAAGGCCACGCCCCACCCGATTGATGTCCAGGTCGGCAATCGCCTGCGACAGCGCCGGGTCGCCTTGGGCCTGACACAGGAGAAACTGGCGCAAGCCATCGGAATTACGTTTCAGCAAATACAAAAATATGAACGCGGCATGAACCGCATTGTCGCCAGTCGGCTTTTTGAACTGGCGGGCGTGCTGAAAATCGATGTCGGCTATTTCTTCCTGGACCGTCCCCAAGGCCGTGACCCGGCAAGCCCCGCGGGCAAGCGGCAGACCCAGGAACAGGCTGGCCAGCAGCGGCCCGACCGCTGCGACGACCATCTGGCCGAGTGGATCGCCGAGCGCGAAACCCTGGCGTTGGTGCGCGCCTACCACCAGATCGCCAACCCCGCTGTCCGCCGACAGATCGTTGATCTGATGAAATCGCTTGGCACGCCCCCTTAACGCGTGATCGACTGGGAAAGCGGCGCCTGGCGCTTCGTCTCCGTCGTCAAGCGCCCTCCAATAGGATGATCAGAGGCTTGCCTCCTGCCGAAGGAAAGACGGCGTGCTGCTGGATGCGCAACAACTGGCCCTTGCCCTCGAGAAAATGGATCAAACCAACGCCCCGGCCGTTGTGCTGGCGGCGCTGTCACCGCAAAGCTGCCGGCGGCTGACCGATGCCGCCAGGGTATTGAGCTACCGCCCCGGCAAGGAACGGATCGGCGAGGGCGACAAGGCCGTCTACCAGGATTTCCGGCTGACCGCCGACTGGCCTGTCGGGTCGCCATTTCTCGCCCTCGGCGCCCAGTTGGCGCAGCTTTTCCACCAGGCCGACAGGCTGACTGGCGGCGCGGTGTTGCCCGAAGGCTTTACCCTCAATGACCATATGGCGCTGTTCTATCCCACCGGCAGCAAAGGCATTACCCCGCATCGGGATCTCAGCCGTTTCGCCGGGGTCATTTCACTGATTACGCTCAGCGGCAAGGCCGAATTCGTCACCTCCGATGATCGGCAGGCCAAGACCAACCGCCAGACTTTCGCCCTGCGGGCCGGCCGGCTGTTGCTGCTGCGTGGCGCGGCTTTCGGCTGCGCCGCGCGCACCGCCGACACGCCCGCCCCGGCGCAGCCCGACCGCCGCCCCTTCCATGCCGTGCAAAAGGTCACCGAAGACCGCTATTGCCTGGGCTTCCGCTATGACCGGGAGCTTTAACAGTCGGGAACCGCGCGCCGCGGCGTCACCATGCGGCCACCGCACATATGCGCTTTCAGCAAGGGTGCTCCCGCCCGTCGGGATCCTTCACGACCTTTCCAGCGTCCGCCGACGGTGATAGGACAGCGGCCATGACGGACAAACACCCCCCCCTTTCCCAGCCCGACAGCGTCACCACTCAGGGCAGCCTAGCGCAACCCGCCTTCGCGGCCGGACAAGCGCTCAGCGATTTCGACTTCGAACTCCCCAAGGAACTGGTGGCTCAGCGTCCGCTCTCGCCTCGACACAGCGCCCGCCTGCTGCAGGTCAGCCTGGACAAAAGCCAGGGCCGGGAAGAAACCCTAAGGGACTGCCAAGTCCTGGATCTGCCCGATCTGCTGCAAGCCGGCGACCTGCTGGTTTTCAACGACACCAAGGTGATCCCCGCCCGGCTCTTCGGCCGCCGCGGCGCGGCGAAGGTCGAGGTCACGCTGCACAAGCGCGAAAGCCTTGACGCCTGGCGCGCCTTTGCCCGCCCGGCAAAGAAACTGCAGTTGGGAGATCGGTTTGACGTCGGCGCCGATCTGCACGCGGTGGTGACGGAAAAAGGCGAGGGCGGCGAGGTAACGCTCACCTTTAACTGCGCCGGCGAGGCGCTTTTCGCCGCCTTGGAAGCCCAGGGCAAGATGCCGCTTCCGCCCTATATTCGCCGCGACGCCGGCGCCGATGAGCAAGATAAAAGCGACTATCAAACCCTCTTTGCCCGTGAAAAGGGGGCGGTGGCCGCGCCGACCGCCGGCCTGCATTTCACCGAACATCTGCTGCGCAAGCTAACGGCCCGCGGCATCAACACCACCACCGTCACACTGCATGTCGGCGCGGGGACTTTCCTGCCGGTCAAGGTCGAGGATCTGAGCCAGCACCGGATGCACGCCGAATGGGGCGAAATTTCCCCGCAAGCCGCGCAAGCCATCGCCGAAACCCGCGCCGCCGGCGGCCGCATCGTTGCCGTCGGCACCACGTCCTTACGGCTGCTGGAAAGCGCCGCCCACAGCCGAGAACCGTCCGAAAGACAGCCGGACCAAGCCGCCGGCCACCCCGCCCGCCCAGACCGGGGCTTGGTGCCACCCTGGTCTGGCGAGACCCGGCTGTTCATACTGCCGGGCTACCGCTTCCAGGTGGTGGACCTGCTGATGACCAACTTTCACCTACCCAAGTCCACCCTGTTCATGTTGGTCTCCGCCTTTGCCGGCAAAGCCACCATGCAGCGGGTCTACCAGACCGCCATCGCCAAGGGCTATCGCTTCTATTCCTACGGCGACTCCTCTCTTTTGGAGCGGCGCTGAGCGGCGCCTCCTCCTTCTTTTCCGCACAACGGCGAGACAGCAACAGTATGAGCCACGGCATTGATTTCGACCTTCTGGCCCGGGACGGCGCCGCGCGGCGCGGCCGGATCACCACGGCGCACGGGGTCATCGACACCCCGGCCTTCATGCCTGTCGGCACGGTGGGCACGGTCAAGGGCCTGATGCCGGAACAGGTAAAGGCCAGCGGCGCGCAGATTCTGCTCGGCAACACCTATCACCTGATGCTGCGCCCCGGCGCCGAGCGCGTCGCCCGGCTTGGCGGGCTGCACCGGTTCATGAACTGGCCCCACCCGATCTTAACCGATTCCGGCGGCTTTCAGGTCATGAGCCTCAACGACCTGCGCAAGATCACCGAAGACGGCGTGACCTTTGCCAGCCACCTTGACGGCTCCAAGCATTTCCTGACGCCGGAACGCTCGGTGGAAATCCAGCACCTGCTGGATTCCAACATCACCATGGTGCTGGACGAATGCACCGCCTATCCGGCGACGCGCGAGCAGGCGGAAAGCTCGATGGCGATGTCGATGCGCTGGGCGGCGCGCTGCAAGGCAGCCTTCAGCAAGCGTCCCGGCTACGGTCTTTTTGGCATCGTTCAGGGATCGGTCTACCCCGAACTGCGTCATCGCAGCGTCGATGCGCTGACCGAAATCGGTTTTGACGGCTACGCCATCGGCGGGCTGGCGGTCGGCGAAGGGCAAGCAACGATGCTGGAGGTTCTCGGCTTCACCCTGCCGCGCCTGCCCGATGACCGTCCGCGCTATCTGATGGGCGTGGGAACCCCGTCCGATCTAGTGGAATCCGTCAAGCTGGGCGTCGACATGTTCGACTGCGTGATGCCGACCCGCAGCGGCCGCACCGGCCAGGGCTTCACCCACCGCGGCAAGCTGAACATCAAAAATGCCCGGCACAAGGACGATCCGCGCGCCCTGGATGGGGCTTGCGCCTGCCCCACCTGCGCGAGCTACTCCCGGGCCTATCTCCACCATCTGTTCAAGGCCGAGGAGATGTTGGGGGCGATTTTGCTGACCCAACACAATCTGCACTACTATCAGCAGCTGATGGCGAATCTGCGCACGGCCATAGCAGACGGCGCGTTGGCCGCCTTCAGCAACAAATTCTATCACCACTGGAACCAAGGCGACATCGACCCGCTTTAGGACTTTTGCTTCCACTTTACGCTATCATGCCAAAGGCCAGGCGGCCGAAACGGGATAAAACCATGCAGCAAGAAGATCTGACCCTGACCAGCCTGGGCAAGCAGGCCGACGCCCCAGCGTCTCCCGAACAGGCCCAGTTGGACGTCGTGCCCAACCCCCATGTCGGCACCGACTATCTGATCCGCTTTACCTGCCCCGAGTTCACCTCGCTCTGCCCGGTAACCGGACAACCCGACTTCGCGCACCTGGTGATCGACTACCTGGCCGACGCGAAAATTGTCGAGAGCAAGTCGCTCAAGCTGTATTTAACCTCGTTCCGCAACCACGGGGCGTTCCACGAAGACTGCACTGTTGGCATCGGCAAGCGGCTTGAAGAGGTTCTGTCGCCCAAGTGGCTGCGCATCGGCGGCTACTGGTATCCGCGCGGCGGCATTCCGATCGATGTCTTCTATCAGTCCGGGCCGCCGCC
>CAXBMB010000034.1:0-39005 GCA_963976695.1 uncultured Rhodovibrionaceae bacterium
GAACTGTTTGAGTTCGAGGGCAACGAGGCCCCCGAAGAGAACATGAAATTCCGCCAGCACGGTATGTTCCACTTCGCCATTCAGGACCCCGACGTTGAAGGACTTCTGGAACGGATCGTCGCAGCGGGCGGCAAACAGCGGATGCCGGTACGGCAATACTTCCCCGGCGAAAAGCCCTATCGTATGGTCTATGTTGAGGATCCTTTCGGCATCGTCTTCGAGCTCTACAGCCACAGCTACGAACTGACCTATTCGGCGGGCGCCTACGCCTGACGACGACTTACGCTACGCCGGTCGATGTGGTGAGCCCTGTCCCCAAAAAGCGGTCTGCGATGACTGTCGTCGCGCCGCCACGCCGCCAGGGTCGCTCTGGCGATTACACTCTGGCGTGACGGCGGGATGACAACAATCCGTCATTCAGGCCGTCATCGCTCAGGCGGCCATTGAACGAGGCCGCCGTTTTTTTTCGCCAATCGTGACGATATCGGCTGCTGGCCTTGGAAACTGGCGACCTGGCGGGACGGTTGGACGCCGGTATTCGAGATTGTCGATGAAGTTTGGGCTTCCAGCACCTGCATCCGGCAAGCCTATCGCGCCCGCGAGCAAAGCTGTGCGGCTATTGCCTTTGGCGCTCACCGTGGCGCTCACCGTGGCGCGTTCGCGTTCAAAGGACCGTCTTTCGCCTGTTCAGCACCGCGTTTGCCAAGCGCTCGAGCCCATCCGAGTCAGGTGACAAATCGAAGCCTGGCCGCCGTTCTGGTTGAGTATTTTAAACAGTGACATTCGCTCCGTCGGGTCGATCAGGAACATCATGAAGCCCCCGCCGCCCGCGCCGGAGACCTTGCCGGCGTAAGCCCCGGCGGCCATCGCCAGCTCATAGACCTTGTCAATTTCTGGGTTGGAGATATTTTGCGCGGTCTTTTTCTTTTCTTTCCAACTTCGATTCAGAATCGCGCCCAATTGCCTAATTTCACCCTTGAGCAGCGCGTCTTTCATCTCCGCGGCATCGGCTTTGAGGCGATGCATGGCGTCGAGCGCGCGGCATCGATCCCCTTGCAGTGCTTCGGACTGTTCATCGATAATGCTCGCTGATTCGCGGGAAACGCCAGTGAAGTAGAGTAGCAGCGAGGCCTCCAATTCGTTCATGGCGGCCAAATTGACGCGGAGCGGATTGACGATAACATGGTCAACCGCGCGAAATTCCATGTAGTTGACGCCACCAAAGGTCGCGGCGTACTGGTCTTGGTGGCCACCATTGAGCGCGGCATCCTGGCGCTCAATAGCGAAGGCCAGTTGCGCCACGTCGTACTCTCCCAACGGCAGCCGCAAGTATTCGCGATAAGCCTCGACCATGGCGACCACCAACGCCGAGGACGACCCCAGGCCCGAGCCGATCGGGCTATCCACGTGGGTGATCACCTCCAAGCCAAGCGGCTGGCCTTGGTTGAACTGTTTGACAATTCGGTTGTACACCGCGCGGTGAAGCTTCAACGGCCCGCAGATCGGATAGGCCGGGGCAAGGTCCAAGGTTTCTTCGCATCCCAGGTCCGCCGCGGCGAAGTGGATTTTGCCGTCCTTGCGAAGGCGAAGCGTGGTGTAGGCATAAAGGTCAATGGTAACGTTGAGCACCGCCCCGCCATGCTGGTCGCAATAGGGAGAGACATCGGTTCCGCCCCCCGCCAACCCCAGGCGCAAAGGCGCGCGGGCGCGCCACAATCGTCGTTCCGGCATAACCACCAGCCTTCCAGATTTAACTAGATCCGCGTTTGGCCGACCCATTCAGCGATCAGCGCTGCAAGAACTGCTGCCCACTGGAAACCCGCGCCCGCCAATAGTTAAGCAGATCGGCCATGGTTTGATCAAAAGAGATTTTCGGCGCCCATCCCGTATGGGCGCGAAACTTGCTGGTGTCGGGCACCTGCAAATCCGCGTCAATCGGCCGGAGGCGATCCGGATCGATCTCAATAGAGATGTCGGAAACGGTAGACAGGTTCCGCAGGGTGTCCAGCATCTCTCCGATGGTGCAGGTGAAATCACCACCGATGTTGTAGTAGGCGCCGGCGCACGGATTCTTCGTCACCAGCAGGTAATAAGCGTGGGTGGCGTCGCGAACGTCGGCAAAGGTGCGCAGCGAGTCCAAATTACCGACCTTGATTATCGGGGGCAGCAGATTCTTCTCGATCATCGCGATCTGCTTGGCAAAGCTTGATTCCGCAAAAACATCGCCGCGCCGTGGTCCGGTATGGGTAAACATTCGGGTGGTCATCACCGTCATTCCATAGGCTTCCGCGTAATAGCGCCCGATCAGATCGGTTCCCACCTTGGAAATGGCGTAGGGCGAAGCCGGATGGAACGTGCAGTCCTCGGCGATCGGCAGCTTTTCCTGCGGCACCCGCCCAAAGACCTCGGACGAGGCGCAGACATGAATCACCGGATCCATGTCCTGTTGTCGCAAGGCCTCCAAAATTCTACAGGTTCCCTGGATATTGGTGTCCAGCGTGTCCAAGGGGGAATCAAAGCTGGTTTTGGGGTAACTTTGGGCGGCGAGATGAAAAACATAGTCCGGCCGGGATTCACGGGCGGCGGCAAAGAGGGACAGTTCATCCCGGAGATCGCCATAGACCAGAAACACGCGATCCTTGGTATTCACGCGATTTAGCAGGTGAGAAATGTTGTCCATAGGGCTGCGCCAACGGGCCAACCCATAGATATCCCAATCGGTGTGCGCCAGCAGGTAGTCCGCCAAATGCGACCCTACCATGCCGGTAATCCCGGTAATGAGCGCGCGGGTTTTTGCCATCAGTTCAGCTTCCCTTGTCCTTGTTGTCGCTGCTCGTCTGCGGCCCGATAAATCCAGCGCAGGGTTGTTTTCAAGTCGTAGTGTTTTTGATAGCCGCACGAGCGAATAACCTGGTCGAGCCCCCGTTGATAGATGAGATCATTGGGCCGAATAAATTCGGGATTAACCACCACCTTAAGCTCGCGTCCGGCGATGTCGGCAAAGGCCTGGACAATTTGCAAAATGCTGTGGGTTTCATTGGCTGCGAGATTGACCTTTGCGGGAAAAGTTTCGTTGAACAGCAAGGCCTCCAACATACCCGCAGCGTCTCTAACATCCAGATAGTCGCGCTCGATCGAAAGGTTGCCAAGTTCCAGTACCGGCGACGCCTCGGCAAAGGCCCGCGCGATTTTCGGAATCAGAAACTGGCTTTTTTGACCCCGGCCGATGCAGTTGAACGGACGAGCGATGCAAACCGGGAAATCATGCTTGAACAGGCCGCAAAAATGCTCCGCGAGCGCTTTGCTGCACCCATATTCATTCATCGGCGCCAAGGCCTGTGCTTCGCAAAAGGCGACCCTCTGCTGTCCGGAGCCATAGACGTTCGCGCTGCTGGCAAAAAGCATCCGACCGGCGAAGCCGATCTTGCGCAGGCAGCGCAGCAGATTGAACTGTCCGAATGCGTTGACTTGAAACAGCGTCTGGTAATCGGCGCCGGCGCCGGCAAAAGAACTTCCCGCCAGATTGACCACCGCATCGGGCCGTAGCGCCGCGCAGTAGTTTTCCAGCGCATCGCCATCGCGCAAATCCACAGCCTGAGAGGAGGGCGCAAACAACTCTAGTCCCTCACGCCTCTCCAGCCGCTGGATGAGGTTTGAGCCGATAAAACCTCGGCCACCAAAAACGATA
This sequence comes from uncultured Rhodovibrionaceae bacterium, assembly GCA_963976695.1. Lineage (GTDB taxonomy): Bacteria > Pseudomonadota > Alphaproteobacteria > Kiloniellales > DSM-21159 > CAXBMB01. The sequence continues at coordinate 3,689 of CAXBMB010000034.1, forward strand.
AGTTTCATTCTCTATTTTACGGTTTTCATTGGTGAAATTCAAATTTTCTACTCGGAAAACATATTATAGAATTCTGTTCCCGCATACGCCTCTCTTAATTCTTCAAAATTCGTGATATCGTCGGACAGTTGGTCGGATGTTAGTTTTTTCGTCAAAGATTTTCTTAACGAAAAGTCCTCTATATTTAGATAGTCCCTGATTTTGTTTTCAACATTTTCTTGATCGAAATACATTTCTTCGTATTTAATCTTAATTGTCTCCAAATTTATCTGACTCATCATAAAGTGCAAGTCCAGCTTCGCCGTAAGTTTTTCCCTCAGGGTGGATTGAAAGAGATTCAGATCAACCGGGTAGCGGCCAAGCCGATCAGATTCTCTCACCAGATTTGGATTTCCTTCCCCGTATTTTTCTTGGGTGAGTCGATAAATCATGATTCCGCGAATTTCCGAAAAGGTTGCCTTCACGATATTTTCGCGTTCCAATTGAATGATTTTCAAATCCGGAACGGCATGAATCGCTTCGATAAATCCGAGTTTGTCAATAATCTGGTAGGGGGCGAACTTAAACCCAACCAACGATGTCGCGTCATTTGGCACGTCGGTTTCAAAGAAATTTGTGAACTCTTGAAGCTGCGCCGTAGCGGGAAAGGGATCATTCAAAATTTCGTAGTCAACCTTTGATCCCGCAACCTGCGCAAGACTGCTAATCAGCCAACTGCTTCCAGATCTTGGGTGAAATGAAACCGCAAATTTGGTCATTAATATGGAGACCTCCTATTTATTGCGTTTTGCCGGGTTTGATACCTCGGAAAACGCCCACAAAAAAACTTGATATCCCATGATTGTATCGACTATCAATCACGTTCTGCTTGGCATCTTTGCCCCCTGGCTCATCGAGAGTTGGTAGGTTTATCCTGTTGCAAAACCAGCATATTAAAACCTCGCAAACAGTGCCTATACTTGAAAGCTCGTTGAACAGGAGACACACATTGAAAAAAAAGAGATATGCTTTTTTTACGATTTGCTCAATGAATTATCTGGCCCAGGCCGCCGTATTAAAGGAGTCGCTTGCCGCAACGCATCCATCGGTCGACTTTATCATATTGTTATGTGACCAACTATCCACTCCAATCCCACAGGCGCTTAAGGGTACCGAAATCATCCCTGTGGAGGAAATCGGCATTCCTGACTTCGATTTAATGACAGGGCTGTACTCAATACTTGAACTTAATACATCAATTAAACCTTTTTGCTTTTCCTATCTTTTCTCTCAAAAATCATATGACGCGGTTTTTTACCTAGACCCAGATCTATATTTTAAATCGGAGATGATAGAGTGTTTTGGCGCTCTGGATAAGGGGGCGGACATTATCCTGACCCCTCATACATTGAATCCACTTGAAGATGGGTATGCACCAAGCGATTTTCATCTGTCCAACGCGGGAATCTACAATCTTGGCTTCTGCGTGGTGAAAAACTCCGATGAGGGACGACGTTTCATCGGCTGGTGGAGCAGGAAGCTCTCCCGAGATTGCCGGATTGACCTTGAGAACGGCATTTTCGTTGATCAAAAGTGGTGCGACGGCGTTCCCGCTCTCTTTAACAACGTGACCATTTTGCGGCACCCAGGCTACAACATTGCCTATTGGAATCTCGTGCATAGAGACGTTTATTTTGACCCCGATGCGGGGTGGCTTTGCAACAATGAGCCGCTGAGATTTTTCCATTTCAGCGGAATTGGCATGGAGTCATCACAGGTCGTCTCCAAGCACCAGGATCGTCTAGCCGAACGGCATTTGACCGACGATCTCAAAAGCCTGTTTCTCGAGTATCGGTCGAAATTGATACACAACGATTATTTCGACTGCGTCAAAAGCAAGGTGAGCTTTCCCATTTATTCTCTCATCAGCCAAGAGTCGCTGCTGTCGAAACAACTGGCGGTCGCCTATGAGGCGGCCATCTTGCCCAAGCAGAATGTTGGCTACCTGGAATTCGTCGCATCCGCTGCGACCACCTGCAAACTCACTCCGGCAGATGACGACTTGGAGCCGGTTATCCCTGACATTCTGTTCGCCATCCGACAAATCCGCCCCGACCTGATTGTCGCTTTCGACTTATCTTCCAAGGAGAGTCGCATCGACTTCCTCCGTTGGGGCGAAGATACGCTGCGGCATGAATATGAGATCTCAGAAACTCTGATGACCCAGTTCATTTCGCTTTTGCGCTACCTGCGCACGGCAAAATGGCTACCTGCACAGATGTTCAGTGCGGACGCCAAGGAAATGCCTGACATGATCAGCGTGTTGTCCAGCTGGTCGTCACGGCAAATTAGTGAATTGGTGACGTCCTTCTATACAGATTTCTCGCCACAATATACCAAAGACAGCGATATTGCTCTTCCGCTGTTTTTATTGCTCGTTTACGAAAGAAGGCAAGATTTACGCGATCTTTTTGATCTCACCACCACCAGCGGCCGCGTCGGACTTTTAAACTGGGCGCGCCAGCATTTTCAAACCGAGTATTCAAGCTGTGTCGAGGCGCTGCCTTGTTTGCGCGCCATAAAAAAACACGGCAAGAAGTGGCCGATTGCGGTTGCTGAACAAAGCCAGTCGGCAGGCCATGAATTGGCCAGTCTGAAGGCGGAAATGGAATATGGCCTGATTGCGCCTGCGGACTACGCGCTTTTTTCTGCTGACCGGCGGCAACTGCAAAAGTCGGCGAGCGGGGCCGCGCGGTTAAAAGCCGGCGCGACGCTGATTGGCTATCCAACCGCCGAAACGGGCATGGGCGAGCATGTCCGAAATACCGCCCTGGCGTTAAAGAACACCAAAACTCCGTTCAGCGTATTCAATGCCAATACCGGTATGACGGCCGGAATGAAAGACCGATCCGTTGCCGACAAAATTACCGACGCTCTGGACCGACAGGTTAATGTTTTTCAAATCAATGCGGATCAAACCATCCATCTCCATCGGATTTTAGGGGAGCAGCTCGTTAAGGGACGGTTCAATGTTGGTTACTGGTTCTGGGAGCTGGAAAATTTCCCGGAGGCCTGGCAACCCGCCATTGACGTGGTTGATGAGTTATGGGCGCCGACGAAATTTATCGGCCGGGCGTTGCGTCAAACAACCGATAAGCCGATTTTTCATATGCCAATTCGGGTGGAGCCGAAGAGCGCCGCCACGATTGATTTATCGAAGTACGATATTCCGAAAAATGCCTTCGTCTTCTTGTTTTACTTCGATTTCAATTCGTATATGGAGAGGAAAAACCCTTGGGCGGCAATTAGGGCGTTCCAGCAGGCCTTTCCGGTTTTTTCCAGCAGCCGGCCCGTTTGCCTGCTGATCAAAGCCATCGGTGAGGACACAAATCCCGAAAGGCTCGAGGAATTGAATGCGGTCGTGGCGGTGGACAAGCGAATTAAGGTCATTTCCGGCTCGGTTTCCAGAGCCGAGATGAATGGGCTGATCAAGGCAAGCTCGGCATTCCTGTCCCTGCACCGAAGTGAAGGCTTCGGGCGCGGTCCGGCCGAAGCCATGTTCTATGGAAAGCCAACAATCGCAACCGGTTATTCCGGCAATATGGACTTCATGAACCAGGACAATAGCCTGCTTGTCGACTATTCCCTGTACCCGGTGGGCGAGACTGGATACCCCTATGCTGGCCGTTCGCGCTGGGCAAAACCAGATGAAGACCATGCCGCCTACCTAATAAAGTGGGTGGTCGAGAATGAAAAAGAGGCGAAGACGAAAGGTAAAAAGGCCGCTCACTACATAAAAAAGCACCACTCAACACAGGCAATCGGCCGACTGCTTGCCAGGCGTCTGGCCGAAATTGAGCAAGCAGCGGGCAAGTAGCCCGGCCCCCTATGCCTGGAAAACCCGCGATCCCGGAGTTTGATCCGCGAGTTTGATCTCGCGAGTTTGAGCCCGGTGTTTGATGGCGCGGTTCTGGATTTGGCCAAAAACTAAATTTTCAACACCCATAAACAATTTAATGGTTCCGCGCCACAAACGGTGGCGCGGGCGGCCCGTTGGCGAAGGCCGTTTGGGTCGCGTTCGGCTCCCGCCGGGTGCGCTGAATCGACCTCAGTCGGTCGTCGATTCCAGGCCTTGAAACGTCACGCGCCTATCCTATCTCAAGGTTGCGGGATGCCGCTGTCGGGTCCCGAGAAAAGAATGACGGATTCGACCCAGGACCGGGGCGAAACGTGGCCTCTATCGCTTCGTGAATGAAGGGTGTGCGCCGAGTCGTTTAAACGCGCGTTGCCAATCGCATGGTGGCGCGCCTCCCTTCCCATCGCCTGGCCGGCTGTTCGGCCCGTCATCGCTTTTCTCTTCCATTTGTCGGCAAGGACCTGAACGCCGGTGTCCGCGCGCGGGCGGTTCGATTCCCGTTGTGACGGGTTGACGGCTGTTCGAACCGCGCGCCACCGCTAGGCGTCGCATTACGCGCGCGTCGACGGCGGCGCGGTTGGGAACCTGTGAACAGGAAAGGAGGAGAACAATGCTGCTAACGCAAACCGGCGGTTTCGGGTGGGATCCCTTCTCCGAAATGCGGCGCCTTCAAGGTGACATGAACCGGCTCTTTGAAGGGTATCACGGCCCGGCGGCGGCGCGGGGCTATCCACCGGTAAATTTGTGGGTTGGCGACAACAGCTTGGTGGTCACCACCGAGCTGCCCGGCCTAGGTCGTGACGACGTGGATCTGACCCTTGGCGAAGATACCCTGACGATCCAGGGCGAGCGAAAGCTCCAGGCCAACGACAAGCAAATCGCCTGGCATCGCCGCGAGCGGGGCCACGGCGTGTTCAGTCGGACCGTGGAACTGCCGTTCCGAATTGACCCTGAAAAGGTCGCGGCGCGCTTCCACAACGGCCTACTGGAGATCGAGATGCCGCGCCCCAAGGCTGACTTGCCGCGCAAGATCAAGATCAGCGCGAAGTAAACCTTTGGGAAGAGAAGGAGGAGACGATGGCACAGGAAATGACCTCTGCTGCAAAGCAGGAAGTGGATCGCCGCACCGACGGCGAGGCCACGCGATCGGCGCTGGTTTTCCGGCCCAACACGGACATCTACGAGACCGAGGACCACATCGTGCTGCTGGCCGACCTACCCGGCGTGGCGCCGCAGGACGTAGACATCACGCTGGAGCGACGGGTGCTGACTATTCGCGGTCACGTCGTTGCCCAACGCCACGACGGCTACCGGCAGGTCTACGCGGAGTACGGTGAGGGCGACTTCGAGCGCGCCTTCACGGTCTCGGAAGACATCGACCGCGACCAGATCAAGGCCAGCCACAAGAACGGTGTTTTGATCCTGGAGCTGCCGAAGGCCGCGACGGCCAAGACGAAGAAGATTGACGTCAAGGCGGCATGACCGGTTCGCCCAGGTCTCGAACGACAGAAAGGAGACATCACCCATGCAGATCAAGGATTTGATCCCCTGGGGCCGCGACAAGGACGAGGTCTCACGGCGCAGCGACGACAAGGAAAACCCGCTGATCAACCTGCAGCGCGACATCAACCGCGTGTTCGACAACTTCTGGAACCGCTTCGAGCGGCCCTTCGGCGGCTCGAACGGCTTTCTCAGCGTCGGCACGCCGAGCACGGACGTCTCGGACAGCGACGACGCGATTGAAATCTCCGTCGAGCTTCCGGGGATGGACGAGAAGGATATCGAGGTCTCGCTGTCCCGCGACGTGTTGACGATCCGGGGCGAGAAGAAGGCCGAGAAGGAGGAAAAGAAGAAGGGGTTTTACCTTTCCGAGCGATCCTATGGGGCTTTCTATCGCAGTGTTCCGCTGCCGCCCGGTGTTGATACGGAGCAGACCAAAGCCGAGTTCAAGCAGGGTGTGTTGACCATCACCCTGCCCAAGACCGCCGAGGCCCAGGCAGAGGTCAAGCGGATCGAGGTGAAGGCCAACTGACAGATCGGCGGGCGCCGGGACGCCCGCCGATTTTTTTCCGGTGGATCCGAACGCCCCCTGGTTCAGAATGAAAAACCGGGGATACGAAGCGCAGGAGCTTGAAAGCTGAGGTGTGGTTCATGCGCTCGACCTGGCCAGTGGTCCATGCAACGGTCGGCTTTTGTCAGCCGGGGGCCTCCATCTCCTCGGCCTCGGTCCGGCGCGATGAACGCGGTTCCCTAGGCCCGGGTCTCGAGCGTTTCGCCCGAAGACCGCTTCAAGCCGCTTGGCCGCCGTCTTCGCAGTGATCCGGCGTTGCTTGCACGGCGCGCTTGGTCGCGCGGGCGCGCCTGTGGCGAACTATGCCCCATAGCCCCCCCTTCCATTCGATTGAAAGGGGTACAGCATCAACCCCTGGGCTCAAACGCCTAGGCGGTTGCCAGGATCGCCAGGCCCAGCACCACGACACCGCCGCCCAGCAGCAGCTTGATCAGCTCGCGGTGGCGTAGATTCCAGCGCGCGATCTGGTTGAGGCTCCGCCGCGAGGCGGCCGCCAGCAGGATAACCAGCAGCGGCAGGATGAACATCACGTTGTAGACCAGCAGATAGCCGTAGCTGACGAAAAAGTTTTCCTGCAAGGCCAGCAGGCTGATGATGGCGATATAAACCGCGCCGCTGCAGGGCACGGTGCAGAGGCTGACCAGCGCCCCCAGGCCGAACATCGTTGCCGCGGAAGCTGCCGCGTCGGCGCCGCGCACCCGTCCGGCAATCCAGCGGGGCGCCGCCAGCTTTGGCCCGACGCCGGGCAAGAAATAGTCCTTGAGCATCCAGAGCCCCAGCAGGATCGACAGCAACGCCCCCAGCCGCGCGCCCAGATGGTCTTGCGCCAGCGCCGTCGAGACCTGCATCAGCCCGGTTCCAAGCAGCAGGTAGGCAAGAAAGATCGCACCGATAAAAGCGCCGCCGTTGAACAGCATCTTGCGCCGCGCCAAGGTGGTGGCGTCCGGGCCCGCGTTGGTGCCCAACCCGGCCAGCAGCGCGGTGATGAACAGCAGCAACAAGGTGAAGGCGCAGGGATTTATCCCATCGATGACGCCGGCGACAATAATGGTCGGCAGGGTTATGCTCGGGCGGGCCATTTCGCCGGTCAAGGCCCCCATCAGGTTGGCCGGGGTTTGCAGGAAACCCGCCGCCAGCCCGATCGAAAGGGCCGCGATGCCTGCCAGAAAAAATACGATCAATGTGGGGCGCAGGGACATGAACGCTCAGGCCTCGATCAGCAGTTGGCCATGCATATAGGGGTTCGCCTTGCCGCCGCAGCAGATGCCGCAGTAGAAGTCATAGTTGCCCGGCTTATCGACGATGAAGCTGACATCGGACACGGTCAGCGGGGCCACCTTGAAGTCGATCTGCAGGTCGTCGATGGCGAATTGGTGCCAGCCGCCGCCGTCGGTGTGCAGCGAGTTATCCTTGTTGACCAACTGCAGACTGATTTCCTGACCGACGCGCGCCGAAATTTTATTCGGGGAAAAGCCGCCCATGGAAATCTGCACCCGGCGCTGCGCTGGTTCGAGGAACAGGCTGCTTTGCCGGACCGCGGGCCAAAGAAAATAGCCCGCCGCCGCCACGGTGCCAGCCGAGATCAGGCCAAAGCTAAGTAGGTTACGGCGCGAGATGCCGGTCTTTTGGGGATCCTGGCGATTACCGGGGGCCTGCTTGGCTCCGGACCGCCGGAAGGGAAAGCCTGCCATCGAAGGCGCCTCCTGACTGTTACCACGACTGGTTGCCGGGCGTGATTTTTCCAAAGGCCGCAGCCCTCACGTCCGGTGATGCTATTAAGCTAAAATTTCCGCGGTCGGGTACAAGGGCTGCTGTCGGTATTCCGCGCTGATAGGCCTAAATGTCGCAGGGTCCCGCGCTGGAAGGTTCCGCTTTTGTACTGGTTGGCGGGGCTGCGACCGGATAATCGCGCCCTTCGAAGCGTCCGCGAGACGGCTGCTTTCGGCGGCGCTCTTGGGCGGCTACAGTAGGACCCGGTGCTCGAGCTGGCCCGCCGCGATGTCGGGGAACAGGAACGAGGTTCCGGCCTGCGGCTCCGATCGTCTGGCCTGTTCGGACAGGCCAACATGGGCGGTGGTCACCAGCAGATCGCGTCCGGATTTTCCACCAAAGGCCGGGCAGGTGACTTGGCCGGCGGGCAAGGCAAGCGCGCTGAGGAACCGTCCGGCGGGGGAGTAGCAGGCGACCCGTCCGGCGCCCCACTGCGCGTTCCACAGGTTGCCCTTAGCGTCCACAACCGCGCCGTCCGGATTTATCCGCTCGGCGCTCAGGTCAAGCCAATCTGTCGCCGGGCCCTCGGGCCATCCGGTTTCCGCCGCCAGCGGCTGGCGACGGATCATCCGCGTTGGGGTGTCGGTAAAGTAGGCAAAGCGCCGGTCGGGTGAAAAACAGATCGCATTGGCGATGGTAATGTCGGGGAACAGGGTTCGAACCTCGCCCCGGTAATAACGGTAAATCGTCCCCGCCGCGGCCTCCGAATTGATCCCCATGGTGCCGATCCAGAAACCGCCCCAGGGGTCGGCGCGACCATCGTTGGATCTGGTTATCCTGTTGTCCGCCTCCAGTTGAACCACCGGTTCCTGCTTGCCGCTGTCAACATCGAACAGGAAGAGCTGGCTTTGCGAGGCAATCAGCAGCCGCGATGAATCAACCCATCCCGCCGCGGAAACGTACGCGTCGAACTGCCAGGCGCGCGGGCCGTTTCCGTCGCGGCTGCATAGCTTCTTGCCGAGAATGTCGAACCAGAAAAACTGTTCGCGCAGCGGGTGCCACAGCGGTCCTTCGCCCAGGGCGCAAGGTCTGTCGTCAAACTGTTGGGCCTGAGCGGTTTCCGGGGTGTTGTCCATTGTTGTCCTCATCACTAGGTGGCCGGCTTTCCCCCCCGATATTCCCGTTCGAGAGCGGCCGCACCCTGGTTAGATTTGCCGCCGATGTGGTCGTAGGTTTGATGTGATCGTAGGTTTCGGTCATGTCAGCTCTCGGTCAAAGGTTCCGCGCACATATTCCCACGCCGCCTTGAGGTGATAGCGCATCGCCTCTTCGGCGGCGACCGGGTCGCGTTCTAAAATGGCGGTGAAAATCGCCTCGTGGGCGCGGTAGTTCATCTGATTGCGCTCGGGCGCGCGCAGCATGCGTTCCCACTGCGGCGCCAGCCATGAGGTATAGCCGGCGTGGATCGCCGGGAAGATCGGGTTTTTGGGAATGCGGTAGAGAACGCCGTGAAAGGCCACGTCGGTCTGATAAAAGGCCCGTGACTCCGGGATCGCCGCCCGGTTGTCAGCCAGGGCGGCCTTGAGATCGGCGATATCCTGCTTGCCGGCCGAGGTCGCGGCCTCGCGCACCAGCGCCCGTTCGATGAAGGCCCGGCTGTCGTACAGGTTTTTCACCCCGCCGCGCTCGTTCAGCAGGTGCCGCACGATGTTACCGGTGGCGTGCAGAACGGTTTCGTAATCGGGTTTGCGCACGATCGGGCGAAAGCGCGGCTTACTTTCGATCAGCCCGCGGTTTGACAGGGTGGAAATCGCTTCGCGGATCACCGTGCGGCTGGCGCCGAACTGCGCCATCAAGTCCCGCTCGGCGGGCAGGGGGCTGTTGTCGGGCAGGCTGCCTGAGACAATGCGCGCCTCCAACTCGGCAACCACGCTATCGGCGGCGCGGCCCTTTTCGGGCTCGGCGGAAGGGGTGAGCATCTCGGGCCTCGTCGTTTGATCGGAGCTTTAGGTTAGACCATATAAGTTAATTTGATAAGACCAAAAATAATAGCTAGTGAAAGGCAATGCCATGGAACTTGGCGAATTTTAGCGAAAAATCGAAGGTGCGCTGATCGGTATTTCTTGACTTTAGTGCAAGATAGATGACAGGCTTTGACATATGGTCATACCAAAATTGAAAATTATCCCTGTTCGATCTGTCATTTCCACTGGATAAACCGCTGTCGGCGGGGATGTATTTGGGCGGCGCGTGGGTGTTGAATCGCCGGCGGCTGCGCCGGCCTGGCCGGGGTGTTCCTCGCCTCGGGCTTTGGCGCGGGCCAACCGTTGGAGGGCGTCGGCTGGGAGCTTTCGGCCATTGCCTCGGTGGTTGTCGGCGGCACGCTGCTTACCGGCGGCATGGGGTCAATCCCGGCGACGGTGGCTGGGGCGCTGCTGCTGGGCCTGGTCTTCAATATCCTCAATTTTGAGAACGGGCGCGGCACCATCAGCTTCAGCGCCTATTGGCAGATGGTCATTCGCGGCGCCTTCCTGCTGGCCGTGATTCTTTTTCAAACCCGTGTGACCGCCGGGCGCAAGACAGTCAAGACAATAAGGTAAAGCGATGAGCAAGATTGCCGCGATTGACGTAACGCTGTTCCACATTCCGCTGGCCGAGGTGCTGATGGACGCCAAGCACGGCGCCCACAGCCACTTTCAACTGGTCACCGCCCGGGTCGTGCTGGCGGACGGCTCGCAAGGAACGGGCTATACCTACACCGGCGGCGTGGGCGGCCACGCCATCGCGACGATGATCGAGCAGGATCTGGCGCCCTTCTTGATCGGGCGCGCCGCCGACGATATCGCCGCGCTTTATGATGCGATGCAGTGGCATGTGCACTACGTGGCGCGGGGCGGCATCGCCGCTTTCGCCATTTCTGCGGTGGACATCGCGCTGTGGGATCTGCGCGGCAAGCGGTTGGGCCAACCGCTGTGGCAAATGGCGGGCGGCGCCGGCAAGACCTGCCGGGTCTATCGCGGCGGGATTGATCTCGGCTTTCCGCTGCCCAAGCTGCTGGACAGCGTCCGGGACTATTTGGCGCAGGGCTTTAACGCGGTGAAGATCAAGATCGGGCAGCCGACGCTTGCCGAAGACCTTGTCCGCATCAAGGCGGTGCGCGATCTGATCGGTCCGGACGTGAGCTTTATGGTGGACGCCAACTATTCGATGAGCGTCGATCAAGCAATCGCGGCGGCGCGCGCCTTCGCGCCCTTCAACCTGCTGTGGTTCGAAGAGCCGACGATTCCCGACGACTACGCCGGCTTCGCCCGGATCGCCGAGGCCGGCGGGATGCCGCTGGCGATGGGTGAAAACCTGCACACCATCCACGAGTTTGAATATGCCTTGGCGCAGGCCGGGCTCAGCTTCATCCAGCCCGATGCCTCCAACTGCGGCGGCGTCACCGGCTTTTTGCGCGTCGCCGAGCTGTCGCGCAAATACCGGATTCCGATCTGCAGCCACGGGATGCAGGAACTGCATGTCAGCCTGGTGGCCGGACAGTCCAATGCCGGTTGGGTCGAGGCGCACGCCTTCCCAATCGACGACTACACCACCCGCCCGCTGGTGGTGGAAAACCATAGGGCCGTTGCCCCGGACGCGCCGGGCGTCGGCGTGACGTTCGACTGGCCGAAGCTTGCGGCCGCCAACACATCCGCCACAAGCTGAAGTTCATCGGCATTGACAGCGACGGCGCGGTTCAGCAGAAGTGGAACCTATTTCCGGGGTGAAAGCATGAGCGTGCTGCAACAATTCGACCTAACCGGCAAAACCGCCCTGGTCACCGGCGCCAAGCGCGGCATCGGCCGCGTCATGGCCGAGGCGCTGGCCCAGGCCGGGGCCGATATTATCGGCGTCAGTGCGACGCTTGACCCGGCAGGTTCGGCGGTGGGCGCGGCGGTGACCGCGCTGGGGCGCAAGTTTCACGGCTATCGCTGTGACTTCGTCGATCGCGCGGCGGTGAAAGCCTTCACCGCGCAGCTGCTGGCCGATCATCCGACCATCGACATCCTGGTGAACAACGCCGGCACCATCAAACGCTGCCCGGCCGCCGATCATCCCGACGAGATGTGGGACGAGGTGATCGAGGTGAACCTCAGTTCGCAGTTCATCATCACCCGCGATATCGGCCGCACCATGGTCGCGCGCGGTGCGGGTAAGATCATCTTCACCGCCTCCTTGCTGACCTTTCAGGGCGGCGTCACCGTGCCGGGCTATGCGGCCTCCAAGGGCGGGATTGGTCAACTGACCATGGCCTTCGCCAATGAATGGGCGGCCAAGGGGGTGAACGTGAACGCCATTGCGCCGGGCTACATCGACACCGACAATACCGAGGCGCTGCGGGCCGACCCGGTTCGCGCCAACGCCATTCTGGATCGGATCCCGGCCGGCCGCTGGGGCCGACCCGCCGATTTCGGTGGGCCGGTCGTCTTCCTCGCCTCCGAGGCTTCCAGCTACGTCAACGGGCACGTGTTGACCGTCGATGGCGGCTGGATGGGGCGATAGCGGGCGATCAAGATTTCACTGGGGCCCGGGCGCGGTGCAGCGCCGCCAGCGCCTGCCGCGCGCCCAGGCGGACCTGTTCGGCCGTCGCCCCGACCCGGTAGAGGTTGCTGCCCAATCCGAAACCGCTCACCCCGGCGGCGAGGTAGTCGGCGAAGTCATCCGGTCCAATGCCGCCCACCGCGCACAGCGGGGTGGTGGCGGGAAGGGTCGCCCGGATCGCCGCGATCCCCGCGGGTCCAAGACGAAAGGCCGGGAAGAACTTCAGGCCGGTCGCGCCCGCCTGGATCGCCAGATGGGCTTCGCTGGCGGTGAACACGCCGGGAAAGCTTGCCATGCCGTGCGCCGTGGCGGCGCGCACCACCTCCGGGTTGATGTTGGGGGCGACGATCAGCTTGCCGCCGACGGCCCGCACATCCGCGACATCCTGCGCCGAAAGGACCGTTCCGGCGCCGATCAGGCATCCACCGGGGGTGTGGCGTTCGGCGACCTCCACCGCGATGGCGATCGATGTGAGCGGGTCCGGGGAATTCAACGGAATTTCGATGGCCCGAAAGCCGGCGTCGAGCAGCTCGCCGACGATCTCGGCCGTTTCGGGCGGCGTGATTCCGCGCAGGATGGCGATCAGCTTCGATTCCATCGCGGACCAAAGAGCTTCCGGTGTCATGTGATTTCCTTCTGCCCCTTGAGGGCGTAGGACCAGATGGCTCGGGCGGCGTGGAAAAGCCCCGCCCGGGCCATCTGATCGGCATCCAGCTCGTGACAGGCAATGCCGGCGATTTGAAAGGCTTGCCGATAGTTCTGGGTAAGGGCGCCGCCTGATATCAGCGTGACCCGCTCGGGTTTGGCGTTGCGCAGCGCAGAGAGTTCAAGTCCGATCAGCAGGCCGGACAGGCGGGCGGACAGGTCGCCGGCCTGGTCGGCCCCCATCAGCAGCGGCAGGGCGCGAACCGAAAACAAGGTTTGCAAGATCCGTTCCGGCGCCGCCAACGCCTGGCGCACCGCGGCCTCGAAGGCCGGAGCTTGCTTTTCGCCGTCCTGCGCCGCCTGGATGAAATGCGACAGGGTCGACCGATTTGCGAGAAGGTCGAACAACTCGCCGGTCATGGCGGTCGAAAAGCGGGTAACCCGCCCGTCGTTGATCGACACCCATTTCGAATGGGTGCCGGGAAGACAGACCGCGCCGTCAACAGCGTCGGTGAGCAGCGCGCCAAGCAGCAGGGTTTCCTCGCCCCGCATGACGTCGGGTGCCGCCATCGTGCGCTGCGCCAATCCGGGAAGGATGCGGACGTCGCGCCGGAGGCCGGGCACCCGGACCGCGTGTTGCGGCAGCGCGGTCAGCGCGACCGGCAGATCAACATAGGGCGCCTCGTGCCAGCCTTGGGCCGCGCCGGCCATCCCGCAGATGATGACCGGAACCCGGTCGCCAACGCCCAGCGCCGCCAGGTTTTCCGCCAGCACCGCCTGGAAGTCGGCGGGTTTCAGCCTGGACATGCCGAGCCCGCCCTGCCGTTGCGAGAGCAGGTGGCCCGTGCCTGTCAAGGCCCACAAGCGGAAACTGGTTGTGCCCCAGTCGACCGCGACAAGAGAAAGGTCCGTCATGGGGCTTTATCGTTCATTGGTCGTTATCGTCCCAGCAGTTCCGGCGCGATCAGTTCGGGCAGCCAAAGCGTGATCGACGGCATCAGGATGATGGCCAGCAGCAGCGTGCAGAACACGGTGAAGAAGACAAGCGTCCATCCCAACCCTTTGGATAGGGGGATTTCCGCGATGGTACAGGCCAGGAGCAGGCTGATCCCATAGGGCGGGGTGATCTTGCCGATCGCCAGCGCCATGATGATCAGCACGCCCAGTTGCAGCGGGTCGGCGCCGATCTGGGCGGCGATGGAGGCCAGCACCGGCACGAAGATCAGCATCGCCGGCGCCGGGTCCATGAAGGTGCCCAGCAGCAAAAACAACAGGGTGGCGAAGAACAGGAAGGTCACCGGATTGTTGGCGTAAGTCTCGAACAATCCACCGGCCACGTCGAGGATACCGTAGAACGACATCAGCCAGCCGAAGAGCGTGGCGGTGCCGACGCAGAGCATCACCACCGAGGTGAGCAACGCGGTCTCGCTCGCCACCTCCATCAACAGGGTGAAATTGACGTTGCGATAGACCAGCAGGCCAACGATCACCACGTAGACCGAGGCCACCGCCGCGCTTTCCGTGGCGGTCATCAAGCCGGCCAGGATGCCGCCGATGATCACGACAATGACCGAAACCGGGACCAGCCCCCGCGCCAGAATGACCAGCTTCTCGCGGCCGGGAACCGGTTCGACCTTTCCGGCGTCGATGTTGTATTTCCTTGCGTAGAACCATGCGATCACCAGCTGCTGCAGGCCGACCAGAATGCCGGGAACATAGCCGGCGATAAACAGCGCCCCGATCGAGACTTTCGCCGACGCGCCGTAGATGACCATCAGGATCGAGGGCGGAATGATCGACCCGATGGAGGAGGAGGCCGCCGTCAGCGCCGCCGAAAAGCCGCGCGAATAGCCTTTTTTGTTCATCGCCGGGATCAGGATCGCGCCGATGCCCGCCACGTCGGCGGTCGAGGAGCCGGATACGCCGCCCATCAGCATGGAAGAAACCACGTTGATATGGGCCAGTCCACCCTTGATGCGTCCGACCAGCAGATCGGAAAGTTTGACGATGTCCTCGGTCACGCCGATCTTGTTCATCATCAGCGCCGCGAACAGGAAGCCGGGAATGGCCAGCAGCAGGAAATTATTGATGCCCGCGTAGATCTTCAACGGCACCACCAGCAGTTCGAGCCCTGGGTCCAGCGCGATCACCGCGACCGAGGCAAAGAGCAGGGAGATGGCCAGCGGGACGCCGATCGAAAAGAGCAGCACAAATCCCAGCAGCAGGACGGTGAGGGCGAATTCCGGGCTCATGCCGCGTCTCCCTTGTTGCCGTGGAGCAGGCGCTCGGCCGCCAGCAGGGCGATTAACCCGCCGCCGGCCAGGATCGAGCTGTAGATGTAGATCATCCGGATGCCGGTCGCCGGGTTCTTTTTAAGCAGCCCCAACTCGACAAAATGGACCGAGGACCAGACAATCAGCAGACCGCCAGCTAGCATGATCAGCCCCATCAGAATGCGGTGGGCTTCACGGAAGCGCCCCTGGAACAGCTTGTGCAGCAGATCGACTTCGAAATGCTGTCCGCGCCGCACGGCGAGCGCCGAGCCGAACATGCACATCCAGAGAAAGGAGAAGGGAATAAGAAACTGGATTTCGGGCCAAGAGACGAAGAACAGATAGCGGTTCATCACTTCAACGAAGAGACTGAGCAGAAGGATGATGCAGAGAAGTCCCGTGATTCTTTCCAGTCCCCGCTCCAGGTGGGTGATCATTTTACCGAACATGGCCGGTCCCTTTTACCTGCGAGATGTGGGGCGGCCGCAAAGGGCCGCCCCCTTGGTCGATCAGCTCGCTTGGCCGATCTGCCTCTTTGATGGCTTACTTGCCGGCGTTGGCGATGGCCGTTGCCAGATCCTCCAGCCCCTTGTCGGCGGCGAACTTCAGGATGACGGTTTTCGAGGCGGCAAGTATCGGGCCCCTGTCCGGCTCGGTGAAGACAACGTCATAGTCCGACGCCAGCAGGTCCATATTTTTCTGGTCAAGCGCGCCTTCCAGCGCCACGTCGAAATCGGCGGCCTCGATGGCGGCCTCGCGAATCGCGGTCTGGTAGGCCTCGGGCAGCTTTGCCAGCTTGGCGGCATTGCCGACCAGGGGACGCACGGTGATCGAATGCTGGGTCAGCGACACGTTTTTGGCCACCTCGGCCCAGCGGGCGGTGGTAAAGGTCGAAAACTCGTTCTCGGCGCCATCAACCACGCCGGTCTGCAGCGCGGTGTAGACTTCGGGGAAGGACACCACCGACCCCAACGCGCCCAAGGAGGACCACCAGTTCAGCATCACGTCCCATTCCCAGGTGCGCATTTTCAGGCCCTTGAGGTCGTCGATCGAGCGAATCACCGCCTTGGTGGTGATCATGTTGCGCTGGGCGCCGCCCATATAGCCGAGGATTTTCATCCCGGTTTCCGCCTGGTAGGTCTCGGCGATCTGCTGGCCGATCGGGCCGCGAGTCACCGTCATCATGTGATCCTTGCTGTCGAAGATGTACGGCAGTTCAAGGATACCGGTAACCGGGGCGTATTCCGCCATCACCCCCGGGGTGGAGATGGCGAAGTCGATAATTCCGGCCTGCACGGCGTCCAGCAGCTCGGGGTTCGAGCCGAGCGCGCCGTTGTCGGAGACCCGCACGGCGACCGCGCCGTCGGTCTTTTCCGAGACCAGGCGGGCGAACTCGCGCGCCGAGACGCTGTGTGGGTGATCGCTCGGCGTGACCACGCCGAGCTTCAGCGTGACTTCCTGGGCCGAGGCCAGGTTGGCGAAGACCAGGCCTGCCGTGGCAAGCGCGATGAGTTTCAGTTTCATGGGTTTCCTCCTTTGGACGGATCTGTGTTTGGTTTGGACAGATCTTTAGCGCTGGATCTCATAGTGTTTGATGAAGTCGCGATCCGGCTCGATCCCCAGTCCGGGGCCGGTGGGAACCGCGACAAAGCCGTCGTTGCGTGCGACTTGTTTTTGGATGTCCAGTGGCTTGGTCAACAATTGATCCCGGAACTTGTTGTCGGTGGTATCGAACTCCAACAGCGGCTCGCGGGGGTGAAGTCCGCCCGGCAGGGGCGGCATTGCAGCCAACAGCTGCAAGTTGGTGGCCACCGCAACGGCGGAGCCCCAAACGTGGTTAATCACCGGTGTGAAATGGGCGTGGCAGAGCGCCAGCACCCGCAGATACTCGGTTATTCCGCCCAGCGCGCAGACTTCGGGCTGGGCAATGTCGAGTCCGCGGTTTTCCAGAATGGCGCGCCAACCCCAGCGGTTGAACTCGGCCTCGCCGCCTGAAATGTTGACCTTGAGTCCCGCCCGCAACTCGCGGTAGCCGTCCAGATCCTCGGGCGCCACCGGCTCCTCGAACCAAAAGGCGCCCAGTTCCTCCAGCGCCCGGCCGACATAGAAAGCGTCCGCGGTGGTGTAGCAATGATTGGCGTCGACCATGAAGTCGAACCCGTCGCCGAGGCTCGCGCGGACGGCGGCGCAGAGCTTGACGTCGTCGCTTGGTCCCAACCCCACCTTCATTTTGGCGGCGGCAAAGCCCATCGCCTTGATCGCTGCGGCCTCGTCGCGAAACCGGGCCGTCATGCTGTCGAGGTCTTCGCGCTTCAGCATCATGCCATAGCCATAGGCCCGGACCCGGTCGCGATGGGCCCCGCCGATCAGCATGTGAATGGGCAGACCGGCCGCCTTGCCGGCAATATCCCACAGGGCGATGTCGACGCCCGACAGCGATTGCAGCGGCATGCCCTTTTGACCGTGGTCCCGCATCAGGTTGTAGACCTTGTGCCAGATCACATCGCGGTAGAGCGGGTTGTCGCCCAGGATCATTGGTTGAATGACCTGTTCGACGATCGTCTTGTTGGCCAGCGCGATGTTGCCCGGGCCAAAGCATTCGCCCCAACCGGTTATCCCCTCGTCGGTCTGAACTTCGACCAGATGGGCGGTGCGCTTCGAATAGTACTGCTGCGAGTAGCCCAGTTCTTCGGACAGGTCGTATTGCAGGACGTGGCTGATAATTTTGGTGATCTTCATGGTGTGGGTCTATTCCGTCACTGCGCGAAATTCGTTTGATCGATAGGTCGTCCTGCAGGGCCAGGTGCGCGCCGCCGCCGTTTCCCGACGGGCCGATCCCGCCGTGCGGCGGATCGACGTTTTCTTGTTCTTGAAATTGGGCATTGCCGCGTTCCTCAAGAGGGTTTCGTTGCCGGACAGGTCCGCCCGTTGCGTTCGGCGGCGGTCAGGGTGATTTCCAGCCTGACAGCCGAGAAACCGCATCCTCGCCGAAGTGATGGCCGGAAAGGCGGCCAGCTTCTCCCGATCCCGGCCGACAGTGCGGTCAAACCGGGTGGTGGGAATTCAGATGTTTTGGGTGGGGGTTGGCAAAGCAACGCCGTGCTCCCGATGACATCGGAAGCTGGTTGGCTTCGCGTTGCGAACCGGGCCTACCGGTTCACCGGCGTCCTATTGATCATGTAATTTCCTCCCTTGCAGATGCTTGGCATCGGCCAGCAATGTTTCCATTCCAACTTCGGCTTTCTCGCCGTTACGCATCAGAATGGCGTCGGTGACCGCGCGATGCAGCGAGATCGAGGTCTCGTTTTTACGCGGGTCGTTGTTGGTCAGTCGAATTGAGTCGAGCAGCGCCGAAAAGATCATCCCTTCCATCGCGCGCAGGAATTCGTTGTTGGCCGCGCGCAGCACCGAACGGTGAAAAAGCGCGTCGGCGACGACGAAATCTTCAATCTTGCCCTTCTCGGCCTCCATGCGCAGTTGCGTCTGCTCGATCAAGGCGTGTCCCTCCGCGGTGCCGCGCTCCGCCGCCCAGCGGGCGGCCTTGGGTTCGATCACCAACCTCAGGTCCATCAACTGGCGCAAAAAATCAGCACTGGGCGGCGCCGACTGGTGCCAGGCAAGGACATCGTCATCCAAAAGCCCCCAGTTTGTCCGTGACCGCACTCTTGTGCCGATGCCGCGACGAACCTCCAGAAGTCCCTTGCCGACCAGAATTTTAACCGCGTCTCGGACCACCGAACGGCTGACGTGGTACTTTTCCGCAAGCGTGCCTTCGTCCTCGATAAGCACCCCCGGCTGGTAGGCGCCCGCCACGATGCGGCGCCCCAGTTCGCGCGCAATCTGCGTCGCTAGGCTGTGGGTCAGCCCGGAGGATCCCCTGAGGTCGTAGAAGAGCATTTCATTCATGGTATAAACCTAAACATATGATGTTTACAGAGTCTAGTTGTTTTTGTCGCGCCACCTAAAGTGGCCCGGGGCGTGACGCCGGGAGGGCCTTTTGCCTGCTGGCTTGCCTGCCGTTCAGACGTGCGGGAGAAGATTTTCCGGATAGGTTCTGGCCGACAGGGGCAGCGCCGCCACCTTGGCGCCAAGCAGGTCGATAAAGCCCTGTTCGGCGCGGTTCAGCCGCGAGGCCGGATTGGTGACGAGATAGATGTCGATCATCGGTGGATCGGCATAGGGCGGCAGCTGCCACAGTCGGCCTTCGGCAACGTCGCGGGCGACCGCATGGATCGGCAAGGGGCCGATGCCCACGCCGGCGGTGATGAGCCGCCGGACTTCTTCGAGATGCGGCGAGATGGCGCGAATGGTGTCGTCGAGGTGAACCCGCGTGCGCAACAGCGCCACCGGCCGCAGCGCGTCCTGAAGGCGATCAGTGCCGAACGACACCGAAGCTTCGCCATCCAGATCCTCGAGCGTCAACCCGCTGCGGCCGAACAGGTGGTGGCCGGGCCCGCAAAAAAATCCGAAATGCTCGCGAAACAGCAGGCTATAGCTCAGTTTGGCGTGCTCGTTGTGAACCAGGCAGATGCCGAAGCTGGCGCGTTTTTCCAGCGTCCAGCCAATCACCTCGGTGCTGGTCGCCACATTGAGGTCAAATGTGACGTTGGGATGGCGTTGACTGAATTCGCGCAGCGTCTCGTCGAACGGCGGAAAGACCACATGGCTCGCCAGTCCGATGGCGATATGGCCACGGATCTCGTCGTCAATGTCGCGAACGGCGACGGTCAAGCGGGCGATCGACCCAAAGATCTCCACCGCCTCGCGATACAGCGCCTCGCCGGCGTCGGTGACCCGGAAATGCGCGGGTCCGCGATCAATCAGCCGCTTTTCCAGCCGGTTCTCCAGCCGCTTCAGCGCGTTGCTCACGGTCGGCTGCTTGAGCAGCAATCGGTTGGCCGCGGCGGTGATGCCGCCCTCCTGCACAATGGCGATGAAGGTTCGCAGCAGGTTCCAATCCAATTGTCGGGCGAGTCGCTCGCCTTCCTCGGTGCGTACAATGGTCATCCGGTCATTCTTTCAAACTATGTCTGTGATTTCCATTGTCTATTTGAAATATGATTGCGAGCGGCAGACACTCAGTTCCAAACCCAGGTAACGCAACAGACCTGGGGAAAACAATAAGCTTGGGCAATGGTGAAGCGCCCGGCAAAACGGCCGAGCCTGGGCCGCCAGTCATGCCTGGGTAACAGCCAAAGCAGGATGGGCGGCCCGGGGCAGGCTCCAGGCTGGGCGACAGGAACCAACGCGCGGCAACCGACAGCGGGGCCGCAGAGGGAGTGCTATGGCGTCAATCGATCAAAGAGACAATGTCTGGCGGCCATGGGGCTTGTTGTCGCCGGCCTTGACCGTGATCCTTTTTCTGCTCGTCATCCCGGTTGCCTTTATCCTGGTCTATTCCTTTTGGCTGCGCAGCGCCACCGGCGCCGATCTGGTGGGTTTCCACCTGGACAACTGGCTGGAGGTGCTGACCGACCCGTTCTACCGGAACATTCTGGCCTTCACCATCTGGATCGCTTTCGCGACGACGGTGATCTGTGCGCTGATCGGGTATATTCCAGCCTATTTTATCGCCACCACGCGCTTTCCGAACAAAACCTTCCTGCTGCTGTTGCTGATGCTGCCCTTCTGGATCAGCTACATCATCCGAACCATGTCCTGGATCAACATTCTGGGGTCCAGCGGTATTGTGAACACCACTTTGCTGTGGCTCGGGGTGATCACGGAGCCGATCCAGATGCTTTACAATCAGTGGACGGTGATCATCGGGCTGGTCCACTTCCTGCTCCCGTTCATGATCCTCAACATTTACGTCAGCCTTGAGGGCATCGACCGCAACCTGGGCGAGGCGGCGCGCTCGCTGGGCTGCACCGAATGGCAGGCGTTCAAGGAAGTCACCCTGCCGCTGTCGCTGCCCGGGCTCGCCGCCGGCGCGCTGCTGAGCTTCGTGCTGGCGGCTGGCACCTATATCACGCCGCTGGTGCTTGGCGGTCCCACCGACGCGATGTTCGCCAACCTGGTTTTCGAGGCGATCATCACCCAGTTGAACTGGCCGCTGGGGTCGGCGCTGTCGTTGGCGCTGTTGGTTCTGCTGGGCTGTGTGGTGGCGGTCTACAATCGATTTGTCGGCATGGCGCAAATCGCCAAGAGCTTCGGATAGGGGAGGGAACAAGATCATGCTGTCTGGCTGGAGCCTGATCCGATTGGGAACGATCCTGATCTATCTCTTTCTCTTCGCCCCGGTGGCGGTGGTGGTTCTGCTGTCCTTCAACGCCAGCCAGTTCGGCGCTTTTCCCATGGAGGGGTTAAGTCTGCGCTGGTTTGCGGCGCTGTGGCAAAACGATGCGATTGTCCGCGCGTTCAAGACCTCCCTGCTGCTGGGAAGCTTGACGGCGGTCATCTCGACGACCTTGGGGGTGATGGGATCGCTGGCCATGGTGCGCTATGACTTTCCCGGCAAGGGCTTGATCGCCACCGTGCTGATCGCCCCGATCCTGGTGCCCGAAGTGGTGTTGGCGGTGGCGCTGCTGCTGTTCCTCGGGGCCATCGGCGTGCCCAAAAGCTTCCCGCTGCTGCTGGCCGGCCACGTGGTCTTCACCCTGCCGTTCGTGGTGTTGGTGGTGCAGGCCCGTCTGGTGTCGATCAAGCGCGAATACGAGGAAGCGGCGATGAGCCTGGGGGCCAGTCCGCTGCAGAGCTTTTTCCAGATCACCCTGCCGCTGATTCTGCCGGCCGTGCTGGCCGGGGCGCTGTTCGCCTTCACCATCTCCTTCGACGACATTACCGGAACGCTATTCTGGAAGCCCGGCGGCGTGGAGACCGTGCCGACGCAGATCTTCGCCATGCTGCGCAACTCGATCTCGCCGGAAATCAATGCCCTGGGGACGGTGATGATCGTGATGACCGTGGCGCTGCCGCTGCTGGGGGCGGCCGTGGCCCGTGGCATGGGTCGAAGATAACCGAATTGATCGCACAACGATTGCGGCACGTCGGACGGGATTGAGATCGCATCCTTCGGCGACGTTGAAAAAAACACCCGAAAACTGCGAGCCAACGAGAAGGAAGAATGAACAATGGACGACAGCAAAAGATACAGCAGGCTTCTGGAGAGGTACCGCGACGGCAATCTCGAGCGTCGCACATTCCTGGGGTTGATCGGCGCCGCCGGTGTGGCCGCCGGCGTGACCGGCGGGCCCTTCTCTGGCTTCAACAAGGCCTTTGCCGCCACGCCGGATCAGGTCCGGTTCGACGGCTGGGGCGGGGTCGTTTCCGACGCCTTCCGGAAATACGCCTTCACGCCCTACACTGAAAAAACCGGCATCAAGGTTGTCGACGGCACCTTTGGCGGCGCCGATGAATATCTCTCCCGCGTCAAGGCGAGCCAGCCCGGCGAGTATAACATCGCCCACCTGTCCGGGGCCTTCGACTATGTCCGCTACGACGGATTGGGCCTGTCGTCGGTGCTGAACGAGAACAACATCCCCAACTTGAAGAACGTCATCGTCGCGCTGCAGGATGTCTTCCGCAAGGTGACCAACGGCACGCTTTCGGCCGTGCCCTACGACTACGGCACCACCGGACTGGCCTATAACCGCAAGTACATTTCCGACGAAGAAATGAAGGCTAAGGGCGCCAGCATCCTGATTGACCCGGCCTACAAGGGCAAGATCGGCGGCTGGGGAGAATGGAAGACGCGGATCTGGTACGCGGCCCTGCAAAGCGGTCAAAATCCAAACGATATCAATGATATAGAGGCGATTTGGGACGCCATCCGCACGCACCGCGACCTGGCGCTGAAGTATTGGGGGTCGGGCGCTGAGCTGATGAGCCTGCTGGCGGAAGAGGAGATCTACGTCACCGAGGGCTGGTCGGGCCGGATCAAGGCGCTGCAGGAGCAGGGCCACGACATCGGCTACTACGATCCCCCCGGCGGCCTGGGCTGGCAGGAATGCCTCTTCGTCATCAAGGGCAGCCCGATGGCGGCCAGCGAGGAGCTGTTGAACTTCATGCTGGCGCCGGAGGTGGCGATCGCCGTGGCGGAGGGTCAGAACTACCCGCCGTCGCTGGATCCGACCAAGGTTCAACTCAGCGACAAGATCGCCGGCCTGCCGGCCTTCGACCCGAGCGGCACCCTGAGCGGCCTGAACTTCTTCGATCCGCCCTACTGGAATAGCAATGAGGCGGACTGGTCGAAGAAATTCGGCCGGGTGCAAAAGGGTTACTAGGGTACGATCAATGGAGAAAGAAGCGCTGCGCGCTTCGATTCTAAGCGCTGTCCGCGGGGCAACCACCGGCCGATGGTTGCCCCGCGGCGGGCTTGCGTAAAGGGAGACGGCTTTGACCAACGGCGCGAACCATACGGTCGAACTGATCGGTGTCGAGAAACGATTTGGTGACTTCGTCGCCGTGCACAAGACCGACCTGGCCATTGAGGAGGGGTCTTTCCTGACGTTGCTGGGGCCGTCGGGCTGTGGCAAAACCACGACGCTGCGGATGATTGCCGGATTGGCCGGGATCACCGAAGGCGAAATTCGCATCAAGGGCAATCGCGTAAATGACCTGCCGATCCACAAGCGCAACCTGGGCATCGTCTTTCAAAACTATGCGCTGTTTCCGCACAAAACGGTCTACGACAACGTCGCCTTCGGACTGAAACACCGACAGGTCGCCGCCGAGGAAATTCGCCAGCGGGTGGGCGCGGCGCTGGACCTGGTGCAGCTTCCCCAGGTCGGGGATCGCATGCCGAACCAGTTGTCCGGCGGTCAGCAGCAGCGTATCGCGCTGGCCCGCGCCATTGTCGTGCGCCCCGACGTGCTGCTGCTCGACGAGCCGCTGTCGGCGCTGGACGCCAACCTGCGCGAGGACATGCGGGTGGAACTGAAACGCATTCAGCACAGCCTGGGCATCACCACGGTGTTCGTGACCCACGACCAGTCGGAGGCGCTGGCCCTGTCCGACCGCGTCGTGGTGATGAACCGGGGACGAATCGAACAGGTCGCCACGCCGGAAGAGGTCTACAACCGCCCGGCGTCGGAGTTCGTCGCATCTTTTCTGGGCAATTCCAACATCCTGACGGCGACGGTGCTGGAGGTTGCGCCGGGCAAGGCCAAGATCGAGGTCGCCGGCCTGGGCGTGCTGATGGCGGCGGTGGAGAGCGCCGACCGCCGCCAGCTGCGTGGCGGCGCGCAGGTCAAGATCTCGATCCGCGCGGAAAAGCTCGCGCTCGATCCCGTCGGCGCACAGCTCAATTCGTCGGAGGACCTGGCGACCACAGGGCTGCGCGGCCGGGTTACCGCCGTCGACTACCAGGGGCAGGTGGCGCGCTACTTTCTCCAGGTGGGCGATCACAAGCTGCAAGCCATCAACCCAATTGACGAGCACCCGGTGCCGGAGGGCGAAGAGGTCGCGATCCGGGTCCGCACCCGTGACTGCATTGTGCTGCCCGCCTAACCCTGAATGGCGTCTGTCATGTGTAAAGCCAACGAACGACCGCCCTCCCACCTGTTCTATCAGAGCCGCCAACGGCGGCCGCTGCTCGACCGGGGCGCGGGGGTCTATCTCTACGATGTCGATGGCAATGCCTATCTGGACGGCGCCAGCGGCGCGATGGTGGCGAACATCGGCTACTCCAATCCGCGCGTGCTGGCGGCGATGCGCCGCCAGATGGAAAAGGCCACCTTCGGCTATCGGCTGCACTTCGAAAATGAGCCGGCGGAGCGGCTGGCCGAACAGACCGCGCGCCGCCTGCCCGCCGGGCTTGATCGGGTGTTCTTCGTTTCCGGCGGCTCGGAAGCGGTTGAAAGCTGCCTCAAGCTGGCCCGGCAGTACGCCCTGGCGATCGGCGAGAGCCAGCGCTGGAAGGTGATCTCGCGCTATCCGTCCTATCATGGGGCGACGCTGGGCGCGCTATCGGTCACCGGCATGACCAACATGACCGCGCCCTTCGCGCCGATGATGCGGCAAATGCCGAAGATTCCAGCGCCGACCTGTTATCTGGACCGGGATGATCTCAGTCCGCAGGACCGTGGCCTGCGCTATGCCGAGATGCTGGGCGAGGCGATCCGCCGGGAAGGCCCGGAGACGGTGCTGGCCTTTCTGGTGGAGCCGATCGGCGGCGCGGCGACCGGCGCTCTGGTTCCGCCTGACAGTTATCTGCCGCGCGTTCGCGAGATTTGCGACCAATACGGCGTGCTGCTGATCTATGACGAGGTCATGACCGGTGCCGGGCGAACCGGTAAATTTCTCGGCGGTGATCATTGGCCGGCGGCGCGGCCCGACATCGTCGCGCTGTCAAAGGGTTTCGCGGCGGGCTATGCGCCGCTGGGCGCGATGGTCGCCGACGACCGGCTGGTGCAGCCGGTGCTGGACGGCGGCGGCTTCGTTCACGGCTACACCTATGCCGGAAATCCACTGGCCTGCGCCGCCGGGCTGGCGGTGCTGGCGGAAATCGAACGCCAGAATCTGGTGGCACGCGCCCAACAGATGGGCGACCTGCTGCAGTCCGAGCTACGGGGGCTGATGGGGCGCTATCCCTTCATCGGCGACGTGCGCGGCAAGGGGCTGCTGCTGGCCTTTGAACTGGTGGCGGACCGGGAGACCATGGCCCCGCTGCCGGCGGAAAAAGCCGCGTTCGTCGAGTTGGTGGAGCAGGCCTACGCCCGCAAGCTGATCATCTATTCGCGCCGGACGCGCGGCGGCGTTGACGGCGACCATTTCATGGTCTGCCCGCCGCTGATCGTCGAACGGTCTCAGATTGCCGAGATCATGGAAAAACTCACCGGCGCGCTGGATGCTTTTGCAGCCAAGGCCGGATTGCCCTTGGAGTCCTAATGCCCCGATCGGTCATCATTACCTGCGCCGTCACCGGATCCGTTCATACGCCCAGCATGAGCCCCCACCTTCCGATCACGCCCGACGACATCGCCAGCCAGGCGATCGAGGCGGCGGAGGCCGGCGCGGCGATCCTGCATCTGCATGCCCGCGATCCGCGCGACGGCCGACCGTCGCCCGATCCAGAGCTGTTCGGCGCGTTCCTGCCGCGCATCAAACAGAACAGCGCGGCGGTGGTGAACATCACCACCGGGGGCGGCGCCACCATGACGGTGGAACAGCGCATGCTGGCGGCGCTGACCCATCGCCCGGAGATGTGTTCGCTCAACATGGGCACCATGAACTTTGGGTTGTTCCCGGCGCTCGACAAGAAGATCGATTTCAAACACGCTTGGGAGGCCCCGTTTCTCGAGGGGACCCGTGATTTCATTTTCAAGAATACCTTCCGCGACATTGAAACCGCCCTGGAGCGGCTGGGGCGTGAGCAGGGCGTGCGTTTCGAGTTCGAATGCTACGATGTCGGCCACCTCTACAGCCTGAAGCATTTCGTCGACCGCGCGCTGGTGCGGCCGCCCTACTTTATCCAATTCGTTCTGGGGGTGCTGGGGGGCATCGGCGCCGAGCGGGAAAACCTGGTCTTCATGAAACAGACCGCTGATCGGCTGTTCGGGTCCGACTATGAATTCTCGGTTCTCGGCGCCGGCCGCCACCAAATGCCGCTGGCCGCCATGTCGCTGGCCATGGGCGGCAATGTTCGGGTCGGCCTGGAGGACAGCCTGACCCTGGGGCCGGGCCAACTGGCGCACAGCAACGCCGCCCAGGTGCGGCAGGTGCGCAAGATCGTCGAGGGCCTGTCGCTGGAGATCGCCAGCCCGGCCGAGGCGCGCCAGCGCCTCGATCTGAAGGGCGGCGACGCCGTCGGCTTCTGAGCGGTCGGCCCCGCAAGGCGCGGCGCGCGATAACGCGGTGCAAGCGGCGGTGTCCCGCCCTGGGGTCACTCTGGCGTCACTCTGGAGTCAGGGGAGAATTTCGAAGTTGTCGAGATACTTCTGGCTGAGGGTTAGGCCCAAGCCGGGCCGGTTGTCATCCAGATCGATAAAGCCGTCCTTGGCGTCGGGTTCGCCCTCGAAGATATACCAGAACAGTTCGTTGCCGATTTCCACCGGGTGGATCGGGAAATACTCGGCGATCGGGCAGTTGAGGTTGGCCATGGTCAGGTGGAAGTTGTGCATCTGTCCGGCGTGGGGAACCACCGGCACCTGATAGGCCTCGGCCAGGGCATTGATCTTCTGCGCGGCAGTGATGCCGCCAACGCGATTGGTGTCGTATTGCACGACGCTGACCGCTTTCATGTCCAACAGCTGGCGGAACCCGAACAGCGAGAACTCATGCTCCCCGCCCGAGATCGGAATCGGACCGGCGTTCAATTCGGCGTAGCCGTGCATGTCGTCGGCGATCACCGGCTCCTCCAGCCAGCGCGGTTCGTACTTCACCAGCTTGGGCAGCATGCGTTTGGTATATTCCAGGTTCCAGCCCATGTAGCATTCAAGCATCAGGTCGCGATCGTATCCGATCACCTCGCGCACCGCCGCGACCCGCTTAAGGTTTTCACGCACCCCTTCGGGGCCGTCCTTGGGGCCATAGCCAAAGCGCATTTTCATCATCGAATAGCCTTGGTCGACGTAGCTTTGCGCCTCGGCCTGCATGGCGTCGATGTTGTCGGCGTAAAGCTTGGAGGCGTAAACCGGGATCCGCGCCTTGGTTCGCCCGCCGAGCAGCTTAAACACCGGCTGGCCGCTGGCCTTGCCAAGGATGTCCCACAGGGCGATGTCGATGGCCGATATGGCGGTGATCCCCACGCCCTTGCGGCCCCAAGCATGGGTTTTGCGGAACATCTTCTCGAACAGGTAGTTGTAGTCCCACGGATCCTCGCCAATGCACATCGGGGCGAGATATCTGTCGATGGTTTCCTTCACCAGATGGGGGACCAGCGCGGCGTTGCCCAGTCCGACGATGCCCGTGTCGGTTTCGACCTCGACCACCAGCCATTCCAGAAAGCGATAGGAGGCCATTCCATCGCCCTTTTCAAACAGGCTGTCGCTGGCGTTGGTGCAGAAATTGGCCTGCGGTGGGACGACCTCGCCCACCCAGCGGTAGATCTTGGCGCGGATTTCCTTGATTTTCATCTCTGGCCTGTTCCATCTGTCAGGGCCGCCGGAGCGGGGGTGATTGACGTTTGATCGACGATAAAGTCGAAGCGCCGGACGCTTCTGTGTTGGTCGATCACAGGCTACAGCGCCGCAACCGAGGGATCGCTATAGGTCGCCGTGCGAATCGGATTGCGCAGCGGGCGGCCCAACTGCGGGCAGTCGATTTCCATCTCGTCGCCGTCCTGCAATCTTATGCCGTCAACAAAGCTCAGCGTTGCGGTGCCAAAGACGTGGACGTGAATGTCGCCCGGCTGGCGGAACAGCGGATACTTGAAGTGGTGATGCTCCAGATTGGCGATGCTGTGGGTCATGTTGTCCTCGCCCGACAGGAACGGTTTTTCCCAAAGCAGCCGGCGGTCGCGGTAAATTCGGCTGGCGCCCTGGACATTGGACGGCAGTTCGCCGGTCAGCAGTTCCGGCCCCAGCGCGCACTCGCGCAGCTTGGAATGGGCGAGATAGAGATAGTTCACCCGCTCCATCACATGGTCGGACATCTCGTTGGCCAGGGCAAAACCCAGGCGATAGGGCTTGCGGTCCGGTCCGATCAGATAGATGCCGGCGATTTCCGGCTCTTCGCCCATGTCGTCGGCCCAATGGGGACTTTCCATCGTCGCGCCGCTGGCGCGCAGGCTCGCGCCGTTGCCTTTCCAGAACCATTCGGGTTGAACGCCCGTCTCCCCCGGGGCGGGCTGGCCGCCCTCGATTCCCATCTTGAAGATCTTCATGCTGTCGGACAGTTCGGCCCCCTCGGCCATGACCTTGGCGTGCATTCCGTCGCGCGCGGCGGCGCTGCCGGTGTGGGTCAAGCCGGTGCCAGTGACATAAAGATGTGCCGTGTCGGGGTGGTCGATGGCCGGAAGCAGCCGCCCCTGGTCAACCACTTCGTCATAGGACACCCGGTCGGCGACGCCCAGCGCCTCGGCCGTCTGGGCGAGGGTTTGCCGCCCGGCGACGGCGCGCGCGGCCAACTCGGTAAGCCGGTTCACGCCGGCGATCACCTCGAGCCGGTCGTCGGCGACGCGGCCCAGGGTCCTGGTTCCCGCAGCGTCGCGGAACTGGACGAATCTTGTCATTGCGGTTTTCCTTCTTTTGCGGCGCCCGCCAGGTCGTCGGATAGGTCACGCCGCTCGGCCATGTTGACGGCCATGGTGAAAGCATTCAGCGTGGGACGCGGATTGGCCTTGTTGTGGCCGGCGATGTCGAAGGCCGTGCCGTGGGCCGGCGTGGTAATGGGGACCGGCAAGCCGGCCAGCACCGACACGCCGCGATCGAACCCGAGCAGCTTGATCGCGATTTGCCCTTGATCGTGATACATGGTGACCGCGGCGTCGTATTCGCCGTCGCGCACCTTCAGCCACAGGGTGTCGGCCGGCAGGGGCCCGGAGACGGCGATCTGTTCCCGCTTCATCTTGGCAACGGCAGGGGCGATAATCTCAATCTCCTCGCGCCCCATCAGACCGCCGTCGCCGGCGTGGGGGTTGTAGGCCGCGACCACGATTCGCGGCCGCGCGTATCCGGCCATCTTCAGCGTCTTGTCGGCCAGGCGGATGGACTCACAGATTCGGGTCTCGGTCAAGAGTTCCGGCACGTCGCGCATGGCGACATGGGAGGTTACCCGTCCGTTCCACATACCCGAGGCGACGTTGAACTCGCTGGGCCGGGTCTTGAGTTGGAAGAACTGCCGGGCGTAGCCCAATTCATCGGCGAACTGATTGCCGCCAAGATGCATGGACTCCTTGTTGAAGGGCAGGAAGACGATCGCATCGGCGACGCCGTCGCGCGCCAACTCCAGGGCGCGCTGCAACCCGCCGATCGACGAAGCCCCTCCGGCGGCGGAAACCTGCGCCAGCGGTACGTCGCAGGCGCCCGCGAACGTCAGATCGAGGTGATGGATCGCCCCGGTGGAGAAATCGGCGTCCTCGATCCGTGTGATACGGCGTAGATTGGCAATGGTTATTCCGCTCCGCTGCTGACTGGCGGCAAAGACCTCCGGGTCGCCCAGCGCCAGGATATTCGCCCGGGCCCGGCAATCGTCATCGGAAAGAAGTTTGAGTAAAAGCTCCGGGCCGATACCGGCCGGATCCCCTTGGATAATAGCAATCGTTTTCTTCATCATCGAGCGGTTCCATTTGTAATTTTTGGAGTATAATATACCAAATGCCAAGGCTGTCAAACCCGATCATCGCAGCTTTTGACCGGCCGGGACTGTTAGCTGAAACGGCCTGGAGAAAAGCCGGGGCTTTGCCGCGCTGACCGGGGGAAGTGTCTCACCGCGCCCGGCCCACCGCCGCCGCGTAAACCGGGCGACCTCGGCGTTCGCACCGCAAAATTATGGCCCGACGGGTTCTGCTATGATATCGGGTGTCAGGGGCCTCCTGCGCGCGGGCCGTCGGCCGCGCGCCCGGGGAATGACCCAACAGCTGTAGCAAGAGGAAGACTCCCTTGGCCGTGAAAGCAACCGCCATCAAACGAGATCTGCTGGCAGATCAGGCAACCGATGAGCTGCGTCGTCTGATTGTCTTGGGTGATCTTGCGCCCGGCCATCAGATCACCGAACGGGAGTTGACCGGCGTGCTGGGGATTTCTCGGACGCCGATCCGCGAGGCGATGCGCACGCTGGCGCTGGAGGGGCTGATCACGCCGTCGGACACCGGCCGCTATTTTATCGCCAACCCCACCGTGGAGGAGTTTTGCGACCTGCTGCGGATCATTGGCGCCCTGGAAGGCCTGGCCGGCCGCCTGGCCTGCCAATACGCCAGCGATAGCCAACTCAAGAAGATCGCCAGCCTGCAAGAACGGATGCAAAAGCTGAAGATCGACGCGAAGCGCCTGGAGTATTTCGAAACAAACATCGAATTTCACCGCAAGATCGTCGAGGCCAGCGGCAACGAGGCGCTGGTCAAGACTCACAAGACGTTGAACGATCGTTTGTATCGCGCGCGCTATCTCTGTTCGCTGAAAAGCAGCAATCGCACCCGCGCCCTGACCGAACATAGCAAGATCGTCACCGCCTTGCTTGAGCGGGACAGCGGTTTGGTCGAACAGAACTTGCGGCAGCATATGGTTCAGGCGGAAAGCAACGTGGCTGAGACCTTTGCCGCGCTGGCCGGCAGTCAATCCGGCCGCCCGTCGCGGGCTTGATCTCGCGGTTGCGCCGCTCTCCCCGCCCGGGTCGGCGGCGCCCCTCTCCGATCGATTGAACAGACGCGGCGGTGGATTGGCAGCGGCCTGCGGGCTCCTGTCAGTTTGACCCGCCGGCGCGCTGATGCCCCCGCCACAATCCGCCGAAATTCGCTGAAATCCGTCAAAACCCGCCGAAACCCACGGGACTCCAGTGCCCGGCGCAACAAATGACAAGACCCGAGGGAGCGCCAAAAAGAAAATTTCTATTTTCCTGCGCAATGGCATATGGTATGCCAAAGCTTCGGCAGAGCGCGACACCGCAAAACGGCTAGCGACTTTGGCGCAACGAAACATAAAATTTGAATGGGAGGCGTTTCAATGAACATTCTAGGCAAGTTGGCGGTTGCCTTGACCGCGTCGTTTCTGCTTGCGGCCCCAGTCGCCGCGCAGGAAAAAATCATCTTTGGCATCAGCGCCCCGACCGGGTCGCTGCAGCATCAAACCGCAGTTGAATTCCTGCGCATCGCCAACGCGCGTCTGGGCGATCTGGGCGAAGTTGTGCTCTATCCCGATGCCCAACTGGGCAATGACAAGGATCTGATGCAGAAGATCCGTTTCGGCACGGTGCATATTACGCTGCCCTCCTCGATCATGCCCGAGGTCGATTCGCGCTTCGCGCTTTTCGACCTGCCCTTCATGCTGCGCGACCGCGCCCATGTCGCCCAAATCGAGAAGACCATTTTCAAAGACATGCTGGTGCCCGCCGCGCTGGCCAAGGGCTATCTGCCCCTCGCAGTTTGGGAAAACGGTTTTCGTCAGATCACCAACAACGTCCGGCCGATCAACACGCCGGCCGATCTGAAGGGCCTGAAAATCCGCACGCCCAACTCCAGTTGGCGGGTGGCGATGTTCCGGGAATTCGGCGCCAACCCCACGCCCATGCCCTTTTCCGAACTGTTCGTGGCGCTGCAAACCGGCGTGGTGGACGGCCAGGAAAATCCGCTGGTCAACATCTCCTCGGGCAAGCTGGATGAAGTGCAGAAGTACCTCTCCATGACCGGGCATGTGTACTCGCCGGCCTATCCGACCATGGGTGCTGCGGTGTTCGACAAGTTCGATCCGAAAATCCAGACCATCCTGTTGGAAGCGGCGCAGGAAGCCGCTATCTGGTCCCGCGCCATGGGGCAAAAAGGCGATGACAGGCTGGTCAAAAAGCTGGTCGAGGGCGGCATGAAAATGAATGTTGCCGACCATGACGCTTTTGTTGCGGCCTCGGTCGGGGTCTACGACAAATTCGCGTCCGAAGTTGAGGGCGGCGCGGCCCTGATCGAACAGGTTCGCGCGCTTGGCGCGGGCGAGTAGGAGCTGTTGCGCGTTGGAGCGCCGCTGCCGTGGCGCTCCGACGGTCCGAATATGGAAAAGTAATGATAAAAATAACCGACTACCTGTCGGCCGCGCTTCAGGCCTTTACCATCCTGCTGTTGATTCTGCTGACCTGTGTGGTGCTGTTGGGCGTTGGGTTCCGTTATCTCGGCGGATCCCTGATCTGGTATGACGAGGTTGCCTCGGTTCTGCTGGCCTGGATCACCTTCCTGGGGGCGGCGCTGGCGATGTTGCGCAACGCCCATATCGGCTTCAGCGGCATTCTGTATCATCTGTCCATGCCGGCGCGCCGGCTGACGTTCGGCCTGGTTGAGGTGGTTGTTATCGGCAGCCTGACGCTGATCGGCTGGGCCAGCTATGCGGTGATGGCCTATTTCGGATCGGAGAGCCTGGTTTCCGTGCCTTGGGTGCCGCGGACCGCTGTGCAGGGGGTCTTGCCGGTCAGCCTCGGCCTGATGGTGGTGGCGCGTCTCGTCACCCTGCAGGTGCGCTGGCGGGAAACCCGCGAGGGACTGGACCCCGACGAAAAGGAAATTCGAACTGAAATTGCGCGCAGTCAGGCGCAGCTTAAAGATTACCAGGAGCGTGAGCGTGGTTGAAGCAAGCATCATTATCGGCCTGTTCGCCCTGATCTTCGCCGGCGTTCCGATTTCCTTTGCCATCTTGGCCGTCTCGATGATGGGGATATTCCTGCTGAACGGCTATTTGGGGTTTTTCAACGCCGCCCTGGCGCTGTTCAGCGGCGCGACGTCCTTTCCGCTGATCGCCATTCCCCTCTTCGTCCTGGCCGGCGCGCTGATGAATACCGGCGGGATATCACGGCGATTGATCAACTTCGTGTCATCGCTCATCGGCTTCGTGCGCGGCGGGCTGGCGATGGTCAACGTCGGGGTGTCGCTGTTTTTCGCTGAAATTTCCGGTTCGGCGGTCGCCGACGTCGCGGCGATCGGCTCGGTGTTGATTCCCGAAATGAAGCGAAAGAAGTACAGCGCCCGTTTCGCGGCGGCCTGTACCTCGTCCAGCGCCTCCTTGGCGATCATCATCCCTCCCTCGATTCCGATGATCCTCTATGGCGCCATGTCCAACACCTCGATCGTTCAGCTTTTCGTCGCCGGAATCATTCCGGGCCTGCTGGGCGGCTTTGGCATGATCGCGCTTTGCTACTATATGGCGGTGCGCTACGACCTGCCGCGAGAAGCGGCCTTCTCGTTGCGCCGGCTGTTGACCAGCGCGCGCGAGGCCAGCTGGGCCCTGGTGCTTCCGGTCGTCATTCTGGGCGGGATCTTCGGTGGATTTGTCACCGCGACCGAAGGGGCGGCGCTGGCGGTGCTTGCCGCCTTTTTGATTGGCACCTTCGTCTATCGGGAGATCCAGCTTACCGAGCTGTATCACGCGCTGACCGAAGGGGTCACGCAAACCGCGGTGGTGATGATGATGGTTGCCAGCTCGGCGGTCCTGGGGCTCTACCTGACCGAAACCCAGGCGCCGCAGCGGCTGGCCGAGGGCGTTCTCGGCTTGACCGACAGCAAGCTGGTGGTGTTGCTGATTATCAATCTTCTGCTGTTCGCCATCGGCACGGTGATGCACGGCGCGGCGGCGATTGTTCTGACCGTGCCGATCTTCATGCCGCTGGTGCGCCAGTTCGGAATTGACCCGGTGCAGTTCGGGCTGATCCTGACGCTCAACATCGCCCTGGGCCAGCAGACCCCGCCGGTGGCCAGCGTGCTGGCGACGGCCTGTTCGATCGCGAAAACCGACATGTGGGAGACGACAAAAACCAACCTTCCCTTTATCGGCGTGCTGGTGGGCGTCTTGCTGATTGTCACCTATCTGCCGTGGGTGCCGCTGGTGCTGGTGGATCTGATCTACCGATAGTGGCGCGTTCTTGCTGGGGGGCGGTTGCAAAGCGGCCAACCGGGATCTGCACCAGGCCGTGCTCGCGTCGCAGGACAAACAGCGCCGAGAGCTGCAGCGCGCGGGCGGTCGCCGGACCCAGGGTCGGGCCCATGACCAGCAGGGCGGTGGCCCAGGCGTCGGCCGTCATGCAGGTTTCCGCCAAAACCGTGACCGACGCGACGGCGTTGTTCAGCGGTCCGCCCCGCCGGCGGTCCATTGTATGGGCCAGGCGGTGCTGGTTGACCATCACCCAGTGGCGATAGTCGCCCGAGGTCGCCACGGCGAGGTTTTCCAGGGTGAGCAGCGACAGGGGGGCGCGGCGGTGGTGATCGGGTTCTTCGATCGCCACGCACCAGGGCGCGCCATCGGCTTGCGGGCCGCTGGCGCGCAATTCCCCGTCAAGCCCGACCAGCGCTGAGGTCACGCCGAAGCGCGCCGTCGCCGCCAGCAACTGGTCTACGCCATAGCCCTTGGCGATGCCGGAAAGATCCAGGCGCAGCGGCCCGTGCTTGCGGGCCCGGCCGCGGGCGCGGTCCAACTCCAGCAGCTGGTGGGCCGGCGGCCGGGATTGACCCAATAGCTTGCGGATTTCCTCGGGGTCGGCCGCGGCGGCGCCGAAACCCCAGGCTGCCACGAGATCGCCGAGCCCGATGTCGAAGGCGCCGTTGGAGACCCGGCCGATTTCCAGCCCCTTGGCCAG
>CAXBMB010000035.1:0-38264 GCA_963976695.1 uncultured Rhodovibrionaceae bacterium
AAATCCTGTGCTAGCGCGCGATCGGCTTCGTAAGACGGGCTTGGCGCAGCGGCCGCGCGCCGTTCGCGCGGCCGGTCCAGCGATGCGGCCGGTTACTCGGCGGCGCAGGTCGCGCCGTCCAGGCCATAGCGCGCGGCCTCCAGACGGGTGATGCTGGGGGTCTGGCCACAGAGCGGGCAGGCCGGGTCGGCAGTGAACTTGATGGTGCGGAAGGTGGCCTCCAAGGCGTCGTAAAGCAGCAGCCGCCCCGCCATCGATTGGCCGATGCCCAGCAGTTCCTTGATCACCTCAATCGACTGGAGAGAGCCCATTACCCCGGCCAAAGCGCCGATCACCCCCACGTCGGCGCAGGATTGCTTGGGGTCGCGATCGGGCTGGGCGCCAAACAGGCAGCGGTAGCAGGGATTGGCCTGGCCCTGTTGCGCGTCCCGATCCGATTGGTCCGCCCCGCTGCCTGTGGGGCGGTCTGAGGTGCGCGGCGCGCCGTGTCCCAGGTGGGAGCGGAAGGTGGAGAGCTGCCCGTCAAAACGCATGATGGCGGCGGAAACCAAGGGTTTTCCGGCCAGATGACAGGCGTCGTTGACCAGATAGCGGGTGGCGAAGTTGTCCGAGCCATCGGCCACCAGATCATAGCGGCCGAAGAGGTCGAGAGCATTGTCCGGGGTCAGCCGGGTGACATGGGTTTCCAGGCGCACCTGCGGATTGATCCGGGCCAGACTGGCTTTGGCGCTGTCCACCTTGGCCCGTCCCAGGTCTTCCTCGCCGTGGAGCACCTGGCGTTGCAGGTTGGACAGATCCACGCTGTCGTCGTCGATCACGCCCAGCGTGCCCACCCCGGCCGCCGCCAGATAGAGCAGCAATGGCGAGCCCAAGCCGCCGGCGCCGATCACCAGCACGCGTGATTTGAGCAGGGTGAGCTGGCCTTCTTCCTCCACCTCCGGCAGCACCAGGTGGCGGGCGTAGCGCTCGATCTGCTGGTCGCTCAGCTCCGCTGTTGGGTCAACCATGATGTTTCCCGATCCCTTACAAGCCTTCGAACAGCGGCGTGGAGAGATAGCGTTCGGCAAAAGAGGGCAGCACGACAATCACCATTTTGCCCTCGTTTTCGGGCCGTTTGCCGTATTCCAGGCCAGCGGCGATGGCCGCGCCGGAGGAGATGCCCACCGGCAGGCCTTCAAGGGTCGCCGACTGGCGGGCGGTGCGAAAGGCGGTATCGTTGCTGATCCGCAGCACCTCGTCAATCAACTCGGTTTGGAGGATCGGCGGAATAAAGCCCGCGCCGATGCCCTGAATTTTATGCGGTCCGCGCTCACCGCCCGACAACACCGGGCTGTCTTCCGGCTCGACAGCGACCATCTGGACGCTCGCCTTCTTTTCCTTGAGCACCAAGCCAACGCCGGTCAGCGTGCCGCCGGTGCCGACACCGGAAATCACCGCGTCGACCGCACCCTCGGTGTCGTCCCAGATTTCCAGCGCCGTGGTGCGGGCGTGCACATCGGGGTTGGCCGGATTTTCGAACTGCTGAGGCATGACCGAGCCGGGAATCTCCTTCAGCAGTTCATGGGCCTTCGCGATCGCCCCGTTCATCGCCTTGGGGCCTTCGGTCAGCACGATCTGCGCGCCCAGCAGCTTGAGCATCTTGCGCCGTTCCATGGACATGGTCTCGGGCATGGTCAGGATCAGCTTGTAGCCCTTGGCGGCGCACACGAAAGCCAGCGCGATGCCGGTGTTGCCACTGGTCGGTTCGATCACGGTCGCGCCGGGCGTGAGGTGACCCTCGGCCTCCAGCGCCTCGATCATGGCAAGACCGATGCGATCCTTGACCGAGCTTAACGGATTGAAGAATTCGCACTTGCCCAGCAACTGCGCCTTGCAGTCGTGGGCCGCGGCGATCTTGTCCAAGCGGATCAGGGGCGTGCCGCCGACGGTCTGGGTGATGTTGTCATAAATGCGGCCTCGCGCGGTGTAACTTTCGATCATGCCTTGGGGTTCCTTCGGACGGGTCTCGTTGCCTGGAGTCGGATCGGCTGAAACAGTCTCGCCGGGGGGGACCCCGTTTGAACCGTGACGCCGCTTGTTATCAGTCGATCACCCTCTATGTCGGCCCCTTTGGCGTAAGAAACAAGGGGACGCTGGGCGCGGGGGCGCAGATTGCCGCGGGTCGCGCGAGGCCGACGTCGGCGCGGCATCGGCTCCACCAGCATCCTGCTTTAGATGCTGTAATCAACGGCTTGGCGCGAAGCTTCGCTGTCGATGCCTTGCCGGCGCGCCTTGTCGCAGAGCTGCTCGACGGTCAGTTGGTCGAAGCGTTCCAGCATTTCCTGCTGCATCTCGATCCAAATCGGCCGCACCACCTTTACGCCGATCTCCGAGCCGTCGGGTTCGCTGGCCGGGTCGCTGGTGCCTTCTAATTTCCGGACGATCCGAATGATCTCGCCGACGGTGATTCGCCGGCGTTCGCGCGCCAGTCGATAGCCGCCGCGCGGTCCGCGCTGGCCGGCCAGGATGTCATGGTGAACCAACTGCTGGAGGACCTGCTCCAGATAGCGGCGGGGGATGCCCTGGCGCTGTGAAATTTCATTGGAGCGGACCGGGCCGGCGCTGCAATTGTAGGCGATGTCAACCACCGCCTCGATGGCGAAGAGAAGTTTTTTGGAAAGCCTAAGCATCTGTTATCGACCTTGTCCTTGGTGAGCTTTTGTCGGCGCTACCGCGTGCCCCCTGCCGCCTCGGCCGGTTGATCCGAACCCGCCTTCGCCGCGACCGCTGTCGTCAAGCGCCTCCTGCTCCCGCCAGCGGGCCTGGAGATAGGGCGCGATGACCAACTGGGCGATACGCTCCCCCCGGTTCACGGTGAAGGGGGTGGGGGAATGATTGATCAGCAGCACCTTGATTTCACCCCGGTAGTCCGCGTCGATGGTTCCCGGCGCGTTGAGCACGGTGACGCCATGTTTGGCCGCCAGGCCCGAGCGCGGGCGCACCTGGGCCTCGGTGCCGTCCGGCAGGGCAATGGCCAACCCGGTGGGCACCATCACGCTTTGCCCTGGGGCGATAACCAGCGGGCCGTCGACGGCGGCGGGCAAATCCAGACCGGCGGATTGGCGTGTGGCGTAGCTGGGCAGCGGCAGATCCGCGCTATGGGCCAGACGCTTGACGGCGACCGAAATTTCCTGGCTCATGTCACTGGCCGCTCCGCTTGTCGGTCTGGAGTCCGACGCGGCGCGCGCGCCGGATAAGAAGTCTTGAGGAACACATCCGTTTCTATTCCATCTGCTGGGTTGGCCGCCGTTTTCCCCGCGCTCCGCTAGCCAGCGGCATTGCCGAAGTGGTCGGCGATCTGCTGGGCCAAGCGATCGGCGACCTCGGCCTTGCTCATGCGCGGCCAGCTTTCCTCGCCGTCGGCGCGGATCAGGTAAATGGCGTTGTCGTCGCCGCCAAAGGTGCCGGTGGCGGGGCTGACGTCGTTGGCCAGGATCCAGTCGCAGCCCTTGCGCGCCAGCTTGGCGCGGGCATGTTCGACGATTTTTTCCGTCTCGGCGGCGAAGCCCACCACCAGACGGGGACGTTGCCGGTGCGCCGAGAGGCGCGCCAGAATATCCGGGTTCTCGGCAAAGGCCAGTTGCGGCAGGTTGCCGTCGTTCTTTTTCATCTTTTGATCGGTGGTCTTGGCCACGCGCCAATCGGCGACCGCCGCCGCACAGATGGCGATGTCGCTGGGCAAGGCCGCTTCGCAGGCCGCGAGCATCTCTTCGGCCGATTGAATATGCACCGTGGTCACGCCCTTGGGATCGACCAGGTGGACCGGACCGGTCACCAGCGTGGTCTGGGCGCCCAGCTTGGCCAGGGCCGAGGCGATGGCGTGGCCCTGCTTGCCGGAAGAGCGATTGGCGATGTAGCGCACCGGATCAATGGCTTCGTGGGTCGGGCCGCTGGTGATCAGGGCGCGAAAGCCGGTGAGCGGTCCGATGCTGCGCAAGGCCGGGCGGGGCTGGGGCATCTGCTCGAAGTAGGCGGTCACCACTTCGATGATTTCCAGTGGCTCGGCCATTCGCCCCATGCCATACTCGCCGCAGGCCATATCGCCCTCGTTGGGGCCGATAACCGTGACATCGCGCGCCATCAAGGTGACCAAATTTGCGTGGGTGGCGGGGTGATCCCACATCCGCACGTTCATCGAGGGGGCCACCATGACCGGCTTGTCGGTCGCCAGCAAAGCGGTGCTGGCCAGATCGTCGGCCAGGCCGTGGGCCATCTTGGCCAGGGTGTGGGCTGTGGCGGGGGCGACCAGCAGCAGATCGGCGTCGCGGCTCAACTCGATGTGGCCCATGTCGGCTTCATCGGTGAGCGAGAAGATGTCGCTGTAAACCCGATCGCCGGTCAGGGCGGCCAGGGAAAGCGGGGTGACGAACTCGGCCCCGGCCTTGGTCAGAATAACCCGAACCGACGCTCCCTGCTCACGCAGACGACGGATCAGATCCAGGGCCTTGTAAGCGGCGATTCCGCCGGTGACGATCAGCAGAATTCTTTTGCCGGAGAGCATGGTGGGTATACCTTAATTTCCCTTAATTCGCTGGTAAATTAGTGTGCGTTCTCCCAGCTTGGCAAGGGATAGCGTGGAAAAAGCATTTTGGTCGATTGTCGTGCTTGCCGCCAGATCGGCCGTCCGCCGCGCCGCGCCGCGTTCCAAGTCGATCCCGCGCTAATCCAGCAGCATGGCCAGCAGCGCCACGCTGGACAGCGCCAGCGCCAGCCAGGGCACCAGCCGGCTCCAGCCGCGGGTGGCGTGAAACTGGCGCGCGGTCTCCGGATGCAGCTTGATCCCCCCCTGGGCGGTGTTTTCGAGAAGTTTGTCCAAATGCTCCAGGGCCGGCGGCAGGCGCTCGATGATGCGCAGGAGCCGCGCCACGCCGTTTTCGACCTGGGCCTGGGGGCCGCGGGTCTCGCGCATCCAACTGACGATCAAGGGCTCGGCCAGCAGCCAGATATTGAGGGTGGGGTCCAGCTTGCGGCTGACCCCTTCGGCCATCAGCATGTTCTTTTGCAGCAGCACCAGCTGCGGCTGCACCGGCAGCGAAAAGGATTCGCTAAGCCGCAGCAGTTGCCCGAGAAGGCGGGCGAAGGAAATCCGGTTTAGCGGCTGGCCAAAAATCGGCTCGCAGACGGCGCGCAGCGCCTGGGCATAGAGCTCCATGGACTGATTTTCCGGCAGCATGCCGGCGTCGGCCTGGACCTGGGCCAGCTTTCGGTAGTCCTGGTTCAACGTTGCCAGCAGCATATCGGCGAGAAAGGTTTGGTGCCGGTGATCCAGCCGCCCCATGATGCCAAAATCCACCGCCCCGATGGTGCCGTCTTCCAGCACGAACATGTTGCCGGGGTGTTGGTCGCCATGAAAAAAGCCGTCGCGAAACACCTGCTTGAAGAAGATCGCGGCGGTGCGTTCGAGAATGTCCTTGGTGTCATGGCCCGCGGCCAGCAGCGCCGTGCGGTCGTCCAGGCGAATGCCGGCAAGGCGACTTTGGGTT
Source organism: uncultured Rhodovibrionaceae bacterium (assembly GCA_963976695.1). GTDB lineage: Bacteria > Pseudomonadota > Alphaproteobacteria > Kiloniellales > DSM-21159 > CAXBMB01. The sequence goes on from CAXBMB010000035.1 coordinate 5,523, forward strand.
AGAATCCGCTGGCTGGTGCGATCCCAGTCGATTTCCGGCACCTGATAGCTGTCGTCGTCGCGGAAATTGCTGGCCAACTCCGAGGCCGCGGCGGCTTCCATGCGGAAATCCATTTCCAGACGGATGGTCTGCTCGAACAGCGCGACGATCTCGACCGGCTTGAAGCGCTTGAGCTTGGGATTGCCCCGTTCGGCCAGCTCGGCGAACCAGTAAAACAGGTTGAGGTCGCGGTCGACGGCCTGCTTGATGCCGGGGCGCAGAATCTTCACCGCCACTTGGCGCAAGCCGGTGTGGCCCTCGGCCTGCCCCGCGGCCTGTCCCTCGGCCTCCGGCGCCGGGTTGTAGGCTGTCGCGGGGTCGTGATCAGAAGGCGCGGGCGGGCGGGTGACCGCAAAGTGAACCTGGGCGATGGAGGCGGCGGACACCGGCTGTTGCTCGAAGCTTTCGAACAGCGCCTCGACCGGCTGGCCCAGCTCCTGTTCAAGGGTGCGCTTGGCGTCGGCCCAGGCAAAAGGCGGCAGACGGTCTTGCAGTTCCGACAGGTCCTGGGCCATTTCGTCGCCGACGATATCGGCCCGGGTCGCCAGGAATTGCCCGAGCTTGGTGAAGCTGGGTCCCAGATCGCGCAGCGCGCGCGCCAGCTTTTCGCCGGGGCGTCCCGGCACCGGCTTGCGCCCCAGCCGTTCGAGGCGGCGCAGCAACCGCAGCGGCGCGGGAACCAGGCCATGCACGTCCAAGGCCGCCAGCACGTCGTGACGGGCCAGCACGGCGGCGATGCGAAGCAATCGAAAGGGTAGGAAGAGGGTTCGAATCATGACTGCTGTTCAGATCCGCCAGCCGGAGTGGATAGCAGCAATGCCGCCGGAAAGGTTGCGATAGCTGGCGTGGCTGAAGCCGGCGGCCTCGACCTTCGCCTTGAGGTCGTCCTGCGGCGGAAACTGACGGATCGATTCCACGAGGTATTGGTAGGAGTCCCGGTCCCCGGCCACAATTTGCCCGATATGCGGCAGGATCTTGAAGGAGTAGAGATCATAGAGTTGATCGAACAGCGGCAAAATGACCTGGCTGAACTCCAGGCAGAGAAAATGCCCGCCCGGCTTGAGCACCCGGTAGGCTTGCCGGAGCGCCTGATCGATATCGGTCACATTGCGCAGGCCGAAGGCGATGGTATAGGCGTCGACCGACCGGTCGGGCAGCGGCAGGCGCATGGCGTCGCCACAGACCCAGTCCAGCCCGTGCAGGCGCCCGTGGTCGAGCGCGCGGTCCCGGCCCACCCGCAGCATGTCGGCGGTCAGGTCGCAGACCACCACCTTGACGGCTCTTGCCTCGGCCTCTTCAACGCTCATCCGGCCGTCCTTGACCCGGCGTTGGGTCTCGGCCGCCGCCCGGTCAAGCGCGCGAAAGGCGATGTCGCCCGTGCCCCCGGCCACGTCCAGCAGGGTCATGCCGGGCTGCGGGTTGAGCCAGTCGATCATGGCCGACTTCCACAGTCGGTGAATGCCGCCCGACATCAGGTCGTTCATCAAATCGTAGCTGTCGGCCACCGAACTGAAAACACCCTGGACCAGCGGCGCCTTTTCTTCGCGCCGAACGTCGCGGAAGCCAAAGTGCGTGGTGTCATCCTGTCCCCGGTGGACGGAACGCTTGGGTGACTTGGCGGAGGAGGGGGCGCTGTTTGACATCGGGCGACCATACCGTAGCAGGAAGGAGCGGGACACTGCGGCGGCCCGCCACAGAGATCGACTGCGGCGATCCGCCGGGATAACCTCCAAGGCGGATCTCGCCGGTGGCGACCCGGTGGCCGCCCGGTGGCAGTCGATGGACGTCACAGTGCAACTTTCTGGCCCAAGGTCAACTCTTTAACAAGCGTCGGCGGCGGCGTGGCGGTAAGATCGCCGCCCCGGTCCGACCTCGCACCGGTGTCCCGCCAGGCGCTGCCGTGGTCGTCGGGGGAAGACAGGCCGGGGCCAGACTGCTACAGCTTACCGACGTGCCAAGCAAGGAAGAGCTCCGCCCATGCCAGAGTTGCCTGAAGTCGAAACCGTGCGGCGCGGCCTGTTGCCGGTGCTGGAGGGCCGCCGGCTGGTTCAGGTCGATCAGCGCCGCCCGAATCTTCGTTTTCCCTTTCCGGCGCGCTTTGTCGCACGCCTGGAAGGCCAGCGGGTCGCGCAGATTACCCGCCGGGCCAAGTATCTGCTGTTTCATCTGTCGTCGGGAGAGACACTGCTGTGTCACCTGGGGATGTCGGGACGGATGCTGGTGCAGGACAGCTCGGCGGCCGTGCCGTTGGAAAAGCACGACCATGTGGTGCTGACGACCGAGGACGGCAAGCAGGTCCGCTTCAACGACGCCCGGCGTTTCGGCTATATGGATTTGATCCCGGCCGGCGCGTTGGCGACGTCACGGCATCTGGCGGCGTTGGGACCCGAACCGCTGGGCAATCGCTTTAGCGGCCCGGTGTTGGCGGCGGCCTTGGCCAACAAGAAAGGCCCGATCAAGATGGCGCTGCTGGATCAGAAGGTGGTGGCCGGGTTGGGGAATATTTACGTTTGCGAAGCGCTTTTCCTGGCCGGAATCTCACCCCAGCGGGTGGCCGGAACGGTTCAGGGGCGGCGGGCCGAGCGGCTGGCCGCAGCGGTGCGACAGGTTCTGACCCAGGCGATTGCCGCAGGTGGTTCCTCGCTGCGCGATTACGTCCAGGCCTCCGGCGAATTGGGGTATTTCCAACACCAGTGGAAGGTCTACGGACGGGAGAACGACTTCTGCGGCACCTGCCACCAAGACAGTGAGAAACCGCAAAAGATCAAACGTTTGGTCCAGTCCGGCCGATCAACTTTCTACTGTCCAGCCTGCCAACGGTGAGGTAAAGCTCGAGCTATGATCAAAGGCATGTCAGGCAAACAGAGCGCCCCGCGCGTTACGGCAAGCGGCGGCGCGCGCCCGGCTGAACGCCCGGCTGGGCGCTTGGTTGAGCAGCTGGGCGGGCGGCGGGCTTTCGTCGCGGTTTTGTGGCTGGTCTCGGCGATCTTGCTGGCGCCCGGGGTCTCGCGGGCGGAAAGCTTTTTCCAACAGCTTCCCGACCTGCCGCTAATGGCCGGTTTGACCGAGGTGCCCGAAGCCGGTCTGCTGTTCGATAAACCCGAGGGGCGCATTGCCGAGGCGCTTGCCCGGGGCGTGGTTGGCGCCGGACCCGATCCCGCTGAGGTGCTGGCGTTTTACCGCCGTAGCTTGCCACAACTGGGCTGGCGCGAAAGCGCGGCGCCGGCCACCTTCTGGCGCGAGAACGAGCAACTGGTTCTGGATATCCAACAGGCCGAGGATCGCCTGCTGCTGCGAATTTTACTGTCGCCGCGCTAGTCCAGCGGCGCACCACCACACCTGACACACACCCGAGCGACAAATTTTATTGACGAGTGAGGAGCCCATGATGGTTTACGAAAACATTCAGGTCGAGCGGCAGGAGGGGATTGGCATCATTACCCTGAACCGTCCCCAGGCGCTCAATGCGCTCTGCACCGCCCTGGTCGACGAGTTGGGCCAGGCGCTCGGCGAGTTCGACGGCGATGAGACAATCCGCTGCATCGTGCTGACCGGGTCTGACAAGGCCTTCGCCGCCGGGGCCGACATCAAGGAGATGAAGGAAAAGGATTTCGCCCAGGTCCAGCGTGAGGACTTCATCACCGACGATTGGGAAGTGATTTCCAAGGTCCGCAAACCAGTGATCGCGGCGGTGGCGGGCTTTGCCCTAGGCGGCGGCTGTGAAATGGCCATGATGGCCGACATGATCATCGCCGCCGACAGCGCCAAGTTCGGCCAGCCGGAAATTAAACTGGGCACTATCCCCGGCGCCGGCGGCACCCAACGGCTGACCCGTTCGGTCGGCAAGTCGATGGCGATGTACCTCTGTTTGACCGGCGAGATGATCGACGCGCAAACCGCGCTGGCGGCGGGGCTGGTCGCCAAGGTGGTGCCGGCCGAGCAGTTGATGGACGAGGTGATGAAGATTGCCGGGAAGATTGCCGGCATGTCCCTGCCGGTGCTGCAGATCGCCAAGGAATCGGTCAACCGCTCCTATGAGTCGACGCTGAAGGAAGGCGTGCTGTTCGAGCGCCGGGTTTTCCACTCCACCTTCGCGCTGGAAGACCGCAAGGAAGGCATGGAGGCCTTCGCTGACAAGCGCAAGCCGAATTGGAAGCATCGCTAGAGCAGGACCGACCCGGCAAGCCGCGCGGGGCGCTTCGACCCGGCGGTCCTGCGCCCGCCAATGGGATCGGAAGCGCCGGCACCCGGTCGATAGGGACGGCGACAGGGGTGGCGATACGGACCGGGGTAAGGGCCGGGACCGCCGCCATCTGTCGTTTTTGTCGAAAGGCGCATGGACTCGGCCGAACTCCTCCTATATGTACAGGGCCTGCACCGCGCTGAGAGGCTGTCTCTTGACGAGGCGGTTCTCGCTGGTTATAAGCGCGGCCCTTCACAATTAGCAAACAACGGGTCTCCACATGGCCAATCATAAGTCCGCTTTGAAGCGGATCCGCAGTAATGATCGTCGCGCTGAAGTCAATGGCGCTCGTGTCGGTCGCATTCGCACCTTCATCAAGAAGGTCGAAAGCGCGCTGGAATCTGGCGACAAGGAAGCCGCTACGACCGCATTTCGCGCGGCGCAGCCGGAAATCCATCGCGGCGTGACAAAGGGTGTTCTCAAGCAGAAGACCGCTTCGCGCAAGATTTCGCGTCTCAACGCACGGGTTAAAGCCCTGGCTTAAAGCCTGGGTTTTCCCCGCGATGTTGAGTGGCTTCTTGCCGCTGCGGGGCTGGCGCGTGATCGACTTGGACGATGGCGCTTGGCGTTTCGATCCTGTCGACAATCGCCCGCCGACAGATTGACGAGAGGCGGCGCCTCGGTTCAAACGACATCATCTTCTGATTGTCGTTAGACCGGCCTGGCTCTCGACGGTCAGCTTGGCGCCGCGCGTTGGTAATGGACGCGGCGATAGAATCAACAAAGAGGCTGGCGTCCCGCGCGGGGCGCCGCCTCTTTTTTTTGCCCGATCGTCGGGCGGCGGCGGCTTTGCGGCGTGCCGCGGCGCCCTAAGTCGACGCCACCGGTCGCGGCTTTGCGCCGGCGTGAAAAAAATAGCGCGGGCTAGAAAAAAATCTCGCGGCAAAGGCGCTGAGATTCTCTCATGAGTCCCTGCGGCTTGCGGCTATTTGCTTAACGGAAGTGGCAGGCGAATCGGGCAAGTGGGCGGGCGTTCTGGATTCGATCTTCTTGCCAGATTGAGCGCGGACGCGTAGATTGCTCAGCCTGCCTTGAAGGGCAGGTGTCAATCAATTTTTGCAAAAAATGTTGCGAAAATAAATCGGAATATCCTGGTTAACTTGGTTTGTGTTTCGGGGTGGGCGTGTGTATTTTGCGGTTGGTAGATCATTCCTGAACTTACCCCTCTGTTCTACTTAGTTTTAGTGGGTCAAAATGAGAAATTTTGGGCGATTTTCTCTGAGAACGTGATTCTCGGCATGTGAGTTCTTTGCCTGTTTCTTTAAGGGGCGATAAAAAAAAGATTGACGGCCGCTGCTGGGGCGATCGTCGAAAAAAAACAAATGGGGTGGGCGCTAGTGATTAGAAACGAAGCCTATCGAGGGGCGATTGTGAACGCTGGGGCAATGGTAACAGAAGGTTTTGATCAGCCTTTATCAGAGGCTGTGGGTGTGTTGAGCGAGAAGTGGGCACGGGTTCGTGGGCGGTTGCGGACCGAGGTTGGTGACGCGGCGTTCAGAAGCTGGTTGAAGCCTTTGACCTTGGTTAGTCATAAGGACGGCGTTGTTCGAATGTCTGTCCCAACCCGCTTCATGCGCGACTGGGTCAACGGCAACTACGCTGACCGGATCCGCGATCTTTGGCGCGAAGAAATTCCCGAAATATCCAGCGTGGAAGTGGTGGTGCAACCGCAGGTGCGCCCGGCGGCGCAGCCCGGCGGGCCAAACCAGCCGTCCGCCGGCCCCGGCGCGGCTGGTCCGCGTGACGACAGCGCCCCGGCCCCGCGCAGCGCGGGACCCGATGCTGGCGGTTCTGCGGTCGACGGTTCGGTCATCGGCGGCACCGGCGCATTTGGACAGCGCGACGGATCGCTGGGCGCGTCGGCGGGAAATGGTTTTGAGCGCGATCGGGAGATCTGTGCGCCACTGGATCCCCGCTTCACCTTCAATGATTTTGTCGTTGGCAAGCCGAATGAATTGGCCTATGCGGCGGCGCGCCGGGTGGCCGAGGCGGACAAGGTGCCCTTCAATCCGCTGTTCCTCTATGGCGGCGTGGGGCTTGGCAAGACTCACCTGATGCACGCCATCGCCTGGCAGTTGAAGCAGCAGCGGCCCGACAAGCGGATCATTTATCTTTCCGCCGAAAAGTTCATGTACCAGTTCATTCGGGCCTTGCGGACCAAGGATACCATGTCCTTCAAGGAACAGTTCCGCTCGGTGGATGTTTTGATGATCGACGATGTGCAGTTCATCAGCGGCCGCGAAGCCACCCAAGAGGAATTTTTTCATACTTTCAACACCCTGGTGGATCACAACCGTCAGATCGTCATCTCGGCCGATAAAAGCCCGTCCGACCTGGAAGGCTTGGACGAGCGGATGCGGTCGCGCTTCGGCTGGGGTCTGGTGGCCGACCTGCACCCCACCACCTACGAACTGCGGCTGGGGATTTTGCAGTCCAAATCGGAGCAGTTGACGTCAGATATTCCGGCCAAGGTTCTGGAGTTCCTGGCGCACAAGATCACCTCCAATGTTCGCGAGTTGGAGGGGGCCCTCAATCGAATTGTCGCCCACGCCACCTTGGTGGGCCGTCCGATCTCGCTGGAAAACACCCAGGAGGTGCTGCACGACCTGCTGCGCGCCAACGACCGTCGGGTGACCATCGAGGAAATCCAAAAGCGGGTGGCCGAGCACTACAACATCCGCTTCGCCGACATGCACTCGGCCCGCCGCGCGCGGGCTGTGGCCCGACCGCGTCAGATCGCGATGTATTTGGCCAAGCAGCTCACCGCGCGGTCGCTGCCGGAAATCGGCCGGAAATTCGGTGGGCGGGACCACACCACCGTCATGCACGCGGTGCGAAAGGTGGAAGAGCTGAAGTCCTGCGACAGCGAATTTGGCGAGGACGTCGAACTGCTGCGGCGGATGCTGGAAAGCTAACCCGTCTTGCCGGCGGGGCCCGTTGCGGCTTTTTGGCGTCTGTCGCCGCCGATACGCTCTGGGATACACCCTGGGATGCACCCAGAAAAGCGCCTCCCCGCGCGCCCCGGCAACGATGGGGCTTTTCTTCGCTGAATAGGGCGGCAAGCCGGGCGGAAAAGCTGGTGCTTTTGTGCCTTTTTCCTACCCGTGTCAGGTCCCTGTGCTATAGTGCGCTCCCGTATCGTTCCCGGTCGAGTCGAAGCTGGCTTGGCGGCGGTGCGGAGCTCCGGGGGGTGAGGATTTTTATGCCGGATGGGCAAAGAAAATTCTTGCTATTTCAGAGAGTTGATCTCGCATTTGAACGATACTGAGGCGATATGAAGCTCATCATTGAACGTGCGGCTCTGTTGCGGTCGCTGGCCCATGTGCAAAGTGTGGTCGAGCGGCGCAATACCATCCCCATTCTGGCGAACGTGTTGATTGAAGCCAGCAATGGCCTGGTGAGCCTGACCGCCACCGACATGGACTTGACCATTGTTGAGCGCACCGGCGCCAACACGGTCGAGCCGGGCGCCACCACGGCCCCGGCCCATACCCTTTACGACATCATTCGCAAGCTGCCGGACGGCAGTGAGGTCGAGCTGTCGACCTCGGGCGACGGCGGCCAGTTGTCGCTGCGCGCCGGGCGCTCGAACTTTACCTTGGCCACCCTGCCACAGGAAGATTTTCCGGCCACCGCGTCCAGCGATCTGCCGCAAGCCTTCGAGCTGCAGGTGGAAGAGGCAAAGCACCTGGTGGACCGCACCCGTTTCGCCATTTCCACCGAAGAAACCCGCTATTATCTCAACGGCATCTACCTCCACGCCGCGGAATCCGGCGGCGTCGGGGTGCTGCGCGCCGTGGCCACCGATGGCCACCGTCTGGCGCGCTTTGAAATGCCGCTTCCCAGCGGGGCGGAGGGCATGCCGGGCGTTATCGTGCCGCGCAAGACCGTGGGTGAGCTGCGCAAGCTGATCGACGAGTGTGACAGCGCCATCGAAGTGGCTCTGTCGGAAACCAAGGTGCGCTTTACCTTCGGCCGCACCGTGCTGACCTCCAAGCTGATCGACGGCACCTTCCCGGACTATGAACGGGTCATTCCCAGCGGCAATGACAAGGTCATGGAAGTGGATTGCAAGGCCTTCGCCAGCGCGGTCGACCGGGTCTCGACCATCTCGACGGAAAAGAGCCGCGCCATAAAGGTCGTGCTGAGCAACGGCAGCGTCACCCTTTCCGCAACCAGCCCCGACGCGGGCAGCGCGGAAGAGGATCTGCCGATCAAGTACGACGGGCCGACCATCGAGATCGGCTTCAACTCCCGCTACCTGTTGGATATCGCCAGCCAAATCGAAGGTGAAGGGGCGGAGTTCACCCTGGCCGACGCCTCTTCGCCGACCATCGTGCGCGATGTCACCGATGCCTCGGCCCTCTATGTGCTGATGCCGATGCGGGTGTGACGGCCCGCCCGCCGATGGGCGTTCGCTTGGGGGAAGGGTTTTTCCCCCAGCGGGGCCAAATCGTCGCGGGCAAGCCGGCAACTCTAGAGGTCGCTGCGGTGTTGCTTTCCGATCCTTTCGGTCGGCTGCGCCGCCGCGCGGTAGGCAATTCAGGGCTGGGGCCTTGTCTTGCGGCCCCCTTGGCGGGCGGAGGTGGAAAGCGTCTTCATGGCGGCCAAAACTAGCGGGTCCCACCCCAAGGCATCGCCGGATTCTTCTGCCGGTGGCGTCGGCGCGCGCGATCGCGCGCCGGATCGGGCGACCTGGGTTTCCCGGCTGGCGGTCAGCGATTTTCGCAACTTGCGCCAACTGGATTTGCGCTGTGACCATCGCCCGCTGCTGATTTCCGGCGACAACGGCGCGGGCAAAACCAACCTGCTGGAGGCGCTGTCCCTGCTGACGCCCGGTCGGGGCCTGCGCGGTGCCCGTGGGGGAGATTTGCCGCGCCTGGGCCGGGGCAATCACGCTGCTGACGCCGCCTTGGCCGCCGCGCCCGCCGGCCAACCGGTGCCGCGGGACCTGGGCGAAGCCGGCCAAACGCCCTGGGCGGTGGCGGCGTCAATCGTAACCCCGGAGGGACCGCGCGATCTAGGCACCGGCCTGGGGCCGACACTGGATCCGAAAGGCGAAAAAACCAGCGCCCGACGCTTGGTCAAGGTCGATGGCGGGCTGGCCAGCAGCCAGCAGGCCCTGGGCGAGGTGCTGACCGCCGTCTGGGTGACGCCGCAGATGGATCGGATCTTTTCCGAGGGCCCGGCCAGTCGACGGCGCTTTCTCGACCGTCTGGTTTATGGGTTTGATCCCAGCCATGCCGGGCGCATCAGCGGCTATGAACAGGCCTTGCGGGATCGGGCGCGGCTGCTCAAGGCTGGGCGGACCGATCCCCATTGGCTGGCCGCGCTGGAGGAGAACATGGCGTCGCGGGCGGTGGCCATCGCGGCGGCGCGGCGCGAGGTGGTGGGGCGCTTGGCCGGAGCCTGCGCCCAGGCGATCAGTCATTTTCCCCGCGCCGGTATTGGCGTGGCCGGTGAGGTGGAAAGCTGGCTGCAAGCGGCCTCCGCCACCGAGGTGGAAGAGCGTCTTCGTCTCGGCTTGCGCGCCGCGCGCGAGCGCGACGCGCGCAGCGGCGGCGCGGCGCTGGGAACCCATCGCAGCGACCTGGCTGTCGCCCATCTGGATCGCGCCATGCCGGCGGCGCTGTGCTCCACGGGGGAGCAAAAGGCGCTGCTGCTGTCGATTATCCTGGCCCATGGACGCCTCACCGCCCTGGAGCGCGGCGCCACGCCGCTGCTGCTGTTGGACGAGGTCGCCGCCCATTTGGATCAACGCCGGCGCGAGGCGCTGTTCGAGGAGATTTTGGCGTTGGGGGCGCAGGTTTGGATGACCGGCGTGGATCAGGCTGTTTTTGCGCCCCTGGCGCGCCAGGGGCAGGCCTTTCAGATGGCGGAGGGGCTGCTGTTGCCGCTGGGGTGACTTCGCGCGGGCGGGAACCGGTTTTGGTGAGAATTAGCCAGCAAAATAAGTCGGTTACCGCTGATCCGACCGGCGAGCGCGGTGGCCGATTCGACGGCAGCGGCGGCGGCGGCCGGCGTGATCGCGGGACGCCGGGCCGACAGCCGGATAAACCGCAGTGAATTCGGCTTGCAGGGCTGGCTCTTGGCCGGTGTTTCCGCCACAATGGCGTGCGATCGACCAAGGAAGAAGCGCTTAGCGCTTTGACTCTGTCGTGTGTCACCCTCTAGCAGGTTGATAAGAGGTGGATTTGCGGTTCAAACGGGGCACGTCGTGACTCCATTTAAGCCGATCCGACTCTCGCGCTACAATTCCTAGGATTCGTTTTCGAACGGTGAAAAGACCAACATGAGCGATAGCAATATGCCAAATGAGCCCCAGACCGCTGACTCACTGACGGCCACCGCCGCTGACGACTACAGCGCGGAGTCAATCAAGGTGCTGCGTGGTTTGGAAGCTGTGCGCAAGCGTCCCGGCATGTACATCGGCGACACCGATGACGGGTCTGGTTTGCACCACATGATCTACGAGGTGGTGGACAACGCCATCGACGAAGCCTTGGCGGGCTATTGCGATACGGCCTACATCTCGCTCAACGGCGACGGCTCGGCCACCATTCGGGACAATGGGCGCGGCATCCCGGTTGACATCCACCAGGAAGAGGGGGTGTCGGCGGCGGAAGTGATCATGACCCAGCTGCACGCCGGCGGGAAGTTCGACCAGAATTCCTACAAGGTGTCCGGCGGTCTGCACGGTGTGGGCGTGTCGGTGGTCAATGCGCTCAGCGAGTGGTTGGAACTGCGGGTCTGGCGCAACGGCAAAGAATATTTCATGCGGTTCCGCGACGGCGACGCCGAAAGTCCCCTGGTGGTGGTGGGCGACGCCGACGGCAAGACCGGAACGGAGATCACCTTCCTGGCGTCGAAAAAGACCTTCACCATGTTGGAGTACGATTTCCCCACCCTGGAGCACCGGCTGCGTGAACTGGCCTTCTTGAATTCGGGCGTGACGATTTCCCTGAACGACAACCGCAAGCCGGAGCCGGAATCGGTTATCCTCAAGTACGACGGCGGCGTCGAAGCCTTCGTTCACTATCTGGACCGCAACAAGACGGCCATTATGGAGCCGCCGATCATGATTACCGGCGAACGCGACGGCATCACGGTGGAGCTGGCCCTGCAGTGGACGGAAAGCTATCACGAGACCGTTCTCTGCTTTACCAACAACATTCCCCAACGCGACGGCGGGGCGCATTTGGCGGGCTTTCGCGCGGCTCTGACCCGACAGGTCAATGGCTATGCGCAAAGCTCCGGCTTGCTGAAGAAGGAAAAGGTTTCGCTCAGCGGCGATGACTGCCGTGAAGGGCTGACCTGCGTTTTGTCGGTCAAGGTGCCGGACCCGAAATTCTCAAGCCAGACCAAGGACAAACTGGTTTCCTCCGAGGTGCGCCCGGTGGTGGAGAACATCGTCAGCGACCGCCTGCAGCAGTACTTCGAAGAACATCCCACCGAGGCCCGTCAGGTGGTCGGCAAGGTGGTCGAAGCCGCCTTGGCCCGCGAGGCGGCCCGCAAGGCGCGGGAACTGACCCGACGAAAATCCGTGCTGGATGTGGCGTCGCTTCCGGGCAAGCTGGCCGATTGTCAAGAGCGCGACCCGGCCAAGTGTGAGCTGTTCCTGGTGGAGGGTGATTCCGCCGGTGGCTCGGCCAAGCAGGGCCGGGACCGGAAAAACCAGGCGATCCTGCCCCTGCGCGGGAAAATCCTCAACGTCGAACGGGCCCGCTTCGACAAGATGCTGTCGAGTCAGGAAATCGGCACCTTGATTACCGCGCTCGGGACCGGCATTGGGCCCGAGGAGTTCAATCTGGCGAAACTGCGCTACCACAAGATCATCATCATGACCGACGCCGATGTGGACGGATCGCACATTCGCACGCTGCTGCTGACGTTCTTTTTCCGGCAAATGCGGCAACTGGTCGATGGCGGGCATCTTTATATCGCCCAGCCGCCGCTCTACCGGGCGAAGAAGGATAGCCGCGACCAGTACCTCAAGGACGACCGGGAGATGGAGGAATATCTCATCGGCACCGCCGTCAAGGAAGCGGTTCTGACCACCGGAGAGGGGGTGCAGTCCATCGGCGAAGACCTGGCGCAGCAAATTCGCCTGGCCGTCCAGGCCAAGCACCTGATGGAACCTTTGGTGAACAAGGTCGGCTCGTGGGATGTGGTCGAGCAGTCGGCCATTGTCGGGGCCTTGGGCGCCGACCTGCTGAACGATTCGGCGCGCGCCGGGGCGGCGGCCGCCATGATCGCGACGCGTCTTGATCTGATCGCCGCCGAATATGAAAAGGGCTGGCAGGGCGTGGCCGATCCGGACGGCGGAATGCTGTTCACCCGCACCCTGCGCGGCGTGACGGAGCGCCGCCGGGTTGACCCGGCGCTGATCGGCTCGACCGAGGCCCACCGGCTGGACAGCCTGGCGCCAGCGCTGCGGGAGAGCTACGACCTGCCCGGCCGATTAATCGGCAAGGATCGAGAAGCCGCCATCAACGGCCCGGTGTCCTTGGCTGAAATCGCCATCGCCTGGGGCCGCAAGGGGATCGCGCTTTCCCGCTATAAGGGGCTGGGTGAAATGAACCCGGACCAGCTTTGGGAGACCACTCTGGACCCCAATGCGCGCACCCTGATGCAAGTCAAGGTCGCGCAGGCGGAAGAGGCGGGGGATATTTTTGAAACCCTGATGGGGGAACTGGTGGAGCCGCGCCGCGATTTCATTCAAGCCAATGCGCTCCAGGTTTCCAACCTCGACGTGTGAAGCGCGGCGACGCGAGGGGGATTTTACCATAAATTTGAAGGAATTCATTAACCTTCCGCACCTATGATAATCTACATTCCAGGTAGAAGAGTGATATCTGGTGGGGAACACAGCGCGCCAACCTGTGACGCGCCGTTCGCTCGACGGGAGAGCTCCTGTGGTGATTGCAGAGGGTGGGCGGTGAGCGCTTTTCTTTATTCAGCCGGGTTTGATCGATTGGCCTTTTTTGATCGCCGCTTCCTTTTTGATGGGACTGGTCGGCGCGCGCGCGCCTGTGGGATCTGGTCCTTGGAACGCCGGCGGTCGGGGGTGCGATCATGAGGGCGCAGGACCTGCTGTCGGATTTCCTCGACCAGCCGGGCATGCACCTGGCGCCGCGCAACTCCGACGATGATTCGGCGCTGCTCACCCTTGATGCGGACAATGGCAGAATCCTGACGCTGAATGATCGGGCCTGCGCACTCCTGGCCTATCGGCGGGAACAGTTGCTGGGGCAGGCCTTTTCCGTGCTGTTTTCCGATGATAGGCAAGCCGCCGCCTGGGATCTTCCCAACACCGCGCGCAAGTTGCGGTTGCGGATGGGCAACGGTCAGCGAAAGTGGTTTCGGGCCGAACAGGGCTTTCTCGACCTACCACAGCGCCAGTCCGACGGCAGCTATCAAACCGGCAGGGTGATCCTGGTATTGCTGCGCCGGCGCTATGAGGATGAGCGGGTTGCCGAACTGCTGCGCATCGCCTTTGATTCCTGGCCAGAAGCGCTGGTGCTGTACGACGAAGACGACTGCCTGCTGTTTTTCAACCGGGCCTACGTTGACTTTTTTCCCTATATGCCAAGCTTTGATGAGTTGAAGGGGAAGCATTTTTTTGAGGTCATCGAATACTCGATGCGCACCCCTGGCGTGGTTGTCGACCCCCTGGCCATCACCGCGCCGGACGACTACCGGCAAAAGCGATTGAATCGCCTGCACTACCCGGCGCCCGAGCCCTTTGAGCAATATACCGCCGGGCAGTGGCACCTGATTTCGGAACGGCGGGTTCCCGGGGTTGGATTTGTCTCGCTGCGTCGAAACATCAGCGCCACCAAGAAAATGGAAGTCGAACTGCGCGAACGGGAATCGCTTTTCCGGGTGCTGGCGGAAACGGCCCCCTTTGCCCTGAGCATGGCGCGGCTGCGCGATGAGAAAATCGTCTTCGCCAATCAGCGGCTGGGGCAAATCCTGCGGCGCGACCCGCGGGCCTTGAAGAACACCAGCGGCAGCGAATTTTACGTCGACGTGCAACAGCGCCGCGACCTGACCGAGCGGGCGCGCGACCAGGGCATCTTCCGCGACGAGGAGCTGGAGATGATCGACAGCGACGGCCGCCGGTTTTGGGCGCTGCTTTCCGGCTCGACGGTCAACTACCAGGGTGAGGAAGTGCTGCTGCTGGGCATGAACGATATTTCCCACCGCAAGGCCCAGGAAGAGGATTTGGCCGCCGCCAATCACCAGTTGGAGGAATTGGCCGAGGGCCTGCGGGAGGCCCGCAACGAAGCCATCGCCGCCAAGGGGCGTTCGGAAGAGGCCAACCGCACAAAGAGCATGTTCCTGGCCATGATGAGCCATGAGCTTCGAACGCCGCTCAATGCCGTACTGGGCTTTTCCGAGGTCATGCGGCGCGAGCTTTTTGGCGATCTGGGGTCGGATCGCTATCGCGACTACGTCGGGCATATCCATGACAGCGGCTCCCACTTGCTGTCGATCATCAACGACATTCTCGACATTTCCAAGATCGAAGCCGGCAAGATGGAGATCCATCCGAAGTGGGTGCGCGCCGATGCCATGGTGCGGGTCTGTATCGCCCTGGTCGCCGGCCTGGCCGAGGAACAGGGAATTCGCCTGGTGGTCTCCGAGATGGAGACGGATCTACAGCTCTTCGCCGACGAAAGAGCGTTGAAGCAGATTCTGTTCAATCTGCTGTCCAACGCCTGCAAGTTCACCCCGCGCAACGGCGAAGTGCGGCTTGGGTTTGAGCCGGACCCGCTCGGACAGCCCGGTGATGTCAAGGTGACGGTCCGCGATAATGGCGTTGGGATGAGCGAGGACCAGTTGATGGTCGCCATGCAGGCTTTCAAGCAGGTCAGCGATGGCGCCCGACCGCGCGAAGGCACCGGGCTGGGCTTGCCCCTGGTCGAGGGGTTGATGGCGATTCACGCCGGGCGGATGACAATTTCCAGCGTCCCCAAGAAAGGGACCTGCGTGGCGCTGTTTTTCCCGGCTGGCAAGACCCCGCCACCGCCACAGGCTCGCTCCGGCCAGGTCGAAAGGGATGGCCAATAGGCCGGCGCGGTGCCGGCCCAGACCTTGCCCCCTTGGCGGCGCCTTGTGTCCCGCGCTCTCTTTCCCCCTCCTGCCCCGCGTCGCTGGTTGTCGCGCTGGAGAGCGGCTGGAGTGAAGGCCAATTGATGTTGGAGCAGGATCAGCAACAGGAAGACACTTTAACGTCGCTGCCAAGCTGTCCAACAAAGCGGGACCACCGCACACCTTCTGGTATCACCCGCACTGGTATCACCCGCAGAAATCTTGACGTCCGGCCTTATCCCCCCTTATCCGGCGTGGTCCGAGATCTCCGCTAAGATCAACTGTCCCCTGACAGCGGTCATGGGGTCATAGTTTTGACATAGGAGCTTGTCATAAGCCGTGAGGTTGCGCCGGGGCGCGTCGCCTCTTTGTGTCATCCCGGTCTTGCGCCGGTCTTGTGCGCGCGGCGCAACTGAAGCAAGATTCTTCCCGGCCAACGTCCGCCCGACTGACCGAGCGGGAAGTTGGTCGTTTTTGCGCCGGTTCATCCTTGCGATGCCGCGTTCCTTTACTTTTCACGTCCGGCCCGATTGGCGATTGGATTTTCAGGTCCTAGGTCGCCAGGGTCGCGGCGCGCGCCGGAAAGTTGCTGTGGCCCAAAAGTCCGATCCGAAGAAATCTCCCTCCAAGCCGTCATCGCGCCGGTCATCGCCGGGCAAGAAATCGCCGGGTAGAAAAACCACGGCCAAAAAGCCAGCCGGTCGCGGCGCGGCGGCCCGGCCCAAACGCGCCTGGCCGCGACGGCTGGCAACCGGGCTGTTGGTGGTGATGATCTGGGCCGGCCTGGCGGTCGGCGGCCTGGTCGCCTACTACGCCTATGACCTACCCGACGTGAGCGCCCTCGCCGAGGAAACCCGACGCCCCTCGGTTCGATTGGAAAACCGGCAGGGCGGCGTCATCGGCTCCTATGGGGACCTCTATGGCGACGCGTTGGCGTTGTCGGACATGCCGGGCTACTTGCCCCAGGCCTTTGTCGCGATCGAGGATCGCCGGTTCTTCGATCATCCGGGGCTGGATGTGATCGGCCTGGCGCGGGCGATGGTGGCCAATGTGCGGGCGGGACGGCTGGTCCAGGGCGGCTCGACCCTGTCGCAGCAGTTGGCCAAGAATCTTTTTCTGGGTCCGGAGCGCACCCTGCGCCGAAAGGTTCAGGAGCTGCTGCTTGCCTTCTGGCTGGAATACAAGCTGAGCAAGGAGCAGATTCTTTCGCTCTATCTCAATCGGGTTTACTTCGGCGCGGGGGCCTACGGCGTGGACGCCGCGGGGCAGCGCTTTTTCAACAAGTCGGCCCGGGATCTGGGTCTGTACGAAGCCGCCACGCTGGCCGGTCTGGTGAAAGCGCCGTCGCGCTACAACCCGGCCCGCTCCCCAGATCTGGCCGACAAGCGCGCCCAACTGGTGCTGACGGCGATGGCCGAACAGGGCTATATCTCGGTGGAAGAGGCGCAAAAGGCCAAGCAGGCGCGGCGCAAAGGCCGTCCCAGGCGGATCAGTTCCGGCCGCTATTTCGCCGATTGGACGCTCTCGCGTCTCAACGACTATTTTGGCCAGATCGAGGAAGACGTGGTGGTGGACACCACCCTGGATCCCTTTTTGCAGCAGTTGGCGGAGGCCGAGGCGGCGAAAATGATGGCCGGTCCGGCCAAGGCCGCCGGGGTCAGCCAGTTGGCGGTGGTGGTGATGGATCCCAATGGCGCGGTGCGCGCCCTGGTTGGCGGTCGCGCCTATGGCGCCAGCCAGTTCAACCGCGCGGTTCAGGCCCTGCGCCAGCCCGGCTCCTCGTTCAAGCTGTTTGTCTATCTGGCGGCGCTGGAAGCCGGCATGAGCCCGGATGATCGCCTGGTGGACGAACCGGTGGTGGTGCAAACCCCGCAGGGGCCTTGGCGGCCGAATAATTTCGGCGGACGCTACTATGGGACGGTGTCGCTGCGCGAAGGCTTTGCCCGCTCGCTCAATTCCATCGCCGTGCAGCTCACCGAAAAGCTCGGCCCGCAGGCGGTGGCGGCGACCGCGCAGCGACTGGGCGTGACCTCGTCACTGCAGGCGGTGCCCAGCTTGGCGCTGGGGGCGGATGAAGTCACGCTGCTGGATATGACGTCGGCCTACGCGGTGCTGGCCAACGGCGGGCGGGCGGTTTGGCCCTACGCCATCGAGCAGGTGCGCGGGCGCGGCGGCCGCGTGCTGTTCAAGGCGCAATCGGCGCTGCCGGCGGTGGTGGTGCCGGCCCGGGCGCAGGCGGGAATGACCGAACTGCTGCGGGCCAATGTGGTCTGGGGCACGGGAAAGGCGGCAAATCCGGGCCGCCCGGCCGGCGGCAAGACCGGCACCAGCCAAGAGTCCCGCGACGCTTGGTTTATCGGCTACACCGCTGAACTGGTGATTGGCGTGTGGATGGGCAACGACAACGGCGATCCGATGAAGGGGGTGACCGGCGGCGGGCTTCCGGCCAAGCTGTTCCGCGCCATCGCCACGGCCGGCCTGGCCGATCTGCCGCCGCGTCAACTGGCCTTGCCGGCGTCCGGCGGCGCCGACGACGGCAGCACCACCTGGGACGCCGCCGATCGGGCCGGAAGCGACCGGCCCGCCGCGGCGAACGGGAGCTTTCTCGAGCGCGTGCTGCGCAGTTTGACCAAGCCGGGAAAGACCGCGGACCCGGCCCAACGGCTGCCGGAAGCGGGCGGCGACCGTTAGCGCGCCTGACGAAGACCGAAGCGCTTGGGCGGCGAACCGGTGGTGAAGCGCCCGCTAAGAGGCCGAACCGGCCAATAGGCCGATCCGACCAATAAGCGATCCGACTTTAGGGCAGGGCGATGACCCGGCCTTCGCGGCGTCGATCAGCGCCGCCGTCCAGGCGCACCCCGCCATTGGCGGCGGGACGCGCGCGCACCGCCTGCAGGCCTGAGTTCAACGCCCGCAGCTTGACTTCATGTCCGCGTTCCTCCAGCGCTTTGGCCAGATCCTCCAGTCCGCGTTCCGCCTCCAGATCGGTTGCGCCGTTGCGGTTGGTGAAGTTGGGCAGGTTGACCGCCGCCTGGGCCGAGAGGTTCCAGTCCAACACGCCAATCAAGGTTTTCACCACATAGCCGATGATCCGGCTGCCGCCGGGAGAGCCGACCGCCAACTGAAAGCCGCCCTTTTGGTTGAACACCAGGGTGGGGGACATGGAACTGCGCGGTCGCTTGCCCGGCTCGACGCGATTGGCCACCGGTTTGCCCGCCACCTCCGGGCGGAAGGAAAAATCGGTTAGCTGATTGTTGAGCAGAAATCCCTTTACCATCAGGCGCGAGCCGAAGGCGTTTTCCACCGAGGAGGTCATGGAGACCACCCGGCCCTGGGCGTCGACCACCACCAGGTGCGTGGTCGAGGGGGGCTCGACCTGGTCCGGCGGAATGGCGGTGCGTTGATTGACCGGACCGGGCTCGGCCTTGCCCATATCCTGCGGACCGATGGCTTCAGCGCGGCTGCTGAGATACTCGGAATTGAGAAGCTGCCGAACGGGAACGGTTACAAAGTCGCTATCGGCCACCAGGGCATTGCGGTCGGCGAAGGCCAGGCGGCTGGCCTGGGTCGCCAGATGAATGGCTTGCGGATCCATCGGCGCGTATTGGGAAAGAGAAAAACCCTCCAGTATGCCCATGATCTGCAGGGTGGCGATGCCCCCCGACGTCGGCGGCGGCATGCCGCAAATTCGATAGATCTGGCTGGCCCCCTTGTAGGGACGGCAGAGGATCTCGCGCTCCTTGGCCTGGTAGGCGCTCAGATCATCCAGAACCATTCGGCCAGGGTTTACCGGCGCCTTGGCCTGGGCGGCAACGATCGCTTGGGCGATTTCGCCCTGGTAGAAGGCGTCGGCGCCCCGGGCGGCGATTTCACGCAGGGTTTGCGCGTAGGCCGGGTTCTTCAACAGCGTTCCCGCCGTCTTGGGGCTGCCGTCCGGATTGTAAAAATAGGCGCGGGTATCGGCAAAGGTGGCCAGATATTTGTCGCGCGCGATCAGCGCGGCCAGGCGGGGCGAGATTTCAAATCCCGCTTCCGCCAGTTTGATGGCCGGCTCGAACAGCCGCGCCCAAGGCAGTTGCCCCTGCTCGCTATAGACCCGTTCCAGCAGGCGCGGCACGCCCGGCACGCCGACCGACAGGCCGCCAACCACCGCTTCATAGAAGCTCATCGGCTGGCCGTCGGCCTTCAGGAATTGATCCGCCGTGGCGGCCAGCGGGGCGCGTTCCCGGCCGTCAAAGGCCTGGATCTTGTTGCCGGCGGGATCATAGTGCAGCAGAAACGCGCCGCCACCGATGCCGGAAGACTGCGGTTCCACTAGGCCGAGCACCATTTGGGCTGCGATGGCGGCATCGATCGCCGAGCCGCCTTCGCGCAGGATCTGTGCGCCCGCTTCCGCCGCCAAGGGGTTGGCCACCGCGATCATCGCGCCGTTGGTTTCTGCCGCGCCGGCGGTCTGGGCCTCGGTCGCGGTGGCCAGCAGGGTGCTCAACAGCGCCGCAAGCGCCAGCCCGGACCAAGAAAAGAGATTTTTCCCCGACGGCTTCGAAGTGATCATGGCAGATTCCCTCTTTGTTTTTTCCGCTGCCTGACGAAACAGGTCGACCGCGATTGTTCGTGGACCAGTCAAACGACTTTTCCCCTAATCGTAAAGTGATTCTCGGTCAAAAGACCCTGGAGGTGGGGCGCGCCGTCACCGTGTGATCGACAGCGGGGGGGCGTCAGACGGCTGGTTCCAATCAGACGGCTGGTTCCAACTCGATCACCCGTTCTAGCGGGAAGGATCGGTGTCCCATTCGCTGGCGGCGCTATCGGCGAGAGAGATGGGCGGCAGGGGCTTGCAGTAGGCGTTGGCCGCGGGGCGATAGCCGTTGGTTGTCAACAGCTCATCAAGCCAGTCGGAGCGATCGACGAGCTTCTGCTCGTTTCCCCGGGTCTTGGTGTAAATGGCCTTGCAGCCGGACTCCCGGGCGCAGTCTTCCAGCGCTTGCGTGAGGCGGCGCGCCACCTTCGATCGATTAAGCAGGCCAAACGCCAGCAAATGCTCCGTCACCAGAGCATTGCCGTGGGCCAGGTCGGGGACGATGTGGTAAATTGCCAGTCCGGTCAGGTTGCCTTGATCGTTCTCCGCTGCCAGAATTCCCGACAGGTTCAGGAAATTTGCGCGAGTTCGGGTTTGGGGCTGAGGCAAGGGCAGCGGACGACAGGACGCCCCGGCCGGGGGGGGCTTGCTGATATTTTCGTCTGGCCGAACATAGATTTTGCGCTCTTCCAGATAGCTGTCCCAGACGATGATTCTTGTCGCGTACTTCTCCCACTCCGCTAAACTCAGGCGTGGCATCGCTGCTTGAATCAAGGCATAGGCCTGATGAATCTTTTCAGGTCCAAGAGGGGAGATGAGCAATTTTTACACCGTCGAGACTTGATGAAACGCCAAACTTCTCAGCTATGACATATTGTCGTATTGTCTAATCGGCGACTATGATCTAGATCAAGATCAAGCGTGGTTTCTTGGAATGCCAAATACCATTGGCGCGGGAAAATAAATCCGTGCGGGCCTAAAAACCCCGTCATGACTTATTTGCCGGAATGGCAGTCCTTAAGGTCGGAATCTGAACTTGCAGAACTTGAAAGTATTGTCTCCGTTCGATGTGAACAACCTGCGGACTTTGGCGCCGGCGGCCCAAAGCGTCGAGGGTGAGGGACGGCAGTCCCCCTGTGCGGCCTGCTCGGTTCGCCAACTCACTTTCTGTGCGCCGCTTGGCGGTGAGGAACTGACGCAGATTTCCTCGATCGTCAATCATGTCGAGTTGGCGCCCGGCGAGTACCTTTTTGACGAAGGTGAAGATGCTGACAATATCTTCAGTGTCACGGCAGGGGCGATGAAGGTCTACAAGCTTCTGCCCGACGGGCGTCGACAGATCACCGGCTTTCTGTTTGCCGGCGATTTCCTTGGCCTGGCGCACAACGATGTCTATGCCTATACCGCCGAAGCCGTGACCCACAGCGTGCTGTGCCGCTTCCCACGCCATGATTTGGAAGTGATGTTGGCCCGCTATCCGAAGATGGAGCGGCGCTTGCTGGGCATGGCGCGTCACGAGTTGGCCGTGGCGCAGGAGCAGATGCTGCTGCTGGGGCGCAAGACCGCGAAAGAGAAAATCGCCTCCTTCCTGCTGTCCTTGTCCAGCCGCGCCCTGCAGCGTGGTCAGGCCGGCAACCCGGTGGCCGTGCCGATGACCCGCATGGACATTGGCGACTATCTGGGCTTGACCACCGAAACGGTCAGCCGGACTTTCACCCAGCTGCGGAACAAGAAGCTGGTT
The DNA here is from genome assembly GCA_963976695.1 of uncultured Rhodovibrionaceae bacterium. Classification (GTDB taxonomy): domain Bacteria; phylum Pseudomonadota; class Alphaproteobacteria; order Kiloniellales; family DSM-21159; genus CAXBMB01. Next base: position 27,222 of record CAXBMB010000035.1, read on the forward strand.
ATCCTGCACCCCGGCGGAAAGGTCGAGATGGCCGACCGCGAAGGCCTGCAGGACATCGCCGACGGCGGATAGGCCGCCGGCGAGAAATCCCCGGTACCTCAAATCCCCGACACGTCAAATCCCCGACACGTCACATTCCCCAGCGCGTCGCGCGGGCGCTCAAGACCGGCAATTGGGTCGAACCGCGCTTCCACCCCGCGCGCTCTCGCCATGAGGGTGCGTCGGGGTTACAGTTCTTGTTGCGCTGCGGTATTTTCCACTTTATCCCTGAGTCCCGCGCGTCACGGGACAAAGATAATGATTGCCAAGCAGGAAAATCTTTCAGCATCGCTCGCGCCGTCAGGGATGACGGTGGTTCGCTCGGTAACGGCGCTGCGGCGGGCGGTTGCCGCCTGGCGGCTGCGGGGGGACAGCATTGGCTTGATCCCGACCATGGGCAGCCTGCACGCCGGCCATCTCTCGCTGGTGCAACAAGCCAAGGCCGAGACCGACCGGGCAATCGCCACGATCTTCGTCAATCCGAAGCAATTCGACCGGGCTGAAGACCTGGACGGGTACCCGCGCGCCGAGGAAAAGGATGCGGCCTTGCTGCAATCGGTCGGCTGCGACCTGCTGTTCGCGCCCGGGCTGGATGAGATCTATCCCGAAGGCTTTTCCGCCCAGGTGAGCGTTCGGTCGGCGCTCACCAGTTGCCTGGAGGGCCAACATCGCCCGGGACATTTTGACGGCGTGACCACGGTGGTCTGCAAGCTCTTGCTGCAAGCCGGCGCCGACCGGGCCTATTTTGGCGAGAAAGACTTCCAGCAGTTGCAGGTGGTGCGGAAAATGGTCGCTGACCTGGCTATTCCGACCGAAATCGTGCCGTGCGTCACAATTCGGGAGGTCGACGGTTTGGCCCTGTCGTCGCGCAATGTCCACTTGAGCGCCGCGCAGCGAGCCCGGGCGCCACAGCTCTTCACCGTGCTGCGCCGGACCGCCGCGCACCTGCTGGCCAGCCCGCCCGGCACGCGGTCCGCCCTGCTGGAGCAGGCCCGCCAGAGTCTGCTGGCCGAGGGGTTCGACAAGATCGATTATCTGGCGCTGCGCCACGCCGAGGCGTTGGACCAGCCGTTGGGAGACGGCGTCGACCTGCGCAACACCCAGGCGCGACTGCTGGTCGCGGCCTGGCTCGGCGACACCCGTTTGATTGACAATCTCGCGCTTGCGGACTGTCCGCCGCTGGCCGCCGCGCTGGGCTGACAGCGATCCGCTGCTTTCTTCGTTGATCGCCCGCTAGACGGTGCGGCGGGCCAATGGTGTCGCCGCCTGCATCTCCATGTCCCAGGGAAAGAGAATCCAGGTGTCCTGGCTGACTTCCGTCACAAAGGAGTCGACCACCGGCCGCCCGGCGGGCTTGGCGTAAACCGTTGCGAAATGCGCCTTGGGCAGCATTTCGCGGACCGCGCGGGCGGTCTTGCCGGTGTCAACCAGGTCATCAACGATCAACCAGCCCTCGCCGTCGTGCGCCGCGCTGCTGGCCTTCAGGAGGTCCAGGTTGCCTTGCTGGTCATCGTCATAGCTGGCGATGCAGACGGTATCGATCAGGCGGATTTCCAACTCGCGCGCGATGATGGCGGCCGGGACCAGGCCTCCCCGGGTGATGGCCACGATGCCGGTGAAGCGCTTCATCGAAAGCAAGCGCCAGGCAAGGGCCTTGGCGTCGCGATGCAGTTCGCCCCAGGAAACCGGGAAAGTTTTGGCGACGGTTGGTTCTTCGCTCACGTAAATCCACTCCGACTCGCTGTTGTGAGGGTGCTGTTGCGGTGGCGCGGATTAAAACGGAAGCCCAGGAAGAGATCAAGCCGCGTTGCGCTGGAATTGCCGGATCCAGCCCCGGCGGCGCGATTTCTGCCAACCGGGATCGGCGGTGGCGCGGGCAGGAAAAACCCGCCGCGCCGGGGGGCGGGCGGGCTTTCCGTCATATCATCGAGCAGCGCGCTGGACCGGGGGGATTGGCAAGCAAACCCGGAAGGCGGCGGCGCGGCCTATCGGACGTAAACGTGAACCTCCGGCTGGCCCAGGCTCGGCGCGGAAACCGCCGACAGTGACACCCGGTCGGCCGGCAAGCCCATGTTGGCCAGCGAGCGCAGCACCTTTTCAGCGTCGCGGCGGACCTGGCCGCCGCTGAGCGCCACCTGACCCGGCTGGCCTTGGCCCGGAGCCAAAGCCACCAGATCAAAAGCCGCGTTGGGGCGACGTTCCAAGGCCCGGCTCACCGCGGTGAACAGCGCCTGCTCGTAGTCCACATTGCTGTCGTCGAAGCGAATCACCACCAAGGGCTGCTGCTGACCCACCAAAGCCGCCCCGCCGCCTGGACGCTGCGGCGCCGGCGAGCCGAAGGTGCGGTTGGCCAGGCTCACGCCGATATATTCGCCGTTTTTAATCGCCAGCGACATGGCGTTGAGGTTGTTGCGCTCGGCGGACAAGAAGGCGGTTTGACGGGCGATGTCTTCGGTCAGCTCGCTCAGCAGCCGGTCGATCATCACCGTGGTCTGGTTGACTTCGTCTTCCAGAATGGCCAGCTGGCGATGGTCTTCATCAATCGCGCCGGAAAGCCCGAAGGTCGCCCGGGTCGCCTCAACCAGATAGGTGGAAAGCGAGGCGGTGGCGCTGACCGAATTGGCCAGATCGTTCATCTGGTTGATCGAGCCATCCACCGTGCGAAGCTCGGTTTGAGATTCGCGCCACTGCGCAACCAACTCCGGATTGCCCGGCGTGGTGCCGACCTGCAACCGGGCGTTCATCGCCGCCTTGAGCGCATGATAGCGGGTTGCCGAGAACTTTGATGTCTCGCGGGCCTGCTGCAGGCGCCGGTTTTCCGAGATCACCTCGCTTTGCAGGCGTTCAAGCCCGGAACGCAGTTCGACAACCTTTTCGCCGACAACCGTTCCGGTTGCCTGGCCCGGCGTCACGCCACTGGGTTCAAAGCTTCCACTGTTCAGGTTTAGGATTTGAATCTGCTGGCTATTGGCCGTGGCTTCCCCTGAAGCCTGCTGTCCCTCGCTGGAAGGCGCGTAAGCATCCTCCCCATAGGAACAGGATGCGACCAGCAACAGCAGACCGATTGATGGTACGATACGGCCTAGCAGTGACATATTGCGTTGAGACCCCAGAGATTTTTTCAAAAGACGCCGCCCGCCCCCGAGGGCTTGACTTTGGAAAAGCTGTCGCGCTGACCGGCTCTCCCCCCTTATGTTTGCGCGCAGATGGTACTTGATGGAGAGTCGCGGGACAAGCCGGATTTGTCTAGGTCTTTGACTAATGTGGATTTTCGGAAGGATTGCGTGCCGCGCGGCGGCCCGGCGCAAGCAGGCTGTCGCCAAAAAGCAACCGGTAACGCCGTGGAAAAGAAATGCGGAAAATTCGTGAAAAAGTGCCTTGCCATGGCCGCCCCTGGAGCGTAGTTTCCGCACCGCGTCAGGGGGCAGTGACCAACAGCCTGCTGGCGGCGCGCTTAACAGACAAGATCGCAAACACTGCGCGCCCGTAGCTCAACTGGATAGAGCACCTGACTACGGATCAGGAGGTTGGGAGTTCGAATCTTCCCGGGCGCGCCATCATAAGCCGCTGAAAGCACACAGCTTTCGGCGGCTTATGTGATTCTGAAGCGCCGTTGGGGTTGGCCGGTTGCGGGTCGGCCGGGTGCGACAAATAGCCCGTCCCGTGCGGATTCCGGCCGGCGGCGGCGATGGCCCTGCTTTTCGCGCGGTTTTTAGCCGGTCAGCGACCGGGGCGGGCGGGCAAGATGGATCGCCGCCCGACAAGATCGGCGCGACGAGATCGGCCCGATAAGATCTGTCCGTGCGATCAGTCCGAGGAGATCAAGGCCCTCGGAGCAAAGCCCGACAAGCAGCCCGAACGCGCGCGGGCGAAGCGCCCTGAATTATTTCCATTGCATTTTACCCAACCAGCCACTGCACCGCACCGATCACCACCAGATAGCGGGCGCCCTTGCCCAGGGTCACCAGCACCAAGAAGGGCCAGAACGGCACGCGCAGGACGCCGGCGACGAAGGTCAAGGGATCTCCCGCCAACGGCAACCAGGCGAACAGCAGACTCCAGAGCCCAAAGCGGCGGAAGCCGTTTTCGGCCTTGGCGCGCTGGGCGGCGGAGAAAGGAAACCAGCGCCGATCCTGATAGCGCAGGCAGAAGCGCCCGAGTAGCCAATTGACACAGGACCCCAGACTGTTGCCGCTGGTGGCCACCAACAGCAACAGCCAAAGGGTCTCCGGATTGGCCGCCACCTGATAGGAAAGTAGCGCTTCCGACGAGGCGGGGAAAAGCGTCGCGGCGACAAAAGCGCTGCTGAACAGCCAGAAGAGTGACAAGGTCATGCGGTCTGGGTCATGCTGTCTGTGGCCCGTTACAGCGCCGGACCGAGCCCGATCGGGCTGCCGTCGTAGAAACGGGAAAGGCGGAACCGGTTGATATCGTGCGCCGCCGGCTTGCCCCGCGCCAGATCGGCAAGCAGTTTGCCAACCGCCAGGCCGATGCCGAAACCGTGGCCGGACAGCCCGGTGGCGAGGATCAGACCCCGGTGTCGGTCGCTTTCGCCGAGGATGGGAAGGATATCCGGCGACGAGTCGATCATGCCGGCCCAACTTTCCCGAAACTCCAGGCCGGCCAGCTGCGGAAAGGTCGTCGCCAAGCGCCGTTTCATCAGCGCCACCGCCCGTGGGCTGGCGGGCGGGTTGAGCACCCGGGTCTTTTCAAAAGGCGTAACCTGATCGGCGCTCCAGCGTCGCGGCCGCTGCAGGTCGTGCAGGAAATCCGCGCCGCCGAACCGCAGCTTGACCTCCTTCCAGGCGATTCGCAAAGACGGTAGGAAGAGGCGGAAATTGCGAAAGGAGTCCGGCCCGATAAAGTGCTCGGAGAAATCGCCGAGCGCCAAGCTGTAGCCGCCGTCCTCGCGGCGGCGTAAAGCCAGGCGGTGCGAGGCGGCCTGGCCGTTCAGGATGTTGGGCGCCGGGGCGGTTTGCACCACCGTGGACCTGACGCACAGCTGGGGCACGTCGATCCCGAGATTGCCGCTGAACAGAGAGGTCCAGGCCCCCGCCGCCAGCACCACCCGATTGCAGCGCACCCGACCTTTTTCCGTGATCACCGCGCGGATCTGGCCGTCGCTGCTGTCCAGGTTCCTGACCGCGCAGGCCTCCAGGAGCGCGGCGCCGGCCCGCTGGGCCGCGCGCGCCAGGGCCGGAACCGCGATCCAGGGTTCGGCGCGGCCATCGCTGGCGGTATAGAGCGCGCCGCCCGCCCACTGCTCCGGACGGTCGGTCAGGATCTCGCCCAGTTGTCGGCTGGACAGCAGTTCGCTGTCCAGCTGAAAGGCCGCGACCGCGTTCAGCCAGGCGGCGTGTTTGGCCTGTTCCTGCGGGGTTTCCGACAGATAGAGGGAGCCGGTTTGCCGAAAGCCGACGCTTTCGCCGATTTCCGCCGCCAGACCCTGCCACAGCCGCAGGCTTTCCATCATCAGCGGCAGTTCCGAGGGGTCGCGGCCCTGCTGGCGCACCCAGCCCCAATTGCGCGACGACTGCTCGCCGGCAATGCGGCCCTTTTCACACAGCAGGACCGACTGACCTTGCCGCGCCAGATAGTAGGCGGTCGCCGTGCCGATGATCCCGCCGCCGATGACCACCACATCGCAAGCCTCGGGCAGGGGGTCCTGAAAGGAAAGTGGGCTTTGGTCACTGAAGATCATGGGGCGTTTACCGGTGCGCGGGGACGGGACGGGGCGGAGGCCGAGGCGAGGGGCGTGGTTTGGGCGCGCCGACAGCGGACAGGTTTAAAGACTGTAACGGGCGTTAGGCAAGAGCCGCTATGGTCGGATGGCGCGGCGGGCGGCGCGTGGCGGCGCAACGGTCTTTTGCCTGACCGGGACATTGGCTTGTATTATGGTAAAATTCGGTTCGGTCCAATGGAGTTGTCAGCCTGGTCATTGGCGGCGCCGCCGGCCGATCGGCAATACACCAACAACGAACCAAGGGGTGTGGGCATGAAAACCTGGCTAAGCACCAACGAGCTTTGGGAGAACTTTGGCACCCGGGCGCTGTTTCAAGCCACCTATGGCGGCGCGGACTTTGGCGAGGTGGCGGTCACCGTCGCGCGGGTCGGCGACGGCGGGCCCGAGGCCTGGTATCGGGAGTGGTCGCAAACCGCCGATTGGATCGAGGATATCGGCGATGAGGCCGCCGCCGGTAATCACCCGGTGAGCGCGCGCGAGGCCTATCTGCGCGCGGCGACCTATCACCGTACGGCCTACTATCCGTTCTTTGGCCCGAGCGTCAATCCACGGCTTGCCGCGGCGTCGCGGCGCGAGTGGCTGGCGCTTCAGAAGATCCTGCCGCTGCTGGATCCCCCGGCCATCGCCTTGGAGATTCCGTTCGAGAACACCAGCTTGCCCGGGATCTTTCTGTCTGGCGGCGATGGCTGTCGACCGACCATCGTCTGCACCAACGGCTATGACAGCTCGATGGCGGAGATCCTGGTCGAACACGCGCAGGCGGCGGTGCAACGGGGGTATCACTGCCTGCTGTTCGACGGCCCCGGCCAAGGCCGGGCGCTGACCGAGCAGGGCCTGGCCCTGCGGCCGGACTGGGAAAAGGTCGTCGCCGCGGTGCTGGATGTCGCCGTCGCCAATCCGGCGGTGGATCGGGAGCGCATTGTGCTGCATGGCTGGAGCCTTGGCGGGTTCCTGGCGCCGCGCGCCGCCGCCTTTCTGGCGCCCCGCCTGGCCGCTTTGGTTCCCGATCCGGGACAGTGGGACCTGCGGTTGAGCATCTTGCCGCTGCTGCCGCTCGATGAGTCGCGCAAGGCCGCCTTTCCCAATATTGATCGCGCGGAGATTCAGCCGCTGCAGGATTTTCTGGACAGCGCCGCCGCCCCGGCGGGCTTGCGCTGGAAGCTGTTGCAGCGCGCGCCGCTGGCGCACGGTGCCGCTGACTTCTACGACAGCTTGGTGAAGCTGAACGAATTCGAGCTTTCCTCGGTGGTGTCCGGCATCACCTGTGCGACGCTGGTCATCCTGGCCGAGGAAGACCCGATCGCCGGCCAGGCGGAGCAGTTGTTTAACGCCATTCCCGCCGCGACAAAGACGCTGCAGCGCTTCACCGCCGCCGAGGGCGCGGGCGGACATACGGAATTGAGCGGACGTCGGCTGTTTCACCAGCGCATGTACGACTGGCTTGACGCCCTGTTCCAGGCCTGAGCACCGGCCCGCGCCGCCGCAGGCCCTCCGCGCGGCAGGGTGTGACGGGGGGGCCTCGGAGGCGGTGAAGCGGGACGAACGGACTTTAGCGGAAGGCTTCGCCGGGGCGAACGCCGAGCTTCTTGAGAAGGATAGCCAGCGGGCAGAAGCCGGTGAAGGCCGCTTGGAACAGGTTGGCCCCGACAAACACCGCCAGGAAAATCCAGTAGGGGTGCAGGTAGTAGGATAGGGCGGTGGACAGGAGAATCATCAGGCCGGCGAAAGCGAGCACAACGCGATCTAGAGACATGGGGAAGCTTCCTTTGATGGGCCTGCCGTTTCGGCAAGCGGACAAGACAAGGCAAGAGAGCGCAATTCGTCCTCCTCCTCAGCGAGCTACCTCCTGGCAAAACAACTCATGCAGACAGCCGATGATGGCTTTAACCTCATGGGAGGCCAGGGAGTAGAAGATGGTCTGTGCTTCGCGCCGCGTCTTGACCAAGCCTGTGTTGCGTAGTTTGGCCAGATGCTGCGACAAAGCGGCTTGTCGAAGCCCCACCAGGCCTTCCAATTCCCCGACCGATTTGGGACCGTCCTGCAAATGGCAGAGGATCATCAATCGGCGCTCATTGGCCATGAGTTTGAGCAGATCGGATGCCCGCTCCGCCGCATCCTGGAAGTCAGCAGCCGAGCCCATGGGCGCGCGGGCCCCTAAGTCCACAGCGGAGTCCGTGGCGGAGTCCCCTGGCGGCTTCGCGGGCGCGGCGATTTGACCTTGGGTCATGGCATTTAACTGAGCAGTTGATAGGGTAGGATCGTCCCTCATAGCAGAGATTGACGTGGAGGTAAAAACCCGACCAGGGGGCGCGGAGGGCTTTTCCTTGCCCGGCGGTCTTGGTTTTCGCTCCGACTGGTATCGCTTCGATAGCCACAATATATTCGTTGACACGAATATAAGCAAGAACTAATTTATCAAACCTTCCCCCCTTCGGTTTGAGGAACTGCGCCATGACCCAATCGCTGCTTGTTTCCCTGGCGCTGGGGCGTCCCCGCTTGGTGATTTGGGCCATGACCCTGGTGACGCTCTTGACGGTGGCGCTGGCGGCCCTGCCAACGCTGGCCCCACAAAGCTTTCCATTCCTGGCCGGGGTCACCATCGACACCGACCCGGAAAACATGCTGGCCAGCGACGAGCCGGTTCGGGTTTTTCATCAGCAGATGAAGCAAAGCTTCGACCAGAAAGACCTGGTGGTGGTGGGCATTGTTAATCGGCAAAACCCCGAAGGCGTCTTCAATCCCAAGAGCCTGGAGCGGATCTACGACCTGGCGCGCTTTGCCCAGGGCTTGCAGTGGCCGGAAAAGGGCGCCGCGGCGGGCAAAAGCGGCGGCGTGGTCGCCGTCGACCTGCTGGCGCCCTCGACGGTCGACAATATCGAGCAAGCGGGACCGGGCACGGTCAGCTTTTCCTGGCTGATGCCCGCGCCTCCCAAGACCCAGGCCGAGGCCGAGGCGGTGCGGGAAAAGGCCCAGGCGCTTCCGCTGCTGGCCGATACCTTGGTGAGCGCCGACGGAAAGGCGCTGGCGCTCTATCTGCCGCTGACCGAAAAACGCTGGAGCTATCAGGTTCGCCAGGCGCTGCTTGACTACACCGCCGGGTGGCAAGCCGGTGGCGACGAAATCCACATCACCGGCCTGCCGGTGGCCGAGGACACCTTCGGCGTCGAAATGTTCGTCCAGATGGCGATTTCAGCGCCGGCGGCCATGGTGGTTATTTTTCTGCTGCTGTGGTTCTTTTTCCGCCAGATCAATCTCATCCTGGCCCCCATGCTGGTGGCCATCGCCGCCTCGCTGACCACCATGGGGCTTTTGGTGGCGACCGGCAACACAGTCCATATCATGAGCTCGATGATCCCGATTTTCATCATGCCCATCGCGGTGCTGGACGCGATTCACATTCTCTCTGAATTTTTCGACCGCTATCAGCAAACCCGTGACAAGCGGGCGACCCTGAAAGCGGTGATGTCCGAGCTTTACGCCCCCATGCTTTTCACCAGCCTGACCACGGTGGCCGGCTTCGCATCGCTTGCCTTGACGCCGATCCCGCCGGTTCAGGTTTTTGGGGTATTTGTGGCCATCGGCGTGGCCCTGGCCTGGTTCTGGACCATCACCTTCGTGCCGGCCTTCATTCTTTTTATCCCGGAAGAAAAACTGCGCGACTTCGGCTTGAAGGCGAAGGCCGACCCGGCTGCCGGCGGCTCGCTGTTGGCGCGGCTCTTGCCGCGGCTCGGCGCCCTGGCCACCCGGCGCTACCGCCTGGTCCTGATCGGCGCGCTGGGCCTGGCGATTTTTTCCGCCGTCGGCATGTCGCGCATTGTGATCAACGACAATCCGATCCGCTGGTTTGAAAAGGACCATCCGATCCGGGTGGCGGATCGGACGCTAAACAGCCTGTTTGCCGGCAGCTATATGGCCTATCTGGCGCTGCTGCCGGGCGACGCCGAAGTCCTGGACCGGGCCGGCTTTGACAGGGCCGCAGCGCAGCGATCGGCCCGGTTGGCGGCCGAAGGTCTGGCCAGGGTCGAGACGGTCTTCGCCAGCCTGCGCCAATTGGCCAGTGATCAGAACAGCGCCAATCCGGTGGAATTTTTCGCCAACATGAGCCAGGCGCTTGAGGCCAAGCTGGATCTTGCCGATGACGCCAGCTATGGCGCCTGGGAAGAGGCCCTGCTGTTCCTTGACCAGCAACGACAGGCCCGTGAGCTGTTCAAGCAACCGGAAACGCTGGCCTATCTAGATCGCTTGAAGGCCGAGTTGGAAAAACTGCCGGTGGTCGGCAAGGTCTCGTCGCTGAGCGACCTGGTGAAGACCGTTTATCGGGAGCTGTTGGCGGGAGACCCGCAAGCCTTCCGCATTCCCGACAGCGCCGCCGCCGTCGCCCAAACCCTGTTGACCTTTCAGAACAGTCACCGGCCCCAGGATCTTTGGCGTTTCGTCACGCCGGACTATCGCCAGGCTTCGCTATGGCTACAGCTTCGCAGCGGCGACAACCGTGACATGAAGAAGGTGATGGCGGCGCTGGACGCCTTTGTCGCCGAAAATCCGCCGCCGGCGGGTCTGGAGCCGAAATGGTACGGTTTGACCTACATTAACGTGGTCTGGCAGGAAAAAATGGTGACCGGCATGGCGCAGGCCTTCTTGGGATCCTTTGCCGTGGTGCTGGTGATGATGATTGTGCTGTTCCGCTCCTTCTGGTGGGGTCTGCTTTCCATGGTTCCGTTGACCCTGTCAGTGGGGTTTATCTATGGCGTGACCGGTGTGATCGGAAAGGAATACGACATGCCGGTGGCGGTGCTGTCCGCCCTGAGTCTGGGGTTGGCTGTCGACTACGCGATCCACTTCCTGTCGCGCACCCGCGCCGCCTATCGCCGTTGCGGCGATGCGGAACAGGCGATTGAAGAGGTGTTCGGCGAACCGGCGCGCGCCATCGCCCGCAACGCCATTGTCTTGGGTGTGGGCTTCCTGCCGCTGCTCTTTGCCTCGCTGGTTCCCTACAACACCGTGGGCGTTCTGATCGCCTCGATCCTGGTGGCGGCCAGCGTCACGACCCTGGTGCTGCTGCCGGCGCTGCTGCTGTGGATGAAACCATTGCTGTTCAAACCCCACGCCGCTCCCTCCCTCGATCAAGAAGGCCTGTCCCGCCATGTGTAAGAAATTTGCCGCCCTCTGTCGGTGCTTGCTTTTCGGTCTCCTGATCGCCGGCCCGGCCGGCGCTGTTCTGGCGGCCACCGACACCACCGACACCACCGATAGCACCGCCG
>CAXBMB010000036.1:0-37555 GCA_963976695.1 uncultured Rhodovibrionaceae bacterium
GTGCTCAGGCCCCGCAAGAGGTGCTGCCCCTTGTCCTCCCAGGCTTGATCCGGCAGCAACGCGGCAAAGTCCCCGGTGACCAGAATGCAGCTTTGCAGGGGCCGGGTCAGCCCCTCCAGCCGCGCGGTCACATTGACGTTCGGGCCCACGGCGGTGAATTGCAGCCGTTCGGGCACGCCAATGTTGCCGTAGAGCAGATCGCCAACATGCAAGCCCAGGCCGAAACGGAACGGCAACTTATTCTGGCTTCGGCGCTTCGCGCTGGTTTCCTCGGCCCGGGTCCAGGCCAAGCTGGCGGCGCGCAAGGCCGCTTGCGCCGCCGCCTTGGCGCTGTCGAATCGGTGCAGCGGAAAGATCGCCAGCACGGCGTCGCCGATCATCGTCAAGACCTCACCGCCTTCGGCCAAGGCGGCCCCGGCGGTGCATTCGAAATAGCTGTCGAGAAGTTCGAGAAATTCCAGCGGCGACAGCCGCTCGGACAAGGCGGTGGATTCACGCAGGTCGGAGTACCAAATGATGGCGTCGATGGATTGGGAGTCGCCGCGACGAATGCCGCCCCGGAGCACCTTCTGCCCGGCATCGGGTCCCAGATAGGTGTCGACCACGCTGCGGGCGATGGCCTCGCCGGACCGGGCCTTGAGCGCAACCGCCAAACGGCTTTCAAAGCGCCGCAACTCCTTTATCTGATCGTCGCTAAACCCTTCGGGCCGGTCCGTGCTCCAAGACCCAACCAGCCCGTTTTCCCGCGCCACGTCATAGACCACCACGAAGGCGAGGTAGTCGGTGATGCCATCGGCGGCCAGCTGTTTGAGGATATCGAAGTCGAGTTCGGCATCGGGACCGCTTAACCGTCGCCGCAGGCGTAATTTCTCGGCCCGATTGAGCCCGGTCTTTTGCGCCTGGGAGATCAGATAGTTCTGCGGACTGTTGAGAAAAGCGTTTTCCGTCCCTTCTTCGTTTGGCGTATGGGACTCAATGTCGATGTCCTGCCCCTTTCGCCAGACGAAGGAAAGTGAATCGAACAGCGGGTGCAACACCTTAAACGCAAAGAACGCCCGGGTGATCGGAAAACCGGCGTTCTGCAAGGCCTGCAGCGCCCCGTTCAACAGGTCCTCGGCGGTGGCGTCCCCCAACACCTGATCCATCAACCAGTCATTGACCGCCGTCACCGCGTCTTTCGGGCTCAGGTCCTGCGCCAGGTCGGGCAGGCTGTGCGACACCGACGAACTGACAAATTGCTCGGGATTGGGAAGATATGACGGGCTTTTCATGAGCTGGGAAAACGGCTTTCGGTCCAAGGTGTTGATCTAAGAATTTGGTTCGTTAAGTTCCCTCCCCGCTCGGCGGCGCCAGCGATTTGCGACAGGAACCGCGAGGCTGAAACCGCAAACGCGCGACGGGAGGGGATCGACGCGCGCGCGACCCCGACGCCAACAGGTTGCAAGCAGACGCTGTCACGGTTCAAACGACATCACTTTGTGGTTCGGCTTGAACCGATCCGTCTCGACAGACCGCAAACTCAACATCGCAGACGGGTTCCGGGAACGGACCCTACTGGTAAATGGGTAAAAAATGCCCGTGAACAAGGCGCAAGCGACGCAAAGAATAATTTCCGGCGATAATTGAATTTTGTCCCACGACGTACCCGATCCAGATCCAGGGCCGCCAGCCTCCCCCAGCCGCAAAAAAAACAGCCCGTCCGTCGGGACCGGCCTGTGATCGACTTGGAAAGCCGTGCTTGGCGCGTCGCGCCTGTCGTCAAGCGGCCGCCACTGGACGGCCAAGGGGCGCAGCCACGGGTAAAACGGGATCGCGACGTGAGCCCCTTTCCGCCGCGCCGACCCTAGGCGGCGGAGGAAATATTGCCCATTCGGTTACCTGGAACAGACAGGAAGCGCAGCAGTTTGGACAGCACCTCGCTGGCGCCGTCCAGTTCCTCGGCGACAATGCCGGCATCGGGCATATGGCAGGCATGGCGATCAAACAGCTTGGCGATGGCCGTGCTGACCTCCAATCCCTTGTCCGACGCGCGGACATGGAAAGAGCGGCGGTCATGCTCGGAACGCTGCTGGTTCAAATAGCCGTTCTCCACCAGCTTTTTTACGTTGTAAGACACGTTGGAGCCCAGATAGTAGCCGCGCTGGGTCAGTTCCCCCACCGTCAGTTCCTCGGCGCCAATGTTGAACAGGATCAGGGCCTGGATGTTGTTCACATCGCGGATGGTCAGACGATCAAGCTCCGCCTTCACCAATTCCAAGCACTGGCGGTGCAGGCGCTCGATCAATTGGATGGCGTCTAAGTAAGACCTCTGCACGGGCTTGATCCTCTCGATCACGTTGTTTTTTTGTCGTTAGGTTCAGCGAACCCCGAGGTCGAGGGTAAAGAAAGAGGCTTAATGATGAATTAATAAATCCCTTTGATTTTATATAACATTCCAGGACTATAGGCCTAATCTTTGCCGTGAAGACCGCCACGGCAATGCACCATCCAGGTCACACGGCCGGCCAGCGGCGCCGGCCCCGCCTCCCCCTAACTCGACGAATAGCGCGCTTCTCCGGCCACGGAAAAGCGCGCTATGGAAATGCCGACTTGCGGCAAGGATTTCCTGGGTTGAACGCCGCGGCCCAGATCCTCGGCTCACGTTCTCAACCCAAGAACCCGCGACTCAAAAGCCCGCGACTCAACTCCCGAGATTGGCTTCTGGGATCGGCTTTTGGGATCGGCCTATTTGGCGCCTTTGATCATCTTGTAGATGGCGGAATAGTCCAGATCGCCCTGCCCCTGTCCGGCGAAGATCGTATAGAGCGCGGCGGCCTGGGCGCCCAAGGGGGTGGCCGCCCCGGCGACATTGGCGGCCTCTTGCGACAGCTTCAGATCCTTCAGCATCATGTTGGCGGCGAAACCGGGCTGATAGTCGCGGTTGGCCGCTGAGGTTTCTACAATTCCCGGCACCGGGTTGTGGTTCAGCATGGCCCAGCAAGAGCCGGATGCGGTGGCGGAAATATCAAACAGCTTTTGCGGGTCCAGTCCCAGTTTTTCCCCCAGCGCGAAGGCTTCGGAAATCCCGACCATGGTGATGCCCAGGATCATGTTGTTGCAAACCTTGGCCACCTGGCCGTTCCCGGCCCCGCCCGCATGAACCACCTTGCCGCCAACGATGGACAGATAGGGCTGGGCGGCGGCGAAGGCGGCGTCGCTGCCGCCGACCATCATGGTCAAGGTTCCGGCAGCCGCGCCGGCGACGCCGCCGGAAACCGGCGCGTCCACCATCTGGTGTCCGGCCGCTTCCGCCGCAGCGATCACCGCCCGCGCGCTTTCAACGTCAATGGTCGAGGAATCGATCATCAAGGTGCCCGGATCGGCCCGCTCGATCACGCCGCCTTCGTCCATATAGACCGCGCGGACATGGGGCCCGGCCGGCAGCATGGAAAAGATCACCTCGACCCCCACCGCCGCATCGGCGGCGCTGTTAACAATCGCCACGCCGGCTTTTTCGGCCGCCTCGATTGCCGCCGCCGAAAGGTCGAAGCCCTTCACCGCATGCCCCGCTTTGACCAAATTGGCCGCCATCGGCCCGCCCATGTTGCCCAAGCCAATAAACCCTATCGCCGCCATGGTAGTTCCTCCATTCGTTGGTCCGTCCCTCCCGCAAGAGAGATCTTGTTCTTCGCCACAAGTTTGGTTCTCGTCACACAAAAGCGTCCGCCGCGCCGCGCCGACCCGTTCGGATTTCGCTCAGGAAAACTGCAGGTCCCGCGCACCCAGCGAGGCAAAATGCTGCGCCACCAGTGACTCGTCGACCGCTGCCAAATCGGCCGGATTCCAGCTTGGATTGTGGTCCTTATCAATCAATACCGATCGGATGCCCTCATAGAAGTCGTGGCCCGCCATGCAGGCCTGGCTCAGCCGATACTCCATGATCATGCAGGCTTCGAACTCCTGCGACCGGCCCCGGGTCAACTGCTCGAGGGAAACCTTCAAGGAGGTCGGCGACTGCTTGCCAAGCAGGGCGATCTGGGCCCGGGCCCAGTCCGTGTCTTCGGCCGCCAGCGCGGCGAGAATAGCCTCGATGCTGTGCTTGGAAAAGCAGCGATCGATCTGGGCGCGCACCTGCGCCAAAGGGGCCGGTCCGGGATCAGCGGCAAAGCCGAGCAGAACCTGGTCAACCGTGGCTTTGGCGTCCGCGCCAAAGCTGGCCGTGCCGAGGGCTTCCCGCAGTTCCGCAGTTTTTTCCGTCGGCACATAGTGGGTGGCCATCTGCGAATAGAGACAGTCGGCCGCCTTGATCCTGGCCCCGGTCAAGGCCAGATAAACCCCAATCGCGCCGGGCAGGCGCGGCAGGAAGTAGGACCCCCCCACGTCAGGGAAAAGCCCGATGGCGGTTTCCGGCATGGCAAGCAGCGTGCGCCCCGCCACCCGGTGGCTGCCGAGGATCGAAATTCCCACGCCACCGCCCATGGTGATGCCGTCAATCAGCGCCACGTAAGGCTTGGGATAGTTGAAGATGGTGTGGTTCAGAATATATTCTTCGCGGAAAAAATTCTTTGGCAGGTCGCCGCCAGACTTCCCGGCCCGATAGACGGCCAGCACGTCGCCGCCGGCGCAGAAAGCTTTTTCGCCGCTGCCCTGAACCACCACCGCCCGCACCGCGTCATCCGTAGCCCAGGCTTCCAGGACCGGCTGGAATTCCCGAATCATCTCGAGGGTCAGCGCGTTGAGCGCCTTGGGGCGATTGAGAGTGACCAGACCGATCTGGCCCCTTTTCTCAAACAAAATTTCCGCTTCAGCCGTCATTAGGTCCCTGCTTTCCATTTCATCCACGTTTTGTCACCGCAGCGCCAGGCCCCACCCACCCGGTGGATCCGCCGCCTTGTTGCGCACTGTTTTTGCGAGCCGTTCGGGTCGCGCCCCCGCTACTCCGCCAGAAGCTGGCGCGCTATGATCACCCGCATGATCTCATTGGTGCCTTCCAATATCTGATGCACCCGCAAATCCCGAAGGTAACGCTCAAGCGGATAGTCCCGGATATAGCCATATCCGCCATGCAGCTGCAGGGCCTCGTTCGCCACCGCAAAGCCAGCGTCGGTGGCGTAACGCTTTGCCATGGCGCAGTGCAAGGTCGTGTCCGGGTGCTGCTGGTCCATATAGCTTGCCGCCCGATGCAACAGCAGGCGGGCCGCCTCCAGGTCCGTCGCCATGTCGGCTAGCTTGAACTGCAAGGCCTGGAAACTCGCCAGTGTCTTGCCGAATTGCTTGCGTTCCTTCATGTGGGCCTTGGCGGCCGCCATGGCCGCCCGTGCGCCGCCGAGCGAGCAGGCGCCGATATTCAACCGTCCGCCATCCAGGCCCTTCATGGCGATCTTGAAGCCGTCGCCTTCTTCTCCCAGGCGATTGGCCACCGGAACCCGCAGATTCTCCATGATCACCGCACAGGTCGGTTGGCTATTCCAGCCGAGCTTCACCTCTTTCTTGCCAAAGGACAGCCCCTCGCTGTCGCCCGGGATCACCAAGGTTGATATCCCGCCGGCGCCCTCTTCGCCGGTGCGCAGCATCACCACGTAGATATCGGCGGTCCCGCCGCCGGAAATAAAGGCCTTGGTGCCATTGACCACATAGTGGTCCCCGTCGCGCACCGCCCGGGTGCGCAGGTTGGCGGCGTCGGAGCCGTGCCCCGGCTCGGTCAAGCAATAGGACGCGAAATGCGCCATGGAGGTAAGCTTGGGCAGGAAGCGCTGGCGCTGTTCCTGGCTGCCGAAGGCGTCGATCATCCAGCTCGCCATGTTATGGATGGAAAGGTAAGCGGCGGTGGAGGGACAAGCAGTCGCCAGCTCCTCAAAAATCACCGCCGCGTCCAGCCGTCCGAGCGCCGAACCGCCGACGTCGTCGCGCACATAAATTCCGGCGAAACCCAACGCCGCAGCCTTGCGCAGCGTTTCCACCGGGAAGCTGGCGTTCGCGTCCCAGTCCGCGGCGTAGGGGGCCATATCGCTGGCCGCGAAATCGCGCGCCATATCCTGGAAGGCGGTTTGATCGTCCGAGAGACTGAAATTCATGGCCTTTCCTTACCAACTATTTGTTTGATAAACGTTTTTCCTAGGAGTTGGCAGCGATCATAGGCCCCGCTCCCGCCCTGTCAACCAAAGCGCCATTTGGTTGGGATCGACCAATACCGCTTGGCGCGCTGTTGTATTCCGGTTCATCTTTTGCCGCCAAAGCCTTGGCGATAACTTGTACTGGCGTGCAATCAACTTGGAAATAAGCGCCGGGCGAGTCGGCGCTGTGGCGGCCCACCCGCCAACAGCGTAAGAACAGGCGGGATCACGGTTTAAACGGGTTGATCTCGTTGCTCCTTTCAAACCGACCCGACGCTGGCGGCTCGTCGAGCGAAAAACCCGCCCACCCATCGCCGCCGTTCAGCGGAATTGTTCTGGATCCCGGGCTCCGGTAACCTCACCTCCCGCCCTGTCCGGTTCCAGGAAAGTTTGCCCGTTTGCCCCGAAACAAGTCCGACCCAACTCCACCGCAACTGCTGCTGCTGCCCGGCTTTCTGTGTGATGCCGAGCTTTGGCGGGAGCAAATCGCCGCGCTGACCGGCCGGGTGCATTGCCAGGTTGGCGACTTCAGCACCGGCCAGAGCATCGCCGACCTGGCCGCCCGGGTGCTGGCGACGGCCGATCCGAGCTTCGCGCTGGCGGGCTTTTCGTTTGGCGGTTACGTCGCACAGGAAATCCTTCGCCAAGCGCCCGAGCGGGTCACCCGCCTGGCTTTGCTGGACAGCTCGCAGCGCGCCGACACGCCGGAACAGCTGGCCCGGCGCGCCCAGACGGCGCGGGCGGTCAGCCGGGCCAAACTCTTCACCGGCATGACCCGCCACAACCTGCCGACCTTCATCCATCCGGACCGCCTGGGCGACCAGGCGTTGGTGGCGCGCCTCCAGGCAATGAACCAGCGGCTCGGCAAGCAGGTGTTCCTGCGCCAAAACGCCATGGCGCGCCAGGACGGCAGCGCGGTTCTGCGCCGGGTTACCTGCCCGACCCTGGTGCTTTGCGGCGACGGCGACCGCCTGACCCAACCCGGCGCGGTCAGGCAGATGGCGGCGCTTATCCCCCAGGCGCGCTTTCAACTGATCGCCAATAGCGGCCATATGACCCCGATGGAACAGCCGGCGGCGGTAGCCGCGGCGCTACGGGACTGGCTGGACTGGTGACCGGCCGATCCGGCAGCGGGCCGGTCGGCTTGGCCGGCTTGGCGGGAAAGCAACCTGCCGGTCTGCCGCTTGGTGCCGGTGGTCGGGATCGAAAAGTTCGCGCGCGCTGCCCGGTTGTGTTCGATCAAGCCGCGTGTATAAGGTTTGGTCATGCTGGACAATACGCTGCAAAAAACCATCCGCCACCTTTATGTCGGGCACAGCCGCCGGGCGGCCAGCTTCCGCTATGGCCTTATCGTCTTCGATCTTGTCACCATCACCTTTTTGGTTGTGACCGCGCCGATGGCGATGAACGGGGCGATTTTAGCCGCCGATTTGGTGATCGGAGGTTTGATCCTATTGGATTTCACCGCCCGAATGTGGATCGCCTCTTTTCGCTGGCGGCTGCTGTTTCAGTTCGCCAGCCTGTTCGATATTCTGGTGATCTTGTCGCTGCTGTTGGCGCCGTTTTTCGCCCAGAATCTAGCTTTCCTGCGCGTGCTGCGGGCCTTGAGACTGGTGCATTCCTACCATGTTGTGCGGGATCTCCGGCGTGAAACCGCCTTTTTCCGACACAACGAGGAAGTCGTTGTCGCCAGCCTCAATCTGGCGGTTTTCATCTTCATCACCACGGCGCTGGTTTTCGTCACCCAATTTCGCAAAAACCCGGATATCGGCAGCTATCTGGACGCCCTCTATTTTACCGTCGCCACCCTAACCACCACCGGCTTTGGCGACATCATCCTGGTGGGGGAAATCGGCAAGCTGCTGTCGGTGGTGATCATGATCGTCGGGGTTGCGCTGTTCCTGCGCCTGGCCCAGTCGATCTTTCGGCCCAGCAAACTCGCCTACCCCTGCCCGACCTGCGGCCTCAATCGCCACGACCGCGACGCGGTCCACTGCAAGCACTGCGGCAACGCCATCAAAATCGAAACCGAGGGCGACGCCTAGAAGCGACGCACGAAGCAACGTCCAAACCGTCAATCACCACAGGAACGAAGCGCACAGCGCGGCTTTGCCAAGTCGATCAGATGCCGGTCTTCAGCGCGGCGGACCCCGGCGGATCAATAGGTTGCACGGCCACCGGACATGTCAAAGACCGCGCCCGTGGAATAGGAACACTCGCTTGAACACAGCCAGCCGACCATGGCGGCGATCTCATCCACCCGCCCCATGCGCCCCATCGGGATCTTGGCAAGCATGTAACCAATATGCTCTTCGCTCACATCTTCCAGCATCTCTGTCTTGATAACCGCCGGACAGATGACGTTGACGCGAATACCGGTGGTGGCGAGTTCCTTACCCAGACTCTTGGTCAGACAGATCACCCCGGCCTTCGACACCGAATAGGCCGAGGCGTTTGGATTGCCATCCTTGCCGGCCATGGACGCGATGTTGACGATGCGCCCATAGTCGGACTTCCGCATCTCAGGCACCAGGGCGCGACAGGTGTGAAACACCCCGTTCAAATTGACGTCCAACACGGCGTTCCAGCTATCGAGCGGATAATCGCTCAGCGGTGCGTTGACCCCGGCAATCCCCGCCGAGTTGACCAGAAGATCGACGCCGCCCATCGCCGCCACCGCCTTTGCCGCCGCGGCGGTGACACTTTCATAGTCCGCCACGTTCACCGTCTGGCTATCGACGGATCCCAACGCCGCCAGTGTGTCGCGGGCGGATCGCAGCGTTGCTGCGTTCAGGTCCCAGAGCGACACCGCCGCACCGCTTTTCAGAAACCGCTCGGCAATGGCAAATCCCATGCCGCGGGCGCCGCCGGTTACCACGGCGCGTTTGCCGGTCAGATCAAGCTGGTTCATAGCCGCTTTCCTTATTTTTTTAGAGTTTGACGACGGTCTGCGACTGTGTCCCCAGTCCGTCGATGCCCAAAGTGACCTTGTCGCCGACCGTCAACCAGACCGGGGGGGTCACGCCGGCCCCCACACCGGGTGGCGTTCCCGTGCAGATCAGATCGCCCGGTTCGAGTTGTGTGAACGCCGACAGATAGCTGACGATGGTTTTCACATCGAAGATCATCTTGTTGGTGTTGCCGGTCTGCATGCGCTGGCCGTTCACGTCCAGCCACATCGACAAGGCCTGTACGTCACCCAGTTCGTCGGCTGTCACCAACCACGGGCCGGTGGGGCAAAAATTCGGAAAGCTCTTGCCCTTGGCCCATTGGCCGGATCGTTCCAGTTGCCAAGCCCGCTCCGACACATCATTGACCAGCACAAAGCCGGCGACGTGATCCATTGCCTCGGCTTCGGAAATATTCAGCGCGGGCTTGCCGATCACGATGCCAAGCTCGACCTCCCAATCCAGCTTTGTCATCTTCGGCGAAAAGAGGATGTGGTCATGCGGTCCGCAATAGCTGCCCGACGACTTGTTGAACAGGATCGGCTCGTCAGGAATAGCCATGCCGGCTTCCTCGGCATGGTCGGAATAGTTCAGACCCACGCACCAGATGTTACGTGGCCGGGCCACCGGCGGCGCCAGGCGCTTGCCGGCGATATCGGCCAAAGGCAAGTCGGCTGGATCGCTATCGCGGAGCCGGTTCAGCGCCGCCGCCAGGCTGTCGGAGGTAAAATCGCCGATCACCGATGACGCATCGCGCGCCGCGCCGTCCGCGTCCATGATGCAGGGGATCTTGCTGTCATGGCGGTCGCCGTATCGTGCCAGTTTCATACTTTTTCCTTCTTTTTGCCCCACCACGTCGACGCCAGCGGCGCGCCGCCGACGAAGCTGCCGGCGCCGAGTTCTTCCTGGATACGCAGGCATTCGTTCCATTTCACCATTCGCTCCGAGCGCGTGAAGGAACCGACCTTCAACTGCCCGCCGCCCAATCCGGTCGCCAGGTGGCTGATGGAAATGTCCTCTGTTTCGCCCGAACGCGCCGAGACGATGGCGCCCCAACCGCGCTTGCGCGCCGCCCGGAAAGCGTCGAGGCTTTCGCTGACCGTGCCGGCCTGGTTGACCTTGATCAAAACCGCATTGCAGGCCCCTTGCTGAGCAGCCCACTCAACCAGGTCGGCATTGGTGACCAGATAGTCATCGCCAATGACCTGCACACGGTTACCGAACCTTCTGGTGAATTCGGCCATGCCGGCGATGTCATCTTCGCCCACCGGATCCTCCACACTGGCAATCGGGTAGGCGTCCAGCCAGCCGCCCAGCAGGTCGATCAGCGCGCCACTGTCCATGCTGCGATCTTCGAGCGCGAGCCGATATTGGCCATTCTTGCCGAATTCCGACGCCGCGACGTCCAGCGACATCACCACCCGGTCACCGGGTTTTTCGCCGGCCTTCTCGATGGCGGCAACCAGCGTCTCCAACGCCTCTTCATTGCTGTCAAAGGCCGGCCACCAGCCGCCTTCGTCGGCAACGCCGGCCAACCGGCCCTTCGACGCCATGATGTCGCCGGCGGCGAAATACACTTCGCTGGTGACTTCCAAGACCTCGTCGAAGGTTGAGGCCCCGGGCACCATGATCATGAAATCCTGAATATCGACGCGCCGGCCGGCGTGAGCGCCGCCGCCGAAGATCTGTATTTCGGGCAAGGGCAGTGACGGGGTGCAGCCATAGAAATCAGCCAGGTGCCGCCACAGCGGTGCGCCGGCATCGGCCGCAGCCGCGTGCAGCACGGCCAGCGAAGTCGCCACCGTCGCGTTCCCGCCAAGCTTTTCCTTCAATGGCGAAGGATCCAGCGCCAGCATGGCCTGATCCGCGCCCGCCTGATCGTGAACATCCCGCCCTATCAGCGCGCCGGCGATCAAAGAATCAACGCTTGCAAGCGCCTGGCGAACATCCAGGCCACGCAACGCCGACCCGCCATCGCGCAGATCGATGGCCTCGCGCGTCCCGCGCGAGGCGCCGGCCGGCGCGATGGCCCGCCCACGCACGCCGTTTTCCAGCGTTACATCAACCTCGACCGTTGGCCGGCCACGGGAATCCCAGACTCTGCGCGCGCCCACTTTTGCAATGGCTGTCACCGGCCACTTCCTTTCAATTTGACTTCGATCTGCTGAATAAGGTCCGGCAGGCGACGGATCGACGACGTCAGCAATGCAAGCGCGGTCGTGCGAACCCGAGTCCGCGTCGCCTCGTCGATGTATTCCGCCGGCGATTTTCCGTCGACCCGAGCCAACAGGAGAGCCGGCAACAGCCGGCAAACCCGGGCCTCCAGTTCGGCCGGTTCTTCCCAATGGACGTAAGGGCGGTATCCATCCCAGAAAGCCGTCATCTGGCGCAGCAGCGCCGCGCGGTTATCCGGCAGATGCGCGGCCTTGAGAGCCAAATGGTTGAGACAGAAGGAGGGGTCGAAAGCGGCGTCACCCATCGTCGCACATTCCGCGTCCAGGATGACCGGCCCCTGACTGCGGACCAGAATATTCTTCGGGCTCACGTCGCCGTGCACCAGAACGTCAGACGCTTCATAGAGCTGCGCCGCCAGAACAGTCAATTGCGGCGCGACCGCCGGGTGACGGGTCGCGGTAAAGGTCAGATAAGGTTCGATGCGCAGCGTAAAGAAATCATCCCGATTCTGAAACGGGGCGACATCGAACCCATCACCGGCCGATGCCGCGTGAATACGCCCCAGCATATCGCCCACATCGCGCGCCACCCGCGGCGGCGCGAGGCCATCCAGCAGCGCCGTCTTCCAGAGGTAGACAGCCTCGCCTTCCAGAAATTCCATCGCGAAACCGTGCAGCGCCTCCGATCGGCCATACAGCCGCACCGCCGCTTCCGGCAAAATCCGCGCGGCGACCGAAAGCCATGCATATTCCGCCGCATTGCGATGCACCGGGGCCCGCCAGTCTTCCGCCACCTTCAGCTTGGGCAGCGCGAATTTAACGCACAGCGAGCTGTCTTTCATCCGCACCTGCGCAATGTCCGAGGCGACGCCGCCGGTCAGGGGGATAACCGAATGCACATCTGCCGCCGACCCCAACCCAAGCTCTGCTATCAAGGCGTGGGTTCTGGTTTCCAGACTGGGCATCATCTGCGTCTATTCTCCGTCCGAGACAACAATGATATGTTCACGTGAACATTAAGCGAGAACAACAAGTTTCGTCAAGACAGCTGTCGCGCAAATAGGTAATGTCGGTTGAAAAATAGGAGAGCCATTTGACCGGACGCGCCACGATTAAATCCATTGCCAGGGATCTTGGCATCTCGCACATGACGGTGTCGCGCGCCCTTTCCGGACACGCCAATGTACAAAAGGAAACGCGGGAGAAGATTCTGCGCCACGCGCGGGAGATCGGCTATGTCAAAAGCATTGCCGCAACAGCCATGCGCGGCGAGAGCGCCCCGATAATCGGGCTGATACTGCCGAATATCGTGAACGAATTTTACGCCCGTTTCGCCAATAGGCTCGCGCTTGCCTGCGAGGCGGCGGCGGTGCAACTGATCATTCACCTTTCCGGCGACCGCATCGAGGCGGAGGAACAGGCGCTGCAACGGCTGACCGAGGTGCAGGCGCGCGCGATCATGATGGTGCCCGCACCAGGGGGCGCCCCCAGTCACCCAAGACCGCAGCCTGGAAAGACGCGCATCGTCCAGCTCATTCGTCGGCGCGATTCCGGACCACAGGGTCCGGCCATTCTGGTGGACGACAGCCCTCCGATTCGCCGGGCCGTCGGTCTTTTACACCAACGAGGCCATCGGCGGATCGCCTATGTGGGCACTGAAACCACGCTGTCTTCCGGGCGCGAGCGCCTAGCCGCCTTCCGACAGGGACGGGCGGATGTCGGCTTGAAGGACGACGACGCGCTGATCCGAACCGGCGCGCCGCTGTGGGAGGTGGCGCGCGAGGCGACGCGATCCCTGATCGCAGATGGCCGGGCGACGGCGATTTTATGCGGCGGCTTTGAAATCTCGAACGGCGTATTGCACGCGCTACAGGAAGCCAACGCGCAAACCATCCCCATGATCGGCTACGGCGACCCGTCCTACTATCGCTGGCTCAACGGCGGGATATCGACGATTGCCATTCCGGTGGAAAAGCTGGCCGAGATCGCCGCGACGATGCTGTTGAAATCCGATGAGGAAGACGACGCGGTCGAGGTGATCGCCCTGGAAGCCGAGTTGATCATGCGGGGATCGCTGCGCGACCTATCCGGGCCCGCTGGGCAAGGCTGACTGCCATCGGCCTACCGTCGTGATGACGCTGCCGTCATCGGCCCGCCTGGCCCGCGCCCAGCCTTGCGCGACCGAAAGCCGGCTCAGGCCCGCCGTCTGCGTAGCCAGCGGACCAGCGGAGCAAGGCACAGCAGCAGCGTCGCGATCCCGAGCCCCGCCGCAATCGGTCGCTCGAAAAAGGCGAGCAGATTTCCGTCTGCCTTTATCATTGAGGTAACGAAGTATTTTTCAATCATCGGCCCGAGCACCAGCCCCAGGATCGCCGGGGCAAGCGGGATGTCGTTTTCCTCCATCAGGAAGCCCAGCACGCCAAAGGCCAGCATGATGATGATACCCGCCATTGAATTGTTGATGGCGAAGGCGCCGACCACGCCGAAGATCAGGATCAACGGCATCAGAATGCGCTGCGGTGCCGACAACAGCCGCCCGGTTGCGTGGATCGCGACCCAGCCCATCGGCAGCATCAACAGATTTGCCAGCACGAACACCATGAACACCGCATAGACCATCTCGGGCTGCTGGATGAAAATCATCGGCCCCGGGTTCAAGCCTTTTATGAACATCACGCCGATCACGATGGCGGTGATCGTATCGCCGGGAATGCCGAAAACCAGCGCCGGAATCCAAGCGCCCGACACCGCGCCATTGTTGGAGGAGCCCGCTTCGACCAGACCTTCGGCATGTCCGGTTCCAAATTTTTCCGGCTGTCGCGAAAACTTCTTCGAGATCGCATAGGAAACCCAGGCCGCGATATCCGCGCCCGCACCCGGCAGCGCGCCGATCATCGTCCCCACCGTGGCCCCGCGCAAAGCTTGCTTAGGGTAGCGCCGCAGGTTGGCGAACTGGGGCCGAAAAATCGGCCCGCGAACCGGCGGGGTGCGCGCCTCGGACGGCACCTTGGTGTAAGAGCGCATCACCTCGGACACGGCGAACAGCCCAATCATCGCCGGGATGAACTGAATGCCCGCCAGCAGTTCCACCGACTCGAAGGTATAGCGCGCGGCGCCGGTTGGATTGTTCTGCCCCACCAACGACGCGGCGAGCCCGATGAACAGCGAAACCATCCCTTTCAACGGCGAGCCGGAGGAAACGAACACCGCGCTCGACAGGCCCAACAGCACCAGCCAGAAATATTCGAATGACGAAAATTTCAGCGCGATCTCGGCAAGCTGCGGCGCGATGAGACTGAGCGCGATGGTGCCGAGGATTCCGCCGAAAGCGGAGAAGAACAGACAGGCGCCAAGCGCCTCATTCGCCCGGCCCGCCTGGCTCATGCGGTAGGCATCACCCACATAGGCGGCCGAGGCTGGCGTACCGGGCATTCGCAGCAGGGTGCCAGAGATGTCGCCCGCGAAAATCGCCATGCCGGTGGCGGAGACGATGGAGGCAATGGCCGGCACCGGGTCCATGAAAAAGGTAACCGGAACCAAAAGCGCGGTGGCCATGGTTGCCGTCAAGCCGGGGATCGCGCCGACAAACATCCCGAAACAGCCGGCCAGGAATATGGTGAGCAGCACATCGGGCTGCATGACGATCGTCAAAGCTTCGAGCAGCATCGGGCACTCCAGACTGACTAAGGTGGGGCAGCTTTCACCAGAGAAGGTTCTCGACCGGGCCACGGGGCAGAGGGACAAGCAACAGGCGGCTGAAAGCCAAGTAAATTACCAGCGACGCCGACACCGAAACCACCAGCGCCAAGGCAACGCGGATGCCGCCAATCAGCATCATCGCGAACATCGCGATGATCGCCGTGACCACGAAGCCGAGGTCGCCGGATACCAAGATAACGAACACAGTTGTCACCAGGGTGCCGGCCACGCCAATCGCGCGTCGGTCGCGCGCCCAGGCGTCCAGCGAGACCAACGCCACGCCGCCGCGCCACCCTTTCACCAGCAACGCCACGCCAAGGCCGATTCCCAAGCCTCCCAAGAGACGCGGCATGGTGCCGGCGCCATACGCCTGGCCCGGTAGAGCCGGATAATCGAAGGAGGTGATGAGCAACAGCAGGCCGACAAGCAGCGTCAGCGCGCCTATGATCAGGTCGTTTGCTTTCATGGGAGGACCGTATTCCTTGCGAGGAAGTCACGGTTTAAATGGAAGCGCTTCGTGATCCCGCTCGACCCGTAACTCCACCGCTTGTCAAGCTATCGGACGACGCTTGACGACGGCACCAAAGCGCCGACAAGCGCCGCTTCCGCCGTCGATCACACGCCAAGCGGGTTCCGGGCAGCCCAGGCCGCCCGGAAACACGACGGCTACTTGGTCAGGCCTGCGGCCTTGAGCACCGTGCCGAAAGACGTGTCGGAATTGGCCACGAAAGCGGCTGCCTCCGTTTCGCCAAGCCATACGGCGCCCAGACCGCGACTTTTCATGAAGCTCTGATAATCCTCGCTTTTGAAAGCCTTCTCGACTGCTGCGGCCAACTTTCGGCGCACCTCGGCAGGCAGGCCCTTTGGCGCGAACACGCCGCGCCATGCGGCAAGGTTCCAATCCGCCCCGGTCGCCTCTTTGAGTGTTGGCACATCGGGATAAAGCGGATGCCGCTCAGTATTCATTGTCGCCAGCGGAACGATCCGACCGGCATCGATCATCGAGCTCCCCTCGGGCAACGAGGCGGTAACGATATCCACGCCGCCGGCGACCATATCGGTGATGCCAGAGGCCGCGCCCTCACTGGGAACCCATTTGACATAGCCGGCATCCAGCCCGTTGGCGACCATCCAGCCAGCCAGGGCCACATGCCAGATTCCGCCCTGGCCGGTGCCGGACGCCGAAAACGTGCCGGCCGGCTGTGACTTGATCGCATCGTTGAGCGCCGAGATGTCGGTGTATTTGCTATCGGCCGAGACCATTATCCCCGCAGCATCCTGGTTTACAATGGCGATGATATCGTAGTCCTTGTAGGTGAGATCGGTCAGACCTTGCCAATGCATCATGGTGATTTCCACCGTGGCAAGGCCGATCGTATAGCCGTCTGGCGCTGCGCTTGCGATCGCCGAATGCCCAACGACACCGGATCCGCCGGTTCGATTGACCACATTCACCGGTTGACCGAGATCTTCCTGGATGACCGACGCGAGAATGCGCGCCACGGCATCCGTTCCGCCGCCGGCACCCCAAGGCACGATCATCTGGATCGGTCGTTCGGGGTAGTCGGCAACCGCCGACCCTGCGCCAAATAGTGTCGCCGCCGCGAGAACTCCCGCTGCTATCTTCGTGCTCCACATTGCGTTTTCTCCCTATTCCTGTTTGTTGGCCCTGTTGTTGTCTGCTGGGCCAATTCTTGTTTGCGGGGCTTTGTAACCGGCCGCCGACCAGCGCACCGATTCCTCCGTAAAACCCGACAAACTATCCAAGTTCACGTGAACATTTACGGATATTGTCGTTTGCCTGTCAAGATTAGCAATCCCTTTCGCGATCCTAATCATTCGATCGAAATCGAAAGTAGCGGGATTAAGTCCCTAACCTCGGCGCCGCTCTCCCACGCTTGGTCAATCGCTGCCGGACCGCCTGTCGCCGATTGGCCGAGCCCAGGATCGTGAAACCCTGATCAATTGAAAAACCACTATGCACAGCCCGGCCGGCAAACGGAAGTGGCGGCGCGAAAAACCCCTATAGATTTCCACCCCAGGCGTTTCCACCCCAGCGCAGCGGGCACCCGCCTTCCGTGAAAACACCGGCCATGCGGAACGGCAACGGCGACGGCGGCGGCCGCGCCAACCGGGAAATTCATCCCCTCATGGTGCGCGGCGGCGATCCGCTGTTCCTTAACGGCTTTAAGATCGGATTTTCCCTTTCTTCCAGCCTGTTAAAGCCCAAAAAAAATACCGTCAGGAACCCTATTTCCCCTGACGGTATTCTTGTTGTCGCTGGACGGCAATATCCGCGGCGACCGCCAAACCCAGCGCTGGCCCACAGAGCCAGGAATTATTCCCACTCGATGGTGCCGGGGGGTTTGGAGGTGACGTCGTAGACCACCCGGTTGACGCCGCGCACTTCATTGATGAGGCGGGTGGCGACGCGCGAAAGGAAGGCGTGTTCAAAGGGATAGCTGTCCGCCGTCATGCCATCGGTGGAGGTGACGGCGCGCAGGGCGCAGACATATTCATAGGTCCGGGCATCGCCCATCACGCCGACGGTCTTGACCGGCAGCAGCACGGCGAACGCCTGCCAAATGGCGTCGTAGAGTCCGGCCCGGCGGATTTCATCCAGATAAACCGCATCGGCCTTGCGCAGAATATCGGCCTTTTCCAAGGTAACGTCGCCGGGGATGCGAATGGCCAGCCCCGGCCCCGGAAAGGGATGGCGCGCGACCATGATTTCCGGCAGGCCCAGTTCGCGGCCCAGGTCGCGCACCTCGTCCTTGAACAGTTCGCGCAGCGGCTCAACCAGCTTCATGCGCATGCGCGCCGGCAGCCCGCCAACGTTGTGGTGGCTCTTGATGGTGACCGAGGGGCCGCCGATGAAGGAAACCGATTCAATCACGTCGGGATAGAGCGTGCCCTGGGCCAGGAAGTCGGCCCCGCCGATTTTCCCGGCTTCTTGCTCGAAGGTATCGATGAATAGGCCGCCGATGATCTTGCGCTTGTCTTCCGGATCGCTGACCCCGGCCAAGCGGTCAAGGAACAGCGCCCGGGCATCGACCACCACCAGCTTGATCTTATAGGTCTCGCGAAAGATCTGCTCGACCTGGTCGCGCTCGCCGGCGCGCAGCAGGCCATGGTCGACGAAGATGCAGGTCAATTGGTCGCCGATGGCCTGGTGCAGCAGCACCGCGGCCACCGAGGAATCAACCCCGCCAGAAAGGCCGCAGATCACCTGACCCTCGCCAACCTGGGCGCGGATCTGTGCAATCGCCTGCTCCTTGAAGGCGGCCATGGTCCAGTCGCCCCGACAGCCCACCACGTGATGAACGAAATTGGCGATCAGCTTGGCGCCGTCGGGGGTGTGCACCACTTCCGGATGGAACTGCACGCCATAGTAAGGCTTGGTCGCATGGGCAATGGCGGCAAAGGGCGCCCCCTCCGAGGTGGCGACCACTTGGAAGCCGGGCGCCAGCGCGGTGACATGGTCGCCGTGGCTCATCCAGACCTGATGCTTTTCACCCTGGCGCCACAGCCCGTCAAACAGCGCGCAGTCCCGGGTCACTTCCAGAAAAGCCCGGCCGAACTCCTGATGGTCGGAGGTTTCCACCTGGCCGCCCAGTTGCAGCATCATGGTCTGCTGGCCGTAGCAAATCCCTAGGATGGGCACCGCCATCTCGAAGACCAGATCCGGCGCCCGGGGGCTGCCGATGTCGGTGGTCGACGCCGGGCCGCCAGACAGGATGATGCCCTTGGGGGCGAAATCCTTGATCCGCTGCAGGTCGCTGTTAAACGGGAAAATCTCGCAGTAAACGCCGCTTTCCCGCACACGCCGCGCGATCAGCTGGGTTACCTGGGAGCCGAAGTCGAGAATGAGAATGCGATCAGTCATGGGGGCTAGGTATCCGATTGAACCGGGGTCAGACAAACCCCAAAGGCTGCATGGCTGCGGCGACAACAAGGCGTTACCCAAAGCGGCATGGATTGGCTACTTTCGGCGGTTGTGGGTTGGGTAAATGATTAGCCCGGCCGGGGCAAGAAGAAGATGCCTTGCGCCCCCCTGCGCCGGCTGCTCCCCCGCCGCCGATCGCGCCGCGCCCGATGATTTTCCCCGAACCGGCGTGGCGGGTGGAGGGGCTAGCGGCGCAGGTTGTTGGCCAACAGCTCGAAGAGATCGGGCCAGACAAAGGCAACCTCGTCAAGGGCGGTGTCGGCAAAGACTTCCTGCCGCTCGCCGCGCCGCTGCCCGCCCAGCGCCTCATAGAAAAACCGCGATGGATTTTCCGCCAGACACCAAAGGTAGGCCGAGCGGCAGCCCAACACCGACAGTTCCTCGAACAGCCCCAAAAGCAGCCGACGCCCCCAGCCCTGATCCTGAAAATCGGGCAGCACATAGAGCGCATAGACTTCGGCATCGCAACTGAGGTGCTTGCGGCGCACCGGGCCGCCGGAGGCAAACCCAACGCTTTGCCCCTGCGCCGTCACCGCCACCAGCGTGATGTCACTCTTGGGTCGGCCCAGACTTTCACGCCAGCCCCGGGCGTCGCGCGCCGCCGACATGGCGATGAGATAACGATCTGGAACCAGCCCGGGATAGGTGGCCCGCCAGCTATCCACCCGAATGGCGGCGATGGCCTCGGCGTCCAGCGCCGTTGCTGGCCGAATCAAGCCGGTGGCCGGAAGGTCGCTCATGCTGTCTCTTCGCCCCATCATCATCGCGGCGCCGCGCCGCTGCACCGCCAGTTTTGCAGCGAACCAAGTCTGAAACTAGGCCTCTTTCACACGTTCGAGAATAGCCACAAAGAAACCATCTGTCCCGTGTTTGCCCGGCGCCAGTCGCAGAAAGGGGCTGTTGGCGCGGCCCTCGATCTCAAGACTTTCCGGACAGTCGGTGGCAAACAGCGCCTTCCAGACGGGCGCCACCGGCAGGATGGTAAAGCCCGAGGTCTGCGCAAGAAAGGTCTCCACCTGGGCTTCGTTTTCTTCTTCCAGCAGCGAACAGGTGGCGTAGATCAAGCGCCCCCCCGGAGCGACCAGGCGGCCGGCGCTGGCCAGGATCGAGGCCTGCAAGGCGGTGAGTTCGGCCAGATTTTCTTCCCAAAAGCGCCACTTGGCTTCCGGGTTGCGCCGCCAGGTGCCGGACCCGGAGCAGGGCGCGTCGACCAACACCCGATCAAAATCGCCCTTGTGCTTTTTCACCCAGGGGTCGCGCTCGCTTTTAAGCACCCGCCGCGTGACGTTAAAGACCTTGGCCCGCTTCAGCCGCTGGGCGGAGCGCTTCAAGCGCCATTCCATGGTGTCGCAAGCGATGATCTGGCCGCGATTTTTCATCGCCGCGGCAAGAGCCAGGGTTTTCCCGCCGGCGCCGGCGCAGAAGTCCACCACCTTTTTGCCTGGTCGGGCGTCAACCAGTTGGGCGACAATCTGCGATCCTTCGTCCTGCACCTCGACCATCCCGGTCTTG
Source organism: uncultured Rhodovibrionaceae bacterium (assembly GCA_963976695.1). GTDB lineage: Bacteria > Pseudomonadota > Alphaproteobacteria > Kiloniellales > DSM-21159 > CAXBMB01. The sequence goes on from CAXBMB010000036.1 coordinate 20,372, forward strand.
AACGCCTTGGTCACCGCCACCGCCTTGCGCCCGTCCAAGCGCAGCGCCAGGGGCGACCAAGCGCCTTCTTCGCTGTCGATGCCTTCCTCGGCCAGCGTCTGCTTGGCCTGCTCCTGGCTGGCCACCAGGGTATTGACCCGCAGATCCACCGCCGCCTCATCGCGCAGCGCCGTCAATTCCTGACGTCCCTGCCGACCCAGTTGCGCCAGCAGTTTTTCCGTCGACCATTGAGGCAGCTCAAAGCGGACGAAAGCCGGTTGCGCCGGATGGTCGAGCGGATCAGCTTGTTCCTGCTCGCGCACGGCGTATCTTTCCTTCGCCAACGCGGCAATCACGCTGCTTTCGCGGTCGCTCAGGGCCTCCGGGCAATAGCGCTCGCCATTGAACAGACCCAGACAGTCCTTCTCGCCGCGACCCTGCGACAGCACCAGCCAAGCCAGCAAGAGATAGCGCGGCGTATCCTTGCCGCCGGCGCGTTCCAGCCACCAGCCCAACCGCGCACGGCCGCGCAACAAGGCGTAGCAGGTCTGGGAAACTTCCCGCCGATCACCGGAGCCGATAAAACGGCGGTCCCGAAAATAGCTCTGGGCGACCCGGTCGGCCGGCCGTTGATGGGCTTCCATGGCGGTAAAAAGGTCAATAACGGCCTGCAGCCGCGCAGAAGGAATCATGGGTCTCACTCCAGCGGCGCTCCGACGAGGAAAACCCGCTTCGAAAAGGCGATTAACGAGGCAAAGGGGCGGCTCCACGAGCCGCCCCTTTGGGTATGGTATCATATTGCCCGGGGCCAGCGCCAAGCGGCGCGCCAGCAGCCCAGGCCGGCAGATCAGGCGCGCCGCAAACCCGAATGTAGGTTCGGCCAACAGCAGCCGCCGACAGGGTGATAAGAAACGGCTGTCACGGTCCAAACGGGAGCAGGTCGCGGCGGCGGTTAAACCGCTGCCAGTCTAGCGGCGATAGTTGGGGGCTTCACGGGTCACCACCACATCGTGGACATGGCTTTCACGGAAGCCCGCGGAGGTGATTTTCACCATGCGGACATTGCCGTGCATCGCCGCGATGGTGGCATGTCCGGTATAGCCCATCGCCGCCCGCACGCCGCCCACCAATTGGTGAATTACCGCCCCGGCCGGCCCCTTGTAGGGAACCTGGCCCTCGACCCCTTCCGGCACCAATTTCAGCGTATCGGCCACTTCCTCCTGGAAATAACGATCGGCCGAGCCGCGCGCCATGGCGCCCAGCGATCCCATGCCGCGGTAAGACTTGTAGGACCGCCCCTGGTAAAGAAACACCTCGCCGGGGCTTTCGTCGGTGCCCGCCAGCAAGGAGCCGATCATCACACAGTCCGCACCGGCGGCCAGCGCCTTGGCCACATCGCCGGAAAATTTGATGCCGCCGTCGGCGATGACGGGAATATCAGCCTTTTTACAAACCTCGACCGCATCCATGATGGCGGTCAACTGCGGCACGCCGACACCGGCCACCACCCGCGTGGTGCAAATCGAACCCGGACCGATCCCCACCTTGACCGCGTCCGCGCCGGCGTCAATCAACGCTTGGGCGCCTTCGCGGGTGGCGATGTTGCCCGCCACCACCTGGACCTGGTTGGACAACCGCTTGACCTCATCGACGGCGGCGAGCACGCCGCGCGAATGGCCATGGGCGGTATCGATCACGATTACATCGACGTCGGCGTCCAGCAGGGCCTCGGCCCGCTTCAGGCCGTCCAGGCCTACCCCGCAGGCCGCCGCCGACCGCAAACGCCCCTTGGCGTCCTTACAGGCATTGGGGTGGGCCTGGGCTTTTTCCATGTCCTTGACGGTGATCAGGCCGATACAGCTGTAACTGTCGTCCACCACCAGCAGCTTTTCGATTCGATGGGAATGCAGCAGCCGCTTGGCCTGTTCATGGCTGACCCCTTCGTTGACCGTGACCAGGCCCTCATGGGTCATCAACTCGCTGACCGGCTGTTTCGGGTTCTGGGCGAACCGCACGTCACGGTTGGTCAGAATCCCCGCCAGCTTCTTCGTGCCGCGCTCGACCACCGGAATACCGGAAATGTGGTGCAGTTCCATCAACGCCAGGGCGTTTTCCAGGGGCTCATCCGGATGGATGGTGACCGGATTGACCACCATGCCGCTTTCGAACTTCTTGACCTTGCGGACCTCGTCGGCCTGCTCCGCCACGGAGAGGTTCTTGTGGATCACGCCAATGCCGCCGTTCTGGGCCATGGCAATCGCCATCTGCGCCTCGGTCACCGTGTCCATGGCCGAAGACAGCAGGGGGATGCCCAGTTCAACCGTACGGGTCAAACGAGTCTTCGTACTCACCTGCGTCGGCAACACGGAAGATGCCGCCGGTTGCAAAAGGATGTCGTCAAACGTCAGCGCTTCGCGGATTTCCATGCCGATCACTCACCGTGCCTGTTGTGTACACTCTGGCGGCCTGGCCAAGGATCCAAACCGAGCTTTTGGCTCATCGTCGGATTGTTGGCCCGTGCCCTGCCGGGGGTGCGTCCCTAGCTGCCCGAGAGTGCGTGATTGGCGGCGCATCATACACCGCTTTGCCTCAAAGCCAAGCCACCGCTGCATGCGGCAAGCGAGAAGCAGGGCTGCGCGCTCCAAAACCTTGGAATTTTTGATTTTCCGGGCGAACCACGACATTCGCGGTCAGGCGGTTATGGGGTTTCGCGGCCGTGAAAATTCGTCGCCACCACATACATTTCCGCCGAATCGGCGCGGCTGGCCTCGGGCTTGATATGGCGCACCTTGTCAAAATTCTCACGCAAGCGCACCAGCAGATCCTTTTCGGTTCCGCCTTGCAGCACTTTGGCGACAAACTTTCCCTTGGGCGCCAGCACCTCCAAGGCGAAGGCCAGCGCGGTTTCCGCCAAGGCCATGATGCGCAAATGGTCGGTTTGCGCGTGTCCGATTGATGCCGCCGCCATGTCCGACATCACCAGATCGGCTTCGCCGCCCAGCAGTTTTTTTAGCAACGCCGGCGCTTCCGCATCATAAAAATCCATCTGGATCAGGTCGGCCCCGGGAATTTCTTCGATTTCCTGCAGGTCAATCCCGACCACCCGTCCCTTGGGTCCGACCTTTTGCAAGGCCACCTGTGTCCAGCCGCCCGGGGCCGCGCCAAGATCGATTACCCGATCACCGCTTTTCATCAACGTGAGCTTGGCGTCGAGCTGCAACAGCTTAAAGGCGGCGCGCGACCGGTAGCCCTTGGCCTGGGCCTTGATGACGTAGGGGTCATTGAGTTGCCGTTGGAGCCAGCGTGTGGAGGAGATCTTGCGCCGCTTGGCGGTTTTCACCCGGACCTTAAGGGAACGGGCGGCGGCGGCGGCGCCCTGACGGCGGCTCTGGCCTGGTGACTTCTTGCTGTCGCTGTTGCCCGTCATGACCCGATCTTCTTATCGCTGGAGACTGAAAGAGATGATGGCGCGATCACGCCGCCGCAAAACCTGACTGTTTTGACGCGGTCTCCATGATCAACGCTGAAGAATGCTCGCTCACAACCGCCGTCCAAACCGACGCGCCGAGCAAGCGTCATCATCGCCTACTTACCGGCCGGAGACCAGCCCCCCTGCCCGGCGCCGTCGAAAAACAGGTCCGCGACCGGATCGGCAGGGGTTAGGCCACCGGTCGCGGATGGCGAACCACCACGCCATCGGCCTGTTCCCCGCGCTGCATCAGCGAAACCAGAATACCCTCGCGCAGGCCACGGTCGGCAACCCGCAGCCGCCCCACCGGCCAACGGTCGCACAGCGCCGCCAAAATCGCGCAGCCCGCCACCACCAAATCGGCCCGGTCCTTACCGATGCAGGGATGGCTGCTGCGCTGGTCAAAACTCATCGCCGCGATTTGGCGGCTGACGTCCTCAACCGTATCGAACCCCAGATAACAGCCGTCGACCTTGGCGCGGTCATAGCGGGGCAGACACTTGTGCACCCCGGCCAGGGTGGTGACGGTGCCGGAGGTTCCGAGCATCTGCAACTGGCCGGCCGCCGTGATCTTGGCCAACGCCACCTGATTGGGAAAGTCGGACAGGCTGTTCATGACATCGCGCTTCATCGCCGCGTAGCTGGTCTGGTTGATGCATTGGCCGCCATAGCGTTCGGCCAGGGTGATAACCCCGAGCGGCATGGATTGCGACGCTTGAATGGCGTTCTCGCCCAGCCCGGGTTGGCCGATGCCGCCGACCTCCAGCCAGGACACCTCGGTCGAACCGCCGCCGATATCGAAAACCAAGGCATGGGGAATATCGTGATCCAGCAGCGGCGCGCAGCCCGCCAAGGCCAGCCGGGCCTCTTCCTTGGTGGAGATAATCTCCAACTCAATGCCGGTTTGCAACTTTACCCGCTGCAGGAACTCCGCGCAGTTTCCCGCGCGGCGACAGGCCTCGGTGGCCACCGCGCGCATGTGGGTAACGGACCGGCGCTCCAGCTTTTGCGCGCAGACTCTCAGCGCTTCGATGGTGCGCCGCATCGCACTTTCGGACAGCAGACCGGTCGTGCCGATCCCCTCGCCCAACCGCACAATGCGCGAAAAGGCGTCAATGACCCGAAAGCCGTCAAAATCCGGCTTGGCCACCAACAATCGGCAATTATTTGTCCCCAAATCAAGGGCTGCAAAAACTTGTTGCACGTTCCTGTACCGTTGAGCGCTCCGGTTCCGGCGGCGCCGATAAGCTAAATAACCCACAGCCATTCACTCCCCTTCCGCCTTCGCTTTTTCTCCCGATCCTCTCGGGGCAGGCGGCACTTTGTTGCGACTTACTTTAAAGTCATCCGCGCATTTGCCAAGTCTTGTTCAGTCGACGGCGCAGGCCGTGGCCGCCGTGGCGCAAAAGGAAGGGCGTGAAAGACCGCTACGGTCGGCCGCGGGCGGAGGAGCAAAAAAGACGCCGGCAAATCCGCGCTTATCCGCGCGGCAAAAAAGCGGTATATTTATCCTTGCATAGCCCAAGCGGCTGCACTAAGTAAGGCGCCACCAACGAACCGGGCAACGAACCGGGCGATGAAAAATTCACTGTCGGCAAATTCACCGCCGTCAAATTCACTGCGGCAGGTGAGCGCGCTGGTGATCCAGGTTGTGATCCCGTTTATGGTTGGCGGGCGATTGGGGAATAGGTTAACGGTAGACCTCCTGACTCTGACTCAGGCAGTCCTGGTTCGAATCCAGGTTCCCCAGCCATTCTTACCCGCCCTTGCCTTGCCTTTCCCTGCCCCGTCCGGCCGCTGTCCAGCGGCTTTTTTTATGCCTTCTTTTCCCTAAAAAACCCTGGCCACGCCGCCGCACCGTGACGGACAGCGCTTTCGATTTCAGGTCAATTCGCGCGATGAAGAAGCCTTTGGTCTGACATTTAACTCCTGTATAGAAGGGGTTAGATTTTTTTGCCGCACTGTTTCATTCATCAGGGGAACTTCCCAGCGAAGCCCGGAGGAGAGGTCTTTGTCCGACAAAATCGCGTTCATCACCGGCGTTACCGGACAAGACGGATCCTATTTGGCCCGCCTGCTGCTTGATAAGGGCTACCAAGTTCACGGCATGAAGCGGCGTTCGTCCTCCTTCAACACGGCGCGGGTCGACAGCCTCTATGTCGATCGACACGAAGAAGACGCCCGCTTCTTTCTGCACTATGGCGACATGACCGATTCGACCAACTTGCTGCGCCTGCTACAAGAAGTTCGTCCGACGGAAATTTACAATCTGGCGGCCCAAAGTCACGTTCATGTCTCCTTCGAAACGCCTGAATACACCGCCAACGCCGACGCGCTGGGGACGCTGCGGTTGTTGGAAGCCATCCGCATCCTGAAGATGGAAAATCAGACGCGCTTCTATCAAGCCTCGACCTCGGAGCTTTACGGCAAGGCGCGGGAGATTCCGCAGTCGGAAGCAACGCCGTTCTATCCCCGCTCCCCCTACGCCGCGGCCAAGATTTACGCCTATTGGATCACGGTAAACTACCGCGAGGCTTACGGCATCCACGCTTCCAACGGCATCCTCTTCAACCATGAAAGCCCCCAGCGCGGGGAAACCTTCGTCACCCGAAAGATCACCCGGGCCGTCGCCGCCATCCATCTAGGCCGGCAGCAGTGCCTCTATCTCGGCAACCTGGACGCCAAGCGGGACTGGGGCCACGCCAGGGATTACGTCAAGGCCATGTGGCTGATGCTGCAACAGGACGCCCCGGACGATTATGTGATCGCCACCGGCCAGACCCATTCGGTGCGCGACTTCACCGAACTGGCCTTCGCGGACGTCGGGCGAAAGATCATCTGGGAAGGCCGGCACCGCGAGGAAATTGGACGGGACGCCGAAAGTGGCGCGGTTTTGATCCGGATTGACCCGCGCTATTTCCGTCCGACGGAAGTCGAGCTGCTGCAGGGCGATCCGCGCAAAGCCTGGGATCGTTTGGGCTGGCGGCACGAGATCTCCTTCAAGCAGTTGGTTCACGAGATGGTCAGCGACGATCTGGCGCTCTTTGCGGCCGACGGCCCCTCCGATCAGGACTAAGAGGCGACCAACATGACGCGGCACTATCATCTTGCCGGCAAACGGGTCTGGGTCGCCGGTCATCGCGGCATGGTGGGCGCGGCGCTGCTGCGCCGGCTGCAACAGGAAAACTGTCAGATTCTAACCGCCGAGCGCGCGGATCTAAACTTGCTGCGCCAAGCGGAGGTGGAAGACTGGATGGCGCGCGCCAAACCGCAGGCCGTCATTCTGGCGGCGGCCCGGGTCGGCGGCATTCACGCCAACAACAGCTACCCGGTCGATTTTCTATACGAAAACCTGATGATCGAGACCAATTGCATCAAGGCGGCCCATGACCAGGGGGTCGAGAAACTGCTGTTTCTCGGCTCAAGCTGCATCTACCCCAAGCTGGCGACCCAGCCGATTACCGAGGACGCCCTGCTGACCGGCCCGTTGGAGCCCACCAATCAGTGGTATGCGGTTGCCAAAATCGCCGGCATCAAACTGGCGCAGGCCTACCGTCGTCAACATGGCCGTGACTTCATCTGCGCCATGCCGACAAATCTCTACGGCCCCGGCGACAACTTCGACCTGCAGAACAGCCACGTCATTCCGGCGCTGCTGCGCAAGGCCCACGAGGCCAAGCTGCGGGGCGACAAGCAACTCGTCATCTGGGGAAGCGGAACGCCGCTGCGTGAATTCCTCCACGTTGACGACTGCGCCGATGCCCTCGTTCATGTGATGACGCACTATTCCGCCGAGCAGCACATCAACATCGGCAGTGGCGAAGACCTGCCGATCCGGGACCTGGCTCAGCTGGTCGCCCAGGCGGTTGGCTTCGACGGCGAGATCGTCGCCGATCGCAGCAAGCCCGACGGCACGCCGCGCAAGCTGATGTCCGCCGACAAGCTGCGCAACGACCTGGGCTGGACCCCCAGAATTGCCCTTCGTGACGGCTTGAAGCAGACCTACCGGTGGTTCCTGGCGCAGCAGGACAAGGGTCTGTTGCGACGCTAACGGGTGATCGGCGTGGCGAGAAGCGCGTGACGCTTCGAGGCTGTCGCGCAGCGCCCGCTCACATACCTAGAAGAGGCAGCGCATGTTTTGGCTAACCCGGCAACAACGCGCATCCAAGTTGTTTCGTCGCCTGTGGCTACTGCTGATCCTTCTGGTGCTGGCCTTTGCCGCCTATATTCTCTACCGCTGGCTTTGGCTGGGCGAGGACCTGCCGCCACACTTTTCCGTGGCGCGGGCGCTGTTTCTCGCCTTCCTGGTGTTGCTGTTGGGCGCCAGGATGCTGTGGCGGAAGCGACGGCGCAGGCCGCCAGGCAACTAGCTTATCTTTTCCGCTGCCAGGCCAGCGCGCTGGCAACAATGTCGCGCAACGAGCCCGTGGCTTTCCAGCCCAGGATATCCGCGGCCTTCTGACAGTCGGCCAGCAGAACTGGCGGATCCCCCGCCCGCCGAGGCGCCCGGCGGTACGGCACCGGCGCACCGACCATCTCGCCGACCATCGCCAGAAGCTCGCGCACCGATGTGGCCTGGCCGGCGCCGAGATTGAAGATTTGGCTGCCACCGCCGGCCAGCAGATAGTCCAGCGCCAACAGATGGGCGCGCGCCAAATCCTCGACGTGAACATAGTCTCTCATAGCCGTGCCGTCGGCTGTTGGGTAATCCTGCCCGAACAGCTTAAAATCGGCGTGGCGTCCCAGGGCCGCTTCGATGGCCAGCGGAAGCAGATGGGTTTCCGGACGGTGATCCTCGCCAATTTGTCCAGACGCGGAAGCCCCGGCGGCATTGAAATAGCGCAGCGCGACCGATCGCAGCCCAACGGCCCGGTCGAAGTCCCGCAAGATCTGCTCGACCATGACCTTGCTGGCGCCGTAAGGGTTGATCGGGGCCAGCGGGCTTTCCTCGGTAAGCGGAAGCTGTTCGGGCGCGCCATAGACCGCGGCGGTCGAGGAAAACACCAGTTTTCCGACCCCGGCTTGCGTCATAGCGCGCAGCAGATTGAGACTGCCGGTCACATTGTTCTGGTAGTAGGCCCCCGGATCGCGCACGGAATCGCCAACGCAGGAAAGCGCGGCAAAGTGCAAAACCGCGGCAAAGTCGTGGGTTTGAAAAAGCCGATGCAGTTTGCTTTGCTCCAGCAGGTCGCCTTCGATCAGCGGCCCCCACTTCACCGCCCGGCGATGGCCCTGTACCAAAGAATCGTACACCACCACCTCATGACCCTGCGCCGCCAAGGCCTCGCAGACGTGACTGCCCACATAGCCCGCGCCGCCGGTTACCAACAATTTCGCCAACAACCCTCTCCCTTTGACGCCGGCGGCGCCGGCGGCCATTTTCTTAAAACTCGGCGCGCCAACGCCTCTTTCCCGGTTGATCGCACGCTAGTTAACCAGCCGGCTGAGCAGCCGATTGGTGTCACCGAGGCGACGCGCCAGATGGCGGACAATAAACTCATGAAACAGCGACGCGGTCGCGGGGTCCGTTTCGCTCATGCGATCCAGCGCCGCCCGATCCAAACGCCAGGCGCGGCTCGGGACATCGGCCACCACGGACGCGGTTCGCTTGCTGCCCAGATAAAGCGCGATCTCGCCAACAATGGCCCCCGCGCGCAGTGATCGCAGGCGGATGCGCGCCCCCCCCTTGGGCTCCAACACCACCGAAATCAGGCCGCGCTCGAGAAAGTACAGCTCCCCGGATTGGGCGCCTTCTTCGATCAAGTGATCGCCGCTTTCGAGTTCCAGTGGCTCAAGATAGCCAAACAGCGTCTTCGCCGCGTCACGGTTTCCCAGCTCACTTTCCAGCAGGTCGACGATGTGGCGCGCGTCGCCGCCCCGCGCCTCCAGCGGCAAGAGCGCCAACAGCATGTCTTCAAAGATCTGCAAGCCCCGGTCCAGATCCTCGAACACCTGCATGGTCCCGTCGTCGGATGACAGCAGGCCACTGCCACGCAGCAGCCCCAGGGTTTCCGGCGACAGGTTGGTTAGGCCAATGTTCAGGTCGTACGCCTCGGCCAGTTGGTAGAGCTTTACGAAGGAAAGCACGGCGGTGGAGTCCAAGCCAATGACCGAGCGAAAGTCCAGCAGCAGATAGCGCGCCGGCGCCGCGCCAGTGGTCGCCACCCACCGCTCCACCGACTTGACCAGCCGGTGCCCGGTGCCAAAGAACAAGAACCCCTGCAGGCGCAGGATATAGATCTGGTCGCCAAATCGTCCCAGCGCCACCTCCTCGTCCTGGGGGCGGTCGACGTTGGAGTGAAAGTCCGCGCCCGAAACCGCGAACTTGACGATATCGATGCGCGAATATTCGATAACGAAGAAGACCATGCCCAGGACGATTCCGGCGCCCACCCCTTCAAGGAACCCGGCGGTTGCCGATATCCCCAAAATCGCCAGCACGATAATCAGATCGGCGCGCGCCAGACGGCGGCCGGTTTCCAGCAGCCATTCCTGCAGCATCGACAGGCCCATCCAAAGCAGCAGGCCGCCAAAGATCGGCCGCGGCATCAGCGAAACCACCTGGTATCCGAAAAACAGCACCGCAAGACAAACCACCGCGGCGATCGGGCCGATCCAGCGACTGTCCGCCCCAATCCGGTGGTTCATGGCGGAAAGCGCGGGGGCGTGATAGCCGGTCAGGCCGCTGCTCAAGCCGGACAGCAGGTTGGCGTAACCGACCGCCTGCAACTCGCCATCAAGATTCAGGCTGTTGCGGGTGGAAAGCTCCAACCCGGAGGCCGCCAACAGCAGAGCCAGGACGCAGACCAGCACGATAACCGCGAAAGTCGGCGCCTGGGCCAGCACCAGCGACCAATCCACCAGGCCCAAATCAGCCGGCGACAAGGGCGGCCAGATGGCTTCGGTGGGAGTCGCCGACAGCAGCCATCCCTGGCGCCGCAGGTCGGCGACGCCAAACCCCAGAACCAGGGCGATCACGTAAAAAATCAACACCGCCACCAGCAGATAGACCGGCAGCAAAATGACCTTGATCGCCCGCCGGGACAGCAGCCAAAGGCCAATCCCGAACGACAGTCCCACCGCCCACTCGGCCAGGGTTTGCCGGTCGCTCAGCAGGAAGGACAGGCGGTCCAGGCTGACCACTTCGCCGGAAATGACCTCCAGCGCCCCACGGGTCATCAACCAGCCGATCGAGCACATGAACCCGGCGATCACCGGATAGGGCACGAAGCGCACGAAATGGGACAGCTTGAACCGCCCCATCAGCCAAAAGCTGGCCCCGGCGATGATCGTCGAACTGGCGATCGCCGCCATAATGGTCGGCAGCAGCGCGGGGTTATCCACCTGCCATTGGCTGGCCGAGGTGATGGTGCCGGCCATCACCGCAACGATGACCAGCGGCTCGTCGGAGGACTGGGCCACCACCCCTTTCAACCCGCTGAACAGCGCGGTCACCGCCAGCGTGACCGCACCGCCGAACAGAAAGGCGCCGAATCCGTTGTAAAAATAGCTCTGCAAGGGACCGGAAAACACAAAGGCCGCGTCGGAAATCGAAAACACCACGGAAACAATGCCGGTGATCAGGCCGACCATCAGATTTGACGCCATCCGGCGAAAGTTCAACCGCTTGCCAAGCTTGGCCAATTGCCCGTCCTGGGACGTCACTGTTGCTGCGTTCCTTCTGTAAAAAAGGGTCACCGCAAAGCAGTGCGCCCAAATCCATTCACCCGGGTTGAATGGAAAGACCTATAGGAAAAGATTAGCCGCTTATAGCCCCTTTGATCAGCGCCGTCTTCGCAAACGCCCCTGCGGCGTCGCGCAACAGGGTCTCGAAATCCTTGGCCGAGACCATCGCGATGGCATTTCCCGTGGGTCGCCTTGGTCCACACGCCTCCATGCCCTGGTCAAACCAAATCATCGAATCAAATCAACGGCATGGAATCACAAGCGATTCATATCGCTCAACTGCTTTGCGGACCGACGCTGAGCAGTCCGATCGGCCGAGAAGGTCGGCTTGATCGACGCCGGTGCGGAAGGTGTACTTCCAATCGCAGTTCGCCGGGGACAATCCAACCATAGGAATAGGTTGGATTCATTTTGCACACCCCCTAAGCTGCTTGGACTTTCGTTCCCGAAGAAACGGTCGTTCATTTTAAAATTTATTGCTGCTGACCCGTTTGTCGGGACCGTGCCGCGACCACGGGGGCTTGCGGCGTCGGGTACCTCTGGTAAGTCAAGAAATCAAAGTAATCCAACAACAAAGCGATAAAAATACGGAGGCAAGGATGAAGAAACTCTTCACATCGACACTCTTGAGCGCCGCCCTACTGGCCGGGGCGCTGGCCGCGCCAACCTTGGCGCAAACGCCCAAGGATTCCTTGGTTATGGCCTATTCGATCGACGACATGATCTCCTTGGATCCGGCGGAGATCTTTGAATTCACGGCGGCGGAATACGCCGGCAACACCTATGATCGGCTGATCGCCTATGACGTCGACAATGTCGCCAACATCTACGGCGGCGCGGCCGAGAGCTGGACGGTCAGCGACGACGGCAAAACCTTCACCTTCAAGATGCGCCCAGGCATCACCTTCGCCTCCGGCAACCCGCTGACGGCGGAAGACGCGGCCTTTTCGCTGCAGCGGGTGATTCTACTGGATAAATCCCCCGCTTTCATTCTTTCCCAGTTCGGTTTCACCGCCGAAAACGTCAAGGACCGGATCCGCGCGGTTGATGACAGCACCCTGGTGATGGAACTGGAAAAGCCTTTCGCCCCCACCTTCGTTCTCTACAGCCTGACCGCCACCATCGGTTCGGTGGTGGATAAAAAACTGGTCATGGAGCATGAAGTCGACGGGGACCTGGGCTTTGCCTGGCTGCGCACCAACTATGCCGGATCCGGCCCCTTCACGTTGAAGGCCTGGAAACCCAGCACCTCCCTTTCCCTGGTTCGCAACGACAACTACTGGGACGGCGCCCCCGCCATGAAGCGGGTGTTGATTCGCCATGTCGCGGAGTCGGCGACGCAGCAGTTGCTGCTGGAGAAGGGTGACATCGACATCGCGCGCAATCTGGAAGCCGATCAATTGGCCTCCATCGCCAACAACGACAAGCTGAAAATCCAGTCCAAGGAAAAGGGCGCGATTTACTATCTCGGCCTGTCGCAGAAGAACCCCTATCTGGCCAAGCCGGAGGTCCGGCAGGCGCTGAAGTATCTGGTCGACTATGACGGCATGGCGAACACCATCCTGGCGGGCCGCGCCACCGTGCATCAAGCCTTCCTGCCGAAAGGGTTCCTCGGAGCGCTGGAAGACAAGCCCTTCGCCCTTGATGTGGACAAGGCCAAGGCGTTGTTGGCGAAAGCCGGCCTGTCCGACGGCTTTACCGTCACCATGGACACCCGCAACACCACCACCATTACCCAGATGGCGCAGTCCATTCAGGCAACCTTCGCCAAGGCCGGCATCAAGCTGGAAATCATCCCGGGCGACGGCAAGCAGACCCTGACCAAGTACCGGGCGCGCAATCACGACATCTACATCGGCCGCTGGGGCCCGGACTACCAGGATCCCCACACCAACGCCGACACCTTCGCCCGCAACCCAGACAACTCGGACAACGCCAAGTCCAAGCCGCTGGCGTGGCGCAACTCCTGGGACATTCCGGAAATGACAAAGCAGGCCGACGCGGCGGTGTTGGAAAGGGATGCCGCCAAGCGGGCCGAAATGTATCAGGCCATTCAGCGCGAGCACCAGCAAACCTCGCCCTTCGTGATCATGTTCCAGGACATTGAAGTGTCTGCCTTGCAGAAGAACGTGGAGGGCTTCATCCTGGGGCCGTCCTTCGATTCTAACTTCTATCGGTACGTGACCAAAAAATAATGCAGGAAGCGCCCCCGCGACGGGAAGACAGCAGGTCGAGCAAGACCGCAGGCGGGCGCTTCGGCCCCCGCCTGCGGTTGCGGCGATTGGCGCCGGCGGCGCGCCTGCTGGTGACCTTGGCCGTGACCTTCCTGGGACTGGTTTTCGTGACCTTCATGATCGGTCGAATTCTACCCATCGACCCGGTTTTGGCGGCGGTTGGCGATCGGGCCCCGGCCGATGTCTATGAACGCGTAAGCCGCGAGATGGGGCTGCATCTGCCGCTGTGGGAGCAGTTCCTCACCTATCTGATCAAGATCCTCAAGGGCGATTTCGGCCAGTCGGTGTTAACCGCTCAGCCGGTGTTGTCCGATATCAAACGGGTGTTCCCCGCGACCCTGGAATTGGCCACCCTGGCGACGATCTTCGGCGTCGTCCTGGGCATTCCGATGGGGGTCGCGGCAGCGGTTTATCGCAACCGCTGGCCCGACCAATTGGTCCGCGTGATCGGCCTGGTCGGCTATTCCGTGCCGGTGTTCTGGCTCGGTCTGGTCGGCCTGCTGCTGTTTTACGCCAAGCTGGAATGGGTTTCCGGACCCGGCCGGCTGGATTTCCTGTATGAAGATTTCTACGAGCCGCAAACCGGCCTGATTCTTGTCGACTCCTTCCTGTCGGGTGATCGAGACGTCTTTTGGAACGCGGTCAGCCACATCATTCTTCCCGCATCGATCCTGGCCTACTACTCCCTGGCCTATATCGCGCGCATGACCCGCTCCTTCATGCTCGATCAGCTGCAGCAGGAATACATCATCACCGCCCGGGTCAAGGGGCTGTCGGAATGGACGATTATCTGGCGGCACGCGCTGAGTAACGTCATGGTGCCGCTGGTGACGGTGGTGGCGCTAAGCTACGCCAATCTATTGGAAGGCTCGGTGCTCACCGAGATCGTATTCGCCTGGCCGGGTCTGGGGCTCTATATCACCAATTCCCTGCTCAGCGCCGACATGAACGCGGTTCTCGGCGGCACACTGGTGGTCGGCTCGGTGTTCATCGGCCTGAACCTACTCAGCGATCTGCTTTACCGCCTGCTGGATCCCAGGGCGCGGTGATCGGGGACGTCGGAACGGAAATGTCACAGTCAACCTCTTCCCAAAGACCGACCTCCCGCCAGGACTGGCGCGACTGGCTGCTCAGCGACACCCCGGCGTCCAGAGCGCAGGCGCACTGGGGGCGGATCTATCTCGGCTGGCTGGCCTTCCGCGGCAACCGTCTGGCCATGGTCGGCCTGGTCATCCTGCTGGTGCTGCTGGCGCTTGCCGCCCTCGCCCCCTGGCTGGCGCCCTTCGATCCCTTGGCGGTCAACCTGAACAATCGCCTCAGACCACCCGATTCCGTCCATTGGCTTGGCACCGATCAGTTGGGCCGCGATATTTGGAGCCGGATCATCAGCGGCGCGCGCATCACGCTGTTGGTAGTGGCGCTGGTGGCGGTTACCGCCGCGCCCCTGGGCCTGTTGATCGGCACCATCGCCGGCTATTTTGGCGGCTGGGTCGACTCGATCCTGATGCGCATCACCGATATCTTTCTGGCCTTCCCCAGGCTGATCCTCGCGCTGGCTTTCGTGGCGGCGCTGGGCCCGGGCATCGAGAACGCCATCCTGGCGATCTCCTTGACCGCTTGGCCGCCTTACGCCCGCATCGCGCGGGCCGAAACCCTGACCGTACGCAACAGCGACTACATCGCCGCGGCCCGGTTGCAAGGCGCCTCCAACGTCCGATTGATCGCCGGTCACATCATGCCCCTGTGCCTGTCCTCGCTGATCGTGCGGGTGTCGCTGGATATGGCGGGCATTATCCTGACGGCGGCGGGCCTGGGCTTCCTGGGCCTGGGGGCGCAGCCGCCGTCCCCCGAATGGGGCGCGATGATCTCCACCGGCCGGCAGTACCTGCTGGATCAATGGTGGGTGGCGACCATGCCCGGGTTGGCCATTTTCATTGTCTCCCTCGGCTTTAATTTGATTGGGGACGGTCTGCGCGACGTTCTTGATCCCAAGAGCGGAGAGTGACGGCGTGGCACCGGAAAAACCCACGCCGCTGCTGCGGGTTCGCGACCTGGCGGTAACCTTCGATACCGCCAAAGGGCCGGTGAACGCGGTGCGCGGCGTTTCCTTTGATCTGGGCCGGGAAAAGCTGGGGATCGTCGGCGAGTCGGGCTCGGGGAAATCCCAAACCGGTCGGGCCATTCTCGGCTTGACCGTCCCGCCGGGCCGTTGCCAGGCCAGCGAAATCACCTTCGATGGCCAGGACCTGGCGCGGGCCAGCAGCCGGCAGCTCAGACGTATCCGCGGACGCCGTATTTCCATGGTGATGCAGGATCCGAAATACTCGCTCAACCCGGTCATGACCGTGGGCCAGCAGATCGTCGAATCCTACCGCGCCCACGCCAAGGTCGGGAAAAAGGAGGCCCAGCGACGGGCAATCGAAATGTTGGAGGCCGTGCGGATTCGAAATCCGGAGCGGGTGTTGCGGGCCTATCCCCACGAGGTTTCCGGCGGTATGGGCCAGCGCATCATGATCGCCATGATGCTGATTCCCGATCCCGACATTCTGATTGCCGACGAACCCACCTCAGCGCTGGATGTCACGGTGCAGTTGCAGGTGTTGGCGATTATCGACGATCTGGTGACCCAGCGCGGCATGGGGTTGATTTTCATCAGCCACGACCTGTCGTTGGTCTCGACCTTCTGTGATCGGGTGCTGGTGATGTACGGCGGCCGGGTGGTGGAAGAAATCCAAGCCGATCGGCTGCAAGACGCCAAGCATCCCTATACCCAGGGGCTGCTGTCTTGCCTGCCCCACCTGGGGCGGCGGCAGGCGCTGTTGCCCACCCTGGAACGCGACCCCGCCTGGCTGGAGACCTGAGGCCGATGATCACCGTGGAGAACCTTAACGTCACCTTTGGCCGAGACGCCGACCTGGTGACCGCCGTTTCCGACTTCAACCTCACCGTCGGCGCCCAGGAGTCGGTCGGGCTGGTCGGCGAGTCCGGCTCTGGAAAAACCACGGTTTTGCGCGCCCTGACCAATCTGGTTGACGACTGGAGCGGTAGCTTGAGCGTCGATGGCCGCCGTCTGGGCGCGCGCCGTGACCTGGCCTTTTACAAACAGGTTCAGATGGTGTTTCAGGATCCCTATGGCTCGCTGCATCCGCGTCATACGGTGGATCGGATTTTAAGCGAGCCGGTGAAAATTCACCGCCTGGGACAGGTCGATCAACGGGTGCTGCAGGCGCTCGATCAGGTTGGCCTCAACGAGAGTTTCCGCTTCCGCTATCCCCATCAGCTCTCCGGCGGCCAGCGCCAGCGTGTGGCCATTGCCCGCGCGTTGATCTTGGAACCCAAGGTGCTGCTGCTGGATGAACCGACCTCCGCGCTCGATGTTTCCATCCAGGCGGAGGTGCTGAACCTGCTGGTCAAGCTGCGCCAAGAGCTGGCCCTGACCTATCTGATGGTCAGTCACGATCTGGCGGTTGTCGCCCACCTGTGCGAGCGGGTCGCCATCATGCAGCACGGCAAACTAATTGAAACGCTGGACGCCAAGGCGCTCGCCGAGGCCCAGGCGACAACCCCCTACGCCCAGCAGCTCATCGCCGCCAGCCACGGCTATGACCGCGCGGTCATCAACCGCTTCATCGACTACCAGTAGGCAGGCCCGTTCCACCCCGAAAAGACGCGAAAAAAAAAGCCGAGCCGACCGGCCTTCTTTCCCGCGCGCACCCGGGCCGCTTACTCGCCGCTTGATCGCGGCTCACTCGAGAAACGGTAACTTCAACCCCTGCTCCCGGGCGCACGTCGCAGCCATCTGATAGCCGGCGTCGG